>JAJQCZ010000002.1:13323-66842 GCA_021202465.1 Lachnospiraceae bacterium | reverse complement strand
AGAACCTTACTGGCTGTAAGGTATCTAACCCATAAATACATTGTAGTAGGGGGAATAAAATGAAGATTCAGCACTGGAAAGTGATTGCGGCCGGTCTGATGGTATACGACTTGATTGCCGTCGCCTTTTCTTATTTCTTCGGTCTCTGGCTGAGATTCGATTTCCACTTTACGATGATCCCGACGGAATACCTGCACGCCTATACTGTGTTCATTCCGTTTTACGGCATTTCTGTGATTCTTTTCTTCTGGTTTATGCGCATGTATCGGGGCGTCTGGCGTTTTGCCGGATTCCATGAGCTGCTCCGCTACGGATGCGCGTCCCTTATTGCTTCCGCCGTTCATACGATCGTCATCACACTGGCTGCCCGGAGGATGCCCTTTTCGTACTACATCGTCGGAGGCGTCGCGCAGCTGATCCTCGTCGTGGGGATCCGTTTCAGCTATCGTTTTTACACGCAGGTGCTTGAGAAAAAAAGTTCTGTGGCCGATGCCAAACCGGTTCGTAAGGCTATGATCATCGGCGCCGGGGCTGCCGGGCGCACGGTGGTCCGCGAGCTGCAGCAGTCGGATAAGACAAATCTGATGCCTGCCTGCTTCATTGATGACAATCCAAACAAATGGGGGCGCTTCATCGAAGGCGTTCCTGTCGTTGGCAGCCGGGATGACATCCTGAACATGGTCGTAAAATACGGCATCGAGGAGATTCTTTTCTGCATCCCGACGGCTTCCGCACAGGTGAGGAAGGAGATCCTTGATATCTGCAAGGAGACCGGGTGTAAGCTGATGAGCCTGCCGGGACTCTACTAGCTGGCCAACGAAGAAGTCTCGGTCAGCAAGCTGAAATCCGTCGCCATCGAGGACCTGCTCGGCCGGGAGCCGATCAAAGTCGATATGGGAGAGATCTTCCGGTACATACGGGGGAAGACGATTCTCGTGACAGGGGCCGGTGGTTCGATCGGCAGCGAGCTCTGCCGCCAGATTGCGGCGCACGAGCCGAAGCAGCTGATCCTCTTTGATATCTATGAAAATACGACCTACCTCGTCGAACGTGAGCTGCGAAAGAATTATCCTGATCTGGATCTGCATGTATTGATCGGTTCGGTGCGCGACAGCCGCAGAATCAATCAGATCTTCGAACTCTATCATCCGGAGCTGGTCTTCCACGCGGCTGCGCATAAGCACGTGCCGCTGATGGAGTACAGCCCGAATGAAGCCATCAAGAACAACGTCATCGGAACCTACAAGACCGCCTACGCCGCGCTCACGCACGGCGCGCAGCGCTTTGTGCTCATCAGTACGGACAAGGCCGTCAATCCGACCAATATCATGGGCGCGAGCAAGCGCCTCTGCGAGATGGTCATCCAGAGCATGGATGCCGTCAGCAAGAGCGGCCGTATCGATCTGCTGCCCTTCGTCCATGCGCATAAGGATAAGGTGATCAACGGGCAGAAAGCCTGGGATCCGGTGGATCATATGGCGGCAGACGGGACGACCAGTATCCATGGTGATTCGAAGGAACGGCTGAAGGTCGAGAGCGTGAAAAATAAGGAACGCACCGGTACGCAGTTCGTGGCCGTGCGCTTCGGCAACGTCCTCGGCAGCAACGGTTCGGTGCTGCCGCAGTTCAAGGAACAGATCGCCGAGGGCGGCCCGGTGACTGTGACGCATCCTGAGATCGAACGCTTCTTCATGACTATCCCGGAGGCTGTCAGCCTGGTACTGCAGGCGGGCACCTACGCCTGGGGCGGCGAGATCTTTGTCCTCGATATGGGCGAGCCGGTGAAGATCGATACCCTGGCCCGGAACCTGATCAAGCTCTCCGGCTACAAACCGGACGAAGACATCAAGATCGTTTATACCGGGCTGCGTCCCGGCGAGAAGCTGTACGAAGAGAAGCTCATGGCCGAGGAGGGCATTAAAAAGACCGAGAACAAGCTGATCTATATCGGCAAGCCGATCCCCTTCAACGTCGAGCAATTCCTGAAGCAATTGGAAGAACTGGCGGCGGCCAGCTATGAGAACAGCCCGGACATCGTGCAGATGGTCGAGCGTATCGTGCCTACCTTCCATCCCGTGGGAGAGCATCCGGACGGCGCGCCGAGAAAGGATGGGGAAGAACAGAGGACAGCGGAGGCTCAGGCGGAGCCGCCGGGGCTGCAGGAAGCGGCGGCGACCAGAGCCTGAGGCAGCCGGGAAAGGAGCAGCGGACGATAAACTTTACTTGAACAGACATCCCTGGAAGGGTATAATATAGATATCCGGGAGAGGAGGTTTATGGTTCATGGGAATTTATTTAAACCCAGGCAACAGAGGGTTCCAGACGATTTTAAATGGAAAGTATGTTGACAAGACAGGCCTGATCGATTATGTGAACAGCACTGTTGATACTCCTCAGAAGCTGACCTGTTTCAGTCGCCCTCGCCGTTTTGGCAAGTCCTTTGCGGCAAAGATGCTGTGCGCTTACTATGACAGAAGCTGTGATTCAAGGCCTTTGTTTGAAGGCTTGGAAATATCGAAAAAGGATTCCTTTGAGGCGCACCTCAACAAATATGATGTGATCTATCTGGACATTACCTGGTTTGTCTCCACCACAGACGATATAAATCAGGTAGTTCGTGATATTCAAAGCAGTATCCTGACAGAACTCAGGGAAGAGTTTTCTGGATATGTTCCTGGAAGTGAACGTTCCCTGCCGCGTGCCATGGCTGCCATTGCCAGAAAATCCGGAAGGCGTTTTATTGTTATTATAGATGAGTGGGACGCTATTTTTCGTGAAGCGAAGGACCAGGATGCTCTGCAAAAGGAATATGTTCAGCTTCTGCGGGGACTGTTTAAGGGCGGAATGGTGACGGATGAAACCATCGCGGCCGCCTACATGACAGGCATTCTTCCAATCAAGAAATATGGGACAGAATCGGCGCTAACGGACTTTCATGAGTTCACGATGGTCGCACCGGATACATTGGCGCCCTATGTTGGCTTCACGGAACAGGAAGTCAGAAAATTGTGCGAGAAATATTCATTCGACTTTGAAAAAATAAAGCATTGGTATGACGGATATTCCTTTGAAAATCTGGACTCAGTGTATAGCCCCAATTCTGTGATGAATGCTATATCGAGAGGAGTCATAAGAAATTATTGGACCAGCTCCGAAACCTATGAATCCCTGAAAAGCTATATCAGTATGAACTTTGATGGTCTAAAGGATGACATTATTTCCATGCTTGGCGGGAACAGGGTCCGGGTCGTGGTTAGCACCTTCCAGAACGATGTAACTTCCTTTAAAAATAAGGACGATGTGCTGACATTGTTGATTCATCTTGGCTATCTCGGCTATGATGCCGCAAGCGAAAAGGCCTTCATACCGAATCAGGAGGTGGCAGATGCCTTCGCAGATGCGGTCAGAGAAGATGACTGGAAGGATGTCGGCGACCTCATTCGTCAATCGGAAGAATTGCTTGAAGCAACTCTTCGCGGTGATGAAGAGGCTGTGGCTGATGCGTTGGAACGTGTTCATGCTTTGAATTCCTCCGTTCTGCAGTATAATAATGAGGCTTCACTCAGCAGTGCGATCATGATCGCATATTATACGGCCAGGCGAATCTATAAAATTGTACCGGAATTCCCTCAGGGTAAAGGATTCGCGGATCTGGCCTTCCTGCCTCGAAAAGGCACGGATAAACCGGCTATGATCATTGAACTGAAATATGATAAAGACGCCGACTCGGCAATCCGGCAAATACATGAGAATCGTTATGACGGGGATTTAAAGGAGTATTTTGGAAATTTGCTTTTGGTCGGAATCAATTATGACAAGGATGCAAAGGGAACGAATGCGAAGAGACATCGCTGTGTGATTGAGAGGGTGTAACTGGAAAGGTTAGGGGAACGAGATGGAAACTTCTGAGGTGGTTTTAGATAAAGAGAATACAGAAACAGAGGGTGGTGAGAAGGCTGCCCGCCACGTCCTTACGAAGGCACAGCAGAAATACCTCCCACTGAAACGAGCGATTGATGTCTTTCTTTCTGGTGGTGCAATTGTGCTTCTGTCTCCCGTTCTCGGAGCAATCTCTGTGGCTATCAAACTGGATTCTCCGGGACCGGTTCTGTTTAAGCAGAAGCGGGTCGGCAAAAATAAGGAATTCTTTGAAATCTGGAAATTCAGATCCATGCGCACGGATACACCGAAAGATATGCCGACACATATGCTGAACAATCCAGATGCGTTTATCACTAAAACCGGGCATTTCCTGCGAAAAACTTCACTGGATGAACTCCCGCAGATATTTAATATCTTCAGAGGGCAGATGAGTATCATCGGTCCGCGTCCGGCGCTGTGGAATCAGGATGATCTGGTAGCAGAGCGTGATAAGTACGGCGCAAATGATGTAACTCCTGGTCTTACCGGTTGGGCACAGATTAATGGACGGGATGAGTTGGAGATTCCTGTTAAGGCGAAATTTGACGGTGAGTATGTCGAGAAGATGAGCTTGTGGATGGATATTAAATGTTTTCTGGGGACGATCGGTTCGGTGCTAAGTCATGACGGTGTTGTTGAAGGCGGCACCGGTGAGATGCACAAGGACGGCGAAAAGACCGGTGACGGAAGTGAAGTGTTGGTAAGTTCTGAAAAGTTGAATAAGGAAATTAAGACTGGCGCCGCTATAGTAGGTATGGCTGGTACAGTTGGTATTGGTGTGCTTGTGGCGATTGTAAGGAAATTTATGAATCAAAAGGATAAGAAGGAGAGGAAAGCCTGTAAATATACTGGCCTAAAATGCCTGAGTTTATCAGTGACTGTGGCTGGTTTATTGGCAGGACTACAGAAGAGAAGCAAAACCAAATCAGAAATATACAGGAACCTTTGTACAGTCAATAAATCCAATGACAACAATTCACATCTTGATGAGGAAGAGACATGTAAACCAAAGAAAATTCTGATTACAGGTGCGGATTCATACATTGGTATCTCTGTGGAAAACTGGCTCAAAAAGACTCCTGGGAAGTATGTAGTTGATACTCTTGATATGATTGGCGATGCCTGGAAAGAGTATGACTTTTCTTCTTATGATGTTGTTTACCATGTGGCGGGAATCGCTCATGCTGATGTGGGGAATGTAACCGAAGAGCAGAAGAAGCTTTACTATGCAGTGAATACAGACCTTGCTGTAGAAACGGCGAAAAAAGCAAAACAGGCTGGTGTGAAGCAGTTCATCTTTATGTCGTCGATGATCGTTTACTCTGGATGCAAGGAAAAGATTATCACAGCGAAGACGCAGCCGAATCCTCTGAACTTTTATGGCGATAGTAAATGGCAGGCTGACCAGAAAATCAGAACATTGGCAGATGATAGCTTTAAGGTGGTTGTTCTCAGACCACCGATGATTTACGGGAAGGGCAGTAAGGGGAACTATCCGGAACTGGCTAAGATGGCGGCGAAGCTTCCTATTTTCCCGGAAGTGAAAAACAAGCGATCCATGCTCTACATAGATAACCTGTGCGAATTCGTAAAACTGATGATCGACCATGAGGAATCAGGTGTATTCTTCCCTCAGAACGGTGAATATACAAATACTTCCGAAATGGTTCAGATGATAGCGTCCGTAAAGAACCATAATATTATGATGCTGCCGGGTATGACGATTCCGGTTCGTATGATGGGGCATATCCCTGGAAAGATTGGAAGCTTAGCTACAAAGGCCTTCGGTGACTCCTCTTATGAGATGGAGATGAGTGAATACAAAGAGAATTATAGAGTATGTACTCTGGCTGAATCCATTCAGCTGACAGAGGGGGAATAGGGAACATGGAGAGGATCCTGTTTTTAGTAAATCATGATGTGGTCATTTACAATTTCCGCAGGGAACTTGTCGAGCGTCTTCTGCAGGAAGGATATGAGGTAGTGATATCTTCCCCTTATGGAGAACGGATTGATCTCTTAAAGGACATGGGCTGTAAATATGTGGAAGTAAAGATGGACAGGCATGGGACAAATCCTCTGGAGGAAGTCAAGCTGCTTGCTTATTACAAGAACCTGATTTCCACAGTTAAACCAAAGATGATTTTCTCCTATACAATCAAGCCGAACCTTTATAGAGCGATGGCAGCTGAGTTCTGTAAAGTGCCGATTGTGGCCAATATTACCGGGTTAGGGACAGCTGTGGAAAATAACGGCGTGATGGAAAAAGCTATGATTGCTTTATACAAATTCGCATTCCGTAAAGTGCAGACCGTTTACACGCAGAATGAGGAGAACCGGCAGTTTTTCATAGATAATAATATCGCAGTGGACCGGCTGAAACTTCTGCCGGGATCAGGTGTTAATCTTGAGCATTTCCATGTTCTGGAATATCCGGGTGACGAAACGATTGAGTTCGTTTTTATATCCAGAATTATGAAGGAAAAAGGAATCGACCAGTACCTGGAAATGGCAGAATATATAAAAGAGAAATATCCTCAGACGAGATTTCATATCTGCGGTTTCTGTGAGGAGGAGTACGAAGATAAGCTAAAAGAGCTGGATGAGCAAGGTGTTATCATATATCACGGTCTGGTCATGGACGTGAGGGAGGTCCTGGCATATACTCGCTGCACCATTCATCCGACTTATTATCCGGAAGGATTAAGTAATGTGCTTCTGGAGAGCGCGGCATCGAGTCGTCCAATTATCACAACGGACAGAAGTGGCTGCCGGGAAGTAATTAATGATGGTATGAATGGATTTGTAGTCGAACAGAAAAATACACAGTCTCTGATTGCCGCGGTTGAAAAGTTCATTGCTCTTTCGAACAAAGAAAGAAAGCAGATGGGCTTGGCAGGCAGGGCGAAGGTCGAAAAAGAGTTTGACCGACAGATTGTTGTGGAAGCTTATATGAGTGAATTGGAGAAAGCCTGAAATTTCTATGGAAAGGCACTAGACTTTAAGGGGATAGAGGAATGAATGAGTATAAGAAAATAATACGCAGTGCGAAGGTAAGACATACAATACTGGAAGCTCTGCGGTTTATCCCGGATAAACAGATGATTGAGCTGCAATATCGGATTAAGATGGGAAGAAAACTCAACTTGAGAAACCCGCAATCCTATACAGAAAAGTTGCAGTGGTATAAGCTATATTATCGAGATCCTCTGATGACAAAATGTGCTGACAAGCATCAGGTCAGGGAGTATCTTGCCAGCCGTGGTTATGGTGATTTACCGTGTGAAGAATATGGTATTTATGACAAGCCGGAGGAGATTCCGTTTGATAAACTGCCAGACCGTTTTGTGATAAAGACGACAAATGGCAGCGGCACAAATATTATCTGCACAGATAAGAAAAGACTCGACATTCAAAGTACCGTAACTGAGCTTGCGGACTGGCTGAAGAGAGATTGCTATGGTCTTGGCCGCGAATGGGCTTATAAAGACATTGAACCGAAAATTGTAGTAGAGGAATTCCTCGAAGATAAGGCCAACAGCTTTGAAGGAATCAATGACTACAAGTTCATCTGCTTCAACGGAAAAGTCTATTATGTTGTCTTTGACGCAGACAGGTATGTGGGTCATAAGAGAAGCATATATGATGCAGACTGGAATTACATTGATGTAGGAACAGACTGTGAGAAGCTTGGCGATGTGGTTTCAAAACCTGAAGGATTCGATGAAATGAAGAAAATCGCAGAGGATCTTTCCAGTGAGTTCCCAAGCGTCAGGGTTGACTTGTATTGGGTTAATCATAGAGCTTATTTCGGAGAGCTTACGTTTTATCCGTGGACTGGATATGTAGTGTTTGATCCGGAGAGTTTTGATTATGAGGTGGGACAAAATTTTAAATTACCCGAAAAATTGATCGGGGGGGGTATAGCGAAGAAGTAATAATTCTTGTTTATACCTGCTGCGACCTTCAAGATGACTTGGAGGTGGCGGCGTGAATTACAAAAATATCATCAAGAGCCGCTCGACCAGAATTAAGCTATTGCGTTTGTTAAGCTTTGTACCGGATCAGGCGATGCTAAAATTCCAATACCGCATTTATTTAGGAAGAAAACTGAACCTCAAAAATCCACAGCGGTTTACAGAAAAAATTCAATGGTACAAGTTGAATTACAAAAATCCGGAACTGATTTCCTGTGTAGATAAGTATGAGGTTCGGAAATATCTCTCAGACAGGGGATTCTCAGAAATCCTGACTGAAGATTATGGTGTTTATGACAACGCAGAGCAAATTGATTTTGAAAGTCTGCCGGAGTCTTTTGTACTGAAGGATACATTAGGCGGAGGCGGCAATGCGGTAATCATTGTTAAGAACAAAGCTGATGCTGACTGGAACGCACTTAAGGTACGGATGAATGATTGGTGTTCTACACCAACTAAAAAGGACAATGGACGAGAATGGCCGTATTATTCTGGGAAGAACCACCGTATTTTCATAGAAGAATATCTGGATGAGCCGGAAGGATTAAACGATTATAAGTTCTTCTGCTTCAACGGTAGGACTGAGTTTATCTATTTTGTTTCGGAAAGAAAACTTGGTGTGAATGGAAAGTTCCATATTCTGGACAGGAATTTTAATGATACAGGAGTAATCCGTGTAGGTGATGAGCCGGGAGAAACGGTTCTTAAACGACCGGAACATTATGATGAAATGCTGAGAACAGCTGAAAAGCTGGCAGTTCCATTCCCACATGTTCGTGTCGATTTGTATGAATATAAAGGGGAGATCCGTTTTGGTGAACTGACTTTTTATAATGCAAGCGGATATATGAGGTATGAGCCAGACTCTTTTGACTATGAAGTAGGAGAGAAATTTGTACTCCCGGAGATTCGGGGGGGGGTATAGCGAAGAAGTAATAATTCTCGTTTATGCCTGCTGTGACCTTCAAGATTTGGAGGTGGCGGCATGAACAAATATTTAAGAGCTACTGTTGTTATCCCTGTTGGTGCTGTAAAGATGTGCTGGACTAAGTTGTTCCATTTTAAAGGATTTCATGGTTCAGTCATTTGCATGATATCTCCGTCAACAGAAATCACAATGGACAAAAACGCGAGATTGTTCATTGGAAAGATGTTTAAGATGAGAGATGGCTCTAAGCTCCGTGTTCGCAAAAAAGCGGAGTGCCATATAGGTAACAACACAGCGTTTGGTTCAAATGACATTGTGGTATGCCATGAAAGAATAGAGATTGGTGATAATGTTGAGCTTTCACCGAACGTTCAGATTTATGATCATGATCACGATTTCCGGCACCCAGATGGGTTAGCTTCACTCCATTATAAGACTGCACCGGTTGTAATTGGGGATAATGTCTGGATTGGAGCAAACACGGTTATTCTTCGCGGAACGACCATCGGAGATAACTGTGTGATTAGTGCAGGATGTGTCGTTAAAGGAAACATTCCGGATGGAAGTATTATAGTGCAGAAAAGAAATACGAGTATCATCCCGATTTATGTACCATAGAAAATATGGAGAACACAAAAAAAGTGTCAGAGGAGAAAACTATGCGTGATAGGAATAATATGGTAACAGTTTTAATGTCCACATACAACGGAGAAAAATATTTGAAGGAACAGATAGACAGTATTCTTTCACAAGTGGATGTTGATGTACGGCTGGTTATCAGAGATGATGGATCGACAGATAACACGGTGGGTGTTATTAAAGAATATTCACAGAGAAATTCAAATGTAGAATTTACTGTTGGGAAGAATATTGGATATGCTAACAGTTTTCTCACATTAATTCAGATGGCGGGAGATTCGGATTATTATGCATTTTCTGATCAGGATGATATATGGAAAAAGAATAAGTTGTCCACAGCTGTTGATAAGATAAACGGAATTCCTTATGTTGTCTATGCCAGTAATCTGGAAATGGTGAGCGAAAATGGGGAATTTATTGCTATGAAAAGATTTGATAACTTTAAAGGAAGCGTGGGGGGGGTATTATCACGAAACAGGCTTGCAGGCTGTACAATGGTTTTCGGCAAGGATGTGAAAGAAACTATTACTCCTGTACTGGATAATTTAATTCATTTTAATACGTTCAATTACGGACATGATGGATGGCTTTTACTTTGTGCAATTCTATATGGGGGACAAATAGTCGTAGATGAAAATTCATATATCCGCTACAGGAGACATGAATCGGCGGTTACAAGTTCACATGGCGGATTGAAAAAAAGGCTGAAAAATGAATTAAGAATTTTTTGGAATAAGGATAACAAGAGGGTAAGAATAGCCGGGTTTTTACTGGAAAGCTTTTCTGCTGATTCAGAAGTGATGAAACAAAAAGCAGAGGTGCTTCGCCGTATTACTAAGTATAGGAAAAGTCTTGGAATGAGATGCAAATTATTGTTTGGCCACGACCTTGATACAAACATCCCGGCGGTAGATATGAAAAATAAGATTGCTGTATTGATGGGAAGATATTAATCCTCAATACACATGAGGAGAATTACAAAATGAGAATTTCTGTCGTTATGTCTACCTATAATGGGGAAAAATATGTAACTGAACAACTGGACTCGATAAGGCTGCAAACCAGAAAAGCAGATGAAGTGGTTATTTCTGATGACTGCTCTAAGGACACTACAATTGAGGTTGTTCAGGAATATATAAACAGATATGGTCTTTCAACATGGAGACTCATAAAGAATAATGAAAACAAAGGCTTTGTCAGAAATTTTCTGGATGGAGCAGAAAATGCAACGGGTGAATTGATATTTTTCTCGGATCAGGATGATATATGGTCGGATACAAAAATCGAACACATGGAAGATGCTTTAAAGGAAAAGAATGCTCTGGCGGTATATTGCCTGATGGATACTATAGGGGCCGACGGAAAGCAGACAACGAACCAAACTTATAACATGAACAAGATAAAAACAAAATCCAGAATACAAAAGATTTCGTTGTGTGAAAAAGTGAAGTATGGAAGAAGTCCGGGATTATGTCTTGCATTTAAAAAGGAACTTCTGAAGGAGGTAAGGACTATGGCATTGGAATATGGATTATCACATGACCTTCCGGTTGGAACTGTTGCAGCTGTGAGGGGGGGGTACTATGCTTTAAATGAAACATTAGTACATCACAGAATTCATGGAAATAATGCATCCTCGCCAGAAACAAGTCTGCTGGGTTCTATAAGCAGTTTAAAAAAGCAGATTGATTCAAGGGATTTGAGATTAAGAGAGCTTAGAGCGATTAGGGACATATATGGGGAAACCTGTCTTACAGCAAGTGAGAACAGGATACTGAGAAAAGCGATTGAAAAGACAGAACGCATACTCAATGAATTGAGAGAGAATAATGCGCTTGGACTTTTGAAATCTGTCTTTTCAGGGAACAGAATGATGGATCGCAGGTTGACTGTGAGAAATTTTTTGGCTGTCATATATGAGCGAAGCCACAAGTAACAATTGATTCCTGCCCTGAATCAAATTTGAATTGCAATTCCGGTGCGGATGCTTTGAAAATAGGCATCAGGAGGATTTTTTGCATGAGAATTGCATTCTTGGGTGACATTGCGCTTGTCGGTCAATTTGATAAGAACATCAATACAGATGTGGAGAAAAAAATTGCATATTTACGGGATATGTTAGGAGAGTATGACTATGTTATTGGTAATCTTGAATCACCATTGACAAATAAAACATCGTCCATGGTATGTAAATCTATGCATTTAAGAACCGACACTAAAAACGTTTCAACTTTAAAGGAATTGGGTGTGAATGCTGTCACATTGGCAAATAACCACATTTTAGACTTTGGTGATAGAGGATTGGAGGATACAATCAATGCGCTTGAGAGGGAGGGCATTGATTGGTATGGAGTAAACGGAAAGACACTTTTTTTGAATCGGGAGGAAAGAATAAACTTATCCGGATATTGCTGTTATAGCACACATGGTGTTGGTTATGCCAAGGATGGAAAAAAAGGCATCAATACATTGACGTTGGAGAGTGCAATAAAACAGGCAGAGAAAGATAAGCAGTCAGGTAATGTATCTGTTTTTTCGATACATTGGGGGCTTGAACATACAAATTATCCGGCGTATGAACATATAGAATTAGCAAAGAAGATAATGAGCAAAAATCAAGTTGTAATTCATGGACATCATCCACATGCCATTCAGGGAATCCAACAGTCAGATAATGGCTCTGTAGTTGCGTATAGCCTAGGAAATGCAATTTTTGATACTACGACATCACTCAATAACAAATTCAGAGTAGAAATGAATGAGCAAAATCGAAGGTCGTATATTTTGGAAATAGAAATTATAGATGGAAGAATTACCAATTATTCGTATAAAGGCTTTTACATTGGAGAACAGGGGATTAGAGCTATTGATATTACAGAAGAAGTAGAAAGTATTTCGGGTGTGATTGACTCTATTTCAGATGTAGATGCTTATCAGCAGATGCGGCTTGATCAGTACCATAAAATAATTCAGATGAAATTTGGTAAGCATGACTTTAAGTGGCTGGCCAGCCGACTGAACTATTATTCGGTGGGGGCTAAAATTGCGTCTAAATCAATTACAAAGAAATACGAGAAAGAAAAAGAAAAATTCCTGGAGTGAGAAAAATGAAAGTATCAGTAGTAATGACGTGCTATAACGGAGAAAAGTATATAGAGAAACAGCTGTTGTCCATTCGAGATCAGACATATAAGCCTGATGAGGTCATTATAGCAGATGACAGATCGAATGATGACACCTACCAGATAGTATCTGCTTTTATAGAAAATAATGACCTTAATGGGTGGAGCGTTTACCAGAATACCAGTAATCTGGGCGTAATCATGAATTTCTATTCAGCTATGAAAAAAGCATCAGGTGATTTTGTGTTTTTTTGCGACCAGGACGACATCTGGGAATTATCTAAAATAGATGAAATGGTTAATATCATAAAGGATCGACAGGAAATTCTGGTTCTTATGAGTAAAGAAAACAGAATAGATGAAAATGATCAGTTTATCCAATATACCGATGCTGAATCCTCAGATGTCAAGAGAATCGGACTTTCAGAGGAAGTGAGGGAATGCCTGGGGGCGGGACATCTTCTTGTATTGAGAAAGTCATTTATAGATCAATACATAGATGCACTAATATCTGCTGGCATGACATTTGATGTGCCGTTTTGCGTGGTTGCTGCCGCAAGGAGTGGTTTATACCAGTATGACAGAAGGCTAGTAAAACGGAGGATTCATGGCAATAATACTTCCGGAATCAAACAGAACCGCTTTGATAGAATTAAGGATTATGATAAGTATGTTCGTGGAAGGAGAATGCGTTTGGGTTATTTTGAATTCTTATGCGATAACTGGGAAAATATAGCAGATGAGGAGAATAAGGGCGCATATTCTGAATTGAATAAGGCAATAGGCATACTGCAAAATTCAGTAGATGCTCTGAAAAAACGTAAACTCGCACCACTGCTGAAAGAACTTTTTTCATGGAATAAATTTTTGAATAAAAGCATCTCGGTGGCCAATATTTTAGCTGTGTTGAAACCTGCGAGTAAGTAGATTTTGGAGAAAAATGATATGGAAATGGACAGATTCTGGAAAAAGAAAACCATAGTGACATATATTTTGAGCGTAATGATTTTGCTTCTACATATATCGACGTTCGTTAATTATTCTGGGGGGGGGTACTATTGGATTAATTAACACAATACTTTCTACCCTGTTCAAAGAAACAATTGTACGAGCGGCTGTCCCCACATTTTTTATGATTTCAGGAGCCTTGTTTTTTAGAAATTATACGAACAAATCATATGTTGAGAAAATTAAAAGCAGATTTTTTTCGCTTTTAATTCCATATTTGATTTGGGATACTGTGTGGATGATTTTCAATATCGTTATTTCTCACAGCTTTATATCGAATTATTTTGTTGGAAGAGAAGTGTTTGATATTTCGGCTCAGAATATTCTGTTAGGTATATTCCATTATAAGGGGCTGCCAGCACTTTGGTACATTTTTGACCTTATTGTTTTTGCGCTTGCCGCGCCGGTTATTGAACTTTTAATTTCCAGAAAGACAACTGCGATATTATCTATTGTAGCTATAATGGTTCTTTCACAATTTGGAATCACCTTGCCGGAAACAATGTTTTTCGATGGCACTTCTATAATTTATTATATGATAGGTGCATTTATAGGTAAATATTACTTCCAAGAGTTTATGAAGAAAAGTAAGAGACGGGATATTATCGTTTCTACTGTGGTATGCGTTATTGGGATTGTTTTCCAATACAGCATAGTGATGGAGTGGATTCAACTGCCAACGGTGCTACATGTTATGCTCCTTGCGGCTATTGGCATTTCATTGTGGAAACTTTTGGATCTGATGACAGAAAAAATTGAAAATATTGGGTTTATGAAGGATTCTTTTCTGGTTTACGTTATACATGGAAACCTGGCATCGATTGTCACAAAATTGATTTATATCGTATTTCCTAAAAGTGCGTATTTTGCAATACCCAACTATTTACTGACAGCGGTAACAGTATTGCTCCTTATACATACATTTTGCTATTTTATGAAGAGATATGCCAATCCGGTGTATGAGGTAATCTCTGGATCAAGGAATGGATGACCTAAATCCACATAGAAGAAGGTGAGTAATCTTATGAGTTCTGATGAGTACAAAAAAAATATCGCGGCAGGAATAGTGTTATATAATCCTGAATTAATTCGTTTACAGGAAAATATTGCACACATTATTGAACAGGTTGACAAGGTTGTTTTGTTTGATAATGGTTCGGATAACATTTCAAGCATAGAAGAAATGATTGCAGGTTGTTCAGAGAATATTGTGCTGCTAAAGAATGACTCAAACATAGGAATAGCTGCCGCATTAAACAGGCTGTGTAAATGGTGCTATGACAAGGGATATCAGTATATCATAACCCTTGACCACGACTCCGTTTGTCCTGCTAACATGGTTTCAGTTTTGATGAGGGATATGGAATCAGACGTGGCAATCGCAGCACCAAATATCGTCTATAGGAATAATGAGTCATTTGCCGAGAAGAAGCAGGGCAAGGAACAGGTTGAATGGGTGATAACGAGCGCATCGCTTACTGACCTTTCAGTATGGAAGAAATTAGGTGGATTTGATGAGAAACTATTTATAGATGGCGTTGACAGGGATTTTTGCCAGATGGCAAATCGCCAAGGATATCGCATTATTAAGGATTATGGTATAGAACTTATGCATGAGTTAGGAAATTTGAAGTGCAGGAAAGTATTCGGGAGAACAATTTATGTTACGAATCATTCGCCATTACGGAAATATTTTATGGTTCGGAATTCTATTTATCTTGATAAAAAACATGGTGAGAAAAGAAGGTTCTCGTGTATAGCAAAGAATGTGATGAAAACATTGGTATATGAGAATCAAAAAATATCCAAATTGAAGTCTATGTATAAGGGTATAAGAGACGGTTGTAAGATGTAGATGGAGTTAGAACGACATAGGAAAGAAGGTGTAAGGAAATATGGATTTTTACATATATTTTGGGCTGCTTTTCTTCATAACAGTTATTGCTCTGTGCAGTTTCAAAATTGGAAATTGTTGCATAGATGGTGTCCTAACAAACATCAGCGTTTTACTATTTGCCATATTTTCCATATATATCTTTTATACATCAGTAAATGCAATTGATTCTGTAAATTATGAAACAAAGTTTGAATATATTAATACTCTGTCTGTTTCTGTGGATTATCTCTTTACCGCTTTTATCAAATTTGTTAAGAAGTTTACCGATGACTATCAGATATTCAGGGGGATTATTGGATGCATTTATTTAGTACCAATTTTTTTGATTTTAAAAAGAGAGAAGAAGAGTGATTTTAACATACCGCTCTTCTTGATGCTCTGTCTAATATTTCCTTTTTTCCAGAATATTGTTGCATTAAGATATACGATGGCCTCTGCCATAGCTGTCTCTGCAATGTATTTATATCTAAAGTCAAATCAATCCAGAAAAGCGGCTGCAGGTGTAGTGGTTGCCATTCTTGTTTCCTCGATGATTCATGATGTAACTATAATCTACTTGATTATATTTGCTTTGTTTTTACTTTATAAGAGAATCTCGGATAAGACCATCATGACATTTTCTTTGATGGGACTGGATGTTGTTCTGATCATATTGCTGCGCACTGACGTATTATCCGGCCTCTTGAATTCACTTATTGGTGACACAAACACATTCTATCTTGGAATCATGGAGTCAGCAGGCATAGGATTTGTTATTTCAATATTTCTTCATGTCTGTTTTGTGCTTTTGATTCAGACTGCGATTCAGAGAAACAACAACGGTGAAAATAATATTGATGAAAGTGATTATTTAGCTAAAAGTATTGATGAAGATATCATGTTACTGAATTATTGCTCGTTTATATTGATTCCCATGTACGCTGTCAATGTTCTTTCATTTAGATTATTCAGGGGAATGCTTGTCTTGGATTTTCTTGAGGTAAGTAAATGTTACAATGAAAAAAATAAAGATATTGCGTTGTTTGAAATAATAATTTTGGAGGTTATCTGTATGCTGTTTGATGCCAACGGAATAGAATCTATCATATCTGTTATAGGGGGGGTTATAGCATGTAGAATTGTATGCGTATTCCGTAGACAAAAATCCGGTTCCTATATCTCTAAACAAAAGAGAAAAGCGTTGTGCGACCATCCTTTATTGTGGGAGGTTAGTGCGGCATGATTTGGGGATCTGTTATTTTTCTGATTTTTGTTACGATAGCATCCTATATGAGATACAGGGATTTATCCTGCCCAGCTGTGCTGCATAATTTCCTGTGGATTGCTGCCTTGATTGGCTCCATGACTATTCAAGCCGAGTCGGAAATGAATCTTGGAGCAATAGTCATAATCTGTGCCGGTTCCCTGATTTTTCAGATTGGATTTGATTTTTCACTCAAAGCCCAAATTGGGACGGGGGAAAAACCATCAGGGTATGAATATAGTGTAAATGTCCCAATGATCAGGATGGTAGTTATTATTGTAGCGGTAGCGTCACTGCCTTCGATTTATCAGTATTTGATATATATAAGGGGGTCTGTTGGAGATTTTTATACAATTTTGACTTCAGCAGAAGATGCACTGGCTTTACCGACTTATTTCTCACATTTCCGAAAAATTATAGGTGACCTTTCACTGGTAATCCTTGCAATCTATTGGACTGCTGAGAAAGACACCAGGAAAAACATACGGAAATATGTGATTATTTTATTTGTCGTAGCCGTTTTATTTGTTGCTTCGGTGCCTACAAGGAATGGCATCTTGTCTTTTGCTCTGCCGCTGATGATTCTTTTTGTTTGTACTCATAATTTGTCAAATAAAAAAATATTTTTAATTTTATTCATATCAATCCTTGGATTTATGGTTGTATATTATGTAATTTCAGCGGGAAAGTACTGGTATTTGTATGAGAATTCATCGGATGCACAGTCGGTGTTATTTGATGAAATAAAGGTATATTTATCCGGCAGTATCGTAGCTTTTGGAAAAACATTTAAATCACACGCTTTTATGTATGGAGGGAAAAATACATTTCGATTTTTTATGGCGGTTGGTGATGCACTATTTGGCACATCGAGTGCTCTGAAATTAACGAACGAGTTTATTTCAGTATCTGGGATAAGTACAAATGTATATACATTTTATGATTTTTATATAAGAGATTTTGGAGTCGCTTACGCACTGTTTGCACAGTTTATAGTTTCCTGTATCCATGGGACAAGTTATAAAGGAATGCATAGAGGAGAACTTTTTCAAACGTATATGTTTTCCATGTTAAGTTATCCGCTTATTATGCAGTTTTTTCAAGATCAATATCTTTCGCTCTTGCCTACTTGGATACAGATAATTTTGGTTGGAATAGTAGTGCTTAAAACAAATTTGTTTGTTCAGCAAACTCCATTATATGATGACAGTAACGACAGAAATAAGGAAGGACGAATATGGAGGGCAACTTAAAAAAGGGATTAATGGTAGTTTTCTCAGCAAACATTGTGAATCTTGTATTCAACTTGCTGACAAATTTTTTGCTACCGAAATATTTGTCTGTTGACTCATATTCTGCCATTAAGACTTTTCAGTTATATACAACCTATATCGGGATATTTGGCTTGGGCGCTGCCGATGGAATGTATTTGCGGTATGGTGGAGAACAATTAAACAGAGTTGATGAAAGCGTATTGGAGACGGGGATTTTTTCATTCCGAATATTGATGATTCTGGAGAGCATTATTCTTATACCTTTCTCTTTTGTGCTTCGGGATAAAATTATCATTGCATTTACGTTGACGATATTGTCAACAAATATGAGCAGCTATTTTAAGAACCTATATCAGGCAGTAGGAGAGTTCGACAGGTACGGACGAATTTTGAATATTACGACAATAGCCACGTTCGCCGTTAATATGGTTCTTCTGTTTGTGCTGGGAACGGATGAGTATTTTCTGTATTTAGTTGGTTACGTTATAGTGGATGCTGTAATCTGGTTTATATTAGAATATAATTTTCACTCGCTCATGAAAGGAGGAGTGTATTCCGGACATACATCATTTTCTGTAAAGTTAATTGTTGAGGATATTAAGTCGGGATTTCTGCTGATGGTTGGAAACTTCTCGAATATCCTTTTATCAAGCATGGATCGCTGGTTTGTGAAAGTCATGATGGACACAGCGCAATTCGCTTATTACTCTTTCACAGTCAGCTTAGAAGGTTTTTTGAATGTTGCCATTTCACCAATTACAACAACGCTTTACAATTATTTTTGTTCACATAAAGAGTATGATGATGTTGTACGGATTAGAAAAAGCGTGCTGATTTTTGGAACTGTCATTGTTGCTGCTGCTTTTCCTGCAAAATTCATTATTCAAGTGTGGCTGCAAAATTATACTGGAGCTGTTAATGTTTTGTTTATTTTATTCTCCACACAGATGATATATGCAGTTATTAAAGGAGTATATGTTAATCTCTATAAAGCGGTAAAAAAGCAAAATTTATATTTCTTACGGCTGGTAAGCATTTTGATAATAGGAGCTGTTATTAATTTTGTTTTTGTCAATATATATTTTGTGAAAGAAGCATTTGCGTATGGGACATTGGTTTCAGCTGTTATTTGGCTATTGTTTTCCATCCATGATTTTAGAGAATATGTTTTTTCTTTCCGGGAAGGTGCATGTTTAGTTTTAGAAATATTCCTGTTTAATGCCTTTGGAATGTATTTTAATGCAATCCTTGGATTGGTTTTATATGTTATTTGTACAATAAGTTTGCTTTTGATTTTGATGAGAGAAGAAAAGATGCAATTGCTGAACGCTGTAAAAAAGGTTTTGAAGTTCAGATAAAATTGCGGTGTTGATTATTATTTTGTCGTTGATTTTTGGATGACTATATAAAAAGATTCGTGAAAAAGTTATGAGGAGGGTTTTAATATTGAAAGGAATAATCTTAGCCGGGGGTTCCGGCACACGACTGTATCCATTGACAAAGGTGACTTCTAAACAATTGTTGCCTGTGTACGACAAACCGATGATTTACTATCCGATGTCCGTGTTGATGAACGCTGGCATACGGGATATCCTCATCATCTCCACACCCGCTGATACACCGCGTTTTGAAGACCTGCTTGGTGATGGTCACCAGTTCGGCGTGAATCTTACATACGCTGTCCAGCCGAGTCCGGATGGACTGGCACAGGCGTTTATTATCGGCGCTGATTTTATCGGAGACGATACTGTGGCGATGGTTCTCGGTGACAATATTTTCGCGGGGCATGGACTGAAGAAGAGGCTGAAATCTGCTGTTGAAAACGCTGAGAATGGCAAGGGTGCTACAGTGTTCGGGTACTACGTGGATGATCCGGAACGATTCGGTATTGTTGAGTTTGATAGAGACGGAAAGGCTGTGTCAATTGAAGAAAAGCCGGAACATCCGAAGAGCAATTACTGTGTGACCGGTCTTTATTTCTATGACAACAGGGTTGTGGAGTACGCGAAGAATCTGAAACCGTCCGCCCGTGGGGAACTGGAGATTACGGATTTAAACCGTATTTACCTTGAAAATGGTAATTTAAACGTGGAACTGCTTGGACAAGGCTTTACCTGGCTTGATACAGGTACACACGAATCCCTTGTTGATGCCACTAATTTTGTAAAGACAGTGGAGCAGCATCAACATAGAAAAGTGGGTTGCCTTGAGGAGATAGCATATCTCAATGGGTGGATCAGCAAGGATGATGTTCTGGAGGTATATGAGGTATTAAAGAAAAACCAGTATGGCCAGTATTTGAAGGACGTGTTGGATGGAAAGTACCTGGATGTGCTGCACTGATGCATACAGATTTTATACAGAGAGGAAATGCAAAATGACAATCATTGTAACCGGCGGCGCCGGATTCATAGGCTCTAACTTTATTTTCCACATGCTGGATACATATCCCGATTACCGGATTATCTGCCTGGACAAGCTGACATATGCGGGTAACTTGTCAACTCTTGCCTCTGTGATGGACAAGCCGAATTTCCGGTTCGTGAAAGCAGACATCTGCGACCGGGAGGCGGTTTATAAGCTTTTTGAAGAGGAGAACCCGGATATCGTGGTTAATTTCGCGGCGGAAAGTCATGTTGACCGCTCGATAGAAGATCCGGGGATATTTTTACAGACCAATATTATCGGAACCTCTGTGCTGATGGATGCCTGTCGGAAGTATGGCATCACTCGCTATCACCAGGTGTCCACAGATGAAGTCTATGGGGATTTGCCGTTAGACCGCCCGGATTTATTTTTTACCGAGGAGACTCCGATTCACACCAGCAGTCCGCATTCATCTTCGAAAGCATCAGCCGATCTTCTGGTCCTGGCATACCATAGGACATATGGTTTGCCGGTGACGATATCCAGACGCTCTAATAATTATGGTCCGTATCACTTCCCGGAAAAACTGATACCGCTGATGATTGCCAATGCTCTGAATGACAAACCCCTGCCGGTATACGGTGAAGGTCTCAACGTTCGTGATTGGCTTTATGTCGAAGACCACTGTCGTGCGATTGATCTGATTATCCATAAGGGCAAAGTTGGCGAAGTTTACAACGTCGGCGGTCACAATGAGATGAAGAATATTGACATTGTAAAGATCATCTGCCGTGAGCTTGGCAAGCCAGAGAGTCTGATCACGCATGTTACCGACCGCAAGGGACACGATATGCGCTATGCGATTGACCCGACAAAAATCCACAATGAATTGGGATGGCTGCCAGAGACGAAGTTTGAAGATGGTATCAAAAAGACAATCCAGTGGTATCTCGATAACCGCGAGTGGTGGGAGAATATCATCAGCGGGGAATATCAGAATTATTACGAGAAGATGTATGGTCATCGTGGCCAGGCGTGATCAGGAGGAGAAGATATGAGGGTATTTGTAACAGGTGTCGGCGGTCAGTTGGGACACGACGTGATGAATGAATTGTATAAGAGGGGATATGAGGGGATTGGTTCCGACGTGGCCGAAAGCTATTCGGGCGTTTCTGATGCTTCGGCAGTAACGACAGCTCCGTATGTGTCTTTGGATATTACGAACGCAGACATGGTCGCCAGAACGATCACAGATCTGGCTCCGGATGTTGTCATTCACTGTGCGGCATGGACGGCTGTAGATATGGCAGAGGATGATGATAAGGTAGAGTTTGTTCGAGCGGTCAATGCCGGAGGCACGCGGAATATCGCGGAATGCTGCAGGCAGCTAAACTGTAAGATGATTTATATCAGCACAGATTATGTGTTTGATGGGCAGGGCACGGAACCTTGGCAGCCGGATTGTAAGGATTATAAGCCACTGAATGTTTATGGTCAAACGAAGCTGGAAGGAGAACTGGCTGTCTCTTCTATCCTGGATAAGTATTTTATCGTCCGGATTGCCTGGGTATTTGGCCTGAATGGGAAGAATTTCATCAAGACAATGTTAAATGTGGGAAAGACTCACAATACGGTGCGTGTGGTGAATGACCAGATTGGCACGCCGACGTATACATATGATCTGGCGCGTCTTCTGGTAGATATGGCAGAAACTGAGAAATATGGTTATTACCATGCGACCAATGAGGGCGGCTACATCAGCTGGTATGATTTCACGAAAGAGATTTACAGACAGGCTGGATACGAGACAGCAGTGCTCCCTGTGACGACCGAGGAGTATGGGCTGAGCAAGGCGGCAAGACCGTTTAACAGCCGCCTGGATAAGAGTAAGCTTGTAGAGAACGGGTTCAAACCACTGCCGACATGGCAGGATGCGGTGAGCAGATATCTGAAGGAGATAGATTACTGATGGGACAGATAAAGGTTGAAAAAGACGTGGCAGGTATCAAGGGGCTGTGTATCATAGAGCCGGCAGTGCATGGCGACAACCGGGGATATTTTATGGAGACGTACAGCCAGCGGGATATGGAAGAAGCCGGATTGGACATACATTTTGTCCAGGATAATCAGTCGATGTCTGTGAAAGGCGTTCTTCGGGGTCTGCATTTCCAGAAAAACTTTCCCCAGTGTAAGCTGGTGCGTGTGATTAAGGGCGCTGTATTCGATGTGGCAGTGGACCTTCGTCCCGGCAGTGAAAGCTATGGGAAGTGGTTTGGCATCGAACTGACGGAAGAGAATAAGAAGCAGTTTCTCATCCCGAGAGGCTTTGCGCATGGGTTCCTTGTGCTGTCGGACACGGCGGAGTTTTGCTATAAGTGTGATGATTTCTACCATGCCAACGATGAAGGCGGGATGGCCTGGAATGATCCGGACATTGGGATTCAGTGGCCGGGAGTTGTAGGAGAGTATAAAGGGACGGCATCCGCCGAAGGGTATAGCCTGGATGGATGTGGTTTGAAGCTGAGCGATAAGGACCAGAGGTGGCTGGGGATGAGGAAGACGGTTGAGTTTGTTTGACAACTGATAAACTTATTGAAATGCGCCTTACTGCAATAGCCGATGCATTCCGTATTTAGAAAGATGACGTCACAATGAAGGATGCCCCTTTTGAAGACCGTTTCGGCATGCTTGTGGATGTCGAATATATCAGCAGGAAAAATAACCGTCTTAAGAGGTTGATCCGCAAGGCTGAGTCTGAACAGCAGGGAGCCAGTATCGCAGGTATTGATTACACTTCCGGCAGGAAACTGAATCGGGATCTGATCAACCGGCTCGCCACCTGTGAATACATCGCAGAATATCGGAACATCTTCATTATCAGAGCCATCGGTAGCGGTAAAACCTACATAGCCTGTGCTTTCTGGATGGAGGCCTGCAAACAGTATTACACTGTCAGATATATCCGGTAGCCTGATTTGCTGCTGGAGCTGCAGGCAGCAAGGGCGGACGGCACCTTTATCACTGATCTGAAGAAATATACCAACACGGTTCTTCTCATCATTGATGAATGGCTCCTCCTGAAGTTCACAGAGTCAGAGGCTCGTGATTTCTTTGAACTGATCCACAAGAGACGTAAGCATTCCGCCACGATTTTTTGTTCCCAGTTCAGGGAGTCCGAATTGTACCAGCAGATCTGTGGCGGTGAAAGCACCTTCGCTGATGCGATCATGGACCGTATATCATACGACTCCTACAAGATTGACATTGAAAGCATTGACCCGTCCAAAGATCTCTCCATGCGGGAAGTCTATGGGATGGATCCGACGCAGGTAAAGTAACTCGTTAACAAAGGTGGCTCTGTTAGTCCGGACAGGTGGCTCCTGCCACACCGGACTGGCGGCTCCGCCGCAACGGAATATCCACTAGAGCCGCGGCAAGATGGATTACCTCGCCAATCTTGTCGTGGGAACTATGTACACTGGATGCAATAGCTCGTTGTGAGTAGTTGAACCTGTGAAGCCTCAGAATTTCTCGATAATTAATCATAATTATCGACCTCCAATGATGATAGTCACACAAATGTGTGCTAATCACCATTATAACGAGATGTTTTTCGGGTGGCCCTGCCAAGCGGCAAAGTGGCTTTAAATCAGCGGCAGGGTGGCCTTATTTGGCCGTGCAGTGTGTCGTGAACGAGAGGTATTTACAGAAAAAAGAATAATTAATGTCAAACCACGGAAATTATATGAATGATTGGATGGGCATATTAAATGGCGGTATTTATTTCTGAATATTTTGAACTTGATTTAGAAGCTATGGGTGTGTTTGACGCCGTAATGGATACTGATAGTAACTATTTTATTAACGTTACAAGACTGAAGGATGCGACTACTCCCGAGTTTATTGGTACTTATGATAAGATTAATGAATATTTTAATCAAATAGCAGTGTTGCTAGATGCTGCAGAGTCAGCAGATGAAAACGATAAATTCTATAAAAGTGCTATAAAGAAATTCTCGTTTTCAGAGGTTAATGGTATTAATCTTGGCTTTTCTACAACGCAGCATGGAGCTGCTTTTGGACCGATTCTTTCAAACGCTGTAATCTCAGACGCATTTAAGATTATAAAAGCAGGAACGAAGAATCCAGAGATATTTCATCTTGTTGGTTTATTTGAAGATAATGTTGGACCTGACCGCCTTAGTGATATGTTTGCAACTATTATTAAAAAGAACATATACGATTATACAAGAAGAATAAATCAAGAGGCAAGTATAACACCAGAAAATTTCCCGGATGAACAATTCAAAGATGGTATTGTATTCAATAGCTATAAGGGATGCGATTTATTGTTTCTCCCAAAAGAGATTTTACATGAGCTACCTATAGCAAGATGTTGGGATGACATTGATCGAGTTGTAAGAGAGAATGAAGTCATTCGTAAAGAAATTAACGAGTTGGTAGGTGAAGAATGGAGAAAATATTCTACAAGTCAGAAAAAAGCGTATATAAGAGAGCATATTTTCGAGAACCCGATAAGATGCCAGAGAATTATTGAGAGTTACCGTGACTCTCATGAGAAGGATTGTGATTGGGAAGCAGACCAAAATTACCTAGCTGAATATGTATTCAGAGACTTAAGAAAGAAGATGGGCTTCGGGTTCCTGCAGCACAGTGATAATCAGCCGGAAATTACAAGTAGGGAAGCAATGCTTCAGGTTTGCGATATTTTTAAAAACTGGGTTGAGAATAACAGGGGATGGGATAATATTCAAAGGGCGTCCAAAAGGAATGGCGAAAAACTTGTTCAGAGATTGTTTCATTTATCAGCTGTTTATTTCGTTAAGGTAAATAATCTTGACTTAAATTTTGAATCCAATCTTGGAAGAGGGCCGGTCGATATCAAAATAAGTCGTGGTAATGATAAATCCATATGTGAAATTAAACTTTCATCTAATGAACAGTATTTGCACGGATATGAAGTACAGATTGAGGAGTATGGAAAGGCAGAATGTACTGATAATTTATTTTATGTATTTATTGATGTGGGAAATCCGGTGCGCCGTGATAGGATAACTAAAAAGCATGAAGAAAACATAAAAGCAGGGAAAAGGTGTCCTGAACTTATTATTATTGATGCTAATGAAAAAAATCAGCAAGCATCTACTGAGCTATTAGCAGTACAATCGATGGCTTGTTAACTTTTTAAAAGAGCTACGAGGCGTGCCGCATTTATACTATAAGAAGAATAAGTTTATAGACTATATTGAATGACAATATCTTTATTACACAAGGAGATGAATATCATGGATAATCAGTTGCAGCCGACATATAGTGAGAAGCAACAGATAGGAAATAGAGCAGCGAGTTTTTTAAAAACAGTTGTTTCTAATTTTGCCTCAGTCAATGAAATTGAAGGTGGTATAGATTTTGGAATAGATATGAGGGCTGAATTGACGGAAAATGAAAAGCCGTTAGGTCTGTTTTTTAATATTCAGTGTAAAGGTAAAAGTAAAGTCGATAGTAAGGTGAAAAAATCAGGATATTTTTCGATTCAAATTAAGATAACAACGATAAATTATTGGCGACAACAAAATGATGTAACATTGCTGTTTGTTGTAGATAATGTTGCTAACAGGTGCTACTGGTGCAATCCGCTTGAGCAAATCGCAGATAGGGTTATTGATATTCAGGAACAAGAGTCAGTAACAATAAAGGTGTTTTTAGACGAATATATGGATGTGAACTCGAAAGAATGTCCGCGTAGCATTCGTCAGAGCATTATGCTGTATATGGCTGACCAATTAGAACATATTAATGATAGTATAGATAAAATAAATAAAGCAATAATATCCGGGAGTGGAGTTGATATTGAAACATCTATAGAACTGTTAAAAAGAATTAACAAATCTACGAATACAACTTTGGAAAAATGTGAATCAGTATGCGATTCGCTATTAGTTAATATAAAAAAACAATTCAGTGAAGCTTATAATTCTGCTTTGAAACTAGGAATTTTGGATCAGACAATTGTGAAGAAGTATTGTAAAAATGATGTGAGAAAAGAAAGAGGGTTTACGAAAAGTGGGAAATCATTATGCGATTTAGAAATAGAAATAAATAGACTGATACATGAATATGAGAATAATAAGAGAAATCTTGACTTATTAGAAGAATTGAAAGAATGCGATCGAGAAGTGGAGGAGTTCTTAAAAAATATGTTGTATTTTCTGTATGAAATGACGTGTGAAGATGATCCGTTTGGAGATCACACAGAATTCTTCAATAAAATAAATGAGCGAGAATGGAAATATAAATAATATATTTCAGCTGTGAGTATTCCGGTCATTTCAGTCCCGCTAATCCAGACTGATGGATACCGCAATTCCGGTTGGTACGATACTGGCATTCCGGCCGTCAGTACCACCGACTAAATAAATCCTTTATACTGTATCCATGCGATTTACATCGTAAATACAGATGAAGAAAACTTGTGGTGAAAAATTAGTGTAGTCGATGTAGTTGATATAGCACGATGGTGCCTAAAAAAGAGTTGAAATAGGAGTAAATGGTGATAGGATTACTCATGCCCAAAATACTGAAAGGAGCATGAGCAATCACGAAAGTAGTTGAAGTGGTTACACCGGTTCAGAGAACCCGGTACTATCTGGAAGACGATGAAGGGAGACCCGTAGAGCCTGTGCTGGAGTACATCCGGTTCAGGGACAATGCCGGGTATGCGATGACAGACGGATACATATAGGGGTCATACCCTAGCAAATAAATATAAACTTTCCAAAGTTTTTATGAACTTTAATCGCGATTATTTCAATTATTTCTGAGCTGTAGAAATTTGCTCGCTGAAGGTCATTTGCACAGTCAAACAGGGCTACCTTGCCGCTTGAACAAGGCCGCTGTTTATTCTTGTGAAAATGTATCGGTGTTCCAGAGGAACGATACCGTCAGTCCGGACAGCGGATACTGTTATGGTTGATTAGTTACCTGTGCGAGTTTACTCGCTTAATGTCAGGTCGTATAGGGGTCGTACCCCAGTAAATTAAACAATTAGCCGTATGTATGCGGAAGGATTCTGATTTGCATGAGATTGTCAAAGAAAGATAATTAGGCAGGACATGTGATTCTGAGTTTGTGTATTTTAATTCGGTGGGAATGTCTTATATTGATACCGCCGTTGCGTATTCCATGTATAAAAAGGTCAAGGCCTGTGGCAAGGGCACTGAAATTGAAATATGCAAGGGATCAATGTTTGATACTGATACTGGATTTGTTATAATCTAAGGCATTAGTGTAGCTGTTGTGCAGGGTTCACAGTAATAATGGAGGATAAATCCTGACGGGTAATTCACTTTCGGAGGATGAGGTAGTGAATGCGAAAGAGAGAAAAGTATGGAACAGGGTAGAGTGGTTTATACTTAACATATTGATGCCGTTGGTTCCGATGGCTGTTAGATTAATTATTATTATGTGTTCCAAAAATTTGCATACAGAACTGAAAGTTATTGATGTACCTGAATTGATCTACTATACCATTTTCATGTGTGTAATCACAATTAGTATGATACGCGACTGCAATCGAGATACTTCTTTGGAACGGATAGTTTTTATGGTTCTTTTTTGTATTTTTGCAGTCAGTTTGATTTTTATAGTGATTTATTATTATAATGATTGGAACATTATTGTATTTTGGCTGAGTGTGGCATTCTCTTTGGTTACGACGACTTTTACGATAGCTTATAGATTTGGCGTATATGAGGAGGAAGTAATATCATGACCGGAGTACACTTGTTAGCTGTCATTATACTAGTTACCGTTTCATGTTTGTTGATTGCGACAATGATTGGTATGATTGGTGTGATTATCTTCATCCCAAATACTAAAAGGTATTTTGCGAATATTAACAGAGAAGTAGGTTATAGCACAGAGATGTCAGATAATTTCACTGAGGGAATAATTTCTGAATCTGGATATGGCTGCAGTGTTATCTATAGACTGGTTAAAAGAACGTTTGACGTTATTATCTCTCTTACAGGATTAACGATCTATTTTCCATTTATGCTTATAATAGCAATTTTTCTTCGCCTTGGAAATAAAGAAAAAGCGATTTTCCGTAAAAGAAAGATAGTCGGGTATAAGGGGAAAGAAATTTACGTATATTCCTTTCAATGCCCAAAGAAAAGAAACAGTGCTTTATATTCTATACTACATAAAACAGGGCTATATAATCTTCCGATGTTCTTTAATGTATTGAAGGGAAACCTTAGCTTGGTTGGACTGAGTATGCGGGATAATTTTGATAACAAAAGCAGGATAAGGATTTATGACTATGAAAAGCCGGGAATGGTTTGCCTTGCGAATATATTTAATGCTCAGGGAGATATGGATACATTTTTATGGGATCTTTTATATTTGGAAAAACGGAATATCAGGATGGATGTAGGTATTGTCTTTGGAGGTATTATGATGCCGACGGACAGTTATTTACGAAAGAAACATTTATCCGGAAATGAGAATACACTGGACATCAGATACGCGGGCAACAGAATGGAAGCAAATGCTGATACATTGGAAAAGAATGAAAGTGCGAAAAATGTAGCTTTGATTTGCCCTAACTGCTTACAGGAACTTCCAAATGGATTATCAAAGGGACTGGTCTTTTGCCCTTATTGTGGGAACAAGGTGGGGCCTGTGAAACAAGATACAGTTAAAAACTAACATGGGTTTGTATAATACCTATGAAGGCATGAACATAATTAATGCTGGAGGAAGGAAAATCAGTGATTTAGAGCGTGATATTATAGGGAAGGTGAGGCGGAAAGATGAATGTGTTTGAGGGAATTAATCAGGCTATTCTTATTATACTGGCATTTTCAACGTTGGTAGGGATATTGGATTTTGTAGGCTTTTTGCCGCATTCTATTCGAAAGTGGTTGAGATTAAATCGAGCGGACGAAATGATAGAGACGCTCCGGGAACTGGGAATGGATATTGATCAACGGAGACGTGTGAACAAAGCAGTAAATTATCCTAAAAAATTGACCGGAGAAAATATTGAGAAAAGTACTGAGAAACAGATGAAAAACTACATAATAAATCGTTCAGTTAGTGTAGGTCAGAACCGACGGATTGAGAGTTCATATTATTATGATCTGATCGGAGCAACATGTGATGAAAATGTGGCGAAGTACTTTGCCGGGGCTTTGATGTCTTATTGGTCGGAACACTTGATCGGAGATCATAGAATTGAATCTATTGATTTTGATTTTGTAGTTACCCCGAAGGATGGAAGTCCTATTTTAGGGTATGAATTTTCAAAACTTGTGAAGAAGCCTTTTATTCTTCACGAAGGGAAATCTCGGTTTTTGTTAGAAGGAGATATGCGTGAAAAATTTGATTGTTTAAAAACTCCTGATGCCGGAAAAATAGCGTTAATTGTAGATGATAGCACAACGGGGGGTACGATGGTGTGCAACACAATTGATGACCTTAGGCATTATGGTTATCAGGTTAATGTATGTTTTGTTGTATTTGAACCGGTACTAAAAAATGCCAGAAAGCGAATTGAAGATAAAAATGTTAAGCTTGTTTCTATATTGAAAACACATGATGCTCAAGGGAAAAAACAGAAGAGGGGGGAAACTATAAATAAGTCTGAAGAGAAAGAGCCAGAAATAGATTCAAACGCGAGAGAATCAGAGCAGGTTGACTATGAAATAAGGAATACAAATTATTAAGGAGATTTTGCCTTGCAACATATATATGGAAATCAATCAAGAATCTTTTTGAACACTGCGTTGGGATGTGATGCCTCATGTGCATATTGTTATCTGCCAAAACTGGGGATAGGCGGAGAGACGGGATATATTTCTGCAAATCAGGCATTTAAGATATTGAAGGAACTGCCATATTTCGAGCCGGGAAAGGATGGGACGATTCTTTCATTAGGATGCTATTCAGAGTGTTGGAGCGAGAAAAATCGAATTCAAACGCTTGATCTTTTAGAGAAACTAGTAGAACTTGGCAACCCAATACAGTTGGCAACTAAAAAAATGATTTCTGCGGAGGATATCTTTAAGATAGATGCGCTGTCTGTCTGGAAGAATCAGATTGGTATCTATTTAAGTACACCAACGCTTTCTTCTTCTGAAGAAATAGAACCTGGAACTGCGTCCCCAGATTGTCGTTTGCTTCCACTTAGGTATATGAAGGAGATACGGAGTCTATATTTCGTATTATATATAAAACCAGTGATTGGCGGCATCACGATATGTGATATGGCACAATACCGTAATCTCATGAAGCTATATCCAGAATTATCTGTGGTCGTAGGAGCGATGCTTACAATGAGGCATGAGAAAGGGAACTTTGCACAGGTGGGCGAGGGAAAACTTCAGGAAAAGGTAGTAGAAGATAACGATATTTTGGCGTGGGAACTGGGAAAAGAGAGGGTGGTATACCGTCATAGTACAGATGTGGTGAAAGCAAAAGTGGAACTATTTGAACTGTAATCCTTATCGAGGAGTAGCGGGAAGGACACAATTGATAAGATTTCGGACAAAGTGTTATATTATAGACAAATGATACATCGAAACGAGGTGACTTTGATGGCGAATAATAGGGATGATTTTTCTTCTGCTACAAAAGAATTATTGGCAAATCGTGTGGGTCGAAAATGTAGCAATCCAATGTGTAGAAAATTGACTTGTGGTGCGAACGAAAATCCTGAAAAAATAACAAATATCGGGGTAGCTGCCCATATTTGTGCGGCAGCCAAAGGTGGCCCACGATATGACGAAAGTATGACACCACAAGAACGGAAATCTTTTGAAAATGGAATATGGTTGTGTCAGTCTTGCTCTAAACTAATTGATACTGATACCACCCGTTATACAAAAGAAATTCTGCAAAATTGGAAACGTATTGCTGAAGAAATGTCCATAATGGAGGTGGAAACATCTAGTCCAGCACAAAACTTCAATGAGGATAAAGAACTCGTACAGTTTTTTGTCGAATGCTTTGATCGTCCGGCTTTCAAAGACGATATTTATCAAGAGGGGCGGATGGAGGATTTTGATAGAGCGATTGAAGATGCTATTATTGCGCTAAATACCGGCGTATTAAGAACTCGAGATGGAGTTGTTTTAAAACAAGCGCAGGGAAAATCGGCTATTCAAAATCCGATTTGGAGAGAAAAATTTGAGGTTATTTCTGATATGCTGGTTTCTCTCCGTAGGAGACTAAAAATTGCCGAAGCAGAAAAGGCATATAGCAAGCATGGAACGGGTGAAGAGGTTTTTTATTGCTTTTCAGACCGTGAGCTTGGAGATTGGTTCAATCTCACAAGGGATGAAATATTAAAGGTTTTGTCCTCCGTATGTAAGGAAGCTGGGCTTCACGAATTGAAATTTCCATGTCGAAGATATAGATGGTAAAGGAATAGGAGAGGCACACATAGTGTCACTTTACAGAGGTGAGATAATGAGTGAATTTACAAAAAGAATAACAGCAAGTCCTTTACAGCCATTGGCATCTCTGTCATTTCGTCTGATTAGTCGACTTGATTATCTTTTCTTTGATGCACTTTATGCCATATCCGGTGATAGTAAACCGAATCAGGATGAGATTGACTTCGTAAAGAAAAATGTCACCTTTATATATAAATCCTTTGAACGTCAAAATATGGCGACAAGACTATACAAAAGCATTCAGTCTTATTATCCTGGTGTTAAAGTGATCATTGCAGATGATAGCAGAATTCCGCTTGAAATAGTCGGAGATTGTGTAGAGATTATACATCTGCCGTTCAATACTGGAGTGAGTGCTGGCCTGAATAAAGCGTTGCAGGCTGTTAAGACTCCATTCCTGGTAAAACTGGATGATGATGAACTTCTCACACGCAGGACAAAGATAGGAGAACAGCTTCACTTCTTGATGAATCATCCCGAAGTTGATCTTGTGGCTTTCTGCCCACTAACCGCAGTATTATGTAAAAATCCGGACAAACATGTGGAGGTAGCATATAATAAATTTTCAATGGAAGAAGCACCGCGAAAATTGCTGATTCCACATATGACAAAACTGGATGATAGTCATATTGTGATGGGGAAAACACCGAATTGTTTTTTGGCAAGGACGGAAAGTATTAAAAAAATAGGGTGGGATGATAATATTCGGATGATTGACCACCACGAATTTTTTTATAGAGCTGCCGGAATTTTGGTTGCAGTAGCAGCGAAGGGAACGGTCATATTTCATTATCATAATGTGTTTAATCGAAAGTACCAGTCTTATAGGATGGATATCGAAAGTGATTTAATCTATATCAGGGCAAAGAGAATTCTGGAACGAGAAAAATTGATGGAAAAGATGAAACTTGAATAAATAGGAGCAGGCCCCATTACGGGGTGAGGATAGATATGGTCAGTGCATTCCTGAGGAAATTAAGATTTTCTGCTGGCCGTTGCATAAAGGCTGCAGGGCAGGTATACTGAAAGCTGGAAGAGTGGGAAGTAGGGTGTGTATTATATCATTGATAGAACACGGAAAGCGGTGGATGTATGGGAATTTATTTGAATGGCTCCAGTGCATATGAATTGTTTCGTGATGAATGTTTGCTCCCGTATTATGTGGATAAGTCACAGCTGCTTGAGGAACTGGTGGCTGTTATGGAGGCCAGGCAGGAGAAGCCTGTGAAGCAGGATCCGAACGTAAAAGCGAATCCCAAGTATATTTGTATTACCCGTCCGCGCCGATTTGGCAAGACGCTGGCGGCGAATATGATCGCGTCATATTTTGGTAAGGGGATTGACAGCCATAAAGAGTTTGATGCTTTAAAGGTATCTTCCTTTGACTGGTATGAACGGCATCTGAATAAGCACAATGTGGTTCATGTTTCGTTTAACAGGATTCCGCGGGACTGTAAGTCCTATGAGCAGTATATTTCCAGAATCGAGAGGGGACTTATCCGTGATCTGAGGAAGGCATACCCGGATGCAGAGATTGAGAGTGACGATGCGGTATGGGACGTATTTACCAATATTTATGAATACTGTGGAAGAGAACGATTTATATTTGTGCTTGATGAATGGGATTATATATACCACCAAAATTTTGTCACGGAAGAGGATAAAAAAAGTTTTACAAAATTCCTGAGTTCTCTTCTGAAGGACAGTGCGTATGTCGAACTGGCATATATGACGGGGATTCTTCCGATTGTGAAGTATTCCAGCGGTTCTGAACTGAATATGTTCTGTGAATATACGATGGTAACGGAGGAGAAGTTCTCTGAATATTTCGGGTTCACTGACACGGAGGCGGATGAGCTTTATCAGAGGTATCAGAGGCAGCGGCTTTCTGACAGGAATGTCACGAGGGAAGGTTTGCGTCTCTGGTATGACGGCTATCATACGAAGGCTGGGGAGAGGGTTTATAATCCGCGGTCGGTTGTTCTGGCGCTTATGAATAATAATCTGGGCAGTTACTGGACGAGCTCCGGGCCTTATGATGAATTGTTTTATTATATCGGGGCGAATGTGGATCAGGTGAAGGAGGATGTTGGCCTGCTGATTGCGGACATTCCGGTTCCGGCGAAGGTGTGTGAGTACGCAGCTACGTCGATGGAGCTAAAAACGCGCGATGAGATCTTTTCGGCAATGGTTGTCTATGGGTTTCTGAATTATGAGGATGGGTGTGTGTCGATTCCCAATAAGGAATTGATGGGTAAGTTCGCTGAGATGGTTCAGAGGGAAGAATCTCTGGGGAATGTATATTGGCTCACGAAGGAATCCGGGCGCATGCTCAGAGCAACGAAAGCGGGAGACACAAAGACGATGACGGAGATCCTGCAGTTTGTCCATAACACGGAAAGCCCGCTGCAGGTGTATAATAATGAGGCGGAGCTGGCTTCCATCATTCGCTGGGTATATCTGGAAGCGCTTAACTATTATCGGATTGATCGTGAGGATAAGGCAGGCGTCGGTTATGTGGACTATATTTTTTATCCTTTCAGGAAGGATGAGGATGCGATAATCTTAGAACTGAAGGTGAACCATACAGCCGATGAGGCAATACAGCAGATCAAAGACCGTCAGTATGTTCTTCGGTTTGAGGGAACGCTGGGCCAGAAGTCGGAATATACAGGACGGGTACTTGCGGTGGGGATCGGATATGATAAAGAGGATACCGCGAAAAGGCATTCCTGTAAAGTGGAAGTGCTGCGGGAGAGGCATGTATACTGAAAGCAGGAAGAGTGGAAGTATAGCATTCCGCTTGAAAGAGTTCCTCGAAAACCAAGTCGACCATGGAAGAGTTTGGAGCAAGTACTTATTTTTTGGATGTTTGATCTGTATCAATGTGGTGGAAAAACGTCTTATGGGTTTGGTGTAACTTCTGCGCAAAGTTCACATGATAAAAGAGTTAGTAGAAATTTTAGTCGTTCAAATTACGTGATAAAATTATGAAGAGGAAATTGGGAATCCTGATAAAATATGTGCCTTTACTGCTAATAACTTGGTTGCTTGTTTTGTTGCCATATATGAATATGGAGACGGCTTTGGAGGAAGCGGAACAGACTATACAAATCTGGACCAGTGGACTGAGCTTGGCTGTAGTAGTGGGAATGGCTGAAAGTTTTCTGTTTCAAGATATACGAGGGTATCGCGAATTTGGGGGAAAAGCACCAAATGTGGTTACAGATTTCATAGAAAAAAGTAGTGAAAAAATAGCGGTTTTATTAAATGATATATTTGGGATAATGTTTTTGGGAACATTATCTTCATTTATATGTATTATTTATATGTTTACTAAAGTTCGATGGCTTGTTACCTGCAGTATCATTTTGTCTGTGTGCTGCCTCCTGAGTACGATTGTTACTATACTGGCATTTTATTTTCAATCATACAATAAAAGAAAGGCAGAAACATTGCCCCGAATTTCCAATCCGGAATTACTGACGATGCTAATAGAGTTGCTCTTGCTTGCTGTAACGAATGAAAGTACAGTTGGAGCTGTATATGAGTGCTTATATGATATGAAGGACACGATACAAACCATTCTGGTTATAATTGTTGTTTTATGCTATACGTTAGCATTGGCATTTTGTCATTTCTTTAATCTTTATTGTTTGATTGCGATTTACTTTATCAATCAGGATGGAAGGAAAATACAGGGGAGAATCGATCAGGTAATGCAGAAAAATAAAAAGCGGGAGGATGCCTTGCGTGATACAACAGACTATGTGGATAAAAAGGCAGAACAAGTCGGTCTTTCCGGGATATTCTTATTAGGTTTCTATTATTTATATTATCAAATGAGGTCTTATTGTCTATCAAGGAAATATGATATAGAATATCTATTTTTACTATTGAAATTTAAAATTATAAGATTATTGGGCGGATTATTTGAGAAAGATCGATTGAAGATAAATTCGATTCGGTTTTGTGAAATCATGACAGTGTTAGAATTGTTGCTTTTAGACATGTTTTTATTTGCATATTTAGGTGATTCAGCTATATGTTCACGTTTTTTTGAATTGCTGTCTACTGTAATCATTATTCCTATTTTGTTATCGTCTCTGGCAACACTAAAGTCCTCAAAGCGGGCATGATAATAATTACAAAGGAGAACCCAAACAATGAAGATAACCGTAGCAGGAACAGGATATGTTGGTCTCTCTCTGGCCGTTCTTCTGGCACAGCATCACGAGGTCTATGCGGTCAACAACACACCGTGGAAGGTCGATCTGATCAATAGCGGGAAGTCGCCGATTCAGGATGCGGAGATTGAGGAGTATCTGGCGAACCGCGAGCTCCATCTTATCGCCACGACGGACCGGGAGCTGGCGTATAAGGATGCGGAGATGGTGATCATTGCCACTCCCACGAATTATGATACGAAGAATAATTTCTTTGACACGAGCTGCGTGGAGGATGTGATCGAGACGGTCAGAAAGTACAATCCAGACGTTCTGTTGGTGATCAAGTCTACGATTCCTGTAGGATATACGGAGGCGGTCCGTAAGAAATACAACGACAGAAATATCATTTTCAGCCCGGAATTTCTGCGGGAATCGAAGGCATTGTATGACAACCTTCATCCGAGCCGGATCGTTGTGGGAACAGATTTGAATGATGAGCACTTGGTGGAGGCCGCGCATACCTTTGCGGATTTGCTGGTGGAGGGCGCGGTGGATGAAAATATTCCGGTACGGTATCTGGGATTTACAGAGGCCGAAGCGGTGAAGCTGTTTGCCAATACATATCTGGCGGTCCGGGTGGCTTATTTTAATGAATTGGATACCTATGCCGAAGTGAAGGGGCTGGATACACAGGCTATTATTGACAGTGTGTGTCTGGATCCGCGTATCGGCAGTCACTATAACAATCCCAGCTTCGGATACGGCGGATATTGCCTGCCGAAGGACACGAAGCAGCTTCTTGCCAATTATGAGGATGTGCCGGAGACCATGATTCGTGCGGTCGTTGAGAGCAACCGGATCCGGAAGGATTTTATCGCTGACCGGGTCCTGGAGATGGCCGGTGCGTACCAGGCGAACGATGCGTGGAGCGCCGAGAAGGAAAAAGAAGTGGTGATCGGCGTGTACCGCCTTACGATGAAGAGCAACAGTGATAATTTCCGCCAGAGCAGCATCCAGGGTGTGATGAAGAGAATCAAGGCCAAGGGAGCGACGGTGATCATTTACGAGCCGACGCTGCGTGACGGTGAGACGTTCTTCGGCTCTGTAGTCGTAAATGACATGGATGAGTTTAAGAAGAGGAGTCAGGCGATTCTGGCGAACCGCTATGACAGCTGCCTGGATGACGTGAAGGAGAAGGTATATACGCGCGATATTTATCTGCGTGATTGATGGGGAAAGACATAAAGAAACATTTGCAATAATGGGGGTTAAACGGATGTTAGAGAAGAACGTAAAGATCAAAAACAGTACGATCCTTGTGACAGGCGCCGCCGGGTTCATCGGCGCGAATCTTGTGTTGGAACTGCTGAGGACCTGCTCGCCTGTGAATATCGTAGGAATTGATAATCTGAATGACTACTATGATGTGTCGATCAAAGAGTATCGGCTGGAGGAGATTCAGAGGACGGCCGGGCAGTATCCGCAGTCATCCTGGACGTTTGTGAAGGGAAATATCGCGGAGAAAGAAACGATTGAGTCTCTTTTCAGGGAGCATCAGCCGCAGATCGTGGTTAATCTGGCGGCGCAGGCGGGGGTGCGGTATAGTATCACGAATCCGGATGTGTATATCGAGAGCAACCTGATCGGATTTTATAATATCCTGGAAGCCTGCCGGCATTCTTATGACGACGGGAAGACCGGTGTGGAGCATCTGGTGTACGCTTCCTCCTCCTCTGTGTATGGCAGCAATAAGAAGGTGCCCTATAGTGTGGAGGACAAGGTGGACAACCCGGTGTCTCTCTATGCGGCCACGAAGAAGAGCAATGAGCTTCTCGCTCATGCCTACAGCAAGCTTTATAATATTCCGTCCACGGGTCTGCGCTTCTTTACCGTGTATGGCCCGGCCGGGCGGCCGGATATGGCGTACTTCGGTTTTACAGACAAACTCCGTGCCGGAAAGATGATTCAGATCTTCAACTACGGCAACTGTAAGCGGGATTTTACCTATGTGGACGATATCGTGGAGGGTGTGAAGCGCGTGATGCAGTGCGCGCCGGAGAAGGTGGAGGGGGAAGATGGCCTTCCGATTCCGCCGTATCGTGTATATAACATAGGTAATAACCAACCGGAGAACCTGCTTGATTTTGTTGATATCCTGCAGCAGGAACTGGTCCGGGCCGGGGTGCTGGATGAGGGGTATGATTTTGATGCGCACAAGGAACTGGTACCGATGCAGCCCGGAGATGTGCCGGTGACGTATGCGGACACGAGCGCGTTGGAAAGAGACTTTGGGTTCAAACCATCGACGAGCCTGAGAGATGGATTGAGAAAGTTCGCAGAATGGTATAAAGAGTTCTATCAGGTTTGATGGCCGCAGTGAGCGGAGGCAGCAGGGGAGAGCGGGGTGAGATAAATTGGAATCAGCGTATTTGCTTCTAAATAATCACCTGCCGGTGTACACCTGGCCTCTGCTCATTTTCATATTCTGTTTCTCCCTGATGCTGCGTACATGGCGGCGGGAGCGGCGGACCGGGGCGGGGAATACATGTTTTCAACGAATGATGCAGGACGTAAGGAAGAGGGATGTGCTTATCGCCCTTCTTATCACGTATATAGCGGTCATATTTTTTATCACGCTGATCATTCGTGTGCAGGCGTCATCACCGAGAGCTGAGTGGATACCATTGTGGTCATGGTACGAGGTTTTGTTTCATCACGACAGGGGGCTGTTTGAGGAGATCTGGCTGAATGTGGTTTTATTTGTGCCGGTGGGGGTGCTTCTTACTCTGCTGTATGAACTCCGTCCATCCACAGTCTTTTACATCGGCTTTGGTTTTTCTGCATTTATTGAATTCATGCAGCTGATCACCTGCCGCGGTTTGTTTGAATGGGATGATATGTTGCATAATGCCCTGGGATGCCTGCTGGGATACGGGCTCGTGCGTGTGGCGATGAAGGATATACATATGAGACTCAAATACAGAATAAAAGAAGCGCTGCTGTTTTTAGCATTTGCTTTTTACCCCAAAACTACATTGATTGCCTGCGCTGTTTTTTCAATGGTTGTTATTGCGATACTTGGAATTATGATGGCGATTATCCCCCAGCAATCTGGTTTGTACAACATTGTATTTGCATTAACCACGGGGGCTGCTGCTTCCTTCTTTGTCTCGATTGTTGTGGAGCTGGCTGACAACTATAAACATAACAAGTTGGCATGGCATGAGCTTCAGGAGTATTACTCGGTGGTTATGAATTACGAACTCAATAAACAGGCCATGATGCAGAGTACACCACCTCAACGCGCAGAGAAAAAAGCACATGAGGAGTTTATAGCTGCCGGCGGTGTAGAGGAGATAGATGAGAATGATAAGCCCAAGGATATTATTCAAATAACGTGGGAGCAATTGCCGGAGATAATTCCTGTTTTTAGACAAACACTCAGCGATAAAAAGGAGTTCATGAGCGAGGCAGAAATTAATGAATTGAAAAATATTTCCTTGGAGTATAAAGAAATTCGCTTTGTCATTCAAGAACGTATTTTGATGTCTTCAATGGAATATGACGCTTTAAATCATCCGGATGAGGATTATTTAAAATTACTTTATCCGGCAGACGTTATAAGAAATATGCCCGAATGGATGAGAAGGCAACTGGCCAGTAAAGAAAGTAAAAAAGCATGTGAACTCTATGCTGAAACAATCCTTTCAGATACGTTTTTGCTTTCACAGTTTATGGAAAATTATGATATCTCGCAGAATGCTTTTGACAGATACCAGAATGAGATAGATAAACTGGAAGAAATGGAAGAGCATGGATTTGAGGACATCGATTATGAGGAGCGTGATTTCTCCGAGCCAGATGATGAGGAAACATTCCGGGCAAAAAATGAAGAATTCGATAATCAAATGGAATTAGAAAATCGACCTTTTATAAGTGGATTATTAAGCAAGTGTTGTAAAAATATATCTGAAAGTATCGATATCCTTGAAGAGAGCATTTACAAAAAAACCGTATTATGGAATGGTGATTAAACGTTCTAAAAATTATGAAAAAGAGCCGCTCGATGATATTGTGTCAACAATGATATACGAAAATGAGAAGAAGCGGCTAGATAAAATACTTAACAAACAGAAGGATTTGTGAATAGGGAGAGGCAGGATGTTCGTTGAAGGCGGTTGCATAATGAGTGTTGGGCAGGTATACTGAAAGCCGGAAGAGTGGAAAGAGGATGGGCCTGAAGAGAAGGAAGGAGAGAGACCATGTACGGGTACTATGAAGAACCGGTTGCTAAGAAGAGGAATATTATTTTCTGGCTGTACAGAACCTTAATGGGAACGTGGAGTTCGGTTCTTTGTTTGGCGGGGATCCTCCCTATGCACTCCGGGATTTATGCAGAAATTGTGAGGCTGACCTTGTTATACTGTGTGGCTCTTCTGATTTGAAGAAGTGTTTCGAGGATGAAGCGGGGCAGAAATGGATGGAGAATGCTCTGTTGAGTGAGGTTCTTGCATGTGTTCTTGATGTGACAGGGAAGGATGCAGTTGTTGATCAGAAAACGATAAGTATTCAGGAGTATCTGGACAGTCATGAACATAAGGAATATGTTATTATTGATTATGAGGAACTGGAGCCGGTTTTCCCAGGGCATACAGTGTATTTGTCTGGTATGTTTGATAAGTCCGCAGCAAAAAAGGCGGAGAGAATCCTTTTATATCCTCCGTATGGAGAGAATCTTCAGCGATATGATCCGAGTGGCAGTATGAGTGACCTGATTGAAGACTATATCGAAAAAGCGATATTCCTTGATATTGATGGCGTTTTGAATGATGATGGCAAGCGGGTTTATAACGGCGAGAGTATCTGCCCGGAGTATGTTGAAAATCTGGCGTGGATTGTGGAACAGACCGGGGCAGAATTGATTTTGTCCTCATCCTGGCGCTATGGAATGATTCGAAGAAGTCAGGGGGATGGGGAGCGTAAAATACAGGTACTTCTGGATGAATTCGCAAAGTATCATCTGCGGATTGCCGGAATCACTCCCTTATATTTTAATGGACCTCAGGGGAGACCGTATGAGGTGCGATCATGGTTGGCGTACAGGCCGGCTTTAGAAAGTTTTGTGATTCTGGATGATGATGACTTCTGGAATTGGCAGTGGATGTCTGACAGGTTTGTGCGTACAGCACGGGAAGCAGTCAATACGAAAAAGCCCAGTCGGTGGAGATATGAAAAAGGACTGGATCGGGAGTTCGCCCAGAGAGCAGTGGAGATATTGAATCGGTAGGTTCCCTGTGCTTGGCAGTCTGAGAGGAGATGAGTGGTGTGGAAAATAAGAAAATGCCAATCGGTATAGAAGATTTCGCTGAAATTATTACACAAGGTTTTTATTATGTTGACAAGACTGGAATGATAAAAGAGCTCCTGAGCAATTGGGGCAAGGTAAATCTTTTTACACGTCCGCGTCGTTTTGGAAAAAGCATAAACATGAGTATGCTTAAGTATTTCTTTGAAATCGGCACAGATAAAAGTCTGTTTGAGGGGTTGGCAATTTCAAAGGAAAATGAGCTTTGCGAAAAATATATGGGGCAGTACCCGGTGATTTCTATTACATTGAAAGCGACAGAGGCTGGTAATTTTGAGACAAGCCGAAATTTAATCGCGATGGAAATCCGTGATGAGGCTGAAAAAATGAGCTTTCTGGCGGAAAGCGATAAGCTGACTGCAAGTGAAAAGAAATCTTATGACAGTCTCCTTCAGAGGGGGATGGATGATGAAACACTGTATAGAAGCCTGAAAACATTGTCGGGACTGCTCCAGAAGCATTATGGGAAAAAGGTTGTTATATTAATTGATGAATATGATGTTCCGCTGGCAAAGGCAAGTAAGCAGGATTATTATAAAGAAATGGTGCTGCTGATTCGAAATTTGTTCGAACAGGCGCTCAAAACCAATTCCGCCTTGGAATTCGCAGTTTTAACCGGCTGTCTACGGGTATCAAAAGAGAGTATTTTTACAGGGCTTAATAACCCTAAAATGTACACATTACTTGAGGCAGAATGTGATGAACAGTTTGGCTTTACAGATGAAGAAGTTCAGGAAATGCTTGCATACTATAACCTGGGCGAATATTACGATATAACAAAAGAATGGTATGACGGATACAAAATCGGCCGGGCGAATGTATATAATCCCTGGGATGTTATTAACTGGTGCAATCAACTGCTAATGAACCCCAATAAAGTGCCCAAGAGCTATTGGGCAAATTCAAGTGGTAATGAAGAAGTACAGAAATTTATACAGAAGATGGGAAATGGAGTAACAAAGACCCAGATAGAGAGACTGATCTCAGGCGAAACTGTACAGAAAAAGATCGTGGAACAACTCACTTACGATACAATGTATGATAGTGTAGAAAACATGTGGAGTCTGCTGTATGCTACGGGTTATCTGACCCAGAGTGAGACTCCGTCGGGAGATATTGTACGGTTGACAATCCCGAACGCGGAGGTGCGCAGCATTTTCAGAGATTTTGTGTTAAAGCTGTTTGAAAAGAAAATCGCACAGGATGGGGTGACAGTATCAGCCTTTTGTGAGGCTCTGAAAGTCGGCAATGTGACCGAGATTGAGAGACTGTTCACAGATCTTATGAAGAACACGATCAGCGTCAGAGACACTGCTGTGAGAAAAGAGTTCAAAGAAAGCTTCTACCATGGCTTGATTCTTGGTATTCTTGGTTTTAAGGATGGGTGGTCCGTGGACTCGAACAGAGAATCAGGTGACGGATATTACGACATTGCGATTGAGATTGAAGAGGAATCGGTGGGCATCATTATCGAGGTAAAGTATGCGGAGAAGGAGAAATTCGACGAGGCCTGCGAGGAGGCTCTGCGGCAGATCGACGACAATGACTATGCTGCAGAACTGAGAGAGGATGACATGCAGACGATCCTGAAATACGGAATCGCCTGCTATAAGAAAAAGTGCAGGGTTGTCATGAGGAAGGACTGATAAAGAAATCTGGCAGGACTGACGATGCGGTCCGAGAAACTTTCCGCATTTGCAAGGACAGAGACATTTTAAAGGAGTTTCTCGAAAACCATGAAAAGAAGGTGACACTATGTCAATGCAGTATCATTTTTACGGTTGGGAACATGCGACGGTTCCTGCCATGTCGGATCAGTATGCAGGAATCCGGACGCCGCAGAATCTGTATGACGCCTTATCAGAGGTCTGGTGTGCAGAGACCTGCGCGCCCAGGCTGCGTTCGGAGTGGACTCCGGAGAATAAAACGTTGGGTCAATGCTCCATTACCGCGTTCCTGGCGCAGGATGTTTTCGGCGGGGAGGTTTATGGGATTCCGCGGCCGGGCGGCAATTATCATTGTTATAATGTGATCGGGGATTGTGTGTTTGATCTGACCAGTGAGCAGTTCGGCGATGAGGTGCTGGATTATTCCGGGAATCCGCCGCAGTCAAGAGACGTTCATTTCGCGAAAGAGGAAAAACGGGCGCGCTATGAAAAGCTGAAAAAAGATCTGCAGGCATTCTGCGGACGGCATCCGGCGGAACAAGTGATTTTTATGAATATGTGCATGCTGTGTGAGGGAGACCGGGTGCTCGCTCTGGACAAGACAGGAAGCAGTTACAGTGGAACGACGTTCCCGGGCGGTCATGTAGAGGCGGGGGAGACCTTCGCAGAGGCGGTCATCCGTGAAATGAAGGAAGAAACAGGGCTGACCATTTACCATCCGATATTGAAGGGAATCTATCACTGGTACCGTGACGGCCTGCATCATGTCGGGCTGCTCTATCGGGCGGAGTCTTTTGAAGGAGACTTGCAGAGCTCTGAGGAGGGGCGGGTTTACTGGATCACGCGGGAGGAATACGAGAAAAAAGAGCTGGCCGGAGGGATGCGGCAGGTACTGCAGATTATGGATGATGAGAATCTGACAGAATGCTTCGAGGAAATGCAGCCGGACGGCCATTTTCTGGAGCATCTGTTCTGAGGAGGGGATTCTGGTGGGTACACTTTATTTTACACGGCACGGTCAGACTGTGTGGAATGTTGAAAATAAGATCTGCGGAGCGACGGACATCGCGCTCACGGAGCTGGGACATCAGCAGGCGATTGCGCTGGGCAGACAGCTGGCGGCAGAGAGGCTGCCGATTGATGAAATCTTATATTCGCCGCTGATACGGGCGGCCGAGACGGCGCGCCACATTTCGGAGGAAACAGGCATCCCCAGACGGATGGAGCCGCGCCTCATGGAACAGAATTTTGGCCGTTATGAATCCACTCCGAGAGACGGGCAGGAATTCCGGATCGCCAAGGCGCATTTTGTGGACCATTATGACGGCGGAGAGACGATGATGCAGCTGTGCCAGCGGATCTATAATCTGCTTGATGAGATTCGGACCAGTGACAGGACATATCTGCTGGTGGCGCATAACGGCATTTCCCGCGCAGTGCAATCGTATTTTTATGATATGACGAATGAGGAGTTTGCTTCATTCGGTATCAGAAACTGTGAAGTGAGAACGTATACCTGGTAAAAAAACTGTGACAAGATCGTGACAAAATAAAGGACACACCGCGAAGATGATTGATTCGACGCGACGATTCTGATAAAATGGGCTTGTAGAAGAATTGTGAAAGCCGGGAATACAGGGGGATGCTTCATGAAGAGAAAAGACAGAATTTCGAATCCGTGTCCGACTCGGACACAGCGGCAGACAGGGAAGATAGCCCGTGTCCTGATGGTGGCGGTGCTTTTCTGCTTCCTGCTCCTTGTGGGTGCGCCGGAAGTCCAGGCTGCGGTCAGTAAACCGGTCGTGCTGACGGAGACGGTCAATAACTATACCACGAAGGTGCAGGTGTACTCCGCGAAGAATACCACAGTGTATGTCTATAACGGCAGTACGAAGATTGCATCGCAGAAATATTCCTCGGCGGGTGTGAAGACCATCACGATCTCTAAACAGAAGGCAGGAAGTACCCTGAAATTCAAAGCGAAGGATTCCTCCGGAACGTCCAGTTCGAAGGTCTCTGTGAAGGTGGAAAAGCTGACTTCGGTTAAAGCATCTTCCAGCCTGAAAAAGCCGACCGTTTCTACGAAAACAATCAAATCCACCACGACGAAGATCAAGGTGAAGGGCTATAAGGGGACAAAGGTTGTCATCCTCAATGATGCCGGAGAGAAGGTAAAGACCGTTTTCTTCACTAAAACCTGTACGAAGACCGTGACGATCTCCAAACAGACCGACACCAGCTGCCTGTATTTCTACAGCTATAAGAATGGCAAGCGCAGCGAGATCGTAAAGAAGACTGTGACGGACGCCACAAAACCGTCGAAGGCAAAGGTTGCGATCAAATCTGCCACGTCCATCCTGGTGAAGGGCGAGATCGGAACCGCCGTGTACGTGAAGTCCGGAACGGATTCCAAATACACGAAGAAGGGCTATATCACTTCCAGCAGCGGCCTGAAGGTGAGCAGCGTGATTGCCACGACCGAAGGGAAATATTATGTGAAGCTAAAAGACGCTGCGGGGAACACCAGCAGCGCGACCAGTAAAGCGTCCTCCTACGTCATCAAATCCGGAGACTATACCCAGAAGGCCGGATCCAGCTCCACAGCTAAAGCAATGGCGACATCCTACTCGATGAAGGAAGGGAAGACCGGTTATCTGTGCCTGACCGCGAAGACAAACGGCACCCGCTCGACCAGTACGATCACGGCGGCCGCCAAAGTGCGGACCTTCAAATGGTCGTCCTCCGATACGGATGTTGTAACGGTTTCGACCGCCTCCGGGAAGAACCAGACATCCAATACGATCACCGCGAAGGCCGCCGGAACGGCGACGGTCACCTGCAAGGTGGACGGAGTGACCTTTACGTGGAAGATCACCGTGAAGGAAAACTCTTCCTCCACGACCAGCGGAAGCAGTTCATCGTCTTCATCTTCCTCTTCGACGGAGACATCCGGATCGTCCTCCTCTTCGGGGACATCCACGGAAAACTCGAACTCGACCGGATCGACCGGGAGTACCACAACGACGACCACGGAGCCAGTGTATGATTATGAGATTACGTTGCTGAACAGCGAGCAGTATACGCTGTATAGCGGGGATCATTCGATGAATCAGCTTATTTATTACATTAAGACTGATAATCCGGATCTGGGGCAGAGCCGTTATTCTAGTCCGCAAAGCTATTTAAGTTATGCGTCAGATGCGAGCCTGACAATTCTTGAATACGATGATATTACCTACACGGATCCGATCTACGAACAAGGCTATATAAGTAGTTTTATGGCTGTCACAGGGGGATACGTGGTGGTAATAGAATACGAAACGGCTGGTGACAAAACCTTGACTGTTACAGAAAACTTTACCTCCAGAATTCAGGTGGCGAGTTATACGGTTACAGTCCAAGATGGAGACGCGGCAGAAGAAGTCTGGTTTACCGAGGTATTGAACTCGGTAACAGACGATTCGATGACGAACAGACAGAAGATCAATGCGGTAGCAAGTTATGTAATGGACTATTTTGTCTATCTTCCCGCTAAGGGTGTGAGCGGCAGCAGTGCTACTTTGGTAATCCTGACATCCCATGCGGGTGCCTGGTGGGAGACGAAAGAGATCGATTGCGGCGGCGCTACCTACATCATGGAGACCTTCGCTGAAATGCTGGGGATGGAGCACTCGACAGGAACCAGCGGCACAGCCCACGAGTATGCTATTATTGTTGATGACCTCACAGGGGAGTCTTTTAACGTCGATGTGTCGCCTGTTGCGAGCAGTAACATCATCACAGAGTGGGATATGGTCATCTGAAAAACTTGACAACTACATTCATAAATAAAAATCCTCTTTTAAGGCTTCATTCCCCTTCGAATGGAGCCTTAAATTTAACATGTTGCCAGATAATAGACGTAAAACAACAAAAGAAAACTGAACTTTATAAAACTTTAAGATTTTACTTATAAAGAAATAAGAAATATAAATAAAATATAAACAAAATAGTCGTCAGAAAATAACGAAAACCACACAGAATAGATTGAAAATTATATCACAATCTTACGAAAAACACTCTCTTCACAATGAAAAAATGACAAAAATGGGCTGGAAAATCGAAATCGTAAAATGGTGACATAAAAAACAGAGTCCCTGACAGTCCCTAGAAAATGTGATATACTTATAATCGTCAGAAGTGGCTGAAGAGGTTCTGAAACCCCGCTCGGGACGGGGCGCAGCCGCTTCCCGCGAGGGATCCCGCCTGTGCAGGCGGGCATTTTTATCCCCTCCCGTGTCCGACTCGGACACGGGCCTCTGATCTATCCGAGCATCCGGCCTGTCCATACGGACGGGCTTTTTCTTTGCCTGGATCCGTGTCCGACTCGGACACTATAACACAGCCAGTAGGATCCTGCCCCATGTGGGTGGGGCTTATTGTAACGGGAAGTTTGAACACGCCTTCCCGTTTCCTCTCTTTGATATAGGGTGCGCGCCCCGGGTGATGTAGCGGTCCCCCGGGTGCCGCCGCGCCCGCATATAAAAATCATAATGAAAGCCTGTCCATAAGGATGGGCTTTTTTGCGTCCCCAAAAACAGGGGCAGCAGAACAAAGAGAGGATCGGAACCATTTCACCGTATGCAGCCGGGCCTGCCTTCCCGCAGACCCGTGTCCGACTCGGACACCGCATAAAACCACCCAAGGGAAAGGAGGATGAGTACCTTGAAAGCCAAAGGCGTGGGCGGCCATACGCCCGGTAACCCGTCAACCAGCATATATTTTACAGGGAGGAGACCGCAATGAAGAAAAATATCCTGCGGCGTGTTCTTGCCATGACACTGGCCCTGATCATGGGCCTGTCTGTTGCATCACCCTTCGACCTGACCGCTTTTGCAGCGGATGCGTCGGAGGAGTCAGCCACCTATACGGTGGAGATCCAGGATTCCCAGAACGGAACAGTGCGTTTTAAGGATTCCAGTAAAACATCCCGGGAGTATTCCCCGGGCGATACAGTCACTCTTACAGCCGAACCGGATGACGGGTACGAGCTGGACGAGCTGACTGCCACAAGCAGTGAGAAGGTTACTCTGAACGAGAAGTCGGAGACGACCTTCACCTTCGAGATGCCGGAGAGCGACGTGACCGTAAAGGCAACGTTCTCCACTGTCGTGGAAGCCGTCACAGAGACGGAAGCGGAAACGACGGAAGCCAGTACGGAGGCAGAGACCACGGAAGCAGGCAGCGAAGAGGAGACAACCGAAGCTGCCGAAACCACGGAAGAAACCGAAGCCGTAGAGGAGACCGAAGCCGCTGAGACGGAGATCACCGAAGAGGAGACCACCGGGGAAGCCGCAGAGGAAACCGAAGAAGCGGAGGAGACCAAGGACACCGCCGAAACAGAAGAGACAGCGGCTGAGGCAGTCACCATCCTGGGTGTGGCCGCCGCGACGGAAGAGGAGACTGCCGAAGAGGAGTCTTCCCTGACCGAAGCGGCTCAGGCGGTCCAGGACATGATCGATGCCCTTCCCTCCGTGGACGATCTGGAAGGGATGGACACGGATGAACTGAATGAAGCCTATGATGCCATCCTGGCGGCTGATGAAGCCTGGCAGGCCCTTTCCGGGGAGGAACAGGAGTCTGTGGACGATTCGAAGCTGGACGAGCTGTATGAGTATTTCAATACTCTGACCACGACGACGGCTTTAACCGGCACATCTAAATATGTGTCTGTGTCCAAGACGGCAAAATACCGCTATTCGTCCTATAGCGTGGGGAGCAGCTGGTCCACCAATAAATATGAGGTTGAGTACACGGTAGACGGTACGAAAGTCACGGCTTACGCCTACTGCGTGGAGCCGTCTGAAAGCGCTCCGGGATCCGGCAAGTATACGGTCACAAAGCTCAGCAGTAACAATACGCTGGCCAAGGTGATCTATTACGGTACCGAGTCCCTGTCCGGATCGAACTGCTTCTGGGAGCAGGAAGGCTACTCCAGCTACAGCACCGGTTACCGCTGGATCATCGTCCATATCGCTACTGCCTATGCCTATGGCCGGAGCGACTGGGATTACTGCATTACCAGCAGTACGGCGAAGAGCCTGGCGAAAAAGCTGGTCTCCTTCGCAGAAGATGCGGATGCTCTGCCCAGCGGCAGCAGCATCGAGGAGCCTTACTTCTCCTATGTTGATGATGACGGCGACACGCAGACGAATGAGGACGGCTCGAAGCTGGTGATCAGCGCGGTGGCCAGTACCTCCCAGGGAGACCAGTATACACCGGATATCACCTTCAACGCTGATGAGACCGTATATGTGAAGGTCAAGCTGCAGGAAGGGATGTCCTATGTTGTCCTGGATAACCCCAGCGGGAACGGAAGCTCGACGGTTCGTGATTCGGATGGGACGGATACCGTCACCATTTACGGCGGCACGACCTTCCGCTTCCGGGCTCCGATCGACCAGGCCGAGGAGGTCAGCAGCACGTTCTCGAAGACCCTGACCGTGAAGAACCTGAAGGATTTCTCCGCCTACAAGCTGCAGTACGGGAAGTCGGGGTATCAGTCCCTGGTCACCGTGTTCGGTGATTCCCTGGAGGCTACGACAGCCTTTAAGATCAACTGGGTGAGCAATCCCAGCCTCTCCATCACCAAGAGCGTCTCTTCGGCCTCCGACGTGTACGCGCAGATGATGGTAAATAACCCGAACTATTCCCTGGAAGGCGCACAGTACGGGGTCTATGCCACTAAGGCAGATGCGCAGAGTGATACAAACCGCCTCCGCACCTTCAACACGTACGAAGGCGGCCAGAGTAAGACCATGACCATGATTTCTCCTACCTATTCAGGGGATGAGACCTATTATACGGCCGGCCAGAAGCTTGCTGTCGGAGACGTGCTGTACATTAAAGAGATTACTGCTCCCTCCGGTTATCAGCTGGATACGACGGTCTACAAGGTGACCCTGACCAGCGGCGATAATGAGCTGGAAGTGGAGGATGTCCCTATCTATGCGACGGTCAGTGTCCAGAAGGCCGATAAAGCTTACCTGGAGGGCGAGATCAGCGCGGATGATATCGCGGATCTGTCCAACATCCTCTTCCGTCTGCAGTACAAGAAAATATCCTCGTTTGACGACGTGAGTTCGGTAACCAATACGAGAGCCTGGGGGATCATGACCGATGAGAGCGGTGTGGCGACCTTCGATGCGGAGCACATTACCAGTATCGGAAGCTCACCGTATGAGCTGGACGACGGCACCTATGCCATCCCTCTGGGATATCTGAATGTCCGTGAGTGTGATGAGACCTACACGTACCTGGAGAATACCTGGGACGAGGAGGACGACGGCGCACTGAACACAGCCTACACCCCGAGCGGTATGACCTGGACCGTGGGTGATAAGACCTACAGCGGCACCCGCAACGTCGGCCTGATGCTTCAGGAGAAGGTGCTGGATGACGGCACAAAGACGGTCGAGGTCGTCGCGGAAGACGGGACGGTCGTCTCCACCGGGAGCAGTCTGCAGCTGACCGCCGAGGATTACCAGTCGGCCGGAGACCTGACGATTGAGAAGGTTTCCGCATACAATAAGCAGAAGCTGGCCGGAGCCACCTTCCACCTGGAGGATTCCGACGGCAACACGGTTGTTCCGACCAATGACAACGGGATCACCGGCGACATTGATTCTGACGGCACGATCACGGTTCAATCTGACGGCGCGGCTACCGTGGAGCATATCCCGGCGGGGACGTACACCCTGGTCGAGGATAATGCACCGGTTGGATATAAGGTAGGAGAAGTCAGTAAGAATCTTACAATTCTGAGTGGAACGCAGACGGAAACCGTAGAAAACTCCCCTGCCCTTGCCGGTATCAAGATCCAGAAGTATGATACGGACACCGGAGAAGCAGAGGCCGAAGGTGACGCCATTCTGGAAGGAGCCACCTTTGATATCATCACCCTGCAGGATATTTACAACGATAAGTCTGGCACGGAATATTCCGCCGGTGACGTGGTGTATACCCTGACCACCGATGAAAACGGCTGTGCTGAAACTCCAGCGGATATCCTGACCGTCGGCAGCTACAAGATCGTTGAGACCAATGCCCCCGATGGCTACGATGTCGGTGACGCCATTACCTTCACGATCTCCCAGGCGGACGACGGCACTCTGGAAGCGACGCTGGACGGTTCGACGACAACACTCACATCCGAGGAGACCGACGACGGCACGGTATTCAGCCTGACCGACGGTGAGATCTCTGATACGGTCCTCCGCGGCGGCGTATCTATTCAGAAGCGTGATGCCCAGTCCGAGGACGGCACCGCTCAGGGTGCGGCCACTTTGGCAGGTGCGGTCATCAACATTTACAACATTTCTGAGAACGCGATCCTGGCGGATACCGACGGGGACGGCGAGATGGAGACCTATGAGTCCGGCCAGCTGGCCTATACGCTGACCACCGGCACAGACGGCTCCGCGCAGACCGCCTCTGACCTGCTGCCTTACGGCACGTATGTGGCTGTGGAAGTGAGCTCTCCGACCGGTTACCTGTCCATGCAGAAGTCTTATCTGAGTGACAGCGAGGCGGCGGCCCTGGGCTTCACCTACAGCTCGTCTCAGGATATCTATTATGATGAAGCATCGGAGACCAGCTACTTCTATGACACGAAGGAGCAGGCTTTCTACTGCTACACGGCCTATACCACCCAGTCCACAAACCGTCTGCATGTCTCTTCCTATGGCTCCTACGAGTCGAAGTTCGAGATCCGTGAGGCCGGGGAGACGGTGGATCTGACCGGTGAAGAGGGAAGCATCTATGACCTGGTAAAGCGGGGCGATTTCTCCATTTACAAGGTAGACGATGAGACCCAGCAGCCCATGGAGGGCGTGCAGTTTAAGATCACGTCCGTGACGACCGGCGAGAGCCATATCGTCACCACCGACGCCAACGGCTATTACAGCTCCGCGCAGACTGCCCATTCTTCGGAAGACGGCCTTTGGTTCGGCCTGGATGCGAACGGGAACAGCGTCTCCGTGGACGACTCCCTGGGAGCCCTGCCGTATGATACCTATTATATCGAGGAACTGGAAAGCGAAGCCAACGAGGGCATGATCATGTGGAGCGGCTACATTTATGTGACCGCGGACACCGTGTACGAGAACGGCTACGTCATCAACCTGGACATCAATAACCGCAGACCCATCATCAGTACCAGCGCGTCGAATGAGGAGACCGGGAATAAATACCTGGCAGCCTCCGAGGGCGCAGTTGTTGAAGATGCCATTACCTATAAGAACCTGGAAGCGGGAACCTACCTGCTCCGCTCCGTCCTGATGGACCGCGATACGAAGAAGGTCATCGTGGACGCACAGGGGAAGGAAGCCATCAGTGAGACGACGGTAAAGCTTACCTCAAGCGAGGGATCGACCACCGCAGAGATCACCCTGGATGCCAGCAGCCTCTCCGGCGTCAACGCCGTGGTATTCGAGTATTTCTACACCGTGGCCGAGGACGGCACGGAGACGCTGGTGTACAGTCATACGGATTTTGAAGACCAGGAGCAGTACGTGTATTTCGCCGGGATCGGCACGACCGCCACGGACAGCGACACGGAAGACCATGTGGCCTGTGCGGACGAGGAGATCACCCTGGTGGACGTGGTAGAGTATACCAACCTGCCCGCGAACCGCATTTTCACCGTAACCGGAACCCTGATGCTGAAATCGACCGGGGAAGAGTACCTGGATGATAACGGCAATACAGTAACGGCCGAGGCCACCTTCACCAGCTCTGAGACTGGAAACGGCAGCGTCGAAGTGACGTTCACCTTCAGCGGGGCCAACCTGGCCGGGGATGCCGTGGTCGTCTTCGAAGAGGTAGAGCGCAGCGGCATCACCTATGCCGTCCATGCGGACATCAATGACGAAGGCCAGACCGTGTACTTCCCGGAGATCGGCACGAAGGCGGAAGACGCAAAGACGGGCCTCTCTGAGGGCCTGGTGGAAGGGACCGTCTCCATCAAAGATACTGTTTCTTACAGCGGCCTGACCGTCGGGAAGACCTACACCGTGACCGGCACGCTGATGGATCAGTCTACGGGCGAGGCCCTGACCGACAGCGAGGGAAATGCTTACACGGCCAGCACGGAATTTACCGCCGAGGAAAAAGACGGCTCCACCGTGGTGACCTTCACTGTCCCCGGCTCTGTCCTGCTTGGAAAGAGTGTGGTGGTCTTTGAAAACCTGTATTATGAAGGGAAGCAGATCGCTATCCACGCAGACATCAAGGATAAGGATCAGACCGTGGATTATCCGAAGATCGGCACGACCGCGACGGACGCAGAGACCGGCCTGCACGGAAACTACGCGGACGAAGACACCGAGCTGACCATCATCGATACGGTGGAATATACCAACCTGACCCCGAACACGCTGCACACGATGACCGGGACCCTGATGGACAAGTCCACGGGCGA
>JAJQCZ010000002.1:0-13223 GCA_021202465.1 Lachnospiraceae bacterium | reverse complement strand
GCACACGATGACCGGGACCCTGATGGACAAGTCCACGGGCGAGGAGCTGACTGACAGCGAAGGCAATACCTACACGGCAACAACCACATTTACCTCCTCCGAGACCGGAAGCGGCACGGTCGAGGTGACCTTTACGGTCCCCGGGAGCCTTGTCTCCGGAAAGACCGTGGTCGTCTTTGAATCGGTCAGCTTCGACGGCAGGGAGATCGCCGTCCATGCGGACATCAACGACGAAGACCAGTCCGTGAGCTATCCGGAGGTCGGCACATCGGCCAGGGATAAGGCAGACGGCGACAGCCAGATCACCGCGGACGGGACCGTTACCATCATTGATACGGTCACTTACACCGCCCTGACTCCCGGAAATACCTACTGTGTCTCCGGCGTCCTGATGGATGCGGAGACGGAGAAATCCGTGAAAGTGGACGGTGAAGAAGTCACGGCAGAGACAACCTTTACCGCAGAGGAAGCCGACGGCACCGTCGAGGTGGAATTCACCTTTGATGCGTCGGGTCTGACGCATGATGTTGTGGTCTTTGAGAAACTGTACACCGTAGATACGGAGACCGGAGACGAGGCGCTGGTTGCCTCCTATGAGGACATCGAGGACGAGGCGCAGACCATCAGTGTTAAGGTCCCGACAACAACGATGACAACGACCACAACTTCGACCGCAGCTACGAAGAAGGGCTCCTCTCCGAAAACCGGCGTGGAGGATCGCCGATGGCTGCTTCTCTGCCTGATGGCAGCCTCCGGCGCGTTCCTGCTCTGCAGTCGGAAGCGTAAAAAGGAGAGAGAATGACACTGTAGGCGCCCCTTGCGGGGGAAGCAGCCATTTTGGTCAGTATTTTGACTAAAATGGGTGGATCTTTAATGAAGACAGCGCCGTGTACCAAAATGTGCACGGCGCTGAGAGGCTTGAAGGCTGTTAGCACTTCCAGCTTGATTTTATGGTGTGGGAGACAAAAGGTGCTTTGTCTCTTGTGTCATTTTACCGGGACGTAAAACGCTTTAAATGTGGTTGGCTACCTCGAAGGCATCCCAGATGCCGTACATGATATTTGCCACATGTTTGGCATCGCCGAGCAGATAAATCTCGGGAACCTCGAACTCCAGCTCTTTATAGAGTGAGTTGTTTTCCCGATAGCCGACAGCCAGTACGACGCTGTCGCAGGGAATCTGCGTTTCTGCGCCGTCGATGGCTACGTTGAGCTGTCCATCTGCATAGCTCTTGACCATGGCACCGCACTGCACCTCGATGCCCTTGAAGGGAACCAGACGCTCCAGCATCTCGCTGTTGGCATGGCAGAGAGGGCCGTTCAGGGCCAGGATCTTCGGCAGCGCTTCGACGATGGTGACTTTCTTGCCCTGATCTACCAGATGCAGGGCTGTCTCGCAGCCGACCAGGCCGCCGCCGACGACGACAACGGTCTCGCCGCAATCTTTCTCGCCGGTCAGCACATCCGCTGCTGTGAAGACCTTGTCATCGTCGCCCAGGCGGAAGACCTTCGGAGTGGAACCGGTAGCGATGACAACGGTGTCATAGTCACCTTCCAGCACCATTTCTTTGGTGACGGTGGTGTTCAGATGTACGGGGACACGGTATTTGTCCAGCTGTCCGGCATACCAGTCGGCCAGTGCGATGTCATCCTCCTTGAAGGCAGGCGCGCCGCCGGGGATCAGGTTGCCGCCGAGACGGCTGCCCTTCTCGTACAGCACGGGCTGATGGCCGCGAATGGCCAGAACACGGGCTGCTTCACAGCCGGCAATACCGCCGCCGACGACCAGCACCTTCTTCGGGCGCAGAACCGGCGTGTAGGCAGCATAGCGCTCGCGGGCGGCCTGCGGGTTGACCGCGCAGTTGATCATCGAGTATTCCTGAATACGGCCCATGCAGCCTTCGTGGCAGGAGATGCAGGGACGGATGTCCTTCACCTTGCCGGCGCGGAGCTTGTTAACATAGTCAGGATCCGCCAGCAGCGGGCGTCCCATACTGATGATGTCGCAGGTGCCGTCTTCGATGGCAGCCAGCGCCATATCGGGATTGTCCATGCGGCCGGCGCAGAGGATCGGCACATCGACCGTTTCCTTCATCAGCTTGGCATAGGGGCGATACAGTCCCTTCTCCTGATACATCGGCGGATGACTCCACCACCAGGAATCATAGCTTCCCACGTCGGTATCCAGCGCGTCATAGCCGTAGGAGACCAGAAGCTTCGCGGCTTCGATGCCTTCGTCCAGGTCACGGCCCTTCTCTTCGAACTCTTCACCAGGCAGTGCGCCTTCGCGGAAATCTTTGATAAAGCTCTTGGGCGAGTAGCGGAGCGTGACAGGGTAATCCTTGCCGCAGCGGCTCTTGATCTCTTCGACGATCTCCTTTGCGAAACGCAGACGGTTCTCCAGGGAGCCGCCGTACTCGTCGGTGCGCTGGTTGAAGAGGGCAATAGCGAACTGGTCGATCAGGTAGCCTTCATGGACCGCATGAATCTGGATGCCGTCAAAGCCGGCACGCTTGGCGTTGTAGGCGCCGTCGCCGAAGCTCTTGACGATTTTGTGGATCTCTTCCACAGTCAGCTCACGGCAGGTCTTATCCAGCCAGCGATGCGGGATGGGAGAGGGAGCCACGGGAGGAAATTCTCCCAGGTTGGTAGGAATGGTGACGCGCCCGAAGCCGCCGGACATCTGGATGAATACTTTTGCACCGTAGGCGTGGATGCGCTCGGTCATCTCCCGGGAGGTACGGACAAATTGCACCGGATTGTGGGTGGGACAGGGACAGTTGGGCATACCGTGCTCCTCTACCTCGTTATCGACGAAGGACACGCCGGTGATGATCAGGCCGGTGCCGCCTTTCGCGCGCTCGGTGTAGTAGTCGATGCCGCGCTGGTTGAATCCGCCCTCCGCGTCGGCCAGGCCCAGGGGACCCATCGGCGCCATGGAGAACCGGTTCTTGATGGTAACAGAACTGATCTGGACGGGAGTAAAGAGCTTTTCATATTTCATGGTTGCTCCTCCTTGAAGTGAAAAATGAGACGATGTTTAATAAAAAGGCTGAAAAAACCCCTTCTGTTACAATAATAATCCCGCAACAGGCCAATTGTCAATGCACGATTTCCCGAATGAGTCGTTTGGTGGTGAACTTTTTTTAGAATTGTGTTTCTAGAATCTTTATAATCTTCAAAAAATCATAACAGGAAAGACAAGAAGAGGTCATAAATCGGTGGTAAAGTGAAGACAGTGGAATAAGAAGCATATACGACGGATGACGTTGAATCAATGGTGTCCGTCGGCTTCGCTAAAAACAAGGATGAACCTTTACATAGATGCAGAAAAAGCGCCGCGGGCGCTTTTTCTGTATCCGTAATCGTCAGAGCAGGTATTTTCCAGCTGTTATTAATACCGGAAACAGTCGTGCTTTACTGTTTGCTTGCGGCCCGTTTCAGGGTTTTCCGCGGTTTACAAGCCCCGTGTTTTTGTGATATACTAATTCAGATTGACAGCAGCAGGAGGCGCGGCCATGTACGAGCATAAGATCTGCCGTGTCCTTCCCGGTTCCATCACAGAGGAGCTGGAGCTGGCGGCGGGAGATGTGGTTGTCTCCATCAACGGACAGGAGATGGAGGACATTTTTGATTATGAATATCTGTGTCAGGATGAATATCTGGAAGTGCTTGTCCGCACGGCCGCCGGGGAGGAGATTCTCTTTGAGGTGGAGAAGGAGGAGGACGAGGAGCTGGGGATCTGTTTTGAGAACGGCCTCATGGACGAGTACCGCTCCTGCCGGAATAAGTGCATCTTTTGCTTTATTGACCAGATGCCGCCGGGCATGCGGGAGACGCTGTATTTCAAGGATGACGATTCACGGCTCTCGTTTCTGCAGGGAAATTATGTGACGCTGACCAATATGAGCGACCGGGACATCGAACGGATCATTCGTTATCATCTGGCGCCGATTAATATTTCCGTGCATACGATGAATCCGGAACTGCGGTGTCGGATGCTGCATAACCGCTTCGCCGGGGAGGCATTGAAGAAGCTGGATATCCTCTATGAAGCGGGGACGGAGATGAACGGACAGATTGTTCTCTGCCCCGGGATTAACGACGGCGCGGAGCTGGAGAGCACAATTGAGAAGCTGGGACAGTATCTTCCTGTCATGCAGAGCGTCTCTGTGGTACCGGTTGGGCTGACCCGTTACCGTGAGGGGCTGACGCCGCTGGAGCCGGTGACGCGTGAAGCAGCCTGCCGCACGATCGACTGCATCGAGAGGTGGCAGAAGAAGTTTTACGTGGAGTACGGCACGCATTTTGTCCATGCCAGTGACGAATTTTATATCACGGCGGGGCGGGAGATGCCGGAAGAAGAGCGCTATGACGGTTACATCCAGCTGGAAAATGGCGTGGGTTTTGTCCGGCTGCTGCTGACGGAGTTCGGGGCGGCGCTGGCGCAGGAAGAGGGGGATACCCGCTCCGGGATCCTCAGTGTGGCGACCGGCCTGCTGATGGCCCCTTATTTGGAGAGACTGGCGGGAGAATTCAGAAAGAAATTCCCCGGCGTGAAGATTCGCATCTATCCGATCCGCAATGATTTCTTCGGAGAGCAGATCACGGTGGCGGGTCTTCTGACCGGACAGGATCTGGCGGCTCAGCTGGCGCAGGTGCCGCTGGGCGATACACTGCTTCTTCCCTGGAATATGCTCCGCAACGGGGAGACCGTCTTCCTGGATGATATGACGGTGGAAGAACTCTCGGAACAGCTGAGCATTCCCATCCGTATCGTGCAGTCGGACGGCGCCGATCTGCTGGCGGCCTGGATGGGACAGGACAGCGGAGTGCGAACGGTCGCTTATGCGGCCTATGAGAACAAGGAGTAAAGAATTATGAGTAAACCCATTGTAGCCATCGTTGGCAGACCGAACGTGGGAAAGTCCACGCTGTTTAACGCCATGGCAGGGGAGAGGATTTCGATTGTACAGGATACGCCCGGCGTGACCCGGGACCGGATCTATGCGGACTGCACCTGGCTGGACAAATCCTACACGCTGATCGATACCGGCGGCATCGAGCCGGACAGCAAGGACATCCTGCTGAGCCAGATGCGCGAGCAGGCGGAGATCGCTATTCAGACGGCGGATGTGATCCTGTTCCTCACGGATGTGCGCCAGGGGCTGGTGGACGCCGACGCCAAGGTGGCGGATATGCTGCGGAAGTCCCGCAAGCCGGTGGTGCTGGTCGTGAACAAGGTGGACAGCTTCCAGAAATACATGCCCGATGTCTATGAATTTTATAATCTGGGAATCGGGGATCCGGTCCCTGTGTCTGCGGCCTCCCGCCTGGGGATTGGTGATATGCTGGATGTGATGGTCTCACATTTTCAGGATCCGCCTGTCGGGGAAGAGGAGGACGATCGTCCCCGGATCGCCATTGTCGGGAAGCCGAATGTCGGCAAATCGTCCATTGTCAACCGGCTGGTGGGTGAAAACCGGGCCATCGTGTCGAATATCGCCGGAACGACGCGGGATGCGATCGACTCGGTGGTGAAGTATCATAAGAAAGAATATGTTCTCATCGACACGGCCGGGATTCGCCGCAAGAGTAAAATTAAGGAAGAAATTGAGCGTTTCAGCATCATCCGGGCCGTGTCCGCGGTGGAGCGGGCCGACGTGGTGATGCTGGTGATCGATGCCACGGAAGGAGTCACGGAGCAGGACGCCAAGATCGCCGGGATTGCTCACGACCGGGGCAAGGGCATCCTCATCGCTGTGAATAAATGGGATCTCGTCGAGAAGGACGATAAGACCATGAACAAACAGAAGGAGAAGATCCGTCAGGTACTTTCCTTCATGCCCTACGCAGAGATCGTGTTTATCTCCGCTGAGACGGGGCAGCGTCTGGGGAAGCTTTTCGAGTATTTTGATGTGATTCTGCAGAACCAGAACCTGCGCGTCGCCACCGGTGTGCTCAATGAGATCATGTCGGAAGCAGTGGCCATGCAGCAGCCCCCGTCGGACAAGGGAAAGCGTCTGCGGCTGTATTATATCACGCAGGTGGCGGTTAAACCGCCCACCTTTGTCATTTTCGTCAATGACAAAGAGTTGATGCATTTTTCCTACGTGCGTTACCTGGAGAATAAGATCCGGGATGCCTTCGGATTCCGGGGGACGGCGCTGAAATTTCTGATACGAGAGAGAAAAGAGAAGGACTGACACGAGATGGAACGAGTGGTATGTGTGATCATCGGATATCTGTTCGGGCTGTTTCAGACCGGATATATTTACGGGAAGTTGAACGGAGTTGACATCCGTACCAGGGGGAGCGGCAACAGCGGGACGACCAATGCACTGCGGGTGATGGGGAAGAAGGCGGGCTTCATTGTATTTCTGGGGGATGTGCTGAAGCTGCTTCTGGCCTGTTATGTGACGATGGCGCTGTTTAACCATGGAGTGTTTCATACCAGCTACGGTGAGGTGCTCCTGATCTATACCGGACTCGGCACGGTGCTGGGGCATAATTATCCCTTCTATCTGCATTTTAAGGGGGGCAAGGGCATCGCGGTCACGGCGGCCATGATCCTGGTTCTGGACTGGCGGCTGGTGCTGATCGAGGCGACCGTGTTTCTGTTGACCGTAGCAGTGACCCGTTATGTGTCGCTGGGGTCGATCTTCGTGGTGATCGTGCTTTTCCTGTCCTGGGCGGTCATGGGTCATATGGGCGTTGTGGCCGTGAGCGGTGCGGACTATGTGGAGTCCTGTGTGCTTCTTTTCCTGTGGGCCGCTCTGGCGATCTGGCGTCACCGTTCCAATATTGTGCGTCTGATAAAGGGAGAAGAAAATAAACTGTTTTGATGATAGCAGGGTTCCAAAGTCGTGAATCGAATGCTTGCATTCGGATTCATGACCTTGGAACCCGCCAAAACATGAGTAAGTAGCCATTTTTCGCAGAAAAAATGCGCGGATTACGAATGTTTTGAGGATTTCGGGAGTGCGTAGCACGAAGAAATCCGTGCTATCACTTTTTTGGAGGAGGTACAACTATGAGCAACGTGACGATTCTGGGTGCGGGAACCTGGGGGATGGGGATTGCCATCCTGCTGCACAATAACGGTCACGCGGTGACGGTCTGGTCGGCGGTTCCGGCGGAAATTGAGATGCTGCAGACGAAGCATGAGCACAATAACCTGCCCGGCGTGGTGATTCCCACGGGCATTGCCGTGAACGGAGATCTTGCGTCTGCTCTGGCCGGGGCAGATCTGGTGGTCATGGCGGTGGCTTCTGTCTTCACAAGACGTACCGCGAGATTGGCGGCGCCCCTCATTCCGGAGGGACAGGTCATCGTCAATGTGGCCAAAGGCATCGAAGAGGATACGCTGGCGCTTCTCAGTCAGCAGATTGAGGAGGAGATTCCGCAGGCCAATGTGGCGGTGCTCTCCGGCCCCAGCCATGCGGAGGAGGTGAGCCGCGGGATCCCGACCACGGTTGTCATCGGTGCGCGGGACAGGAAGACGGCTGAATGGCTGCAGAACCTGTTTATGAGCGAGGTGTTCCGCGTGTATACCAGTCCGGACATCCTGGGGATTGAACTGGGAGGCTCTCTCAAGAATGTCATTGCGCTGGCGGCCGGGATTGCCGACGGGCTGGGCTATGGCGACAATACCAAGGCGGCTCTGATCACGCGGGGGATGGCGGAGATTTCCCGCCTGGGTCTGGCGATGGGCGCCAAATCAGAGACTCTCTACGGACTTTCCGGGATTGGAGATCTGATCGTGACCTGTGCCAGCATGCATAGCCGCAACCGCCGGGCCGGGATTCTCATGGGGCAGGGCCGCACCATGGAAGAGGCCATGAAGGAGGTCAACATGGTGGTGGAGGGCGTTTACTCTGCCAAAGCCGCCAAGGCGCTGGCAGACCGTTATCATGTGAATATGCCCATCGTTGAGGAGGTCAACAAGGTTCTCTTTGAGGGTGCCAGCGCTTCGGATGCCGTGCGGAATCTGATGCTCCGGGATCGGACCTCGGAATCCCATCTGCCCTGGAAGTAAGGGAGCTCTTCCGGCAGTTCAGATGATGCCGGGGTCAAAAGTATTTGACCCCGGCTGATACACGGATTGCTCCGTGCTAAAGCACTCTCGCATCTCCGCTCCGCTTCGTTTAGATTCTAATACTCAAACATTTTTCATATACTGATGGTACCAGGGTCAAAAGATCCGGAAGGGAGCGTGCGGCGTGGACATCCGCAGGGCGCTCTTCGGGGAAATCCGTGGTGTCATAGCGGAGTATGAATGAAAAATGGGAGAGTGCATATGGAGAACTGTCAGGTATATCAGGATATTCAGGCGCGCACCGGCGGGGAAATCTATATCGGCGTGGTGGGACCTGTGCGGACGGGCAAGTCCACCTTCATCAAGCGTTTCATGGAGGAGGTGGTACTGCCGGATATGGAAGATGAAAGCGAGCGGCGGATTGCCCGGGATGAGCTGCCTCAGAGTGCGGGCGGCAGGACCATCATGACGACCGAGCCCAAATTCGTTCCCCGTGAAGCCGCCACGCTGTGTCCGGCTCCGGAGCTTTCGGTGAAGGTGCGCCTCATCGACTGTGTGGGCTTTCTGGTGCCGGGGGTCGTCGGTTATGAAGAGGAAGGTCGGGAGCGGATGGTGAAGACGCCCTGGTTTGACTATGAGATCCCTTTCACCCGTGCGGCGGAGCTGGGAACACGGAAGGTCATCCGGGAGCATGCGACCATCGGGATCCTGGTGACGACGGATGGGACCGTCAGTGATCTGAAGCGGGAGGACTATCGTCTGGCGGAGGAGACGGCCGTGAAGGAGTGCCGGGAGATTGGCCGGCCGTTCCTGATTCTTCTGAATTCGGTCCATCCGCGGGACGAAGAGACACGGCGGCTGGCCGGAGAGATGAGCGAACGCTACGGCGTGCAGGTGATGCCGGTGAATTGTGAACAGCTGACCGCCGATGACATCAACGGGATTCTGCGGGCCGTGCTTCTGGAATTCCCGGTGACTTCCCTGCGTTTTCATTTGCCCCGCTGGCTGGAGATTTTGCCGGTGAGTCATCCGGTGAAACGGGCGCTTCTGGAACGGATCCGGCAGAGCCTGACCTCCGTGCACACGATGAAGGATGTCAGGACAGAGCCGCTGGAGGCCTGGGAGGAGATGGAGAACTGTCATTCCCGGGAAATGAATCTGGCTTCCGGTGATGTTTCCTATCAGGTGGAGATGACGGAGGAGAGCTATTTCCGGGTTCTCAGTGAATACGCCGGCCTTCCGATCGACGGGCAGGCACAGCTGATCCGTCTGCTCCATGAATTTGCCGGACAACGGGAGGAGTACGGGAAGGTGCAGGAGGCCGTCGCGCAGGTCCGGGGCAAGGGCTACAGCGTGGTTATCCCCGAGAGGTCGGAGATTCATCTCAAGGATCCGGAGATCGTCCGGCATGGCAGCCGGTACGGTGTGCGCATGCTGGCGGATGCGCCCTCGATTCATATGATTCAGGCTGTGATCCAGACGGAGATCGCTCCTCTGGTGGGGAGCGAGGAGCAGGCCCGGGATCTGGTTCAGTATATAAACGATCAGAAGAATCTGACGGAGGACGGCGTCTGGGAGACCAATATCTTCGGCAAGTCCATCGGGCAGATCGTGAGTGACGGCATCCGCACCAAGACAGAGCATCTGAGCGATGATACGCAGATGAAGCTGCAGGGGGCTCTGCAGAAGATCGTCAATACAGGCAGCGGAAATATGATCTGTATCATTCTCTGAACTGTAAAGAGACGGGCGCGTTTTCCGGGAGGAGGCGCGCCTGTTGCAATTTACCCGGTTTTTACCTGCTTCGGGTTTGCTGCTTACATTTGAAGAGGATAATGAGGGTGATACATGATATGTTTTCTGCGGAAGAGTTCCTTTCTCTGCAGGAGAGAAACGAGGAGGTGAAATATGCCATCTACTTACGCACATTTACACTTTGGAAGAGAGGCGGAGCGGCGGATGCCGGAGACTGTGAGGAGTGCGGTGCAGGAGCACAGGCAGCTCTATGAGATCGGTCTTCACGGTCCGGATATTTTCTTTTATTACCGGCCGCTGAAGGGCAATCCGGTCAGCCGGAGAGGCTTCTCCATGCATGATGAACCGGCCGGAGATTTTTTCTTCCCGGCAAGGGAGGTCCGCCTGTCTGCGCCGGATCCGGAGGCAGCGCGGGCTTATCTGTTCGGGTTCCTCTGCCATTACGAGCTGGACAGAGCCTGTCATGGCTACATCGAGAAGAAGCTCACGGTTTCAGAGCGGACACATACGGAGATCGAGAATGAGTTTGACCGGTATCTGCTGCAGCGAGAGGGGGTTCAGATATCTCCCGCGGGTCTCACCGCGCATATCATTCCTTCCCGGCAGAATGCGGAGATCATCGCCGCCTTTTTTCCGGAAATAAGTGCGCAGCAGGTCGAGCGGGCGCTGCGCTCCATGAAATTTTACTGTAATCTGCTCAGCGGGCGCGGCTGGCGCTTCCCCCTGGTGAGTGCGGCTCTTCGGTTCAGCGGGCATTATGACGACCTGCACGGGAACCTGATGGCCCTCCGTCCTCTGCCGGGGTGTGAAGACAGTAATCTGCGGCTGGAAAAACTGATGCGGAAAGCACTGAAACATATTCCGGAGCAGACGGCAGGATATGAGAATTTCCTGCGGGGCGGGGTTTTCCCGGAAGGATTCGCAGATACCTTCGGGCCGGGTGAGGGCTGGCAGGAGATTTCGGTACTGACAAAAGAGGAGGAGAAGAAGTATGAAGTCTGAGACAACGGCGCTGGAGCGGAAATGGATCTGGTATGATGTGGGCAATTCCGCGTTCACGATGCTGACGGCGACTCTTCTGCCCATTTTCTTTCACACCCTGGCCGGAAATGCCGGAATCTCCGAAACGGAGTATCTGGCTTACTGGGCCTATGCGACCAGCGTTGTGACGGTGCTGGTGGCTGTTCTGGGACCGACGCTTGGCTCCCTGTCTGATCTGCGCGGGGTGAAGGGGAAATTTTTCCTCGGCAGTGTGCTCGTGGGAACCGTCTCCTGCGTGCTGCTGGGTTTTGCCGTGCACTGGATCTGGTTTTTGCTGGTGTTTGTTCTGGCCAAGACCGCCTATCAGCTGAGTCTGGTGATCTATGACTCTATGCTGTGCGATATCACCACGGAGAAACGGATGGACGAGGTGCCGGCGAAGGGCTATGCCTGGGGGTACATCGGCAGCTGCGTACCCTTTGTTGCCACCGTGATCGTTTATGTGTTGTACGCCATGCTGGGGCTTCTCCCGCTGGTGGCGGCTTCGGCGCTCGGCTGCGCGATCACGGCGCTCTGGTGGCTGGGCTGGTCGCTTCCGCTGTGGAAATCCTACCGGCAGACGCATTATGTCTCCGGCAGGGAGCGTCCGGTGCGGGAAGGCCTGCGCAATCTGGGCGGAGTGTTTACAGAGCTGGCAGCCAACCGCAAGGCGCTGTGGTTTCTGGTCGCTTTTTTCTTTTTCATCGACGGCGTTTATACGATCATTGATATGGCGACCTCTTACGGCACCTCTCTGGGTCTTGATACGGTGGGGCTGCTGGCGGCTCTGCTGGTCACGCAGGTCGTGGCCTTTCCCTCGGCCCTGCTGTTCGGCAGGCTGTCGCGCCGCATCGCCTCGGAGCGGCTGATCACGGTCTGCATCGCGGCATATTTTGCGGTCACGGTATATGCGGCTTTTATGACGCATCTGTACCAGTTCTGGATTCTGGCCATCGTGGTCGGACTCTTTCAGGGGAGCATTCAGTCTCTTGCACGGTCTTACTTTGCGAAGATCATTCCCCGGGAAAAGTCGGGGGAATACTTTGGTATCTATGATATTTTCGGAAAGGGCGCTTCCTTTACCGGCACGCTGCTGGTGGGGCTGGTGACGCAGCTGACCGGCTCTCAGAATATCGGCGTCGGCGTGCTCTCGCTGATGTTTCCGGTGGGGCTGCTGTTCTTCCTGGTGTCGGTGCGGGCGCCGGGGCAGAGTGACCGGCCCGGGCCGATGCGGGAGGCCTGAGAACCGCGGCACCCGGATTTCGAATGTTGTTGGGATTGCGGGAGCGCGTTAGCGCAGAGCAATCCGTTGTATCATACTTTTTGTCGCTCAAATCATTTTGCTGAAAATTCTTTACAAATCCAGATGGGAACGGTATGATTGAGTTTGAAAAGATTCAGAAAATAATCTGGCTGGGATGCCGCCATGGCTATCCGGCCACGAAGAGGAGGAGATTTTATGGCTACACCACATAACGCCGCCAAACCCGGCGACATCGCGAAGACGGTTCTCATGCCCGGCGATCCGCTGCGGGCGAAATTCATCGCTGATACGTATCTGAGTGACGTGACCTGCTTTAACACAGTCCGCAATATGCTGGGCTTTACGGGAACGTACAAAGGGAAGAAGGTTTCCGTCATGGGGAGCGGCATGGGCATTCCCTCGATCGGCATTTATTCCTATGAGCTGTATCATTTTTATGATGTGGAAAATATTCTCCGCATCGGTTCGGCCGGAGGAATCGGTGACAATGTCAAACTGCGGGACGTCGTGATCGGCATGGGCGCCTGCACGAACTCGAATTTTGCCGTACAGTACCGGCTGCCGGGCACCTTCGCTCCGATTGCGGACTTCGGCCTGCTGCGGAGGGCTGTGGAGGTGGCAGAGCGTCTGGGCATCCATACGGTGGTGGGAAATGTGCTCTCGTCCGACACCTTCTACAACGATGATCCGACGGCCAACGATGCCTGGAAGAAGATGGGCGTGACCTGCACGGAGATGGAGTCGGCGGCGCTTTATATGAATGCGGCGCGCTGTGGACGGAAGGCGCTGGGTATCTTCACGATCTCTGATCATCTTTACACCGGCGAGGAGCTCTCCGCCGAGGAGCGCCAGACCAGCTTCCGGGAGATGATGGAGATCGCTCTGGAGGTTGCGGAATAGGCATGCATGTAAAAATCTTTACAGACGGGGCCGCCCGGGGGAATCCCGACGGCCCCGGCGGCTATGGCGCCGTGCTTCAGTACATCGACACGAAGGGACAGCTTCATGAGAAGGAATTGTCGGGCGGCTTTGTCCGTACCACGAATAACCGCATGGAGCTGATGGCGGCGATCGCGGCGCTGGAGGCGCTGAACCGGCCCTGCGAGGTGGATCTCTATTCGGATTCCTCGTATCTGGTCAATGCCTT
>JAJQCZ010000032.1 GCA_021202465.1 Lachnospiraceae bacterium | reverse complement strand
TTGTTCGAATCAATGAATCTCCTGCTGTTTGGGGTTGTTTTTTCACAGCCCCTTTCCTCACAGAGTGAAAAGCGCGGGTCCTTTCCGGGGCGCCGCACGGCAGGAGGCAGAAGATGAAGGAAAAGAAATACTATATGGGAAAACGCTTTTATCGCTACAGAACCCTGGCTATGGCGCTCTGTTTCTTTGTGATCGGAGTCTTCTATTGCCTCTATGATGAGTGGATGGTTCCTGTCGTTCCGGCGCTGCAGGGCGTTCCCATGCTGCTGATTTTTGCAGGCCTGGAGGTGCTGGTTCTGGGAGGAATTTATGTTGTGTCAAAACGCATGGCAGAGTGCAACTACTATGTGGTGCGCCGTGAGGGACTCCTGTATGTATCCGGAGAGAAGCAAATAATGTATCCCTGGGAGGACTTTGAGAGCATGCAGGAAGACCGTTTTGACTATGCAGTGATCTGCCCGATCCAGTATACCGTAGCAGGAAAGCCGCTGATGCTGAATCAGTATCTGGAGGATATATGGGGACTGCACCGGGATATCCTGGCGCATCTGGGAGGAAGGATTCCGGTGCCGGAGCAGCTCCGCGAGCAGGTGCAGTGCATGTCGTGATTTTTCGCTGAAAAATTGTAAAGAACCGCTTGACAACATCGGATTTAAAGAGTAGACTGATCTAAGAACGAGAGAATATGAGCGTCCCGTTTTTCGGGACACAAAGTAAAAGAAGAAAAATTCCAATTTCATATCGCAGAATACAAGAATCAGAGTAAAGTGACCGTCGGTCGCTTTGCTCTTTTTGTCTTCTGAGAGGAAAAACACCCATCTGAACCAAACGGAAGAGGATTCCGTTGGAAATATAAAAAAGGAGCAAAAAACTATGGAAATCAAGTCAAGAGTACCCGGAGTGATCGAAGAGGTTCTGGTCGAGGAGGGAGATCAGGTCGAGGAGAAGACGGTTGTGGCGAAGCTCGAGGCCATGAAGATGGTGCAGAAGGTGCTGACGCCGGTGTCCGGCGAGGTGACGGAGGTCTGCGTGGAGAAGGGCGCCCGTGTGAAACCCGGCCAGGTTCTGATGGTGATCGAGTAGCAGATAAACTGCTGCGCGAAGCGGTCGGGAAGGAGAGAATATGAATATCATTTTATATGCACTGCTGGCTTACGCACTGACCATCGTGATCTCGTATGCGGTGACGGGGATTATTGTGCTCGTAGACAAAATCATGGAGAAGGGGGAGTCGTGACATGGAATACCTGGCACAATTATTTCCGGGCATCAGTACATTCTTTGCGGTAGAACCGACGATCGCCGTGACGCGGATCATATTGATCGTCCTTGGTTTTGTACTGGCTTACTTTGGATTCACCAGAAAGCTGGAGCCGCTGATTATGGTTCCCATGGGGATCGGGATGATCTGCGTCAACTGCGGCGTCCTCTTTCTCGACAGCGGCGCAGTGGGGACCATTTTCCTGGATCCGCTGGTGTCGGATACGGATGAGCTGATGAGTATCATGCAGGTGAATTTCCTGCAGCCCATCTATAACCTGCTGTTCAGCAACGGTCTGATCGCCTGCCTGGTTTTCATGGGCATCGGCGCGCGCAGCGATATCAGCTTCCTGCTGGCGAAGCCCTGGACGACGATGACGATCGCCCTGTTCGCGGAGCTGGGCAGTTTCGTGACGTTGGTGGTGGGTGTCACCGCCTTTGGCCTGACGCCCGGCGAGGCGGCCTCGATCGCGACGATCGACGGCGCGGACGGTCCCATGGTGCTGTTCACATCGCTGTCTTTGGCGCCGGAACTGTTTGTACCGATTTCGATCATCGCCTACCTGTATCTGAGCCTGACCTACGCAGGGTACCCGTTCCTGATCCGCTGGATGGTGCCGAAGAAGTACCGCGGTATCGATGTGGAGGTGTATCCGCCCGAGGTGCCGCAGAGGACGAAGTTCATCTTTATCATCGTCGCCTGCGCCGTGCTCTGCCTGCTGCTGCCGATGGCGGCCCCGCTGATCATGTCCTTCTTCCTGGGACTGGCGATCAAGGAAGCGGACATCGGTCCTTATGTGGACATGCTGGAGAGCGGCATCACCTATGTTTCCACCTTCTTCCTGGGGCTGATCCTGGGTGTGCTCTGTGAGGCTTCGACGATTCTGAACCCGGTTGTCATTAAGATTCTGGTTCTCGGTATTCTGGCGCTGGGTATCTCCGGTGTCGGCGGTCTGATCGGCGGCTGGGTGTTCTATAAGATCAACAAGGGGAACTTCAATCCGGTGCTGGGCATCTCCGGCGTTTCCTGCAGCCCGACGACAGCCAAGCTGGCACAGCATGCGGCGGAGGAAGAGAATCCCTTTACCATGATCCTGCCGTTGGCTATGGGGGCAAATATCTGCGGCGTCATTACCAGTGCGGTGGTCGCGGGTGTTTTTATCGCCACGATCTCTCTCCTGTAGAGGGAAAATGTGTTATACTCACATGGAAGAAAAACAAATTCCATGGAGGGAAAACAATGGACAACAAGAAGAGGCCTGAGGATATTGGCCGGTCCAACGGTATCGGATACTATGCGATGCGGCTGGCCATCACTCAGAGTCAGTATGAGGAGGAGCGCGTTAAGGAGGAATATGCGTCCCGGCAGCTGAAGGTGGCCGTGACGGAGACAGGCGGGAAGACCGGGCTCGATTTTCAGGACAAGGTGAGCCGGTCTCTGATCGGAGCGGCCCTGAACCAGGGGGTCATCGACCGTTCCGGCAACGAGATTCATGCTCTGTTTCACGCCGCCGAGGAAGCGAAGCGCGGTGTCCTGGTCAACTCCACGACGGATACCAGCGTGGCCGTGAAAATTGCCATCGTGCGCAGCGAGCACTGGATCAGCGTGGCCATGTTCGGAACATCGGCGATCCATCCGCTCTCGAGCCACGAACGGTGCGGCCTGGGCGTCATGCACATCTGATTCCTGACATGCTTCTCCGCAGCCGCAGGGCTGAAGGAGATATCTATGAACAAAGAACCCATTTGCTGGGACACCCTGAAGAAGGATAAAGAGGAGCGGCTGGCGGCCGCGGAGCCTCTGACGGAGCAGGGCGGCAAGTTTATCCCGGCAAAGAATACCAAAAAGCTTCTGGAGGCAGTGATTCGTCCCAGCGATCGGGTGAACCTCGAGGGGAACAACCAGAAGCAGGCGGATTTCCTGGCGGAGAAGCTCTGCCAGGTCAATAAATCGAAGATTCATGATCTTCACATGGTGCAGTCCTCCATGACGCTGGACAGCCATCTGAAGCTCTTCCGCAAGGGGATCGCCCGCAAGGCGGACTTCTCCTTCTCCGGTCCTCAGGCGGGGGCGATCGCGGACATGATCATGGGAAATGAGATCGAGCTGGGAGATATCCATACCTATCTGGAGCTCTTCGGACGGTATTTCATCGATCTGATGCCCCGGGTGTCCCTCATCGCGGCCTATGAGGCGGATCGGAACGGCAATCTCTACACGGGCTTTAACACCGAGGATACGCCCACCATCGTAGAGGCGACACATTTCAAACAGGGCATCGTCGTCGCGCAGGTCAATAAGATCTCTGACGAGCTGCCCCGTGTGGATATTCCCGGCGAATGGGTGGACTTCATCGTGGAGGCGCCGCGTCCCTTCTATGTGGAGCCGCTCTTCACCAGAGATCCGGCGCTGATCACGGACTGTCAGATTCTCCGCGCCATGATGGCGATCAAGGGTATCTATGCGGAGTACGGTGTGCAGACGTTAAATCACGGCATTGGCTTCGATACGGCGGCAATCGAACTGCTGCTCCCCACCTACGGCGAGGAACTGGGGCTGAAGGGCAAGATCTGTACTTCCTTTGCCCTGAATCCGCACCCGACCCTGATTCCTGCGATTGAGGAGGGATGGGTGAAGAACATTCACTGCTTCGGCGGCGAGGTGGGCATGGAAGAATATATCCGTGCCCGCTCGGATGTGTTCTTTGTGGGGCATGATGGATCCCTGCGCTCCAACCGGGCCTTCTCACAGATGGCCGGACATTATGCCTGCGATATGTTTGTCGGCGGCACGCTGCAGATCGATCCGTATGGAAATAGTTCCACGGCGACGGCAAAGCGGGTCTCGGGCTTCGGCGGTGCTCCGAACATGGGCTGCGACGCCCGCGGACGGCGCCATTGCAGCGATGCCTGGCTGAAATGCGGTGAAGGAAGCCCTACGACGACGGCGGCCACCGGCGGCATGCCCCGGGGACGGAAGCTGGTCGTGCAGCTGCAGGAGACCTTCCGTGAGAAGATGGCGCCCGGCTTCGTGGAGGAGCTGGATGCCTGGAAGCTGAAGGAAAATGCCGGTCTGGCCATCCCGCCGGTGATGATCTACGGCGACGATGTGACGCACATTGTCACCGAAGAGGGCATCGCGTATCTGGACGCGTGCGGGAGCCTGAAGGAAAGAACGGCAGCCATCCGCGCTGTGGCCGGTTACACGAAGGTGGGGCTGGCGGCGGATCCGGCGCAGACGAAGCAGCTGCGTTCCCGCGGCATCGTCCGCACGCCGGAGGATCTGGGCATTGATGTCAGCCGCGCCAACCGTGAGCTGCTGGCAGCGAAAAATGTGCGGGATCTGGTCGAATGGTCTGACGGTCTGTATCATCCGCCGGCCAAGTTCAGGAACTGGTAGAGGGAGGAAGCAGACATGGCATTGACAGAACTTGCATTTACCTTTCAGGGACAGCTCGGAAATACGATCGCGGACGACTGGTCTCACACGGGAGTCGTCGGTTCCGGGGACCTGGAGGTTCTTATGGAGAAAAAGGAACAGGAGGGACACTTCACGGTGCGTGCCGTGACACCGGTGCGGGGCTACGACGAGGTCTGGGAGAAGGTCCTGGCGAAATTCGCAGCGGAATCCGGAATCGGCGACGTTTCGATGGAGATCAATGACAACAACGGCACGCCCTTCGTGGTGAGTCTGCGCCTGCGGCAGGCCTGGAAGAAGGCGAAAGGAGGCGCGGAGCGATGAGTGAGAAGAAAATGGCGCGCAGCTTCTATGAAGCTTCGGCGCGGGAACGGGCTCTGGGTCTGGTGGATCCGGGAACCTTCACGGAGTTCCTCGGGCCGCGGGACCGGATGGTGAGTCCTCATCTGCCGGTACTGGGTGAGGCCGTGGAATTCGACGACGGCATCGTCACCGGCATCGGAAAGCTGGGAAAACGTCCCGTCTTCGTGATCTCCCAGGAGGGACGCTTCAACGGCGGCTCGGTGGGCGAGGTGTCCGGAGCCAAGATGGTCGGAACCTTCCGGGCGGCTCTGGCAGCCTATAAGGAGCTGAAACAGCGTCATACTGAGGATTTTGATGAGGTGCGCCCGGTCATCGCGGTTTCCTTCGAGACCGGCGGTGTCCGGCTGCACGAGGCCAACGCGGGGCTGCTGGCGCACGCGGAGGTCATGGATCAGATCCAGGACGCGAAGGGCAAGGTCCCCGTCGTCGCCCTCATCGGGAGCAAGGTGGGCTGCTTCGGCGGCATGGGCTTCGTGGCGGCAGCCATGGATGTGGTCATCATGAGCATCCGCGGACGGCTTGGCCTGACCGGTCCCGAGGCCATCGAGCAGGAAATGGGCAAGGAAGAATTCGACGCCGCCGATAAGTCGCTCGTCTATCGGACGACCGGCGGTGAGCATAAATACATCCTGGGCGACTGCAATGTGCTGGTCGAGGACAGCCTGGACGCCTTCCGGGAGGCACTGGCGGTGGCGGCGGCTCTTCCGTATGAGGAGCTGGCTTCCTGGAACCGCATCGGAAGCCCTGAAAAGGTGCGCGAGCAGATTGAACTCGTGAAGCTGGCGGCGGAGCTTAATCCTGCGGATTCCCGGGACGTGTGGAGATATTTTGGCAATGAGCGCGCCGACGAGTACCAGGATATGACGACGGAAGAATTCCTGGCGGCGGCAAAGCGCAGAGAGGGGGCCGTGGGACGATGACAGAATCTTTGGTTGGAAGAGGCCGCGAGGCCATTGACATGATCGTGGATGGCGGTTCCTTCGCGGAAAATCAGGTGGGAGAGCAGAGCTTCGACGCGGATTTCGGTCCGGGCGCCGTGGTCGGAACCGCGGCTGTGAACGGAAAATGCATCACGGTGCTGGCGAATGACGCGGAGGCGATCAATCCCCGCTTCCCGGTTGTGTATTTCGGAGTTATCGGTATGGAGGAGGCGTATAAGATGGCGCAGGCTGTCTATGCCTCCATGGAGGCAGACCGGGAAAAGCCTCTGCGGGAGAAGCACCCGCTGCTTCTTCTGGTGGATACTCCCGGAAATGGCCCCGGCAAGGTCGAAGAGATCTTCGGTATGAATAAGGCCACGGGAGCCTATCAGCTGGCTCTGGCGGAAGCCCGGAAGGCGGGGCATCCGATTCTGGCAGTGGTCATCGGCCGCGCCATCAGCGGTGCGTTCCTGTGCCACGGGCTGCAGGCGGACCAGATCCTGGCGCTGCCCAAAGAATACGGCACGATGATTCACGTGATGCCTATCACGAGTATTTCCCGGATCACCAAGCTGGACGTGGAGCTGCTGGAGGAGCTCTCCCAGTCCAACCCGGTCTTCGCGGCGGGGGCCGATTTCTTCTACCGGCTGGGTGGCGTAGAGGAGCTCATCGAGAGTCCTGAAGCCATGCGGACGGCTGTTCTTGCTCACATCGAGGAGATTTATCAGAAGAAGGAGAGCGGACACAGCGAGGAGCTGGGGCCCTGGGGCCGCGGCAGGCTGGGCGAGGCCCGCGGCGGGCGGACGGCCCGGGCGGCGGCGCTCGCGAAGCTGCAGGAAGAGTATGAGGCAGTGGCTGAGAACTACCTGTAAATGGATGACAGAATTGCGAGCGTGCATTAGCATGAAGCAATCCGTGCATACGGCGACAAAATGTTTTTTGCCGCTTATATCATGAAAAGTGCGATGCGGGGCTCATAAGGCTCCGCATTGTCATAAAACGGATTCGCTCTGCAGGGCTTTGATCAGAAAAAGCTGTGACATCGTTGAGAGCACATTTGAAGAGGGAGGGAGCCTGGATGATGAGCATCCTGGAGGAACTGGAGGAGAGCGTCGCGCAGTTCGGGACGGCGCCGATTTTGTCGGAGATGCCCCGTCGTCCGCTCGTACAGAAAGGAATCGGCGGTCCCACGGCGGCGCATGTGATTGAGGAGATCCACACGCCTCTGAATCTGGCGGCAACCACTTACACAACGGGTTCCACCGCGTTTCAGACGCCGGTGGGGATCACGCACGAGGAACTTCCTGGACGGATGGAGGCCACGCGAAGAGTTCTTGAGCGGGTCGGAATTCATCCCGGAGACCGTTTGCTGGTGAGCTACGCGCCGCTGGTGAACGTGTTCTGGGGAGAAGGGCTGGCGCAGGAAGGTGTGGAGTGGTTTTTTCCGCTGCGTTCGGACCGGGATGCCCTGATCGCAGCTTTGTGCCGGGAGAAACCGGCGGCTGTCGTCGGGGAGAGTTCTTTTCTCCGCGCGGCGCTGCTGCAGTGCCGGAAGCTGGGACTTGCTGCCGAAGTGCCGGAGGATCTGATCCTTCTGGCCGCCGGAAGCCCGCTGAACCCGGAACTGATCGAAACAGCAGCACAGTTTCCCGGCATGCAGGTCCATGACCTCTACGGCTGCCAGGAATTCGGCTGGCTGTCACTGGACGGCGTGCCGCTGCGGGACGATGTCCGGTTAATTCCCTGCTGCAAAGAGGGATTCGCGCAGGTATCCTGCGGCGGGCTGGCTGTGGGAGACATGCTCCCGGTCAGTGAAAAGGGCCATATCCTGAATCCGGAGGGAGAGCTGCTGACCTATGGAAGACAGCGGGTTCCCGAGGAGTGGGAGACGGTGATCTTTTCTACACGTATGAATGATGCGGAGACCGTGCGGCGGGCGGCCCGGTCGATTCTGCGGCTGAAATCCCGCGTGGTTCGCGTCTCGGATTGTCTGGAAACCGGAGCGGCGGATACCTACATCGGTCTCTGCTCCTGGCGGGATCGCAGTCATATCGTCACCCTGGACGGACCGGAGGCGACGGAATATCTGGATACCATGATCGAGTCCCAATTGCGTTATCAGAGGGAGAAGAAGACGGATCCGGCGTGGTTAAAGGAGAGATGAGAGATGAAGGAAGGATTTGACCGGCATGATCTGGTCTTCCTCTCGAAGGAGGGGCGCCGTCAGGCGCTGGCCGGTGTGGGGGCGGAAGCGGTCCGCCGCTATGGGGAAGAAACAATAGGGAAAATCATTGAAACGGTTCCTGGTATTGTGCGGTATCAGGGGGAGGAAGAGGAACCGTGGCTCGCTCTCGGATTTTCCTGGCATGAAAAAACGGACGGGCAGAGAATCCGGATCGCCACCCGGGTGGAGGCGCAGCGGGTGTTCCGCCGCGTGACGCCCTGGGAGCTGCGTGTGGAGCCATTCCTGGAGATGTCCGATTGGGGAGATTCTCTGCGGGAGGAGGCACGTCCGGTTTACCGGGCCTGTGAACAGATCATCTGCCTTCTCGCGGAACGGGGCGTATCTGCAGGAATCTTTGGTTCGCTGGCGCTGGAGCTGGCGACGGGACTGCCCTATGTTACGGAGACCTCGGATCTGGATCTGATCGTGCGGTGGGATCCTGTACGTCTGACGGAAGAAGTCTATGAAGCATGCCGGAACCTGGCGGGGGGCGTCCGGCTGGATCTTGAAGTGTATTTCCCGGGACGGGGAAGCGTCAAGGCCGCGGAATGGTTCTCCGGCGAGGATGCCGTGCTCGTTAAGGGGTACCGCAGGACGGAGATCGTGGAGAGAGGGGAACTGGAAGAAGCAGAATAAGAAGGAGGACCTCGATGGAAAAACAGATTTTTGAGTTAAAATAGACGTAAAAAACCCCGGGAAATGCTGTATTTTCCGGGGATTTTGACCTGTTTTATATTTTTATATATTTTCTGCTTTTGGTTACAGCAGTGGCCTGAATCAGTCCCAGCGAAATCAACTCATTAAGTAACTGTCTGGTTCGTGGCAGCTTTACGCCCAATACATCTGCGATTTCCTGTGAGCTGTATGGTTTACTTATTTCCATAAACTCGAGGATTTCCTGTTGCCTTGCCGAAAGAGAGCTCATCAACTCCGAGTTCTTCGATTCCGCTGATTTTTCCGCTGATTCCGCTGATTTTTCCGCTGATTCCGCTGATGAGTCTTTCGATTTATCCAATTTTTTTTCGGATTGCGCTGCTGATAACAGCAGAGTCAGAGTGACTTGATTCATAACAGTATCCTCATCAAGCTCTGGGCGCTGTCATCCATTATCAGCCCATACATTCAATATCTTTGGAAAACCGGAGCCGGCATTGTCTCCAAAACCAATCATTCGAAGCATCGTCTGCATATGTGGATTCCTCGCTTTCGAGTTCCCGCCGCTGTAAATCTGCTCCTTCGGCAGTTTCAGGCTTCCCGATGACTTGTGTTAAACATGACACGATACCTTTTCAGTGAATCCGCATCAATGTCATTCATCGTAAATCCTTCGAGAATGGTACTGTCATTTCCTTCTGAACTTTGATCACGTATCATTGCCCTGACTTCATATTCTTTTGCGTGATAGTCCCCCTCATGATTTCTTTTATAAGTTCCTTTGAAAGGATTCTCTCCCTTATAAACAGGCCGCATTGTATAATCCGCTCTGGGCACATGTATCACAAGTAATGTGATATCGCCGTTCTTAACGGTATACACATCATCATCAACCAGAATATTCGCGTTTACCTTCTGACTATTAATCGTATTCCAAAAATCTTCACGAAGTTTTTCCGGATCAGGAACTCCACGAAGAATAAAGCGCTCTTTCGGATCGGATTTGCTCTTGTCTTCTTCTACGCCGAGCACGATGTTGCCACCTTTTGAATTCGCAAACGAGCAGTAAGTTTCATAAACTGACTGTGGAATTGCTTTTTCGGCCAGTTTGCATTCCATATCTACTTTTTCACCCATATAAATCTTCTCTAAGAGGTTATCCCATGTCAACATCATATCACCTGCCTTCTAATTACAATCAAAGAAGTTCCTTGCATTTCAAAACCTGCTCTGAATATGTATTTATATGCACAAAAGTGGCATGATATTCGGACAACGTATTTCCCTGTCTGAATATCATGCTTATAGTTTACTCATTTCATCAGCTGTAATCAACAAGAAGTTCAAAAAATCCTTGAAAATCGACTCGATTCAGCCAAAGGAGATTGAACTGTAAGATAGTGATTCTCCATTGCTGTGATTCTCCCGGTTTCTGTGAATAATCCGGGGTTAAAAAAGAAAAGGGGAATCGCCTCTGGCAGCTTCCCCTTTCTTAGGAAAAGATTGTATGGAATGATCCGTTTCCTTTTGTCTGATAGGGACAGATTCTCATGCCTGCACTGGAGGAGCACTAGGGGCCTTTGCGACAGGTATTGGTGAGACAGAGATGGCCGCTGTGTTAATGACGGGGAAGCTGTGGTTTAAGGTGCCTGCGGTGGTGAAGGTTGTAATTGAAGGAACTCTCACCGTTCGTCATACAAACAGATGATGAGAAGAACTGCTTGTCGAAGACGCAAGAAGCTGTTATAGTGAACAGCAGAAATTGTTTGCTGTTTACTATGGCAGTTTTTGTTGTAGAAGCGAATGCGAGAAAGCTTCCTGAAAAAGAGTAAGCAGGATGAGAGGATAAGAAAAATGGAACTGGGATGGATTGTACTGCAGCAGACGATCGTGATGTTTTTGCTGATGGCGGTGGGCTATACGCTGTACCGTCTGGGCATCGTGACAGACAGCGGAAATCAGGAGCTGAGCCGTATGCTGATCTCGCTGGTGATTCCGGCGGTGATCGTAAAATCGTATCTGGTGGAATATTCCGCGGAGAAGCTGGCGGCTTTAGGCTGGTCGTTTCTTGCGGCCCTTCTTTCGCTGATTCTTTCAATTCTGGTGTGCCATATCCTCTATGACAGCCGCCGGAAGATCGAAAATATGGGAAACGCCTTCTCTAATGCCGGTTTCATCGGGATTCCTCTGGTGACAGCCGTGCTGGGTGAGGAAGCCGTCTTCTACGTCTCCGCTTATGTGGCACTCCTCAACATCCTGCAGCAGACCTACGGTGTTATGATGATGACCGGAGACCGCAAAAGTGTCCGTCCGGGTAAGGTTTTGCGGAATCCGGTGCTGCTTGCCTTTGTGCTGGGTGTAATCCTGTTCGTGCTCCCCGTGGAGGTTCCGGCGATTGTCACAAATTGTGTGGGGTACGTGGCCAATATGAACACACCCCTCGCCATGATAATCCTGGGCGTTTATCTGGCGCAGAGTCGGCTGGCGGATATTTTTACCGAAAAAAGTCTCTACGTCAGCAGCGCCGTGCGCCTGTTGCTGATTCCCGCCCTGACTCTGGGACTGCTGACGCTGCTGCCTCTGTCTTATGAGATCCGCATGGCAGTCTTTCTCGCCTCTGCGGCTCCGGCAGGCGCCAACGTAGCGGTCTTCGCCAAGCTCTGCGGGCTGGACTCCGGCCACGCCGCCGCGCTGGTCTGCAACAGCACGATTTTATCGATTGTGGCTTTGCCGGTGATGGCGATGATCGCCTCGGCGGTGTGGTGAACGGGCGGACAGCGCTAAAGAATAGAAACTTTTCGCAATAAAAATACTTGTATTTTCCC
>JAJQCZ010000012.1 GCA_021202465.1 Lachnospiraceae bacterium | reverse complement strand
ACCCCAGCATGAAACTGGACAAGAGATACCACTGCTTCGGCTGTCAGGCCGACGGTGATGCGATCAGCTTTGTGTCCAGATATTTTGAACTGAAACCCGTCGATGCCGCAAAAAAATTAGCGGAGGACTTCGGTATCTCTTACGACGAACGGACGCACGACCCGCCCAGCTCAAGCCGCATACCCTGACCAGAAAGCTGAATGTCAACGTGTCGGCACTTTATAACGACTTTGGTATCAGCTACACACCGAACAGCCGGAGCCGGGAGAAACGCACCTTCACGCTGAAAAAACTGAATACAGACGAGGAAGCCGTTGCTTCTGGTGACACTATTTCCGTGACGCTATCTGGTATATAAAAATAGCGTCACAGCGTCACAAGCGTCACACACCAACCATGCCGAGCCTGCAAGAACAGACCCGGCTATTTTTATTTCCGCGGAGCAACGAGCCAAGTAGACGCACTTGTGCATATATTTGGCGACTGCCGCGAGAGTCCAATGCCCGCAGGGTATTGGAATTTACGGAGGTTTTGCTTATGGATAATACCAACACCACGACTCAGGAAGTCCCCTATATCAAGTGTACCATCGACGGACGCACCTACACGGTCAAGATACACTTCAACACTGAGACCAAAGAGACAGCCAAGGACAAGGTGAAGCGGCTGCTGACCAGAGAGCTGCAAAGCCAGCGCCACGCCAGATAAAAGGAGACTTAATTCCTGCCAGAGAATTTTTGCTTTCTCTGGCAGGAACATCTCCTTTCACAATGTTTTTATTCAAGATTTTTAAGGGTGTTCGAGATCAGTTTCTCTATAAACCCTGCAACCTCTGCCGGAGATTCTGCCATACCATCCGAAAGCCAGTAATTCAAAATTCCGCAGCTTCCCTGGGCTGTATACACATAAAGCCATGCCTGTTGTGTTTTTGTCATCTTAGGATACAGGCTGTTGATGTAATCGGAAAACTCCGCATAGCAAAGACGGAAAATTTTCATAGGGAAGTTTGTGTCGCCGTTTCCCGAAAACAATGTCATGTATAGCTCTCCGTTTTCTTTCATTTTTCCCAGAATTCCGAGAAGCGTTTCATGGATATTGCCTTTTGGGAAGCTTTCCATTGCACCCTGCAATTCCTGAAGAATTTCATCTTCTATTTTCTCCATCAGGTCATAAGCGTCGGCATAATATTTATAGAAAGTTGCCCTGTTAATTTCCGCAAGCTCACAGATTTCTTTTACTGTGATCCGCTTTATGGGCTTCTGCTTTAACAGGGATATAAAGTTGACCTGTATAATCATCTTCGTATATCGGATACGGGCATCCATTGCCATTTGGTTCACACTCCTATGTCAGTTTTGAGGATTTTGAAAGATATTAAACAGACTTTTGAAATTTGATTACTATCTTTCATATCGACAGACATTGCTGATTGAATCCGCACTGTAAAATCATTATAGTAACATCAGGAATGAAAGTCAACATATGTTGTTAATCAATCTTAATGTTCACATTTTGATATGGGAACCATAGAATCAGTATTCGCATACATGCAGCAGGAAAGGAGGAAGAAATTATGCTTCATACAGTTTGGGAGATCATGAAAGCCTCGACCGTAGGGACAGTTAAGATCATTTTCGACATCTTCAAGGGAATTTTTTGACACGATCAATTTTGAACAGGAGGCGATTTTATGAAGTATCTTTTGGTGCCTGTTATTATGGCAGCGGCTATTGTCGGCACGGTTGGAATCATAAAGCTGATACAGCATTTTTTCCCTGACGCCGGCAAAACAATGGATAAGACGGACGAGTGGATTAAAAAGCACAAATAATTTTCCGCCAGAAAAGAAGCAGCGAGGGAGGTGATCGATTGCGGAAACGCGATTCCATGCTGGAAACGATTGCCGAAGCAACAGCACAGACGATTACCGAAGTAAGTAAACTGTATCGTGACATGGAACGGGGAGAAACTTCTCACGACGATGACAGCAATCAGGCGGATTCTTCTGAAAAAGGAACCAGGAAAACAGAGGAAAACCGCTCATATCCGTTTGGAACTCCATTTTCGGATATTGTCCGCTTTACAAGTGAGGTTGAAGTGTTTACTCGTCATATAGACTCGTTCACACGGGAGCATTACTCACATCGTGGGGATGGAAAACAATCTGCGAAAAGCGATGGAAGGAGGGAAAAAGATTGAGATACATATTCCAGATTTGCCTGGGGCTGATCCGGCTGGCAGCGGCGGTTGCTGTCATAGCGGCAGTTACAATAGCTTCTGTTATCGGCATTAAGACCTTGTATCAGCATCTGTATCCGGCAGCTGAAACGGTATATTCGTCTGAATTTCAGATAGGCGATACAATAGAGGATGTTGCTGGCTTTACGAGCCAGCAACAGGAATTTACAAAGCAGATCGGCAGATAAGTATGAAAGAGAGGTATCATGATGTCAGCAGCATTATTAACAGCAACAGGAAAAGTGCAGAACCTGAACCTGGACACGGGAATCCCTGTCTATGTGCTTGTTCCGTTGATTATGGTGATTACGATTGTTTCGGTAGTGGCGATACGTTGGATATACAATAAGATGAATAAGTAGGTTTATGAGCCAAACATATTTAGCCCATCAGAGAGACTCGGTTTCTTTAATGGGCTTTTTTTCTGGGAAAATACTAAAAAACTATTGGCATTTAGTCTCAGGCCCCACCTGCGGATCACTGGCATACTCATATAAACTCTCGGCATCTGATATATTCCATGGTCTTAAAGTCAGCCTTTCCGTTTCTAAAATCATCCGTATCCTTCCTCATACTCCAATTTATTCGGTCTCAAATCCACAATTATAATTATATCATTATCCAATAACCATTGGATTTCTACATCAGTTAACCAATACTTGTCTTGCCTTTTGGGATGCCAATCCCTTATACACATCAAATTTATATCATTTTAAAATACTTCAACGCCTCCGTAATCGCCGCCTCTTTCTCCGATGGACACTTCGGCTGCCTGGAATCCTCGCTTTTCGGTTTGTTGTAGCACTCCCGCTCGATGATTCCATACTTCTGCTTAACCTGCGCGATATAAAGATTGCTGACATTCAATCCGCTATGTTCCAGGACATACGCCTTAATCTCTTTATAAGTAGCCTTACTCTCTGCGGCAGTTAAATCCATCTCATCCATATGCAATTCTACCTCTATATGGTGCTTTGAATGAAGTTTGGACAATAAACATACAGTCTCCACATTCGCCGTCGCCGGGAACATATCGACGCACTGCACGGCCTCCACCTGATACCCGGCCTCCAGGATATACACCAGATCCCGGGCCAGTGAAGTAGGTTTACAGCTGATATAAACAATTCGCTCCGCCTGATAATTCAGGATTTTCCGCAGTGCCTTAGGGTGAACGCCGTCCCGGGGCGGATCCAGAACCAGCAGATCCGGCGCTTCGGGCAGTGAATCCAGCACCTTCAGTACGTCTCCGGCAATGAAATCGCAGTTCGTCAGGCCGTTCAGCCGGGCATTCGCCCGGGCGGCGTCCACGGCTTCCTCAACAATCTCTACGCCGGTGACGTGTTCCGCGACCGGCGCCAGGATCTGTGCGATGGTACCGGTGCCGCTGTATAGATCGTAGATCTTCTTCCCCCGTGTGTCTCCGATATACCGGCGCGCAACGTCGTAGAGCACCTCCGCGCCCAGGGAATTCGTCTGGAAGAAGGAAAATGGCGTGATCCGGAAGGTGAGTCCCAGCAGATTTTCGGTCAGATAGTCACGGCCATACAGGAGAAAGGTCTCGTCACTGCGCACCACATCGGCGATCGCGCTGTTGACTGTATGTAGAATGCCCACCAGCGTCCCCTTCAGAGGAAGCCCCAGAAGCCTCTCCGTAAAGTCCGCCTCCGGTGCATATCCGGGCGCTGTCACCAGATCCACCAGGATCTCTCCGGTCCGGGCGGCTTTGCGGACCAGCAGATGCCGCAGGAACCCGATTCTGGCCATTTTCTTATAGAAGGGAACCTGTTTCTCCTGCATATATTCAAGAACCGCCCGCAGAATCTGCCGGAAATCTTCATCCACGATCCGGCAGCCGTCCACCGTCACCACGTCATAGAAGCTGCCCCGCCGGTGCATGCCCAGCGTCATCGGACCGTCCTTCTCGGCATCCCCGAAGGAGAATTCCATTTTGTTCCGGTATTCCTCCGGACAGGGGCTGGCAAGGATCGGAGACATGGGAATCTCTTCGCCCAGCACCGGCCGCAGCAGCTCGCGGACCTGCCCTTCCTTGATCTTCAGCTGCGCCTCATAGGGGATGGTCTGATAGAGACAGCCTCCGCAGAGACCGGCGTGACGGCACGGATGTTCCGCCGTCTCCAGCGGCGAAGGCTCCAGCACCTCCTGCAGCCGCGCCTCTCCGCGGCCGGAGCGGTTCTTTGTGACACAGACCTGCACCCGCTGCCCCGGCAGCGCATTTTTGACGGTCAGCACGGTATCCTCTACGCGTACAATTCCCTTGTTGGGAAACTGTATCCTCTCTACCGTTCCCTGACAGACGGTTCCCTTTTTCATAGCACGGTTCTCTCCCTCATTTTAATATCCTGCGGATCCTGTCCATGGAAAAAGAGCCGCCCCGCGGACGACTCTTTTCGGTTTTCTTATTCTTTCTCAGACTCCTCAGCGGCTTCCTCCGTCGCCTCTGCGTCCTCTTCTTCGTCTTTCTCTTCCTCGAAGAAGTCTTCCATGTCTTCGTCGTCAAAATACAGATCATCGTCGAAATCATCATAGTCCTCAGCGAAGAAGAAGCGGTACACCGCGTAGGCGATCGCCGCCACGGCGGCTACTGCACCGATGACTGCCAGAATCAGCAGAATCGTGCGCTTTGTCTTCTGATCTTCCTCTTCCTTGTTGAGGAGACTGCTCAGCTTGCTGGCCGCGAGGATCTCTTCCATCTTACCCATATTCATGTGTGCTCTTCCTTTCTCCATTGGATGGATTCCCGTTTCTCTAAGTATTGTATCATGAAATCCTCCATTTTACTATGCTTTTTTTCTTAAACTTCTTATGAAACTTCTGTTGTCGTTACGATTTTCACACCTTCTCCAGATGCGCAAAAGAGGCGAAAAGCTTCTTCTGCCCCACCCGGTCAAAATCGACGGTCACCTCATAATCCCGCTTCCCGTCCAGGAGGTTCGTCACCGTGCCCTCACCGAACTTCGTATGGCGCACGCGGTCTCCCACGCCATAGGAGAGACTCTGGGCTTTTTCGACCTGAAACTGTTTTCCCAGCTTGTAGGAGGCAGATACCGGGGAATTCAGGACATTCGCTTTCGGCCGGTAAGAACCGCCGCCGACTGACGGCGAACTGCTGCCCGCGGCTTCAGCCCTTCTCTGAACGGATGCCGCAGGTTCCCGCACCTGAAGCAGATTCCTGGAAATCTCCTCCACGAACCGGGATACACGGCTGTACCGGGTCTCCCCATTAACCATCCGCTGTCTGGCTGCCGTCAGGATCAGTTCCTCCCGGGCCCGGGTCATTCCCACATAGCAGAGACGACGCTCCTCTTCCAGATCCATGGGATCGTCCGAATTGATGGACATATTTCCGGGAAAGAGCCCGTCCTCCATCCCGCTGAGATAAACCTTTGGGAATTCCAGACCCTTGGCGCTGTGCAGAGTCATCAGGATCACCCGGTCATCCTCGGTATCCACACTGTCCACCTCGGCGACCAGAGCAATCTCCTCCAGGAAACGCCCCAGAGCATCCGGATCCTCGGGGTCATCCCCCAGAGCCGCTGCCTTGCTGATGAGCTCCTGAATATTTTCGAGGCGGGTCTGCGCTTCCAGCGTTCCCTCCGCCTCCAGCTCCGCCCGGTAACCGGTGTCCTCCAGCACATTTTCCAGGAGCTCCTTCACTGTCATGAACGGCACTTTGGAGCGAAGCACCTGGATCTGGCTGACAAAACCGGCCACCTTCCCTGCAGCCCGGCCCAGCCCCGGCACGGCCTCGTAATCTGCCAGCGCATCATAGAAGCTCATGCCCAGCTGCGCGGCATGCTCCGCCACCTTCGTGATCGTGACCGCTCCGATCCCGCGGCGCGGCACATTGATGATCCGCTGCACGGCCAGATCGTCCCGTCCGTTGTCCACCGTCTTCAGATAACAGATCAGATCCTTGATTTCTTTTCTCTGATAGAAATTCACTCCGCCAACCAGACGGTACGGCACGTTGTAGGTCACACATTTTTCTTCCAGCAGGCGGGACTGCGCGTTGGTGCGGTAGAGTACGGCGCACTGGCCGAAGGGAAAACGCTCCCGGTTCTGCAGGATATCCCGCACGATGGCATCCGCCTCACCGTACGCCGTATCATACTGACGCAAAGCCACCCTGGCCCCTTCCCCGTTCTCGGTCCAGAGCGTCTTGTCCTTCCGCCCCTGGTTGTGACGGATGACCTGGTTGGCCGCCTCGAGAATATTTCCGGTCGAGCGATAGTTCTGCTCCAGCTTGATGACCTTCGCCTGCGGGAAAGTTTTCTCAAAGTCAAGAATATTGCGGATATTTGCCCCGCGGAATTTGTAAATGGACTGGTCGTCATCCCCCACCACGCAGAGGTTCTGCCGCTCCCCGGCCAGCAGGGCAATGAGCTGAAACTGCGCCGTATTCGTGTCCTGATATTCATCCACCAGGATATACTGAAAACGCTCCCGGTATTCGTTCAATACCGGCGGATTCCTCCGCAAAAGCTCCACGGCGTTGACCAGAAGATCATCAAAATCCATCGCGTTATTGGCCCTCAGCTGTGCCTGATATTCCCGGTAGATGTCCGCCACACGCTTCATCCGGAAATCGCTCTGATGCTCTTCCGCGAACTGTTCCGGCAGGATCAGCTCGTTCTTCGCTGCGGAGATCTGTCCCAGCATGGCCCGCTCCCGGTACACCTTGGGATCCAGATCCATCTTCTTTAACACCTGACGCATCAGCGTGCGCTGATCGTCGGTGTCATAAATGGAAAAGCTCTTCGTATATCCCAGATAATCCGCATATCGGCGCAGGATGCGGACACAGGCTGCATGAAAGGTGGAGACCCAGACAGCGTCCGCACCGTACTGCACCAGATCGTTTACCCGCTCCCGCATCTCACCGGCCGCCTTGTTCGTGAAGGTAATCGCCAGAATGTTCCAGGGTTTGACGCCCTTTTCCTCGATCAGATAAGCAATGCGGTGTGTCAGCGCCCGCGTCTTCCCCGAACCGGCGCCCGCCAGAATCAGAACCGGCCCCTCTGTGGTTGTCACGGCCTCCCTCTGGGCCGGGTTTAAAGTATCATATATATTCGTCATACTCTGTTTCCTGTTCCTGCTCCCCCGCGGAGAGCATACATTTTCTGCTCAATCACACATCCCAGTTTATCATATTTCATTTTTTCTGTCCACGATGGCCTCGCGCTTGCTTGCAATCTGGTTTGGTTTACTATATAATATAGTGCGGACATGATCTTCGTTCTGTCCTGCTGGAGGTATCTCATGGAATATTCCGAAGAATTTGAACAGCTGCTGGAAAAATACAGCCACATTCCCTACATCCGCCCGGCGATGTTGCCGGAAATTGATCTGTACATGGATCAGGTGACCACCTTCATGGAAGAGCATCTGAAGAGCCTGCGGCGCAACCCGGAGGACAAAATCCTGACCAAGACCATGATCAACAATTACACCAAAAACAGGCTTCTGCCTCCCCCTGAGAAGAAGAAATACTCGCAGGAGCATCTGCTACTGCTGATCTACATCTATTATCTGAAAAGCATTCTCTCCATCGGCGATATCAGCACGCTTCTGGCGCCCATGACTGAGCGTTACTGGGAAGCGGAAGACGGCGACCGCACCATGCGCAGCATCTACCGGCGGCTGCTCTCGCTGGAGAAGGAAATGTTCCGCGATTACCAGACGGATATCCGCAAGAAAATGGACCTGGCCTCCGACTTCTTCGGAAAGGAAGAGATGCCGGAAGACGAGCGGGATTACCTGCAGAATCTGGCTCTGGTCTGCGAACTGGCTTTTGATGTCTACCTCAAGAAACAGATGATGGAGACCATCATCGACGACATGAAGCATAAAAAAGAAGAAAAACCATCCGAAGGATAACAGAGAGATGAGCTGCCCCGGCAGCTCATCTCTCTGTTATCTGTACGCAGGAGGCGAATCAAGCCGCCTCCTGCCTGATCGCGCGATCATTCACTCGGATTCCTCGTCATCCAGTCGGGAGAAAACAAGACCATATCCGTCGCTTCCGTAATTCAGCGCCCGGTTGACCCGACTGATCGTGGCCGTCGACGCACCTGTCTTTTCAGCGATCTCCACATACGTCTTTCCGGTATTCAGCATACCGGCCACTTCATATCTCTGCGCTATGGACAGAAGCTCATTGACCGTACACACATCCTCGAAAAATGCATAGCACTCTTCGACGCTCTGCAGCTTCAACACGCCCCGAAACAGGTTGTCCGTAGCTTCTGTCCGGATCTTCTTATTCATGACAATCTCCCCTATGCATACCGCGGTCTGATTCAACCGCACTGCCCGCATTTTAACACTTTAAATTGCTGATGTCAACAGACCGTTCCCTCATCCGTTAAATGTTCTGGGATCGAGGCCGGACCGTCCCCCGCGCTCCAGGGCATCGATTGCGGAGATTTCCTCCGGCTGCAGCGAGAAGTCAAAGACATCCAGGTTCTCCCGAATGCGCTGCCGGTTGCCGGACTTGGGGATCGGCAGCTGCTGCTTCTCCACATGCCACCGCAGGACCACCTGTGCCGGCGTCTTGCCATATTTTTCTGCCAGCCCCTGCACCGTATCATTCGTCAGGTCCGCACTGCGGTTGATCGGACTGTAGGAAATGGTCCGGATCCCCTTCTCACGGCACCAGTCAGCCAGCTCCCGCTGCTGATAGCTGGGATGTCTCTCGATCTCATTGATCGCCGGATAATCGCCGAACTCTGCCTTCACCTTCTCCAGCTGATCGATCTGGAAATTGGATACGCCCACTGTACGAATCAACCCCTTCTCCCGCAGTGAAAGCAGCGTCTCATAAGCCTTCAGGCGGCGCGCCTCGTCGGTGCCGGGCCAGTGAATCAGATAATAGTCCAGATATTCCACCTGGAGCGCCTTCATAGACCGGATCAGCGCCGCTTCCGGATCGTCATAAGAGGTCGGCCAGACTTTAGAGAGCACGCGCAGCTCCTCGCGGGGAGCACAGCAGTGAGCGATTGCCTTTCCTACATCCTCTTCATTGCCGTAGCGCTCCGCCGAGTCAATGTAGCGGTATCCCGTCTCGACCGCCGCCAGCACCGCCTGCCGAACCTCCTCGCCGAAGGCATTGAAACAGCCAAAACCCATGCAGGGGATTTGATTTCCATCACGCAAAGTAAAATATTCCATTGATAAACACCTCCCGATATTTTTGTTTCAGCTCCGATACTCTTTCAGAGCCAGCCGCATCTCCCGCACCAGGTCCCGTGTCTCCCGGTGCTCCGCGTCCACAGTGATATCCGCATATTTCTCATACAGAGGAACACGCTCCGCATACAAATCCTCCAGAGTCTGTCCCTCCCGCATGGAGACCCCGCGTTCAGTCAGATCTCCCAGCCGCTCGGCGACGCTCTCCAGAGACAGCCGGATGTAGAGCACATCCCCGATTTCACGCAGATGCTCCATGGCCCGGGCTCCGTACACCACGCTGCCGCCGGTGGCAATGACCGCATTCTCCGCCTGAATGGAAGCATTCACCTCCTCTTCAATGCGGTTGAAAGCCTCCAGGCCCTCTTCCTCGATGATCTCACAGAGCAGCCGCCCCTCTCTGGCCTGAATCAACAGATCCGCGTCTACAAAATGGCAGCCAAGTGCCTTGGCCAGAACCACACCCGCCGTACTCTTACCGCAGCCGGGCATCCCGATCAGAACAATATTTCTTTTCATACCATTCCCCGCTCTTCGTTCATTTTTAAGACAAGGCCGCATAGGCGCTCTCCGCCTCCACCAGCACATCGTAATTGTCGACGTAGGCATGCTCCGCCGAACTCAGGTCATCATAGATCTGTCTGGCCCGTTCGATCAGGTCTTTGCTGTTCTTCGTCACCGTGCCGATGTTGTTGATGGCATCGATGCAGGACTGGGCGATTTCCTCCGCCTCCTGGCTGGTCGTGGAATCGGACTCCGTCCCTTCCAGATTATAACAGATCACCGCGGTTCCCGTCTCGATCAGACTGTACAGCTCCTTCGCCACCAGGTAGGGAAGGTTGATGCAGCCATGTGAGCCGCCGGTTTTATAAAGACTCCCGCCGAACGAGCTCCGCCAGGTCGCGTCGTGCAGCCCGACATTTCCGTTAAAGGGCATCCAGTAGGACACCGGCGTCTCATAGTTCTCACCGGTCAACGTCGCATTGGTTTCCTTATAGGTAATTCCATAGACACCCTCCGGAGTGTCCCAGCCGGAGGAGGATTTGCCCGAAACAAAATCCGATTCCAGCACGATCTCGCCATCCTGGTAGAAATACAGATGCTGCGCTGTCAGGTTGACCTCCACATATGTATCCCCATAATCCTGCGCACCGTAGCTGGCCGCCGTCTGATAATAGACCGGCGTGCGCTCTCCGCTCTCCCCGGCCTCGATCATTGCCGTCAGATCCTCGGCCTCCTGCACGTAATTCATCCACCAGCCGTAATCGCCGCCGTCCAGCGTCACTTCCTCACCGTATGTGGTCATGAAGGTACGGGAGTGGAAGATCGTATCGTATTTCTTTCGCAGTGTCGCCACATACTCTGAAACATAGTCCGCATTCAGCGTCACATTGTTGTCTTCGTCGACGGAGAGCCAGCCGCTGATCGTGCTGCCGTCCAGGACCTCCTCATTTTCATCGAAGGTATATGTAATCACGACATCCGTATATTTCTCCAGGTTCTCCTTCAGCTCCGTCAGCGATTCGTCGTCCGAGGTGACCGCCGGTGTCCGGTAGCAGTCATAGTCCTCCAGGTTAATGGTCTCCTCCAGGTTCAGCACTGCCTCCGCCAGAATCTCGATCACCTTCGACTGATTCGTCTGATTGCCCGCAACGGCCTCCACGATCTCATATCCGACGCCTTCCTGATACTCTGACAGATACGCGTCCTCCGGCTTCGTCACGAAATCATCCTGAAAACACTGAAGGGAATCCATTTTCTGCTCCCAGGCCGTCTCATTGTATTCCACCATCGTGGAAATCTCCAGCTCCGTCTTCGTGCCCAGACTCATCAGCCAGCCGCCGTCGGCCTGCGCCTCCAGCGCTTCCTCCAGCGAATCGTCAAATGTCAGCGTCAGTCCGATCTCCGACCCGGTGATCGTCTCCTCCGTCGTTCCTCCGTCCCCTGTCCTCTCCGTGATGACCAGCGTGTAGTCATCAATCTCGCTGAGGAGGGAGGCCTGCACCTCCTCCACGGTCATCCCGGCCACACTGTCTCCGTTGACGGTCGTTCCCCAGACATAATGAGTCCGGAAATATCTCTCTCCCAGTATATACAAAAAAAGGGCAAGCACCAGTACCATGGCGATCACCACGCAGATAATCATGCGTCTCCGGCTTCGCTGCGCCGCACCTGCTTTCGAATTTCTTCTGTGCTGTCCCTGTGCCGTGTTTGCTTCGCTCTTTTCTGAACGGTGGTTCTCCGTCCTCCTGTCTTCCGTTTTGTTCATTGAAATCTCCCTGATGAAGGGGCCACATCTCTTCCCCTTCTGAAGCAGCCGTATCCTTTGCCTGACGGCTCCTATTCTAACACAAATATTTCCCTGAATAAAGTCGATGAACCGCCAAAAGTATGAACTTTCTTTTACAATTTCGCGTCTGTTTCCGCTGAAACAGGGGGCTGTGAAATAATTAGCCCTATCGAAAAGGCCATCTGGACTCGCATTAGCG
>JAJQCZ010000023.1 GCA_021202465.1 Lachnospiraceae bacterium | reverse complement strand
CCACTCCCCCCAACCAGCAAACCGCATCTCACCCCCAGGAAGGAATTCCCACATGTTTTCAATCCGTCTCGCAGAGCACACATTTGCCATCGCTCCTCGTTCTGCCTCTTTAGCGAGGCTTTTCCATGACTACAGGACAGACGCCCCCGGTGGGACATATATTCACATCTCCGACGAAGAGCTCGCCCATGAGCGGACTCTGGCGCAGGAATCCATCAACCGGCAGGCAGCAGCTGCAGCTGCTCCCCCGCAGGCAAAGCCCATGAGGGACGCCTATCTGGAATCCCTCGCCATTTACCGCCGCATCTGTGAGCATGTTCTGCAGGATGATATCCTGTTATTTCACTGCTCGGCTCTGCGGCTGGATGGAAGTGCTTATCTCTTCACCACGCCGTCGGGGACGGGGAAGAGTACGCATGCGGGGCTGTGGCGGGAGCGATTTGGCGAGCGGGTGACGATGATCAATGATGACAAACCGCTGCTGGCGATCCGGGAGGAGGGGGTGACGGTGTACGGCACGCCCTATGCCGGGAAGGAGAGGCTGCAGACGAATACCAGCGCGCCGGTGGCGGGGATCGTGGTCCTGCATCAGGCGCCGGAGAATGCGATTCGTCGGCTGACGGCCAGAGAGGCATTTCCGTTGCTGTTCAATCAGGCCTATCGCCCGCAGGACGCGGAGGGGATGATCCGCACGCTGGATCTGGTGCAGCGCCTGACGGAGCTGCCGGTGTTTTCACTGGGCTGTACGATCTCGCAGGAGGCGGTGACACTGGCCTACAACGCCCTGACCGGGGCGGCAACAGACAGAAACGAAGGGAGAGAGACACGATGAGATTACGAGAAGGACTGATCCTGCGCGATGTGGGCGGTGACCACGTCGCGGTGACGGTCGGCGAAGCGCGCAAGCGGTTCAACGGCCTGATGCGGAACAATGACACAGCGGATTTTATTTACCGGCAGCTGCAGTCGGAGACCACGGAGGAGGCGATCGTCGAGGCGATGTTCGAGGAGTATGACGCGCCGCGCGAGGTGATTGCCGCCGATGTACACGAACTGCTGGAACAGATCCGGGAGACCGGACTGCTGGAAGAGTGAGCCGCAACCTCGATTTCTGAGCATTCGGACAGGGTGATTGCAGCCGGATATGAAAAACTGTTGCCGGCGGCTGCCATATTTGGAGCCAATGCCAGCGGAAAATCCAATATTATTGAAGCGTTTCGGTTTATGATGACGTATGTCCTGGAATCGTTCTCTTATGGCGGAGACTCTGAGGAAAAAAAGGGAAAGAAGCGCAAGGCTAAAATGACGCCGTTTCTGTTTGACGTTTCCACCAGGAATGAAGAATCCCTGTTCGAAGTTTATTACATGGACACGGAAGAACATGGATACAGGAGCTATAATTACGGATTTGTTTTTGGGAAAAGATGGTGTAACGGAAGAATGGCTGAATTACAAAGCAAAATCCGCCAGACAATACAGACGGATATTTTATCGGGATACCAACGAGCTTGAGCTTACCGGTATTCCTGAAAAAAGCCGTGAAAATCTGTCTATTGCCCTGGAGAAAGAAACACTTCTTGTTTCCCTGGGGGCAAAGCTGAAAATTGCGAAACTAAAAGGGGTTCGTGATTGGTTCTACAGTGCGAATATTGCTGATTTTGGTGATCCATATGAGAATGCATTTCTTTCATCCGTTATTCCGGAAGGTTTTGCGGAGGATAAGTCGGTGCAGGATAAAGTGGTCGAATACTTCGCAGCGTTTGATCCTTCGATTGTGGGATTTCATGTCGAAAAGAGCAATAGAGACGGGGAAGAAGGCAAATATGTTAAGATTGATGCCATTCATCGCTTAAAGGGAGGAGAAACAACATCTATACCATTACAGGAGGAATCCAATGGTACATTAAAGATGTTTGCTCTTTATCCGGTTCTGCAGGACACCCTTGAGAGAGGGAGTGTACTTTTTGTTGATGAATTGAATGCCAGACTTCATCCACTGTTAGTCAGGACCTTTTTGATTACGTTTTTGAATCCGGAAATTAACGTGCACCATGCGCAGATTGTTTTTACTACACATGATTCCTGGCAGCTTTCAACGAATTTGTTGCGCCGGGATGAAATCTGGTTTACGGAAAAAGATGATGATGGAGCCACAACGTTGTATTCTCTGGCAGATTTTGTGGATGCAAACGGGGCCAGGATTCGAAAGGATGAAAGCTACGAGAAGAATTATCTTCTTGGAAAGTATGGTGCTATACCGACTTTGAAGAGTTTTGATATGTTCGGGGAGGAATCGGATGGCTAAGATGGAGAGGAACGGCAAACGACACTTTATGATTGCAACAACCTTTTGAAAATGCTCGCCATGCGGAATATTATCAGGGACAGAACCATGATGGGATGACCGGCAGCTTTCTTTATTATCTGGATTATGATTTTGATGTTGACATTAAAAAGGTGGCGCTTGAACCCGAAAAAGTAGCGCTTGGTGCAGAAAAAGTAGCGTTTGAACGCCACCTTTCTACTTTGAAAAATAAAAATATCCTAGCGTCAGTGCCATACCAACGCTGGAATATTTTGTAATTAACTGTAGATAAGCTCGGCCAAGATGCTCGAAAAGGGTGCCATCCAAAACCTTGTTGGTGTAGACGATAGGCGATGTTCCTTGAGGAAGCGGCGGTGCATCCGCCCGTATTGCTGATGTGGTGCTCCTTCGTATCGAGCAGGATGAGATCAGGGATCCGGGAGACCGGACTGCTGGAGGAGTGAGCCGGAGAAAAGTACTTGAAAAAATGATGCAGGCGACAAAATCCCTTTTGTCGCCTGCGTCATTAGACTGGAAGTTGATTGCATCACTTACTCTTCATCCATATTTTTGCTCCTTGTTTAACTTTGTAATAATAGCGGGTGCCTTTATTTAAAATCCCACGAAATTTGGTATTTATATCCAAACGCCGGGAATTTTTCTTTGATAGACAAATGTTTGCATTCTCTGTCGCATTCTATAATTGAATGCCTGTCAGACGGTGAGTATGTTTCTTCTAAAATAGGGAAGGTCGATGCAGCATTATTATATACCAGAAACTTGATACTATCAAGGTCAAATTGAAGCTCACCTTCCAGATTGATTTTGATGCAGAGCAGTTTAGTATGCTCTACAATGCTGGCACTGCAAAATGGAACCGCTTCTCTGTTTGGATCCTTTAAATCATCAATCAAAATATCAACAACTCGTACGCTTCCTTTCGGTGCGGGAGTAAACTCTACAGTGTATGTATTCCATGTTGTATCACGGCCAAGGATAAGTTTATTATGCGGCGACAGGCATGAAACGTGATATTTTGAAAGCTCTTGCGGTTTTGACCATCTGAATTTCCCCTTAAAACTTGAGAAACCATCAACCTTGGAGACGAGGGTTATTTTTTTCTGGTAACTCATTTCCTGCAATGATTTATAGGTATATATGATTTCTTTTTTGTTGAGATAATACGGTAAATTTGGTCTTCGAAAATAAAAACTAAAATATTTGAAAATTGTATAACGAGCCTTCTTTTTATGTCGAAGTATCAATAAAAAGAGGCATAGAACAAAAATTAGCAGACATATGAAGCCGGCGGGGGAAAGGAGTCTGTTTCCCGCAAATAGATTCTTTATCCAATCGATGATGGTTATTAATCCTGAAATGAAACCAACTGTTTCAATAAGTTTTTTCATGAACTTCTTCCCCCGATTTATTATTTCCTTTTATTAGCTGGTGAAATCATTGGGTTGTGGATTCAGTACTTTTAGTTGAGCTTGAGATTCAATTTCTCTTCTTTTGTAGTATATCAAAGTTTATTGTGTTGTGCAAGGTAAAAGGCTTGAAGACGACCTTAAAATTTGAAGCCAATCATAAAAAATAAGAGGTTTTGGGGCCGGGCTCCCATTAAAGAACTGGGCTGTATGATCTCGCAGGAGGCGGTGACGGTCGGCGAAGCGCGCAAGCAGTTCAACGGCCTGATGCGGAACAATGACACGGCGGATTTTCTTTGTCGACGGCTGCAGTCGGAGACCACGGAGGAGGAGATCGCCGCCGATGTACACGAACTGCTGGAGCAGATCCGGGAGACCGCACTGCTGGAAGAGTAAGCCGGAGAAAAGTGTATGAAAAAATGGCGAATCTTCCGGAATTTTCCGAAAGATTCGCCACAGGGGCTAATTTTTAATATTTCGCGTGTAAAATGTCCCTTTCCCTTTGCCATGCCGCGTCAAAAACCCTTCCTCTACGAGTTTTTTCAGTGAATTTTCTACGGATGCCTTTCCGACACTGGGAACAAGCTCCATCATTTCGCTTTTTGTGAATTTCCCGATTTTCTCAGTGGCCGCATTTCTGACCAGTTCGATTTTAACTTAAAAACATTGACTTCTAACTTTGAAAAAGTTATAATTTGATAAATTGAGTAAAGGTGGCGATTACTATGGATTTACTTACGAAGGTTTTTGGAATACAAGTGCAGTCCGAGAATTGGAATAAACAGAATGGATTACCTTTATATATTGTCGGCAGCTATGATTTCGCAGTGGCAACCTTTAATGGATGCAGATGTATTGTAATAACTCCCAGAGAAGAGCTTGTTACGCTGCCCGCATTAAAGAAAGAAATTAAGAGAATTCAGGAGATTGATAATGTACCAGTAGTATTAAAGCTTCCGACAATTTCTTATTACCGCAGAAATAAGATGATAGAAAACAAGATACCTTTCATCACAGACAAACAGATGTTTTTGCCTTTTATGGGTACATTTTTAGCAGAAGAAAATGGGGAAGAAAAAGAACTAAAGAAATTTATGTTTTCCACACAGCAACTGGTTCTGCTTTATCTTTATCAGAATAAGAAAAAATTATATGTTTCCGAGGCGACAAAATCACTTCCCTTTACGGCAATGACTGTGAGCCGGGCTGTAAAGCAGCTGGAAGCGACCGGCCTGTTTCACGTAACAAAGGATGGGGTAAACAAAGTTATTGAATCAGATTATGACCGTCCGGAACTCTACGAACGGTTGAAAGATTATCTATCTTCTCCGGTTCGTAAGGTTGGTTATCTGAAAAAAAATGAGGTGACCAATGAAATGGTTATTGCCGGAGAGAGTGTATTGGCAGAAGAAACCATGTTAAATCCGGACAGAACAGCAACCTATGCTATTTATACGAAAGCGTTTAACAAAGGCTTGCTGATGAATGAACTGGTTGACCCGGATGAACAGGTCCGGATCGAATTGTGGGAATATGACCCAAGACAGTTTTCCGGCAAAAAGATGGCAGACAGGATATCTGTTGCATTGTCTTTTTTGGAAAATGAAGATGAACGAATAGAGGAAGCAGTGGAAGAATTGCTGGAAGGAGTGTGGGCTGGCTGAATGGTGATGGGATTCACAAAATTTCAAGAGAGGTTTAGACGAAATGGAAAAGGAAACCATTGATTTGAAGTCTTTGGGTATCAGAGGTTCTAATCAAAAAACGATGATGAGTTTGTTACATCGTTGCTATGAAATATAGTAGCCGACGATGCGACGTAACAGAGGAGAGGAGCCGGAAATAACTCTCAATGAAATTGATAAAGTGCTTCAAAATAATGAAAAAAACGCTTGATAATACATTGTAAAAGATGCATTGTCTTGGTAGAGGCAAGGAGAACTTAAATCATGTTAATTACATTAAAAGAATATGCCCAGATTCACGGGCGTGCTCCAGTATCCGTTAGGCAGTTAGCCGCCCGTGGAGGGCTGAAAACCGCCGTAAAGATGGGGCGGGATTGGCTTGTGGACAGCGAAGAGCCTTATCCGGATGGCCGGACAAAAGAAGCAAAAGCAGCGAAGAAAAAGACGACAGAGTAACGCCTGCCGTCTTTTGTTCCAAAGGACGACAGTTTACAAAACAAGGGTCAGACTGTATAATAAAACCAATATTTTTAGCGAACGGATGTTAGAGTGAAGAAATAACAAAGTATGGGAGGCGACAGTATGGATATTGCTGAATACTTTGACGTAAAAATAGGGACAGAGGTAACGGCCCCGCAGTTTGACGAAAAAAGAGATTGCTATTCAGACCTCAAAAAGTATATGGATACCTATGAGCTGCACTATGGGAAGCTCTGCGCTCTGTACGGTCTGCGCCGGACGGGTAAAACTGTCATGATGAAGTAGTGCATTTCGGAGATGCCGGTCGAAGAGAAGGAAAAGAGTGCTTACATCCTGTGTCTCCAGGGAACTACTATGCTCGCCTTACGGAAGGTACTGGAGGATCTGCGTAAAGAAGGAATTGAGAATTTCTTCATTGACGAGATCACTTTGGTGGAAGACTTTCAGCGTTTTTCCAATGTCCTGTCCGATAGTTACGCGGAAAGAGGACGTGTTGTTATTGCGGGAACGGATTCACTGGGGATCCGGATGGCCGCGTCAGATACCTTGTATGACAGGGCTTTTATGATCCATACAACGCATATCCCCTACGCGGAATATTCCCGGCTCCTCAAAGAAAAGAGCCTGGATGAATACATGGAGTATGGCGGAACGCTGGTTAATACCTCCTATAAGGACAATCAAAAACGTGAAGAGTATCTGAATATGGCCATTGCAGACAATATTCTGCACGCTTTGGAAGCGGGAGAGGATTCAAAGCGCTGTTGGCATTCTTTGGCATCTATATATAACACACAGGAAATAAAGTCTGCGATTAACAAGCTGATCAACCGCTTTAGCTACAATCTAACTATGAGAGCAATTCGAAAAAATTATGAGAGCGCTCCGATGCACGCTACCGTGAATTCAATCCTTGAAATCAATTATCTGGAAATGCTGGATATTGTCGGGGTTGATGAAAGCGTAAAAAATTCATTAGGTATACTGAATCAGGATGAAGTGGAAACGGAATTCCAGGAAGAACATTTAAAAGAGCTAAATAGTTATCTGAAAGATCTGGATCTGTTTCTCTATGTTCCACAATACCGTTCCTTGAATAAAGGATCGCGGATGCCCGATATGGAGATCTTTCTCCAGCCAGGCATGATATATGCACATTCTTCGGAGCTGGTTCAAAAGCTGGCAGACGATAAGGTCTGGATGGAGGCGTGCGGGATAAAAGAACGGAAGGCTTTTATCGACCGGGCCGACGGGTTTGTGAAGGGCGAGATTCTGGAGAATATTATTCTGTCAGAAACATTTCTTGCATTGCAGGGAGAGCGCGGCAGTAAAGAGTATTATGTCTCGCAGCTTACGATAAGACAGGGAGAAGAAGGCTATCAGGGACGGACAGCAGAGGCAGATCTGATCGTTGTTGATCTGGATAATAAAGAGTCATATCTGTTTGAAGTAAAGCACTCTCAGGAAATGGTGGAGGAGCAGACCAGGCATCTGATAAATGGTGATTTTATCACCTACGTGGGAGAGCATTTTGCTCCGGTGAAGAGGCGGGCTGTCATCTATAGTGGTCCATCCTTACGCGGATATGATGTGGATTATATCAACGCAGAAGAGTATCTGAAAGAGATTGATGCAATGCGGGTAGGGAAAACGGCTGATCTGGAAGAACGTCTGAAAAACGTTCTGAGAAAAGCGGATGTAGAAAAGTAATGCCGCCGGAACATGTCTTTGCAGACAGGGACTGGATAAATAACTATCCACGTCGCTCGTTCGGCTTTAAGTCCTCTGCGGAGCTATGGGCCGTAGAACTGGCTCAGCTGCAGGCATCGATTGCCTGGTTGAAACTTGCGCAGATGGCATCAACTGCGCCTGGCGTTTCATAGGGGCCAGGAGGCATGAAGCGAATAAACTGCGTACCATCTGTATGTGTCTCAGCAATGAAATTCTGCGTGCTTTTGAACCTTCCGCCGATGGTTTTCCCGGAATATCTGTACAGATCCTTATGCAATTGCAGAATATAAGATGTGCGAATAGGGATGTACTCGTAGTTTTCGTGGATAGTGTTCAGCACATCACGATATCCAAGAATCTCCTCCTCATCCCGGTTGCGGGGGGGGGGGGTGGTTTTTTCGTTGCACAGCTGCTGTATTCTGGTGCTGGTAGTCACGATTCCTTCAATCTTATTGGATGCCTCAGTGCTTTGGATTTTTGCGATTTCCACCAGTTTATCGAGGACTGCCGGCTTCTGTTTCAAAAACATTTCCTGGCGTCCTTTGAATTCGTGTATTTGTGCAACAAGCCCCAGCATCTCACTGTCCCACTGCCTTAATGCAAGTTGCGTGTAATCAAATGTTCTCATCGGATTCCCTCCTCTCTGTCACAACATTCCTTGCGCCTAATCATAGCATGGAATTAGGGGAAAGACAAGGCTGTTAGGAGATTAATCGCCTGAACAGTTCTGGAAATCAGGAGAAAGCGATTTCTGTTAGGCGAATAACAGTATGCCCATGTGGTGCAGAAACTATTATAAGAGAGGAACGGACACAGGACGCGAACGAATGTTCGCGTCCCTTGATTTATTCCCGGCCCTATGATATAGTAGAACATAAATATGCCCTGTGATATCCGGGAGCGGAGGAGGCAGGGCGGCCGCCGAAGGGCGGAGGAGAACGCCATGATTTCTTATGTACGAGGAGAGCTGATTTCTGTCGATGCGGAGTCCATCGTGGTGGAGGCGGGGCAGATTGGCTACAATATCCGCGTGCCCCAGTCTCTGGTGGGGCAGCTTCCGCCGATCGGGGAGGAGGTGCGGATCTACACGCATTTTCAGGTGCGCGAGGACGCGATGCAGCTCTTTGGTTTTCTGACCCGGGACGACCGGGAGATTTTCCGGATGTTGCTCGGCGTCAGCGGGGTCGGGCCTAAGGTGGCGCTCGGCGTCCTGTCTGTGATGACGACCGATGATCTGCGCTTTGCCGTTCTCTCGGGGGATGCGAAGGCCATCGCCCGGGCGCCGGGGCTGGGACCGAAGACGGCGCAGAAGGTGATCCTGGAGCTGAAGGATAAGCTGAACCTGGAGGATGCCTTCGAGAAGCGGTTGGAGCACGGCGCGCAGGGAGCGGCTTCGGGACCTGCGGCCTCCGATGCGAAGGGCGAGGCCGTGGAGGCTCTGACGGCGCTGGGCTATTCGGCGACGGAGGCGCTGCGGGCGGTTCGCGGCGTCGAGGGCGCGGACGGCATGGACGTGGAGGAGCTGCTGAAGCAGGCCCTGAAGGGGCTGTCGCTGTTTTGAAGCAGGGATCGTCAGCCGGAAGGTGTACCGGGGAGGACTGTGAAGTGCCGTTATTATCAGAATGGATAGAAGAGTAGATCTGTTATGGAGAGACGCATTATAAATACAGAGCTGACCGAGGAGGACAGCCGGATCGAGAATACCCTCCGGCCGCAGCTTCTCGCAGACTATATCGGGCAGGAGAAGATCAAGCAGACGCTGAAGGTCTACATCGAGGCGGCGAAGAGCCGCGGCGAGGCGCTGGATCACATCCTGTTCTACGGGCCGCCCGGCCTCGGCAAGACGACGCTGGCCGGGATCATCGCCAATGAGATGGAGGTCCACATGAAGGTGACGTCCGGTCCCGCCATCGAGCGGCCCGGGGAGATGGCGGCGGTGCTGAACAACCTCCAGGAGGGGGATGTGCTGTTCATTGATGAGATTCACCGGCTGGACCGGCAGGTGGAGGAGGTGCTCTATGCGGCGATGGAGGATTACGCGATCGACATCGTCATCGGCAAGGGAGCTTCCGCTCGTTCGATTCGTCTGGATCTGCCGCATTTCACGCTGGTGGGTGCGACGACGCGGGCCGGGATGCTGACCGCGCCGCTGCGGGATCGTTTCGGTGTGATTCAGCGGCTGGAATTCTATACGCCGGAGGAGCTGACGACCATCGTCAACCGCTCGGCGCAGGTCCTGGGGGTGGAGATCGAGCCGGAAGGGGCGCAGGAGATTGCCCGGCGTTCCCGGGGAACGCCGCGTCTGGCGAACCGCCTGCTGAAGCGGGTGCGGGATTTCGCGCAGGTGCGGTTTGACGGGCGCATTACCCGCGAGGTGGCGGATTCTACGCTGACGCTGCTGGAGGTGGACCGCTATGGACTGGATGCCACGGACCGGAAGGTGCTGCTGGCGATCATCGACAAATTTTCCGGCGGGCCGGTGGGCCTTGAAACGCTGGCCGCGGCGCTGGGCGAGGACGCGGGGACCCTCGAGGATGTCTGTGAGCCGTATCTGATTCAGAATGGATTTATCAACCGGACGCCCCGGGGGCGGGTGGTCACGCCGCTGGCCTGTGAGCATCTGCACCGGAAGATGCCCGGAGTATAATAAGGAAGCCTTATTGCAGCCTTACGCCCCCTGGAAGAGGGGCTGATACAGGAAGGAGTGCGCCGCCGCGCGGAGATACTATGATGGAGAAAAGATATACTGAAGTGACGATCGACGGGAGAACCTATACGCTGGGCGGCTTCGAGGAGGAAGTGTATCTCCAGAAGATCGCGACCTATATCAACAGCAAGCTGGGAGCGCTGCGGGAGACGCGGGGCTTCATGCGCCAGTCGGTGGACTATCGCAACCTGCTTCTGGAAATGAACATGGCGGATGATTATTTCCGGGAGAAGAAGCGGGCGGATGTGATGGAGGCGCGGATGGAGTCTCTGGAGAGAGAGATTGACGATCTGAAGCACCGCCTGGTGGCGGAGCAGCTGCGTCGGGAGCAGGAAGCGGCTTCGGAGGAGACGGCGGAATGACGGGTTCGCGGAACCAATTACCCTGTGAGCTGCTGGCCCCGGCCGGTTCCTGGGAGAGCATGGTGGCGGCCTTCCGCGCCGGCGCTGATGCGGTCTATATGGGAGGTCCGCGGTTTGGGGCGCGTGCGTATGCGGAGAATCCCGATGAGGACGGGCTGCGGGCGGCTATCGATCTGGCGCATCTGCACGGGAAGAAGCTCTATCTGACGGTCAACACGCTGTTAAAGGAGTGGGAGCTGCGGGACGAGCTGGGAGAGTATCTGGAACCGCTCTACCGGCATGGTCTGGACGCCGTGATCGTGCAGGACCTGGGGGTGCTCGCCTTCATCCGGGCGCATTTTCCCGGGCTGGACATCCATGCCAGCACGCAGATGACCGTGGCCTCCCCCTGGGGAGCCCGGCTGACCGAACAGCTGGGAGCCTGCCGCCTGGTGCTTCCCCCGGGAGCTTTCGCTCCCGGAGGTCGCGGCGATCCACGCGACGACGGGACAGGAGATCGAGGTCTTCGTCCACGGGGCGCTCTGTTACTGCTATTCGGGGCAGTGTCTGCTGAGCAGCCTGATCGGCGGCCGCAGCGGCAACCGGGGGCGCTGTGCGCAGCCCTGCCGCCTTCCGTATAACAGCTCGCATCTGCTGAATCTGAAGGACTTGTGTACGCTGGATATCCTGCCGGAGATTCTGGAGGCGGGTGCCTATTCGCTGAAGATCGAGGGACGTATGAAGAGTCCCCGCTATACGGCCGGGGTCACCGGTGTCTATCGCAAATATATTGACCGGGTTCTGACGCACGGCCGCACCGGATACCGGGTGGACGAGGCGGACCGGGAGCTGCTGCGGCAGCTTTTCGACCGGGGCGGCTTCACGGAGGGGTATTTCCGTCAGCATAACGGCGCGGAAATGATCTATACCGGGGAGAAGCCTCGTTTCCGGGAGACCGATGAGGAGCAGCTGCAAAAGCTGGATGAGGCCTTCCTGACCGGGAAATATCAGGAGCCCGTGAGTGGACGTGTACGGATGTATCCCGGGGAGCCGGTTTTCATCGAGGTGCGATGCGGTGATGCGGCCGTGCGGCGCACCGGCCCCGAAGTCAGCCCGGCGAAGAGCCGCCCGCTGACCCGGGAGGACGTAGAGCGCTGTCTGCGGAAGACCGGGGAGGCGCCGTTTGTCTTTGAAGAGCTGACGGTGGAGCTCGGGGAGAAGGCATTTCTCCCGGTGGGTGTCCTCAACCGGCTGCGCAGAGAGGTCCTGGCGGACCTGGAGAAGGAGATCTGTGGTGCTTATCGACGTATCCGTTGAGAATATGAACCATGTGCCGGAGGTGCTGGAGATTCCCGAAGTGGACGGGCTCTTCCTGCCGGGGGATCGTCTGGAGCCGGAGGAGTGGCGGGATACGGCGGCGCACGTGCAGCGCGCCGGGAAGAAGGCGTATCTGGCGCTGCCCCATATCTTCCGGAAGGAGACCGGAGAGTATTTCGCGGCACACGGGTGGGAACTGGCGGAGGCGTATTTTGATGGTTTTCTGGTACGGAGCCTGGATGAGGCAGGATCCCTGAGCGAACAGGGGCTGCCGGGATTGCGGATCTTTGACGCCGGGATGTATACCTGGAACCGGGAGGCCGCCGCGGTCATGTACTCTCTGGGAGCCGATATTCTGACGCTGCCCTATGAGGCGCGGGAGAGAGAACTGGCGGAGCGGGGCTATGAGGATGGCGAGCTGGTCGTCTACGGGCGGCTTCCGGCGATGATCTCCGCGCAGTGCACCGGGAAGACGCAGGGGGCATGCCGGGCGGCGCGGGGGAAGAAGGAGGATATCTTCCGGACGCCTTCCTTTCGCAGGCTGCGTGACCGGAAGGGAGCATTCTTCGTGGAGGATTCCCGCTGCCGGTTCTGCTATAGTGTCCTGTATAACAGTGTGCCTCTGTGGCTGCTCGACCGTGTGCCGACGGCCTGCGGCCGGATTCGTTTTTCCTTCACCGATGAAGAGGTGGGGGAAGCGGGGCGAATCCTCCGGGCGTATGTGCGGGGGGAGCGGACGCCCTCCGGAAGCTTCACACGGGGACATTTTACGAGGGGAGTGGAATAGATGGTAAATCTGTTATTGGAATATTCCCGTTATCTGATGCTGCTGATCATGATTCTCTATACCATATTGAATCTGTATGCGCTGCGCAGCCTGGATCCGGCGTGGCAGAACCGTATCTGCCGCAAGCAGATGTGGCTGACGTTCCTGCTGCAGTTTCTGGGATACGGAATCATTTATCTCAAGACGGAAGAGCTGGAGATGCTGCAGTTTTATACCATTCAGGTGGTCGTCTTCTTCGTATACTATATGCTTTTCGGCCTCATTTATCGACACGGGTCCCGTGCGCTGATCAGCAATACGATCATGCTGGTGACCATCGGCATCATGGAACAGACGCGGCTGGATGTCAGCTATGCGCAGAAGCAGTTCTTTTATGTCTGTATCGGTTTTGTGCTGACGCTGCTGATCCCTGTGGTGATCCGTTACATGCATGTTCTGGCCAAATGGGCCTGGTTCTACGGGATTCTCGGCATCGCGCTGCTGGCGGTCGTCTGGCGCACCGGCAACACGACGCTGGGCGCGCAGCTGTCTATTTCTCTGGGGCCGATCACGCTGCAGCCTTCGGAGTTTATCAAGATTACGTTTGTATTTTTTACGGCTTCCATGCTGCAGAAGAGCACATCCTTTAAAAATGTGGTCGTGACGACGATCGTGGCGGCGATTCATGTGCTGATTCTGGTGGCTTCCACCGATCTCGGAAGTGCGCTGGTGTATTTTGTCTCCTATGTGTTCATGCTGTTTGTCGCCACGCACCAGCCGCTGTATCTGGCGGCGGGCTTTGGGAGCGGCGGTGTGGTGGGGATACTGGCCTACAGATTGTTCACCCATGTGCAGACCCGGGTGAAGATGTGGCAGGATCCGTTTTACGATTACAGCGGCGGCAGCTACCAGATCGCCCAGTGTATGTTCGCCATCAGCACCGGCGGCTGGCTGGGACTGGGGTTCTATCAGGGCATCCCCACGACGATTCCTCTGGCCCGCAACGATGCGGTGTTCGCGGCCATCTGGGAGGAGTTCGGCGGCATATTCTGTATTTGTCTGATTCTGACATATCTGGGTTTTGTGCTCCAGATGATCTGGGTGTCCACCTGGATGAATGAGATGTTTTATAAGCTGGTCGGGTTCGGCCTGGCAGTGCTCTTCGGCTTTCAGGTTTTCCTGCATGTCGGGGGCGTCACGAAAATGATTCCAATGACGGGCATCACCCTGCCGCTGATCAGTTACGGCGGCAGTTCGGTGCTCAGTACCATGATCATCATCGGAATCATTCAGGGACTGCATTTGATGAAAGAAAAGGAGGTGCGGGAGCTTGACGCAGAGAGACGACACGAGGAGCAGAGACACTACGAGGAGCAGCAGCGGCGCCGGGAAGAGCAGCGGCGGGACGAGGAGCGCCGCCAGTACGAGGAGCGGCAGCGCCGGAACCGCGAGGACGCGCGCCGGAGCCGGGCGGGAAGCGAACCGGAGCGGCGCACGGGACGGCGGTCGTCAGAATACGTCGAAGAAGACGGATTCGAGATTATCGAGAGAGGAAATGGCTCGTCGAAGAAAACGCGCCAGTGAGGAGAAACTCAAGCTGCGCCGGACGAACAGAGAGATCATGGCGGTCTGTACGGTGGTGACCATTCTGTTCATCGGAATTCTCGGTTATATGGCGTATTTTCTTTACAACGATGCGGACACCTACCGGAACAACAGTTATAATTCCAAGCGCCAGACGCTTCTGGAGGATAAATACACCCGCGGCGAGATTCAGGCGTCCGACGGGACCACGCTGGCTGTGACAGAGGTGGATGATGACGGAAATGAGACGCGGACCTATCCATTTGGCCGAATCTTCGCACATGTAGTGGGCTATACGGTAAACGGTGTGGCGGGACTGGAATCTCAGGCGGCCAGCTATCTGCTGGAATCCCACACCAATCCTCTGCTGCGCATTCTCGATGCGCTGCAGGGCAATAAATCGGTGGGCGATACCGTGACCACGACGCTCAATGTGACGCTGCAGGAGGTGGCTTATGAGGCTCTGGGAGACAACGACGGAGCCATCGTGGTGCTTGAGCCCTCCACCGGCAAGGTGCTGGCCATGGTCAGCAAGCCGGACTTCGATCCGAATACGCTGGCGGAGGACTGGGATTCCCTGGTCAGCGACGACAACACCGATGCTAATCTGGTGAACCGCGCCACGCAGGGACTGTACACGCCCGGCTCCACCTTCAAGCTTCTGACGGTGCTGGAGTACATCCGCGAATACCCCAACAGCTGGGAGAATTTCGAGTTTACCTGTACCGGTTCCTATACTGTAGACGGTTATACGATCAAGTGTTCACACAGCGCTGTGCATGGGACGCAGACGCTGGAGGAAGCTTTTGCCAACTCCTGCAACGGCGCCTTTGCCTACCTGGGACAGATGCTGAGCTTCAGCAGCTTTTATGATCTCTGTGAATCAGTCGGATTTAACCAGACCTGGAGCGGCGGCGTTCCGGCTACGGCCAGTTCGTTCGTGCTGGATAATAATAATTCCCTGTGGGATATCCTGCAGACCTCCATCGGGCAGGGCGAGACGACCGTGACACCCATTTTTAATGCGATGATCGCGGCGGCGGTCTGCAATGACGGTGTCATGATGACGCCCTATCTGATCAGCTCCGTGACGAGTCAGTACGGGGACAAGGTGGAATCCTTCACCCCCACGGAATATCTGACAATCATGACGGAGGAAGAGGCTGAGATTCTGCAGGGCATGATGGAGCTTGTGGTGTCGGACGGCACCGGCGACGACGCGGCCGGTGACGGCTACACGGCGGCCGGAAAGACCGGCTCTGCGGAGGTAAGCAGCGACGCGGAGACCAACGCCTGGTTCATCGGTTACGCTACTTCCGACAGCAATCCCGATAAGCAGATCGCGGTCAGCGTCATCGTGGAAGGCGGCGGCAGCGGCGGCTCCGTGGCGGCTCCGATCGCGAAGAAGATTTTTGAGGCGTATTTTAACTGAGGCCATATAAGGAAGGTGCTTGATGTATAAGATACAATGGAACCGCCGTGACACGCGCCCTATCCTGCAGGAACGGCAGGCGGAGGGAATTCCTTATCTCGTCTACACGCATCTGGAGGAATCCAGTCTGGTGCGTCACGGCTTCTCTACGCGCCTGGGCGGCGTGAGTACGGGCTGCTGTGCCTCGATGAATCTGTCTGTGCGGGACGGCGATACGCAGGAGAATGTGACGGAGAATTATCGCCGGCTGGCGCACGCGCTGGGTGTGGACCCGGAGCGCCTGGTACTGTCGGCGCAGACGCATACGACGAATGTCCGCCGGGTGACGGAGGCGGACGCGGGGAAGGGATACTGTCGCGAGCGGGACTATACAGACGTGGACGGCCTGATCACGAATGTACCGGGCCTCACGCTGGTGACGCATTACGCGGATTGTGTGCCGCTGTTTTTCCTGGATCCGGTGCACCGGGCCATCGGCCTGAGTCACTCGGGCTGGCGGGGCACCGTGGGACGGATGGGGCAGGTCACGCTCACTGCCATGGCGGAGGCCTTCGGGACGCATCCGGAGGACGTACTGGCGGCCATCGGTCCCAGCATCTGCCGGGACTGCTACGAGGTCAGTGAGGATGTCGCGGAGGCCTTCCGCGGCATTTTCCCGGAAATAGTCTGGCCGGAGATCATGGACGAGAAGGGCGGCGGGAAATACCAGCTGGATCTGTGGGCGGCCAACCGGCAGATTTTGCTTGACGCAGGAATCCAGGCGAAAAATCTGCAGGTAACTGACCTGTGTACCGCCTGCAATGCCCGGTGGCTGTTCTCACACCGTGCCAGCGGCGGACACCGAGGGACGTTGGGAGCGTTCCTGTGTTTGAAATGAAAAATCCCCGGAAGAGTTCACTTCTCGGAAGACCTCTTTCGGGGATTGTTTTTATATCTGGCTGTCCTGCAGAGAACCGGAGCCTGCTCTTCAGCTGTTCCTGTAATTGTGAATCAGTCTCTGCAGCTTCTCGGTATGCGACATGACGCCGGACAGGGAGACATCGTGGTTCAGCGTGTTGATGATGGTGGCGACGTATTTGGTCATGTCCGCCTCCAGATACCAGGGTCGGGTCAGCAGATCCGGGATCCGGTAGTTCAGGTTGGTGGTGATGACATAGTCGAAATAGCCGGCATTGTAATAGCGGTCAAAATTCTCCAGGCCGGAGGTAAACAGGCCGAAGGTGCAGCAGACGATGATCCGCTTGGCCTTGCGCCGTTTCAGCTCCTTGGCAGTATCCAGCATGCTGTCGCCGGAGGCAATCATGTCGTCGATGATGATGCAGGTCTTGCCCTCCACATCGGCGCCCAGGAATTCGTGGGCCACTACGGGGTTCTTGCCTTTTACCACGCGGGAGTAGTCGCGCCGCTTGTAGAACATGCCGACGTCGACGCCCAGGTTGTTGGCCAGATAGACGGCTCGTCCCATGGCGCCCTCGTCGGGGCTGATGATCATCAGCGAATTCTTATCTGTGGGAATGTCTTTATCCTTCCCCAGCAGCGCCTTCATGAATTGATAGACGACGGGAAAGCTGTCAAAATCGTGAAGCGGAATGGCGTTCTGCACCCGCGGATCGTGGACATCGAAGGTGATGATGTTGGTGACGCCCATATTTGCCAGCTCTTCCAGAGCCATGGCACAGTCCAGGGACTCCCGGTTGGTTCTCTTGTGCTGGCGGCTCTCATAGAGGAAGGGCATGATGACATTGACACGGCGGGCGGAGGTCATGGCGGTGGCGATGATGCGCTTCAGATCCTGATAGTGATCGTCGGGGGACATCCGGTGCTCCCTCCCGTACATCGGGAAGGTCATGCTGTAGTTGGTTACATCAGACAGGATGAACAGGTCGGAGCCGCGGACAGATTCGTGGATCATGCCCTTGGCCTCCCCGGAGCCGAAGCGGGGGCAGCTGGTCTCCACCAGATAGGAGTCCCGGTCATAGCCGCGGAATTCAATGTTGGATTCCCGCTGCTGCAGGATCTCCTGATCGTTCTTCCGGAATCCGACGATGTAGTCGTCGACCACTTTTCCGAATTCCGCGCAGTTCTCCATGGCGATGATCTTCAGTGGCGCCAGGGGGATGGTATTCTTAAAGGTGTAGTCTTTGGCCATGTTGCCCTCCTATGTCTCATGAGATATCCGCGCCCGCTCTCACAGGATATTTCGCACGGATCATGGTTCTTTCCGGGATATTTCCCGGTGCACAGGTACATTTATACCATCAAGCAAAGAGAAACGCAAGAGATTCCGGGAAAAGAATCTGCAGAAGGGTGCCTGAAACGGGCAGAAGAAAAGAGAAACAGGAGCCATTTGGGGGGAGGGCTCCTGTTTCCAAGGGGAAAATATATGAAAAACGATTTCAGGAATATGATTCCTGACGCTGATTATGGTACCAGTAAATTGTGAAGAAGTGGTGTTCTAAGTTTGAGAAAAAAATGAAATCCGGGAAAAAAGTATAAATGATGCGTGAATTCTCTGAATCATAAATTTTCTCTGCGAATTCACACCGCGTTGTGTTATAATGACTGCCAGACAGTGACATGAAAAGGGGCGGTACGCCCCGCAGGAGGCAGTATGGAGAACGTAAGAGCCAGAGACATCGCGGAAGCCGTGGGAGGAAGACTCCTCTGCGGTGATCCGGAGACGCTCGTTGAGAATATCAGCATTGATTCCCGGACGATGAAGGGCCGGGATCTCTTTGTCCCTATCCGGGGGGTGAAGGTGGATGCTCACCGCTTCATCCCCGGCGCATTCGCGGCGGGGGCGGCGGCGACCTTTACCTCAGAGGACGAGGAGAAGGAGGACAGTCACCCCTGGATTCGTGTGGACGACACGGTCCGGGCTCTGCAGGCGCTGGGAGCCTGGTACCGGGCGCGGCTGACGCTGCCCATCGTGGGGATCACGGGCAGCGTGGGGAAGACCACGACCCGGGAGATGATCACGGCGGCTCTCTCGGCCGGGAAGCGGGTGTACAGCACTCACGGCAACAGCAACGGACAGCTGGGAGTTCCGCTGACCATCAGTGAGGCTGATCTGTCGGCGGAGGTGACGGTCCTGGAGATGGGGATGAGCGAGCCCGGGGAGATGTCCCGGATTGCGGCCATCGCGCGGCCGCAGATCGCTGTGGTGACCAACATCGGTGTGTCTCACATCGAGAACCTGGGATCCCGGGAAAATATCTGCCGGGAGAAGCTGCATATCACGGATTTCTTCGGCCCGGAGGATATCCTGATCTTTAATGGAGACGATGATCTGCTCCCGGCCTGGCGGGACAATGGCCGCTTCCGGACCGTTTCCTTCGGGCAGGGACCGGAGAACGAGTATCGGGCGGAGGACATTCACCAGGAAGGCGGGCGGACCTGTTTCACGGTCCGGGCGGGTGAGAGGACGCTTGCGTTGTCTCTGGGCGTACCCGGTCTTCACAATGTCATGAATGCGCTGGCAGCGCTGGCGGTCGCGGATCAGTGCGGGGTGGATATGGATGCCGCCGCTGCAAAGCTGGCGGAATTCCACGGTTTTGACCGCAGGCTGCAGGTCTTCGCGGAGAATGGTTATACCTATATAGATGACACCTACAATGCCAGCCCGGATTCCATGCGGGCGGCCCTGCAGGTGCTGGCGGAGACGCCGACCGCCGGGCGGCGGATCGCGGTACTGGCGGATATGCTGGAGCTGGGCCCTGACGCACCGGAGTATCATCGACAGATTGGCGCTTATGCGGCGAAGCTTCCCGTGGACGCCGTGTTCCTGGTGGGAGAGTTGGCGAAGAACATCGGGCGCGGCCTCGAGGAAACGGGGCGCAGCGCCGTGTACTGTGAGAACAACCGGGATGCGGCGGAGCGTGTCCGTGCCTGGCGCCGTCCCGGCGATGTGATCCTGCTGAAGGGATCCAACGGCATGCATCTGGGAGAGGTGCTGGCAGCACTGCGGGACGGAAAGAGGGAGAAACAGTGAAATACGCGAACGTGATCGTCGATATTTCCCAGAGTCGTCTGGATCGGACCTTTCAGTATCGGATTCCCGTTTCTCTGCAGTCCTCCCTCCGGGTCGGCATGCCGGTGCGGGTTCCCTTCGGCAGCGGCGGGAGAATGGTGCGGGCGTTCCTGGTCGAGCTCACCGATACGCCGGAGTTCGAGGAAGCGAAGATGAAGGAGATCGAGGCGGTCGAGGAGCGGGGGATTCCCGTTGAGCAGCCGCTGATCCAGCTGGCTTCCTGGATGCGGGAGACCTACGGCTGCACGATGATTCAGGCGCTGAAGACGGTGCTCCCTGCCAGGCGGAGAGTGAAATCGCGGACGCCCCGCGTACAGCAGACACAGCTTCCCGCGCCGGATCCGGGGGAGAAGCCTCCGGCACTGAATGCGGAACAGCAGGCCGCGGCGGACGGCATCTGGGCGGAGATCCATGCGGAGACCCCGCGTCCCTGTCTCCTCTACGGTATCACCGGCAGCGGCAAGACGGAAGTGTATATGGAACTCATCGAGCGCACCCGGCGGGAAGGAAAACAGGCGATCCTGCTGATTCCGGAGATTTCTCTGACCTATCAGAACCTGCAGCGGTTCTACCGCCGCTTCGGCGACCGGGTGGCGGTGGTGAATTTCCGTCTGTCGGCGGGCGAGAAATATGACAGCTTCGAGAAGGCGCGGAAAGCACAGGTTGATCTGATGATCGGTCCCCGTTCCGCCCTTTTCACGCCCTTTCCGAACCTGGGTCTGATCCTGGTGGACGAGGAACATGAAGGCGCTTACAACAGTGAGACGGCGCCGCGTTATCATGCAGTGGAGACAGCGGTCGCCCGGAGCCGGATCGCCGGATGCGGGGTCGTTCTCGGCAGCGCGACGCCCTCGATGGAGACCTTCGCGGCGGCTATGGACCGCACCTATGCGATCTTTACTCTGCGCCATCGGGCGCGGGCCGGAAGCCATCTTCCGGCGGTGCGTATTGTCGATATGCGGGAGGAGATGCGGGAGGGAAATAAGAGCATTTTCAGCCGGGAGCTTGCGGAGAACATTCAGGATCGCCTGGAGAAAAAGGAACAGGTGATCCTTTTTCTCAACCGCCGGGGCTATGCGGGCTTCGTCTCCTGCCGTTCCTGTGGCCATGTGATGAAGTGCCCGCACTGCGACGTGTCTCTGACTTCCCACCGGGGCGGTCGGCTGGTCTGTCATTATTGCGGGTATACCGTTCCGATGCCGGATGCCTGTCCGGCCTGCGGCTCTCCCTACATCGCCGGGTTCGGTACCGGGACGCAGAAGGTGGAGAGCCTGGTGGTGAAGCAGTTTCCCTCAGCCCGTGTGCTGCGGATGGATCTGGATACGACCGGGAAAAAGGATTCCCACAGTAAGATTCTTTCCGCCTTCGCCGCGGGCGAGGCTGATATCCTGGTCGGGACGCAGATGATCGTCAAGGGACATGATTTCCCGAAAGTAACGCTGGTTGGCATCCTGGCGGCGGACCTTTCCCTGCACAGTAGCGATTTCCGTGCTTCCGAGCGCACCTTCCAGCTGCTGACGCAGGCGGCCGGACGGGCCGGACGGGCGGAGAGCGGCGGCCGTGTCGTCATTCAGACCTACAGTCCGGAGAACTATGCGATTGTCCTGGCAGCGCGGCAGGATTATATTTCTTTTTATAAGGAAGAAATGAGATTCCGGCGTCTGATGAACTACCCGCCCGCCGGTTGTATGATGTCAATCCGGGTGACCAGCGAGGAAGAAGAAACGGCGGCCGCCTTCGCCGATGAACTGGCGGCGGAGATCCGGGTGCGTTTTGCCCGTGAAGAACCGGCGGTGATCGGTCCTTCGGATGCCGGTGTGGCCAAGGTACAGGATGTCTACCGGAAGATGATCTACGTCAAGCATGAGGAGAGACAGGTGCTTCTCGACATCCGGGCCATCTGTCAGGACGGTGCGGGCTGTGCGGTGCAGGCCGATCTGCTCTGACGGTGACCGGTCAGGGAAACAGAGGAAACGGATGCGTGCGCGGACTTCGTCATGATTGACAAATGTCGCCTGAATGAGTATCATAAAAAAGATGAGCCGGGCGACCGGAGAAAGGAATGGAAGAGAAGCAATGGCGATTCGCAATATCCGCGAGATCGGAGACGAGGTGCTCCGCAAGAAGAGCAAGGAAGTGAAGGAGATGACGCCCCAGCTGCGGAGCGTTGTGGACGATATGCTGGAGACGCTGTACCAGGTGGGCGGTGTCGGTCTGGCCGGGCCTCAGGTGGGAATTCTCAAGAGAGTCGTGGTCATGGATGTCAGTGAGGAACAGAACGATCCGGTGGTGCTGATCAATCCTGAGATTCTGGAGACCTCCGGCAGTCAGACCGGGATGGAGGGATGCCTCAGCGTTCCGGGAAAGCATGCCCAGGTGACCCGGCCGAGTTATGTGAAGGTTCGGGCGCAGAATGTGGAGATGGAACCGATCGAGCTGGAGGCGACAGATCTCCTGGCTCGCTGTGTTCTTCACGAGTGCGACCATTTGGATGGGATCCTCTATGTAGACAAAAAGGACGGCCCGCTGCTGGACAATGAAGCGGAAGAGGAGGAGTAAAGGAATCTGCGGCAGGGATTTTCACGAAAAATATTGCATAGTTTTTCTGAACTTTTCATAAAAATTCGAATATGGCTGTGCAAACCGGGAATCCTGTGGTACAATATCGTGGATAGAACGATGCATCCGGAGGCGTGCGCGTCTTCGGATGTTTTTGTTTGCATTTAGGAGATGGTATTGATGAGTGAGAAGATAACCTATACCAGAGAAGAGATCGAAGCCCGTGTGAAGGTGCCGGCCATCGTCGAGGCAGAATTAAAATATCTGGTGGAGGAGCGGCTGAAGCAGTGCGGGTTGTATTACCGCAGCTTTTCCCGGATCAAGACGGCGGAGTCTCTGGCCCGCAAATACCAGATCAAAGAGTATGGCTCGGAGAAAAAAATCCAGGATCTGATCGGCATCCGGATCGACGTGTATTTTGAAGATGATGTGAAGATCTGCCAGAACATTCTGGAGAACCTGTTTTCTCTGGTGGAGTGGTCGGAGTCGGAGATGAGCGAGATTGAGTTCAAACCGGTGAAGATCAACGGCGTATTCCGTCTGCCCCACTATCTGCGCAAGCAGATCTCGGAGGAGACCTGGGAGATGTGTATCGACGACACGGTCGAGATTCAGCTTAAGACCGTCTTCTTCGAGGGCTGGCATGAGATCGAGCACGATATGAAGTATAAGGGCGGCGAGCTGTGGAGCGGGAAGAACAGCTTCGCCCGCTATTTTAACAGCATTCTGGCCACGCTGGAGCTCTGCGATAAGTCTCTGGTCACCCTGTTTGAGAATCTGGGGCATGATCTGTACAAGGAGGGCAACTGGGCCGGGATGATGAAGGCACATTATCGCCTGAAGATGGAGGAGCGCCCCATGTATCCAGAGCTGGAGGAGCTTCTCAATCACGATAAGGGAGAGAATAATCTCGGCAAACGTATCTTCAAGACGGAGCGGCAGGTGCTGATCCGGGAGCTGCTGAACCAGCCCCGCCGGATTCCCATCAATGTGAATACCATTGCCGCGCTGCTGAATCAGGCCGTGATTCACGACGAGCGGCTGGAGCGGCTGTTCCGTGAGAAGGATGTATTCGACGACGGCAACGAGTCTCTGGGAGAGGAGATCGCCTTCCACTCCATGAAGTCGCTGCAGAAGTCTTCGGTTTTTCGTGCCCGGGTGAACCTGAGTACATACCGCTATGACCGCCATACGGCCTGCCTGGAGGCCGCCCGGCTGGCCTACACGTGGGTGTACGAGAAATATGGACGCCTCTTTGGTACGCTGCCTCTGAAACCTGTCTCTCTGGAACGGAATGTGCTGGGTTACCGGCTGGTCTTTGTCTATGAGCCGGAGCGGGACTACTGGGAGATGGAAGTGACCAATCTGGATCTCGACGCGCCGGGACAGCTGTGGCTGGCGGAGGCCCGGTGCTATCTGGCGGAGGACGGACGGCAGATGCTGGAGGTGAGGAATTCGTACGCGGTGGCAGAGGAGAGGCGGAATTATCTGAACCGCTATTTCAGCTGTCCGCGGTTCTATTCCAACATCGCCGACCGGATCGGTGTCTTTGATGTGCGTTATTGCTCGACCTCCCGGCGCATTCTCAAGCCGGAGCAGGTGCCGAAGATCGACGGCCTGATCCGCAGTCCGCAGCGAACCTTCCCGGTGTGCATTTTCTTCTCCGAGGAGAGGGAGGACGGCTGGCTGGATGAAAGCTGGCTGGAGAATTTCCGCGTCTATGACTTTACGCGGATGGCCGGACGCTATACGCACATTTATACAGCCGGTCTGACGGTGGGGCAGGCGCTGACGGAATCCCTGGGACTGCCCTGGGACGGAACGCCGGGTGTTCATATTTACCGGGCAGGCTGCGCCGATGCGGAAGGCGTGATTGATCCGAAACGCCGCACCTGCTACAAAGAGGCTGATGTGATCAGCTGCAGCTTCGGACGGCACCAGCACTACAGCGACATGCGCCGCTATAACATCGTCAAGGGCGGGCAGGCTTTCTATTACAAGCTCCTCTATGAGATGCGGGGGGAGATGCTGGGTGACTCCGACTGGGAGACATTATAGATCGAATGTGAAGAGGGAGTGACAGGGAATGAAGATTCTGGTGATTGGTGACCCGGGACGCTATGAGCGCTATGATACGCCGAATGAGGTGAAGACGCGGGCGGAGACTGTATTCTGTCCGCGGGGCTCCTCCGATGAAGAGCTGCTGGCGGCGGGGCAGGATGCGGAGGTGATCTTTGCGGACGCCATCAGTCCGGTGAGCCGTCGTCTGATCGAGGGCATGCCGCGGCTGCGCCTGATCCAGTCGGAGGGAGTGGCTTTCGACCGCATTGATACGGAGGCTGCCGGTGCGCGGGGGATTTACGTCTGCAATAATAAGGGCTGCAATGCCGGAGCTGTGGCGGAGCAGGCGATTCTTCTGATGCTGGGACTCCTGCGTACGGCCGTGGAAGGTCATCAGGCCGTGCTGGACGGAGGACAGATTCAGATGAAGGAGCGCCGCATGACGGAGGGGATTCAGGAACTGTCCGAGTGCCGGGTGGGTCTGATCGGCTTCGGGGATATCGCGAAGGCTACAGCAGAGCGTCTGGCGCCCTTCGGCTGCACCTGCGTGTATTATAGCCGTCACCGGAAGTCTCCGGAGACCGAGGCGCAGTATGGCGTTTCTTATCTGCCGCTGCAGGAACTGCTGGCGCAGTGCGATATCGTCAGCCTCCACGCGGCCGTCAATGAAGAGACACGGGGCATGGTGGACGCGGCTTTTCTGTCCGCCATGAAGCCGACCGCGTATCTGATCAATACGGCCCGGGGCGACCTGGTGGACAATCCGGCTCTGCGTGCCGCTCTCCTGGAGAACCGCATCGCCGGATACGGCCTGGATGTGATCTCGCCCGAGCCGGTGCCGTTAAATAGTCCGCTGGTGCAGCTTCCGGAGCCCTGGAACCGGCGTGTCTTCTTCTCACCGCACCTGGGCGGCATCACCGCCGCGACCTTCCGCCGGGCCCATGCGCTCATGTGGGAGAATGCCGGGCGGGTGGAAGCCGGAGAGGTTCCTCGCAATATTGTCAATAATGTAAAATAACAAAAAACAGTGATACCGCCGCGGCCAGACTGGCTCGCGGCGGATTTATTATGTGCAGATGAGGAGAGTTGGACAAAGTCGTCGCCGACTCGATCAGGGACGTACAGGTGATTGCTCGACGGTTGCCGGATGCGCTCTTCACTCGGGACTCTACAGAGTATTTACAAAAAATTTACCAGTTCCCCGTTTCAGTTCTTACATACACTTCCTAGACTGGAAGCAGTACATATATTAAGCGACATGAGAGGAAGCGTGAACGAAATGAGCGAAACCTGGGAGATTCTGTTTGGTTTATTTGGCGGGCTGGCGATCTTTATCTTCGGCATGAACCTGATGAGTGAATGCCTGCAGAAGGCGGCGGGGGAGAAGATGAAGCACATCCTTGAGCTGCTGACGAGAAACCGTCTGATGGGGGTGCTGGCCGGTGCGCTGGTGACCGCGGTGCTGCAGAGCAGCAGTGCGACGACGGTCATGGCGATCGGTTTCGTCAGCGCGGGGCTGATGACTCTGCCGCAGGCCATTTCCATCATCTTCGGCGCCAACATCGGTACGACGATCACGGCGCAGATTATTGCCTTTAAGATTACCGACTATATCTACGTGTTTATCTTTGCCGGATTTCTGGTATCCTTCATCAGCAAGAATGAAAAAGTCAAAAATATCGGGCAGACGATTTTTGCCTTCGGCTTACTGTTTCTGGGAATCGAGACCATGGGAGACGTCATGAAGCCTCTGGCTTCCAGTGAGGTCTTTACCAATATGATTGCGCAGGTGGCGGACATCCCGATTCTGGGCGTGGCGGTCGGCACGCTGATGACGCTGGTGGTGCAGAGCAGCAGCGCCACGATCGCGGTGCTGCAGAATTTTGCTTCGCAGGCGGGCGCGGACGGCGTGACCAGTATCCTGGGGCTGACGGGAGCGATTCCGATCCTGCTGGGTGATAACATCGGTACGACGATCACGGCGCTGCTGGCCTCCATCGGTCAGTCCCGGGACGCGAAGCGGACGGCGCTGGCGCACAGCATCTTCAACATTTCCGGTGCGCTTCTGTTTATCTGGTTCGTAAAGCCCTACGCGTCGTTTATCCAGTATATTTCCCCTAAGGGAGTCGAGGTAGAGGTGATCTCGCGGCAGATCGCCAATGCCCATACGATTTTTAATATCACGATGACGGTAATCTGGATCGGCCTTCTGGGCTGGATGGTGAAGATCGTTACGCGGCTGATTCCGGACAGAGGCGAAGAGCTGGTGACACTGGCCAAACCGCGCTATCTCGATCACAATGTGTTGAACCAGCCGGCCGCAGCGCTGCGTCTGGTCGCGCAGGAGGTTATTCACTGCAGTGAGATGGTGCGCACCATGCTGCGCGAGGTCAATGAAGCTGTGCAGGATGGAACGGTGCTGGCCCTGAAGGAGGCGCGGCAGTACGGAGAGGCGCTGGAGATGCTTCACCGGGAGATCGATGATTATCTGGCCGAGCTGTTCTCCGCCGGTGTCCTCACCGAGCAGCAGGCGGCGCAGACCGCGCATCTCCTCTATGTCCTCGGCGATGTCGAGCGTATGGGCAGTCTGACCGTGGAGATGGCAGATTATATGGAAGAGAGAAAGAGCCGGAAATATGACTATTCACAGCAGGCGATGAGCGATCTGCTGGAAAGCATGAATTGCATTGAAGAAATGTATGAGGACGCCATGGAGGCGCTGTCGAACGGCACGCCGGAGACGCTGGAGCGGAGCCGCCAGAGGAAGGAGAAGATCCTCGACCTCGACATCCAGATGCGCAAGCTTCATATGCAGCGGTTGAGCGAGGGAACCTGCGAGAAACGCCTGTCGGCGCCCTTCATGAAGATCCTGCACTGCATCGACCGCATGGGCAACAGCTGTGCGAACCTGGTCGAGGTGGCCATGAATCAGGTGAATTTCACCTATTTCCTTGGTTCGGAGGCCCGAAGCGAATCGTAAATCCCGGCCGTCTGCAGATCAGGGGGCTGCAGACGGCAAAAGTCGGTCTTAAAAAGACGCTTGACTTTCTGGAAATTTTTGTGGTAAACTTCTCAGGCAATTGAAAATCACGCATGAACGACACAAGTGGTGCTTTGCACGTAAATCTGATTACGGTACGGATGTGATGCTACTCAGGGTATATATACCTTTACCTCGAGATCATGTTGACAGTATCTGAAGAGGAAGTGAGCGAAGCCGCTTGTGTTTTTTTTGCGGCCAAAAAGGAGTTTTGTTATGCCTAGAAATCAGTTTCAGAGAATGATCTTTGCTTTGATCACGGTTGTGATCACTGTACACGCCTATGTGTTTTACAGCCTTTATGTAATCAATGGCGCGACGCTCATAGAGGTGAACGGCGCGGACAGCGTGCTTCACGCGATTCAGGCGCAGGGCGGCGTGTATATGTTCGGACGGATGCTGCCGATCTGGGCGGTCATCCTCGTAGAATTCTGCTTTGCCTACGGGCTGGAGTGCCTGATGGGAAGCCCTCTTTCCTTTAAGCTTGCCTGTAAGAATTTCAATCCGCAGGAGACGCACCCGGTGATCTTTGAGAGTGCGATCATCTGCGCTACTGTGGGCCTGATGTGCCCGGCCATGAGCTTCCTGGCGGCCTGCTTCTACTATCTCTACTACAGCGGCTTCCATCTGGCGACGCTGCTGGCGAACTGGCTGAAGCTGGTCTGCTTCAACTTCCCCTTCGCCTTCTTCAGTCAGCTGTTCTTCATTCAGCCGCTGGTGCGCACAGTCTTTAAATTCCTGTTCCAGAGGGATCTGAAAGCCCGCGCATGTGAGCAGAGGAAGGAAGAGGTCTGCTTCTGAAATCGGAAGGGGAGCGGCGCTCTCGCCATGTGTTTGGTAACGAAATGGCGGCGGATGGAGTGAACCATCCGCCCGCCGTGACAATTATGAGAACTTTGTTCCTTGTTTATGGAAGATCGTCCTCAATCTCTTTAATTTTTTCGTATAAGGTTTTTTCCAGTTTTTCAAAAGCCGGAATAAAACTGTCCCGAATTAAGAGCAGCATCTCGCCTGCGTCATCTTCATTATAGATATGCACAATGACGTTGCGTTTTTTCAGCATTAACAGCCATGCATTCTGGTCGTCAATAAATCCGGTCTTATAGCCGAGCTGTAATATTTCACGCGGAGAACCGGTCCCGGCACTCTCGACACCATGTACGCGAAGTGTCACCTGCAAAGCCTTCCATGCCAGTTCAAAAGTAAGATTAAACTGCCCGATGATTCCCATTCTGTAAATGACATCGTGGTTTGTCTGTTCAAAATCAGCTGTTTTCAGGTCATGTAAGCAGTTCGTAAAATTTTCAAGCTTTTTCATATATGACAATCCCTTCTTTTTCCAGGACGCTCTTCAATTCATCAGAAATTTCCTGGCTTAAATCAATGACATCAAACAGCAGAAGCGAGTGAGTCTTTTCCTGAATATCCCAGTAAAAGCCATCGAAATCGCCGCCGGATACAGCCAGGTCAATATCACTTCTTTCTGTATGGGTTCCCCGTGCTCTCGAACCGAAAAGTATTACCTTTTCAATGCTGTGCTTTTTGGCAAATAATGATATGTCATAAAAAACCCTTTCGGGAAGGTTGTATTTCATGGTCGAATACCTCTGTCTTTGTTAAGCTTTTTAAATCTACCGGGGTTCTCTGGCATTACGTCTCTTCACTTGGGGAACAATTATGAATATTATATTGCCATAATGTTCCCCAATATTCAACACTAATCGGGGAACATTTTTTTATCTTTGGTTTTTCTTTCGTTTTATTGCTCCCCTTTCTTTATATTGACATGCTATGCTTTCCCCGAATCCGTAAAATGCGAAATACCGTGAGGAGGAACATCATGCATCGAATCAATCAGAGGAAAATGATTTTGTGGGATAAATTTCAGTCTAACCGTCCGTTTTTGCTTCGCTGCCTGCTATATACATTCATCTGGGGCCTGGCCGCGCACGGGACGATGTATCTGCACAATTCGATCTCTCACGATTCATTGAATGAGTTCGTCTCCGATATGCGGGTACTCTCCTGGAAGATCAGCCTGGGGCGGGTGCTTTATCCGGTTTATCAGGCGCTGACACGCGGATTCATCACGCTGCCGTGGCTGGTCGGTCTGCTGACGCTTCTGTACACGGGCATGGCAGTCTTTCTGGTCATGAAACTGTTTGATGTAAAATCTCGGAAAATTGCCTTCCTTGCAGCGGGAATTTTTACAGCTAATATAACGGTGATCGCGGTGACAGCCACCTATATCAATGATCTGGATGCAGATCTGTTTGCCATGCTTCTGGCGGTAGGGGCGGCGTATCTCTGGCGGCGGGGCCGCCGGGGGCTCCTTCCGGGCGCATTTCTTCTGGCATTTTCCCTCGGACTTTATCAGAGCTATCTGGCGATGACGATCACGCTGATTCTGATGGCTTCAATCCTGGACCTGCTGGACGGGCGGGCCTGGAAGGGAGTTTTTCGCAGGGGATGGGAAGGCATTGGTATGTTGATCGGGGGAGGTGTTCTGTATATCATAGAATTAAAGATAGGCTGCCTGATCTCCGGCGTCTCACTGCAGTCCGGCAGCTATAATTCTCTCGATCGGATGTTGTCCATGTCACCGGCGGCGTGGGGAGAGAGCCTGCTCGGCGCCTATGCGAGCACTCTTTCGAATTTGATACAGACAAAATCCATTCTTCCGGAGACGCTGACGCTTTTTCTTCATGTTGGAATTCTTGCGGTGATCCTGTTCGTCCTTCTGAGAGAGCTGCTGTTTGGCCCGATGAGTCTGGGTGCAAAGCTTCTGACGATTGTATTGACGGCGCTGCTTCCGCTGGGAATGAACGTGGCTCATGTTCTTTCAAATAATACAAGCCATGATCTGATGCATTACGCCTTCTGGATGGCGTATCTGTTCGCGCTGCTGCTGGCGGAGCGGGCAGGGGAAAGATGGAAATCCCGGGAGTTTGAACAGGAGCCCGGAGAAAATAAAAAGGAGCTCCGGAAGTATGAACAGGACTCTGTGCCATACGAGCAGGATTCCCGGGGAAATGGGCAGAGGTTCCGGAATGACGGACGAGGCCCCTGGAATGATGGAAGATGGGGGAGTAAAGGCCGGAGCCTTCGCACTGCCGCCGCGCTCCTTGTCCTGGTTATCCTCTGGGGAAATGTCCGCTTCGCCAACACTGCCTACGCAGAAAAATACAGGGAGCAGGAGGCGAACCTGTCCCTGTTTACAAGGATCGTTCTTCGGATGGAAGAAATGGACGGCTACGTGACCGGCGAGACGCCGGTGGTCTTCGCAGGGAAGCCGAACAGCGTCCTGCAGCGTTCGTCAGAATTCTCCGCGCTTTCGCAGCTCACCGGCCTGCGCTCGGCCTACGTCCCCGGGCAGGCCTCGCGCAATTATTATCAGGCATATTTTGAGTATGTGCTGCTGAATCCGGCGGTCATGGCGGAGGCCTCCGTGTGGACCGAGCTGCGGGGAAGCGAAGAGGTAGCCGCCATGCCCTGCTACCCGGAGGAAGGCTCCTTTGCAATCATCGACGGCGTGCTGGTCGTCAAGCTGGGGGATTAGACAGATTCTGTGATTTTCTATGGAAAATCTCCGCGGCGCTTGCCGCCAGGGCTGGCTGTCAGGCTCAGTGAATAAAATTCAGCCGGTTTCCCTTCTCCATGACAGGCTGCGGCACGCCGTTCTCTTTCCCCGCCTCGATGCAGCGAATGAGCCAGGCCATGTTGTGGGCCAGGTTGCGTATGGTCTGCATTCCTTCAATGTCGAGCTTTGCTTCCTCGCCGTCCATGCCGTGAACCATATTCCAGTAGGAGGAGCCCACGGTCGGCATACTCGTGATGCCGAAGTATTTGTTCAGTGCGTCCAGGGATGCCGAAGTGCCGCCGCGCCGCGCCACAGCCACGGCCGCACCGGGCTTATAGGCGAAGGCTTTCTTGGATGAGTAAAACGCCCGGTCCAGGAAGGAGAGGACACGGCCGCTGGGATGTGCATAGTAGACCGGTGTGCCGAAGAGGAAACCGTCCGCCTCCTTCGCCCGGGCGACGAAATCATTGACCGGGTCGTCCGTGAAGATACATCCCTCCGCCGTACATTTGCGGCAGTCGATGCAGTCGCGGATGGGACCGGGTCCAATCTGAAAAATCTCTGTCTCGAGGCCTTCCGCCTCCAGCGTCCGGGCTGCTTCGGCCAGGGCCGCGTATGTCGTACCGTTTCGGTGCATGCTTCCGTTTAAGAGTAAAACTTTCATTTTGACAGAATACCTCCTGGTTTTTGTTGGATTCCATTGTTTTTTGCTGGATTTCCCTGTAAAGCTTATCACAGGACAGAAGATGAATCAAGAAAATTGATATTTTTGTCGCCATAGAGACGGCATATGTGGTATAATCAACGGGACTTCGGCATCCGGGTACTTTCCGTTGCTTCAGCCAAAGAGATTATCAGGAGGCACATATCATGAGATGGAGAATCGTCAGAGCCGATCCGGCGGGAAATATCACGCTCTTCGTCCTGGATCCTGTTCCCCGGGAGGACCGGGCGCCGCTCGCGGCGCATTTGATGGAACAGCCGCAGTGGGGTGCGGAGCAGGTGGGATTCGTCTGTCCGCCGGTGATGGGCGGAGCCGGACGCCTGGAAATGATGGGCGGCGAGTTCTGCGGTAACGCGGCCCGGGCTTTCGGTATGATGATCTCGCAGGAGCAGGGATGTGTGCCCCGTGTGACGGTGGAGATTAGCGGCTGCAGCCATCCGGTGGCTGTGGAGGTGGACTGGCAGGAGCAGACCGCGTTTGCACAGATGCCGCTGCCTCAGGTGATCCGTCCGGTCACGGTGTGCGGCATTCCCTGTACGCTGGTGGAGATGGAGGGAATCTCCCATGTTGTCGCAGAGAACGTCGCGCCGGACATCATTTTTTTCCGGCGGGTGGAAGAACTCTTCTCCGGGGGAACCCGGCCGGACGCCTATGGCGTGATCTTCGTAAACCGCGCCGAGGGACGCATGACGCCGATCGTCCGCGTCTTTTCCACGGATACGACGGTCTGGGAAGGCAGCTGCGGTTCCGGGACGCTGGCGGCTGCGGCGGCGCTCAGCCGTTCGGAGAGGGAAGGAATTTCCCGCTGTACGCTGATTCAGCCGGCGGGGACGCTGACCGCGGAGGTGACGCGCCGGGAGGGCCGGATCGTCGCAGCTTCTCTGGGAGGCAGCGTGACGCTGCCTGCACCGGAGGAATTTTCAGAATGAGAGGAGGTAAAAAATGAACCTGAGGGAAGCGATCGAGAAGCACCATAGCCTGGCTGTCTCTCTCAGTGAAGATCTGGCGGATCATCCGGAGCTGCCGGATCAGGAATTTCGCTCCAGCAAAAAGATCGTGGAGATCCTGCGGGAGGCCGGATACGAGGTGGAATATCCTTATCTGGGCTATCCGACCGGATTTCGCGGCGTTCTGAAGAACGGAGAGGGTCCTTCCACGGCGATTCTGGTAGAGTATGATGCTCTGCCGGGGCTGGGACATGCCTGCGGGCACAATGTCCATGGTTCGATGTCGGTGCTGGCTGCTCTGGCATTGGCGGAGATGAAGGACAGCTTCCGGGGAACGGTGTATGTATTCGGTACCCCGGCCGAGGAGGAGAACGGCGCCAAGGTGGGGATGGCGGCGCAGGGGGCCTTCGACGGGATGTCCCTGGCGGTGATGATTCACAGCTGGAGCGGCGAGAGAAGCACCTCGGATATGGATGTGCTGAATCTTCGCTGTTACCTGGCGGAATTCCGCGGACAGTCGGCGCATGCCGTGGCCGGTCCCTGGGAAGCGCACAGTGCGCTGGCGGCTGCCCGGGGGATGCTGGCTCTGATTGATGCGCGCCGGGAATGCTTCACGCCGGATATGCATGTGAATGCGGTGTTCACAGACGGAGGCTTCCAGCCGAGCATCCTGCCGGAACGGGCGGAGATCCGCATGGAGCTGCGTTCGGATTCTCAGCTGAAGCTGGAGCAGCTTGACGACATCGTCATGAAATGCGCCCACGGCGCGGCGATGGCGATGGACTGCCAGGTCAGCTTCCGCAAGGGCTTCGAGGATTTCGCCGATATGGTGCGGGTCCCCGTCCTGGAGAAAGAGGTTGAAGAGGTCCTTGAAAAACTGGGACAGCCCTGCAAGGAGGTTCAGCTGCCGAACGGTTCCTCGGATGTAGGAAATGTCAGCTACCATTGCCCGACGATCCAGCCCCTGCTTTCTATCACCGATACTCCGTACGCACTTCATACGCCGGAATTTCGCGATGAGACGAGAAAGCCGAAGGCGCACCGGGCAATCGCCGTGGGTGCTGAGCTCATTGCCGGCCTGTCTCTGCGTGTTCTGACGGATGAAGCATTCCGGCAGGAGGTGTATCAGTCGTATCTGCAAATGAGGGGAGAAAAGGCGTTCACCGGAACAGAAGCTTCGGAAACGAAATAAAAACGCAAAAGGAGAAACCTGTACATGAATGAGGAGAAAACTACAAAAAAGAAAAAGATCACGATGCCGCACATTTACGTGCTGTTGTTTGGCATCATTGTCATCTGCACCCTTCTGACCTGGGTGCTTCCGGCCGGAGAATTTGACCGGGTCGTCAATGACGCCGGGACTACGGTCGCCGTGGCGGGGACTTATCACACGGTGGAGAGCAGTCCGGTCGGCCTGTTTGAGATGTTTCAGCAGATCTATAACGGTATGTGCGATGCCAGTTCCGTGATCTTCTTTGTATTCATCTCGTTTGCTTCTATTAATATTATCATCAAGAGCGGCGCCTTCAACGGACTGGTCGCGTTCCTCCTGAAGATCTTCAAGGGCAGGATGCGGGTGGCCATCATCCCCATCTTCATGCTGATCATCGGCATGGGTTCCTCGACCATCGGGTTGTTCGAGGAATGGTTCCCGTTCGTTCCCGTCTTCGCCGGGATTGCCATGGCGATGGGATTCGATGCCATCGTCGGTCTGGCCATCGTGGCGCTGGGCGCCGGCATGGGCTACTCGGGCGCTTTCGTGAATCCGTTCACAGTCGGTGTGGCGCAGAGCATTGCCGAGGTGAGCACCATGTCCGGCATCGGCTTCCGTTTGTTCTGTCACTTTTGCATGCTGGTGGTGGGGTCGATCCTGACCATGCGCTATGCGCTGAAGGTGCAGGCGGATCCGACCAAGAGCCTGACCTACGGGGACAAAAATCATATCTCCATGAGTGAGGAATCGGTACAGAATGCTCCCTTTGGCGTGCGTGAGAAGCTGGTGCTGGGCATCCTTCTCGCCGGTGTCGTTGCCGTCGTCTATGGCGCGAAGGTCTATGGCTGGTATTTCGAGGAGCTGTCTGCGGTCTTTGTCATTATGGGACTTCTGTCTGCGATCGTGATGGGATGGGGTCCGAACAAGATCGGCGAAATGTATTCGGGCGGATTTACAGAGATTGCCATGGCCTGTATGATGATCGGACTGGCCCGCGGTATCCTGATGGTCCTGCAGGCCGGAAATATCATCGACACCGTGGCGTATTATCTGTCCCTGCCGCTCTCTTATCTGCCCTCCTGGCTGTGCGGCGTCGCCATGCTGATCATGCAGACCTTCCTGAACTTCGTAATCCCGTCCGGCTCCGGTCAGGCGGCCACTTCGATGCCTATCATGGCGCCTTTGGCGGACCTGTTGGGCGTCTCCCGCGACATGGCAGTTCTGGCGTACCAGTTCGGCGACGGTCTCTCCAACATCGTATGGCCCACGGCCTTCCCGGCAGTTCTGGCCGGACTGGCAGGCGTCAAGGTGGGGAAATGGTGGAAATTCATCATTCCGGTCTTCATCGCCCTGCTGCTGGTGCAGGCGGTGCTGATGGTCGTTGCCTATATGATCGGATTTGGGATGTGATGATATAATTTAGTCTGTACGGCTCTGTCAGGCGGGGACGGAAGTGGAAACACTTCTGTCCCTGCTTTTTTTCTTCATTTTTCACCCGCATACTTTCTTCATATCTGCGTAAATTTAATCATACAAATCCTTCTCTTTGTCAAAAACCCAAAACAAAACAGATTTTCTGATTCTGGCTGATTTTGTCGATTCCGGATAAGATACAGACAACAGAGGAGCCGCAGGCCGTCCGCCGTGGCGGAGACGGTATTTTTGAAAATGCAATACGGAAGGAGGATAAACCGTGGTTTTCTGGGAGGTTTTACTGGTCTCCATCGGTCTGTCTCTGGATGTCTTCACGGCGACGGTATGCCAGGGAGCTTTATGGGCGCGGGTGAGCACACGGGTGGTTGCCATCGAATGTGTTCTCTTTGCGTTCTGGCAGGTCCTGGCGCTCCTGGCCGGGAACGCGCTGGCGGCCTTTTCTTTGATGGGAAGCTTCAGAGAGGCGGCCACGTCGATCTGGCTGGTGCTCTCTACGTTGATCTTTCTGGGACTCGGCGTCTATATGTTTATCAAGGCCAGCCGGGCGAAGGAGATCGAGGAGCGGAGGCAGGATCTGCTGCGGTGGAAGGAAATCTGCCTGCTGGCGTTTCTTACCAGCCTTGATGCTTTTTTCACCGGGATGGGGATGGCATTTCTGGATACAGAGGTGTTTTTCTCGGCCGTATGTATTTTCATTGTCACGGTAGTTGCTGTGGTCGTGGGGATACTGATGGGCTACCGGCTGGGTCTTGGCGTGCGGAAACCTGCCTGGCGGGTCGGCGGTGTTCTGCTGACATTGGCGGGCATTGATGTGCTGATTCGTTTGTTTGCTCGCCTGAGCGCGAGCGGGCTGGCCTGATGGGTACAGGAAACATACAACGATAAATCGGGGGACACTCATTAGATTGGAGGAAATATCATGGGTACTTTAGGACATACGGCACAGAGAGCAGCGTTTGGCGTCGCCATCGACGCGGTGGTGAAGGCCTTCCGGCAGGAGCCGGAGAAGCGGGAGAAGACACTTCTGCAGCTGGTCGATCTGGCACAGAAATATATGGGAAAAAACTTTCCGGAGGAAGCCTATGAGGGCGCACGGAACATGATCCGGGATCCGGAAAATAAGTGGATGCAGTTTATCGACCGAGGGATGGCGGAGCTGGATGCTCATACGATTCATATGACAGCTCTGAACCTGGGCTTTGAAGCGGCCTTCCATGGAACCAAGCTGATTCGCACGAACCGCAAGAAATATGACTGCAATATTCCCTGGGTGATTCTTATGGATCCCACCAGTGCCTGCAATCTGCACTGCACAGGCTGCTGGGCCGCGGAGTATGGAAACCGCATGAACCTGACCTTCGAGGATCTGGACCGTATCGTCACCGAGGGCAAGGCGCTGGGAACCTATTTCTACATGTTCACCGGCGGCGAGCCGCTGGTGCGCAAGGCCGATCTGCTGCATCTCTGCGAGAAGCACAACGACTGTGCCTTCCATTGTTTCACGAACGGGACACTGGTGGACGAGACGTTTTGTAAGGATATGCAGCGGGTGGGGAACCTGTCCCTGTCCATCAGCCTGGAAGGCTTCAACGAGGTCAATGATCTGCGCCGGGGCAAGGGTGTCTTCGACAAGGTCATGCACGCCATGGATCTGCTGCGGGAGCATGGTCAGATCTTCGGCACGTCGATCTGCTATACACGGAACAATGTGGAGGCGGTTACTTCGGATGAGTTCCTTGATCTCATCATCGAGAAGGGCTGCCGGTACAGCTGGTATTTCCACTATATGTCGGTGGGCAACGACGCCGCCGTGGAGCTGCTGCCGACGAAGGAGCAGCGGACCTATATGTATCACCGGATCCGTGAGATTCGCGGCAAGACCGGCGGAAAGCAGATCTTCGCCATGGATTTCCAGAATGACGGTGAGTTTGTCGGCGGCTGCATCGCCGGCGGGCGGAATTATTGCCATATCAATGCCAACGGCGACGTAGAGCCCTGCGTATTTGTACATTATTCCGGAGCAAATATTCACGAGGTCTCTCTGTTGGAGGCGCTGCAGCAGCCGCTGTTCCGTGAATACCGCGATCGTCAGCCCTTCAACGAGAACCATCTGCAGCCCTGCCCGATGCTGGAGAATCCCGAGCTGCTGCTGGAGATGGTGGCGCAGTCCGGCGCCAAATCGACCGATCTGGCTTCCCCAGAGAGTGCGGAGCATCTCTGTGGCAAGTGTTTTGACTACGCGAAGACCTGGGCGCCGGAAGCCCGCGCGCTGTGGAGCGGGCGGGAGCATAAGGCGCCGAATTACGAGAACTATAAGGATTCTCCGCGCAACGTCCTGGCCGATGACGGGACCATGGATCAGGACGCCCTGTAAATAAATCAGAAACGGCCGCTGCCGGAGCCACACACTGACTTCGCAGCGGCCATTTTTGTCATACAGGGATGACGGCTTCAAAATCCTGTCGAAAAAAAGAAAGATTGCCTGTCAGAGAAATCCCTGTTAAAATAAACAGATATAATGACACGAGGGGTCAATCCGTAGTATCATATCCGCGTATGAGAAAGCAATGGGAATAAATGGAAAAGAATAAACTGACGAAGGAGCTTCTCGCGCAGAGCTTTCACGATCTGATGCTGCACCGGGAATTTGAGAAGATTACCATCAAGAATATCACCGACGAGGCGGGCGTCATCCGTCCCACCTTCTACTATCATTTTCAGGACAAATACGATGTGCTGGAATATATCCTGCGCCGGGACATCATCGAGAAGGTGGAGGAGATGTCGAAGATGGGGATGGAGCGGGAAGCGATTAAGTTCGTTTTCTCGGCTCTCGAGCGCGACCGTGAATTCTATCGCCGGGCCTTTCAGGTGACGGGACAGAACTCCTTTGAGGAGATGTTTCAGCATTATGCCTACGAGATGTGGAAGGAGAAGCTGGAGAGTGCGAAGCTGATTCAGAATACGAAGAATCAGCTGCTGAATGAGCACAACGTCGCCATGTATTATGCGCTGGGAATCACTGCCAGTGTGAAAATGTGGCTCGAGAATGGGAAGGGAGAGGTCTCTGCGGACGAGCTGTGCGAGGCCTACGAATTCCTGCTCACACACTCGATCTTTGATCTGATTAAGATGAAATAATCGCTGAAACAGGGCTGTGAAGGGGGACCGGGAAGCACGGAGCACAGGCTCCGGCGCACGGATTATGGCACACAGAGGGGAAGAGGACAGGAGGGAACGGGACGAATGAGCGCATACATAGAATTTCAGGATGTGTCCAAATTTTACCGGAACGGCACGCAGCAGATCGCTGCTGCCGACAGGGTGTGCTTCCAGGCGGAAAAAGGAGAATTTGTCGTCATCGTCGGCCCCAGCGGCGCCGGGAAGACGACGGTCCTCAACATCCTCGGCGGGATGGACAGCTGCGACGAGGGGCATATCTTTCTCGACGGCGAGGAAATCAGTACATATAACGAGCGGCAGCTGACGGAGTACCGCCGTCATGACGTGGGCTTCGTCTTTCAGTTCTACAACCTGATTCAGAACCTGACCGCCCGCGAGAATGTGGAGATCGCCGCGGAGATCTGCCGCGATCCGCTGGATGCGGACGAGGTGCTGCAGGAGGTGGGGCTCACAGAGCGAAAGGACAATTTCCCGGCCCAGCTCTCCGGCGGTGAGCAGCAGCGCGTCTCCATCGCGCGCGCCATGGCCAAGAACCCCAAGCTGCTTCTCTGCGACGAGCCGACCGGAGCCCTGGATTACAATACGGGCAAACAGATTCTGGGGCTTCTCTATGATACCTGCAGGCAGAGCGGTAAGACGGTGATCGCCATTACCCACAACCAGGCGATCTGCGGGATGGCCGACCGGGTCATCCGCATCAAGAACGGAAGCGTGCAGGAAATGACGGTGAACCCCCATCCGCTGCCGGCGGAAGCCATCGAGTGGTAAGTGACGGAGGAGAATGCCTTGAAGAAAAGCTATTGGAAAATGGTACTCCGCACCGTGAAAGGGAGCCTGAGCCGTTTCATTGCCATCCTTGCCATTACGGCGCTGGGGGTCGGCTTCCTGACGGGCCTGCTGTGTACGGCGCCCGATATGAAGAATTCGGTGGATCGGTATTATGATGAGAACAGCTTCATGGATATCGATCTCAAATCCAGTATGGGTCTGACGGAGGAGGATCTGGAGGCCGTCGCCGCGGCGGACGGCGTGCTGGCGGCGACGGGCGTCTATCAGACCGACGCGCTGGTGGAGCTTGCCTCCGGAGAGAGCGGCGCCGGGCGGTTCCTGGCGATCGATTTTTCCGCCGGGGAGGCGGAGTCTGTCAACAGCCTGACTCTGACGGAGGGACGCTATCCGGAGAAGGCCGGAGAGTGCGTGCAGATCGTGGTGGATCCCTTCTCCGAGTATGCCTCGGTCGGTGATGTGATCACGGTGACGCCGGAGGAGGACGATGAAGACCTCTTTGTCGAGACCGAGCTGACTGTGGTCGGACTGGTCACTTCGCCGCTCTATATGTCCACGGATACGGAGAGCTCCTCGGTGGGAAACGGGTCGGTGACGGCGTTTTTCTATGTGGACCGGCAGGCATTTGACACGGAGATCTATACGGATTTCTTTGTAACGCTGACGGATGCAGCGGCGCTGAGTACATTTACGGATGAATACGATGATCTGGTGGACAGCGGTGTGACGACGCTGGAGGCTCTGGGGGAAACGCAGGAGGCGGTTCGCTATGAGAGTCTGACCTCGGAGGCCTGGGAGGAGATCGCCGATGCCGAGGAGGAATACGAATCGGAGAAGGCGGATGCCGAGGCGGAGCTGGCGGATGCCAGACAGGAGCTGAACGACGCTCTGCAGGAGATCGTCGACGGGGAAACTGCGCTCGCAGAGGCGGATACGGAACTGGCGGATGCCGCGGCGGAGCTCGCGGAGGCGAAGACGGAACTGGAGGATGCCTGGCAGCAGCTTCTGGATGCGAAGAAGGAGCTGGATGACGGCCGGGCGGAGCTCGACGCGAACTGGGAGACGTTAAACGCCGGCAAGGCGGAGCTCGACGAGGCCGCGGAGCAGATCGCGGAAATCCGTAAGACCATCGAAGAAAATGAGGATACCATCGAGACGGCCCGGGCAGCGGTAGAAGAGTATGATGCCGGTGTCGAAGAATATGAAGCGGGCGTGACGGCGCTGGAAGAGGCCCGCGCGACCCTGGATACGGGGTGGGAAGAGTATGAAGCGGGCGTGACGGCGCTGGAGGAAGCCCGGGAGACGCTGGATGCCGGTTGGGAGGAATATGAAGCCGGAGCGGCGGAGCTGGCGGCTTCGCAGGCGGAGCTGACTTCGGCGGCAGAGGCGCTGGAGGAGGCCCGCGCGACACTGGATGCCGGCTGGGAGGAATACGAGGCGCAGGCGGCGCAGCTTGAGGCGGCGCGCCAGCAGCTCGAGCAGCTGGCGGAGACGGCGGAGCAGCTGCAGGCTCTGGCGGATGCCGGGCAGGTGCTGACAGAGGAACAGCAGGCACTGCTTACTTCTTATACGGAAGGAACCGCGGCCTATGAGGCGGGCGTGACGGCACTGGAAGAGGCCCGTGCGACGCTGGAGGCCTCCGAACAGGAGTATGAGACCGGGCTGGCGGAATACACCGCGCAGGCCGAGGCGGCGGAGCCGGCCCTTGCGGCCGCGGAGGCGGAGCTGGAAGCAGCGAAGGAGGAACTCACCTCCGGCGAAGAGACCTATGCGGCCTCGCAGGCGGAACTGGAAGCGGCGCTGGAAGAGCTGACCTCCGGCGAGGAATCCTATGCGGCGAATCAGAAGACGCTGGAGGCTGCCGGGAAGACCCTGAGCGATTCGGCGGAACAGATTGAGGAAGCCCGTGTTTCTGTGGCAGAATGGGATGAGAACTATCCGACGATGACGGCAGCCATCAAGACCTATGAAGACTCTGTGAAGGAGTATGAGGAGGGACTGGCTGCTCTGGAGGAAGCCGAGGCGGAATACGCTGAGGGACTTGCGGAATATGAGGATGGTCTGGCTTCCTATGAAGAGGGTAAGGCAGAGTACGAGGACGGTCTGACTTCCTATGAAGAAGGACTGGCCGAGGTTGAGGAAAATCGCCGGACGCTGGAGGACGGCCGGGCAGAGTATGAAGAGGGCCTGGCGGATTACGAGGAGGCGAAAGCGGAGGCGGAGGCAGAGTTTGCCGACGCGGAGCAGGAGATCGCGGATGCGAAGAAAGAAGTGGAAGACATCGAGTATCCTGAGTGGTATGTCCTGACCCGGCTGACCAATTCCTCCTACTACAGCTTTTCCAGCAACGCCGACAAGGTTTCTGATATTGCGAAGGTATTTCCGGTTTTCTTCTTCCTGGTGGCGGCTCTGGTGGCCCTGACGACGATGACCCGCATGGTGGAAGAGGAGCGCACGGAGATCGGCGTGATGAAAGCGCTGGGCTACGGGAGGTGGGCCATTTTCATGAAATACCTCCTGTACGCCGGCGTGGGCAGTGTCCTGGGTGCGGTGATCGGTGTTCTGGTTGGGCAGTGGCTCTTCCCGACGATCATCTGGAATGCCTATGGCATCATGTATTACTATACCGGTTTTAAGACGGCTTTCCTGGCGCAGTATGCGCTGCCGTCGGCTTTTGCGTCCATTCTCAGCGTATTGCTGGCTGTCTGGGCGGCGGTCCACGGGACGCTGACGGACTGCCCGGCGCGGCTGATGCTGCCCAAGGCGCCCAAGGAAGGAAAAAGGATCTTCCTGGAACGTATTCCGTTTATCTGGAACCGCCTGAAATTCACGTATAAGGTGACAGCCCGCAATCTCTTCCGCTACAAGCAGCGTTTCTTTACGACCATCGTGGGAATCGCCGGATGTACGGCTCTGCTGGTGGCGGGCTTCGGGATCCGCGACTCCATCGGCGGCATCGTGGATATCCAGTACAACGAGCTGCAGATGTATGCACTGACGCTGGAGGTGGATGATGATACCACAGAGGAGGAGAAGGAGGCTCTTGCAGAGAAGCTGACAGAATGGCAGGAGGACTACCTGACAATCTACTGTGAGCTTCTGGACGTCAGCAACGGGGATGCTTCGGAGACGATCTACGCGGAGGTCCCCGAGGATGCGGAGCGTTTTTCGGAATTTATGACCTTACGGGACCGAAAGACAGAAGAAGCGGTTGCTTTCGATGAGAACTCGGTGATCGTGACGGAGAAGCTGGCGGACACGCTGGGTGTCGGCGTGGGAGATACGTTCACACTGGAGAACGGCGACAGTGTGAAGGCGGAATTTACCGTGACCGGCATCACGGAGAATTACCTGCGCGGCTATGTCTACATCGGGATGGCGGCCTGGCAGGAAGCCTACGGGGAGAGCCCGGACTGCCAGACCTGGCTGGTGAAGTCGAATGCCTCGGGAGAGGAAGAAGAGGATGCGGAGATCGAGGAACTGCTGCAGTTCTCCTTCCTGTCCTCCGCGCAGTTTGCCTCTACCCTGATCACTACCTACGACAATATGCTGGGCAAGATTGACTACATCGTGATGGTACTAATCCTCTGCGCCGGGCTGCTGGCCTTCGTGGTGCTCTACAACCTGATCTACATCAACATCAGCGAGCGCCACAAGGAGATCGCCACCATCAAGGTGCTGGGCTTCCATCGCGGCGAGGTCAACGCCTATATCTTCCGGGAAACCTTCCCGCTGAGTATCTTCGGGATCCTAGTGGGTCTGGTGGCAGGCTTTGCCCTGCACCGGTTTGTCATCCTCACCGTGGAGGTGTCCTACATGATGTTCGGCCGTGAAATCTATCCGGTGAGTTATCTGTATTCCGCCTGCATCACCATGATCTTCACGGTGCTGGTGAGCCTGGTCATGTCCCGTCAGCTGCGCCGGATCAGCATGGTGGAAAGCCTGAAATCGGTGGATTAGCACTTTTACATGTGCAGCATTTCCGTTTGGCCCCGATGAATCGACAGCGCAGGAGCGGGATTCGCCGGGGCCGGATTTTTATATAAACTGCATATTTTTATATATTGAAACTTGAATAGAAGTGAAGGGCTTTATGAAAATTTGCCATATATTGCATAAATTCCATCCTTTTTGTGAAATTAAAGAATTGGACGCCGGATATGGTCTGTGTTAATCTAATGTCATAAGAAAACAGCGGCAGCTGAGGCTATACGGCTAAGACTTAGGAGGCATAACTATGAGACTGGAAAGCAAAGTGAAGGTAGAAGTAAAAGGCAAGGTATTCGGCGGCGAGAAGTGCCTGTCCTGTATCCCCATGATTCCGGCGACACGTGAAGCTTTGATCGAAGAGACAAAGGCCGTCGCGGCCATGAAGCCCGACATCATCGAGTGGCGTGTGGATTATTTTGAGGAGGCCGGTGACGCGGCGGCGACGGCAGAGGCCCTGAAGGAGATTTCTCAGTATCTGGCAGAGATCCCCGTGATCTTCACCTTCCGCCATGTCTGCGAAGGCGGCGCCAAAGAGTATCCTCAGGAGGTGCGGCTGGCGACGATCCGGGCGGCGCTGGAGACCGGCTGCGCCGACATCATCGACATCGAGGCCTGCAATGAAAAGGAATTCATCGCGGAAGTGAAGGCCCTGACGGTGGCCAACAATGCGAAGCTGATCCTTTCCTTCCACAACTTCCAGTCCACCCCTTCGGAGGACTTCATCTACAGCAAGCTGGTGGAGGAGAAGAACCTGGGAGCGGATCTTCCCAAGCTGGCCGTCATGCCGAAGAATTTTGACGACGTCCTGACACTGATGCGCGCCACCTACCGCGCCCGCACCGAGGCCGTGGATCAGCCGATGATCACCATGTCCATGGGCGACGTCGGCAAGATCTCCCGCGTGATCGGCGATCTCTACGGCTCCGACATGAGTTTTGTCGTAGGCCAGGCAGCCAGCGCGCCCGGACAGATTCCCGTGGCTGTTGTCAACCAGATGTGGGAGCTGCTGAAATAAGCTTAGAAAAGACCCGCAGATCAATCCGGCAGGAGGGCATGAACAGATGCCCAGCCTGCCGGATTTTTATTCGGTCTGAAATCGACTTACGCAGCATAGTCTCTTCCAAAGAAAACGATCAAATACATCGGTGCAAATTTGAAATATTACTTTACTGATCTGGGACTCCGAAACACCCGTCCGAATTTCAGAGATACTATATCCAGATTGCTGTTATCACCTGCAGTGTTTATCTCTGCTGTAGGTCTCCGTGTTCCCGTTCAACCTGTTTAAGCACGGCGTGACCTCTTTCATTACGTATCTTCTGTATAAGCGTGTGGGGCGCGTCCTGCGCGGGATCATTGCTCCGGAAGCGCAGGTAAAAACGAAGTCTGTATGATCTGAAAAGACCCATTGATTTTATTATCATATTACTTTAAAATAGTGTTTATAGTCGGGGAGAATCCTGAACATTTCATTATTATACAGGGAAGATGGGGGATTAGAAGTGAAAAACGGAAAGCGGATCATAGCGATTTTACTTGCGGCGGCATTGGCGATTCAGTCATTTCCGCTGGATGCACTGGCGACGGAGATTCAGAGCGGTACGCAGCAGGAAGTGAGTGCTGTCGTAGAGGAAGGCAGCTCTTTTTTAGAGGAAGAAGAGGGGGGAGTCTTCGCTTGCGCTGAGTTCTGCGGACACAGAGGATAGTAATGAGGCCGACGCGGAAGGGGAAGATAGTTCCGCGGAAACCGGTTCTGAGGGAGAAGAAGATTCTCTGGAAGCCGGTTCTGACGATAGCGTCTCCAATTCAGAGGAAACAGCAGATCAGTCAGAGGCGGACAGCTCCGATACGACCGGGGTGAATGCGGAAGACAGTTCTTCCGATGTATCTGAAGCGGCTTCTGACGACACCGGGGAGGAAGCGTCCGGTGATTCAGGCGATGAGGCAGACAGCGAGTTTACCATTGATGAAAATGGTGTGCTGACCGCTTATAATGGAACGGCGACAGACATTGTGATTCCGGAGTCCGTCACAGAAATCGGAGAGAAAGTTTTTTATAATACGGAGATTACGAGCGTTGTTCTGCCGGAGGGCCTGACAACCATCGGCGCCTCTGCGTTTTATGGCTGCAGCAGCTTGACGGGTGAGCTGACATTGCCGGACGGACTGACAACCATCGGTTCGTATGCGTTTTACGGCTGCAGCGGACTGACGGGCGACCTGGTGATCCCGAACAGTGTGACAACAATCAACGCCTCCGCGTTTTACGGCTGCAGCGGCTTTAACGGAACTCTGACCCTGTCGCAGTCCTTAGGCAGTATTGCTGATTACGCGTTTTATAACTGCAAAAATCTGACCGGAACACTGACAATCCCGGATTCCGTAACGGAAATTAATCGGGGGGCGTTCGGCTCCTGTACCGGCTTTACAAAGATTGTTTTCGGGAAAAATGTCTCCTGGATGTATGGGTATTCTTCCTCATATATTTCGTGGTGCCCGTTTTACGGCTGCTCCGGCGTTACGGAAATCACCTTTACCGGCGAGTCAGTGCCGCTTATAAGTTCTTCCTCAACCTCAAGCACCGCTTACATAACAAATTTCTTCGGCAGCAGCTGTTTTGCCAACCTGACAGAAATCGTTGTCCCTGCGGACTCTTTCGAGGATTATGCCGGCGCATGGTCGGATTCGCTGTAGGAAGGAAAGACCAGGCTGACAGCCGACAGTGAAGATTCGTTTGTGATAGCAGAGGGCGTGTTGCTGAGCTATACCGGCTCGGAGGCAGATGTCACAATTCCGGATACGGTGACAGAAATCAGCAGCTATGCATTTCGGAATAATACAATCGTGGAGAGCGTGATTTGCCCGGAGAGTGTGACTGTGATTGATGCCAACGCGTTTCGCAGCTGTACGGCGCTTACTTCGTTTGCGTTCCCGGAAAAACTGGTAAGTATCGGCAATTACGCGTTTTACAACTGTACCGCTCTGACCGGCAGCATGGAATTGCCGGAAACGCTGACAACCATCGGCCGGTATGCGTTTTATAGCTGCAGCGGCCTTGCAGGTGATCTGAAACTGCCGGAAACGCTGACCACTATTGGCGCGTATGCGTTTTACTGCTGCAGCGGCCTCACGGGTGATCTGGTGATTCCGGACAGTGTGACTGAAATGGGGACATATGTCTTTTCCGGCTGTTCCGGGTTAAACGGTAGTCTGACTCTGTCGAAGTCTCTTACGGAAATATCCTTTGCTGCGTTTAATGGCTGCAGCGGTTTGACGGGCGATCTGACATTGCCGGACGGATTGACAACCATCGGTTCGTGTGCTTTTTGCGGCTGCAGCGGCCTCACGGGTGATCTGGTGATTCCGGACAGTGTAACGACAATCAGCGCTTCTGCGTTTAGCGGCTGCAGCGGATTTGACGGAACGCTGACCTTGTCGCGGTCCTTAAGCAGTATTGCCAATTACGCGTTTTATAACTGTAAAAATCTGACCGGCACACTGACAATCCCGGATTCCGTAACGGAAATTAATCTGGGGGCGTTTGGCTCATGTACCGGCTTTACGGGAATTGTTATCGGGGAAAATGTTTCCTGGATGTATGGATATACTTCTACATACATTTCACGGTGTTCGTTCTATAACTGTTCCAGTGTTACGGAAATTACCTTTACCGGCGACTCGGCGCCGCTTATAAGCACTTCGGATTCCGGAAGCACAAGCACTTCTTATGTGAAAAATTTCTTTAGCAGCGACTGTTTTAAAAACCTGACGAAGATTGTGGTTCCGGCGGATGCATTTGCCGGTTATGCGGACACGTATGCACCATATATACAGGCGCAGACCAGGCTGGTCGCGGACGGTGAAGATGCGTTTGTGGTAAAGGACGGGGAGCTGGTCAGCTACACGGGCGATGGGACGGAGATTATAATCCCGGATACTGTTACCGAAATCGGCAGCCGTGCTTTTCAGAATAACACAACGCTTACAAACGTACAATTTCCGGAGAGCGTGGAGAAAATTGGCTCGTATGCGTTTTATGGCTGCACGGCGCTTGAAAGCGCGGAATTGACTGATCAGATCATGGAAATCGGGAGTTATGCGTTCTACGGCTGCAGCTCACTGACGGAAATGACGCTGCCGTCGGGGCTGATTACGATAGAGGCGTATACTTTCTATAATTGCTCGGCGCTGTCGTCCGTTATTTTGCCGGAGACGCTGCAGAAAGTTGGCAATTACGCGTTTTATAATTGTAAAAGTCTGGCGGGAGCTCTGAACCTGCCGGAGACGCTGGAATCACTTGGTTCGTATGCGTTCTATTGGTGCAGTTCTCTGACGGGAGATCTGGTGATCCCGGATGCTGTGACGGAGATCGGTGACTATGCTTTCTATGTATGCACAGGTTTTAATGGAACGCTGGAGCTGCCGGATTCACTGGGAAAAATCGGCAGTCATACGTTTTATTACTGTAATGGACTGACCGGGACGCTGGAGTTGCCGGAAACGCTGATCAGCATCGGCAGTTACGCCTTCTATAACTGCAGCGGTCTGACAGGCGATCTGTTCCTGCCGGATGCGGTCACGACGGTGGGAGAGTATGCTTTTAACTCCTGCAGCGGCTTTGACGGCGTGCTTACCCTGTCGGAAGGCCTGACGGCTGTAAGCGGTTATACCTTTAGCGGCTGCTCTAAGCTGAATGGTACGCTGTTAATTCCGGATTCTGTGAAAAGTATTGGTGCGTATGCCTTCAGCGGCTGTACGGGGTTTTCTGATGTTATTCTGGGAACGGGTGTAACGTTGCTGTATGTTTCTAGGCGGACATGGAATACAAATTGGGTGACAGATAAAAGCTGTTTTTATGGCTGTTCTTTTGAAAGTATGATTTTCCTGGGAACAGCTGTGCCGACGGTGGGGAGCAGCACGACTACATCGCGTCTGCAATATTTCTTCCCCACGTTTACTGTAAGCACGATTTTTGTTCCGACTGACAGTCTGAGTGACTACGAATCTGCGTGGAGCAGCTATCTGTCCGATGAGACAGTTCTTACATCTATTGAGAAGCTTTCCGTCTCCAACCTGCGCGCAACGCAGGTGCGCAGCCGTTCTGTCACGCTGGCCTGGATGATGGCAGCCAGTGAGAACGTGACTGGATATGAGGTTTACCGTGATGGCACGCTGATTGCGGAGACCGCGGAACAGTCCTATACCGACAGCGGGCTGGAAGCCGGGACGTCGTATACCTATACGGTAATCGGCTGCAAAGAATCCGAGGAGACGACAGCGGAGGCGTCTGTGACCGTGACGACGGTTCAGCCGCAGGTTCTGAGTATCTATACAGAAAATGCGGATTACAAAGTCGGGGATAAACACAGTGATCTGTATGCCGTGGTTCAGGATGACGGAAACCTGACCGGCGCGGTGGGACAGTTTTATTACCTGAATGCGGACAGTGAAAAAGTTGCCATCGGAGAGGCACTTACTTCCGGAAAGTCTGTGGATGACGACGGAGTTCTCTATACTGTAAACTGGGATATTGATGAGCTTGAGGCTGCGGAGTATACCGTGATCTTTGAACTGACGGATGCGGACGGTGCGACCGGCAGTCTGTAACAGGTCATTACGGTTGACGATTCCGTCCCGGCAAAGATTTCCTCTGTGACGGCTACCGGCGATACCTATCAGATCGTCCTTTCCTGGGGCATTTCCAAGGAAGCGGATACGGAGACCTATTATATCTACCGGCGCAGCGAAGATGAGACAGAGTATACGCGGCTTGCAGAGATAACCGGGCGCTCTGTGCAGAGCTACACGGATGAAGATATCGTTGCAGATAAAAAGTATTATTACTACGTTACCGGCGTGAATTTCTTCGGCCAGGAGGGCGAGGCGTCAAGGACCGTCGTGGCGGCGGCCACCTCCGATACGGAAGCGCCGACTGTGGTGCAGCTGACACCGGCCAACAGCACGGTCATCGGCGGCGAGACAACGCTGTATGCCCGGGCGACGGACAATATCCAGGTAGCTGAAATCCGGCTCTCTGTATCCACGGACGGCGGCGATACGTGGACAGAAATCGGCTCGTCGGAAGCGGAATCCATAAAAATGACGCTTTCCATGGCAGATTATGCGGATGGGACGATCCAGGTGAAAGCGGTTGCCGTGGATGCCGCAGACAACGAAAGCGATGCTCTGACGCGCACGTATACGGTCGACAACACCGGCCCGGCGCAGGTGACCGGTCTTTCCGGTGTGAGTACGGCGACGACGGTGACTTTAAGCTGGGATGCTGTGGAGGACGCGGATTTCTCATTCTTCCGCGTGGAACAGCTGGTTGACGGGGAATATGTGAAGGTTCAGGATGTTTCTTCCACCCTGGGCGTGAACCTGTATAATCTGCAGGCCAATACGGAATATACCTACCGGGTCGCTGCCTATGACCGGCTCGGGAACCGCGGAGAAGCGTCTGAGAGTGTAACGGTCGCAACGCAGGAGGACACGACGGCGCCGGTGATCACTGCCATCGGACCGGATGCGGGGTATTATAACGGAGAAATTGCGCTGCAGATCACGGCGACAGACAATCTGGGGATTGCCTCCGTGCAGATCCAGACCTCCGCGAACGGTATTATCTGGGAGGATTATAAGACAGTTTCTTACGAGGACGGCGGGACGAGCGAGACGGTCTCAGAGACCATTTCCCTGGACGAACAGGACGAATTAGGGAATTATGTATATGCGGAGGGATATCTCTATATCCGGGGGATCGCGACGGATACGTCGGGGAATGAGAGTGAATCCGGGACCAGTGCTCCCTATACGCAATATATCGTAGACCGCACGGCGCCGGATGTCCCGGAGGGACTCACGGCGGATGCCTCATCGGGCGCCGTGGTGTTGTGCTGGGAAGGAAATGGGGATGCTGATTTCGCAGGAATGCGCATTTTCCGCTCGACGGACGGGGAGACCTGGGACCTGCTGGCGGAAGGGCTTTCTTCAAAGACCTATACGGATCGGAGTACAGAACCGGCACAGACGTATCAGTATTATCTGCAGGCGGCTGATGCGGCGGGCAATATCAGCGAGGCGTCGGCAAGCGTGACCTGCACGATGCCGGAGGATACAGAGGCGCCTCAGATCCTGAGCGTATCTCCGGCATCAGGGAGTGTGATCGGTGCGTCAAACACCACCTTCCGCGTGCTGGTCAGTGATAACTGGCGCGTTAAGACGGTCAGAGCGACGTATACGGTGAATGATGACTCGGATAGTGAATATACACTTGTCAGTGAGACAGACATCGAAAATTATTATAAACTGGCCAGCGGAGAGATTCCTGTCGCGGATCTGCAGGACGGGGATGTGCTGACGGTCACCGTGACGGTAACGGATGCGGCCGGACATGAGACGGTTTCCGGGACGGAGACAGTCTATACGATTGACCGGACGGCTCCGCAGGTGACGGAAGTAGCTGCGGACGGTGCGGACGGCGTGATCCGTGTGACCTGGAGCGGCTGGGCGGAGAGCGACCTGTCAGGATATCGGATCTACCGGAGAACCGAGGACGGGATGTACAGCCTGGTTGCGCAGAAGAGCGCGGAGGACGGGGAAGAGAACCGGAGTGACGGCAGCACGGGCTTCCTTTATGAGGACTCCGGTGCGGCAGAGAATGAGACCTATTATTATAAAGTGGAAGCGGTGGATCTGTGCGGAAATACCTCCTCCTGCGAGAGTGACGCGGCGTGGGTGGAAGCGGAGCTCTCTGTGACTGCTTCGGTAAGCTGTGATTCGACGCTGCAGTGGGATAAGGAATACGTTTTCGACGCCTCCGCGTCCGCTGCGGACTGCGGGATCGTTTCCTATACTTTTAATTTCGGGGATGGCAGTGAACCGGTCTCAGGTACGGCGGCCCGTGTGACGCATACCTATACAAAGTCGGAGACGGATGAGTCAGAAGATACAAGTGCGGAAAACGAAGATACCGCGCAGGAGGATTCGGACGACGGAACAACTACGGAGGAGGCCACAGAGGGAACGTACACGCTTACTCTGACTGTGACAGATGCAGAAGGGAACACGGCCAGTGTGACAAAAACACTCACAGTGGCGGATGAATCCCTGCTGGGGACGGCCGAAATCACGATCGTTGACGAAAACGGGGATGCAATAAGCGGCGTGCCGGTCTATTTTGACATGGAACATACGACGGAGAACATCGCAAGGACCAATGTCGACGGTATCGCCTCTTTCACGGCCGAAGCCGGCCGCTATACGGTCGGCGCTTATGACAGCGGCTACCTGCCGGTAACGCGCCAGGTGACCGTGGCGGCGGGAGAGACAGCTACGCTTACGATTACCATGACGGCCCAGGAGATTGTCAGCGGAGAGTTTGAAGTGAACCGGATGACGCTCGATGAGATCGTGGCGGCGGGCTTTGATGTCAACGATCCGGCGAATCAGAATGTGGTCCGGGTGACCCTGCATCTGACCTATGGCTCAGAGCCGCTGGATACAGAGATCTATCTGTTTGACGGTGAAGGAAGCTCGCAGGCGACGGTCACGACCTCCGACGGCAAACGGAATCTGAGCGTTGCGCTCTGGATTGAAGATGATAGTACGGACGATGACGACGACAAGGGTCCGGGCTCCAATTGGACCGTCACCTTCGGCGACGGAAGCTCCGGGAGCGAGAGCATGGCGATCGCGATTCTTGATGTTCCGGTGGAGGCGTCCTACCTGAAGGAATTCTTTGACGTAAAGTTTTACCTGTTCAACAATGCGTCGAGCAGCTTTGAACTGGTCAACAATGTGGTGTCTCTGGATCTTCCGGAAGGCCTGACGCTGATGAATGAGGGCGGGGCGTGTGATGATGCGGAGGTGACATTTGATTCTCTGAGTGGACAGACGGGAAAGACCATCGAGTGGATCCTGCGGGGAGACCAGGCCGGCGAGTACGATCTGACGGCTTCGTACAGCGGCGTGCTGAGCCAGTTTGACACCATGGTTTCCGCGCTGTTCCAGACGGAAGACCCGATCACTGTCTACGGACTGGACGCGATCCGTCTGATTGCCGAGATCAACAGTACGATCGCCTGGGGCGGACTGTATTTCAGCCTGTCCCTGCAGAACGTGGGCGGAGCAGATATCTATCTGCCGCAGCTGAATGTGGTGGGAGATATTGTGAATACCTACGAGAGCTATACGGACGGGGATGACACGGAGACCACTGAAGAGACGAGATCGGTCACACTGCTGAACACGGTCTATGAAAATGCCAGCGGCTACAGTCAGTACCTGGGAACGGACGAGACGCTGAACGCACTGGCGGTCGGAGAGACCTATACCAGGAAATATGCCTGCTATAGCGCTGTAACCGAATCAGATCTTGAGTATCTGCACAGCGCCGTGGCGGAAGTCGCGGACGAGTACGGCATCGAGGTGGAGATCCGCATCGTGGATATGAATCTGTACAGTACAGAGGATGCCGACGAGATCCTGGCAAGTGTTTCCTACAGCGGAGAGACACATGATGCATATACGTACTTCACGACAAACGGGAATTTCAATTATTATACCTATGCCGAAATGAGCGATCAGGACTTTCTCGGACTGTGCGGGGAGATGCTCTATGGCACCAAGGAAGCCTTACTTGATCAGGATCTGGATTATTTCACGGGAGATGATATCAAGGAACTCACGCGGGAATATATCTGCGAGATGCTTTCGGACGACTCCTTCCAGGAGGCGGTTGATACGCAGGTCGACCTGACGTATCTGAAGGTTGTCAAATCGGTTCTGGGTGAGATCAGTACGGTGCTCGGGCAGTCTGGTGAAGCGTCAGTAAACGACCTGATCAATACTACACTCTCTGAGACAGCGACACAGATGCATCTCGCGATGCAGTTAAAGACCGCGGGTGTGGATGGATTCATGGATTCGCTGGAGAAGATCGGCTTCAGTGCGGCGAAGCTCTCCATTAAGGCCCTTCTGTTGCAAGATGGTGAGGACGTGAACGACTTTTTTGCAGATTCATTCGGTAAGGTGGTTTCCGGTTTCGGTGACGCGATCGGCCTGCTGAATGATGCGGGGACCGCATGGGTGACTTCCGTCGAGATTACGAACCAGTTTATCACGATCAGCGCGGCCCGGGAGCAGGCGGAATATGTGCTTACCGTGCTGCTGGAGCAGATGACCGGATACGGGGAACTGGAGGCTATTGAAAACCTGCTCTCTCAGATAGGAAGTACTGCTGCGGACAGCGGACTTACGTCCTTCGAACAGGATGTCGTGGAAGAACTGTGGGATATCTATCAGAGTCTGGAAGAGGGCTTCGCCACGCAGGAAGAGGTCTTTGTACAGGAGCTCCTGAAGACAGAAGCGACGAGTCTTACGTACAAATATGTTGCCAAGGGTCTGCAGAAGGCGTTTGGTGTGAGCAGCAGCGCGTGGAATGTTGTATATATCGGGCTGAAGGTCGGCTCGAAGATCATCGACAAGATGATTGGGGCGGAGGAGACCATCGACCAGATCCGCAGCCTGCGTGTGGCGGCCATTATGACCCGTGCTCTGTGGGGCGGTGTGCGGGAAGCCTATTACGCTGGAGAGAGCATCGACTGGGCACTGAGCCTGAAATATCTGATCAAGATGCGTCTGATCGGCGAACAGGCGTGGGTCACCTTCAACACGGAGGCGAAGACCGAGAAAGCTACAGATCTGGACAGCGGCCGGGAATATGAACTCGACGAGTATTACATCGTGTTCAAGGAGAAGGTGCTGAGCTATCGGGATATCCTCTTTGGTCAGTCGGTGACGGTCCTGAATGTGCCGGAGGCTCCGACGGTGACAGTGGATTATGCGAATGAGACGACGGCAGAGGCATTTGATGATTCCTATGAGTACAGCTTTGACGGGGTTTACTGGACGTATTGCGACGGCAGCACGATTGCTCTCGAACCGGGAACCGTCGGGAAATATCTGTGGATCCGTGTGGCGGAAACCTCGGAGAGCTATTGCGGGAATACGACAAAGCTCTATATTCCGGCGCGGCCCGCTCTGACCGGAGACGTTCTGGCGGTATATGGCGGGGGAACGTATTCCTTCAGCGGGCTGACGGCGGATGTATATTGTGTGTTCACAGACAGTGAGGGCGGGGAGATGACACCGATTCTCCTGACGGTAACAGATGGCTGCGCCAGTCTGGAGGGATACGCGTATGCATCCTCTGTACAGCTGTATTATGCGGGAACAGCATCGTCCTTCGCAGGCAGTGTCAAAGAATTATCCGTCTATTATACAACGGACGAATGGACCGTGACGCCTGACGAAGACTATGATTATACGTACGACGGGACGGAGAAAACACCGGGTATCACAGTGAAAAATGCGGATGGCGATGTGCTTACCCCGGAAAATGATTATACCGTGACTTATACGGATAACATCAACGCGGGAACCGCCACGATCACCGTGACCGGGTGCGGAAACTATTCCGGGACGGTGACGCAGACATTTACGATTGATAAGGCGTCGCAGACCATCAGCGGGACGGATTCCTATCCAAAGACATACGGAGACGGAGCATTTACCCTGGATGCAAAGAGGACGGCCGGGGATGGGGCGCTGACGTATGCGGGCAGCGATACGAGCGTAGTAACCGTGGACGAAACTGGAAAGGTCACCATTAAAGGAGCAGGAACGGCGACGATAACGGTGACTGCGAAAGGCACGGATAATTATGAACAGGCTGAAAAAACAATAGCCATTACGGTTGTAAAGGCTTCGCAGACCATCAGCGGGACGGCTTCCTATACGAAGACATACGGAACAGGAACGTTTAATCTGGATGCAAAGAGGACGGCCGGGGATGGAGCGCTGACGTATGCGAGCAGCGATGAGGATGTTGTAAAGGTAAGCTCGGCGGGCGTGATAACGATACAGGGAGCAGGCTCTGCTGTCATTACAATCACGGCTGCGGAAACAGACAATTATATGGCGGCGGAATTGTCGGTTACAATTACCGTAGTCAGGGCTTCCCAGACAGTCAGCGGGACAGATTCCTATAGCAGGACGTATGGAGATGCTGCGTTTACGCTGGATGCGAAAACGAGCGGAGACGGTACGTTGAGCTATGCAAGCAGCGATGAGGATGTTGTAAAGGTAAGTTCTGCGGGCGTGGTGACGATACAGGCAGCAGGCTCCGCAATCATTACGGTCACGGCGAAAGCATCAACGAATTATAATGAATCCGCCGCAAAGACGATTACGATCACAGTGGCCAAGGCCAGCCAGACCGTGACGGCGACGGCAGCAAGCAGTTCGATCAAAGTGGATACAACCACATTGATCACGGCGAGCGGAACCGGAACCATCACGTACACTTCGAGTGACACCTCCGTTGCAACGGTCAACAGCAGCGGCAAGGTGACCGCAAAGGCAAAGGGAACAGCGACCATTACGGTAAAGGCGGCCGGGAACAGCAACTACAATGCGGGCACGAAGACTGTGTCGATCAAAGTTACGGCTCTTGTAAAGGGAGACACCTTCACGGCTGGCTCGGTGAAATACAAGCTGACATCCGCCAGTGCGGTCACTGTAACGGGCTTGTCGAGCAAAACGGCCACCTCGGCGAAAATCCCGGCCACCGTGACATACGGCGGTGTAACGTATAGTGTCAAGGCGATCAGCGCCAGCGCTTTCTCAGGGTATACGAAGCTGAAAACGGTGTCTGTCGGCAGTAAAGTGACATCGATCGGATCGAAAGCATTCTACAAATGCACGGCGCTGACAAAGGTCACCGGCTGCGCGGCGGTCACTTCCGTAGGCAGCAGCGCCTTCCAGAGCTGCAGTAAGCTGGCGACGGTAGCCGGACTGCAGAAGGCAACGACGATTGGCAGCAAGGCCTTCTACGGCTGCACGAAGATCAAAACCATCGGCAGCACATCAGGGAAGATCACGCTGGCGAAGGTGAAGACCATCGGTTCCTCGGCCTTCTATAAATGCACGACGCTTACCTATGTGAACCTTACCTCCACGGTGCTGACGAAGATCGACACATCAGCCTTCCAGGGCTGCACGGCCTTGAAGACCTTCGTGAGCAAGTCCACAAAGCTGACGACGATCGGCAAGAAGGCTTTTTATGGAGACAAGAAGCTGGCTTCGGTTACATTGAAAACCACGAAGCTGACCAGCTCGAAGGTCGGCGCCAGCGCCTTTAAGGGAATCAAGAGTACCTGTACGTTCAAGGTGCCGAGTGCGAAGGTTTCTGCGTACAAGAAGATCTTTAAAGCGAAGGGAGCAAGCAGTAAGATTACGGTGAAGAAGGGCTGAATCATGCGATGAAGGCTCTGCGGGAAGGACAGTGAAGAAAAAAAGAACAGCGACAGCCTCCGGGAATCCGGAGGCTGTCGGTCTTAGAGAATGCGTAAAGGCGGTGGTTTTATACCACCGCCTCTACCAGCAGCTTATTTCCGACCTGGATTTTCTTCAGGCCGATTTCTTTCTTTTGGTTGAAATTGAAACTCAGCATATATCCCTTGTTCAGGTGATAATAGTCCAGGTAATCACTTAACTGCTTTTCGCCGCGTGTGTTGTAGGCGTTTCCGTGCCAGAGCTTGAGCTCGATCACATACTGTTTGGCCTTGTAATCGATAATGATATCTGTGCGCTCCATATTGCGCGTACGGGATTCGATATAATAATTTCCTTCCCCGTTAATGATGGGACGCAGATACAGAAGAAAGAACTTTCGGCCATCTTCTTCTTTGAATTTCTGCTCCCGGTCGCCGTAGAGATCGTCAAAGCTGACGACGAACCGTTCCAGGATTAGCTCCATATCAAGTCCGTCATCCCGTATAAACTGATATTTTTCCCGCACTCCGAGACGGTAAATATCCGTTGTCCGGTTTTCCTCGGAGAGTAGAAAATAGTTATATAAACGGGTTTCAAAGATGCGGTTTGCGATGATGATCTTTGAATCTGCTTTTTTGACAAATCCGAACATCTTGGCCACACTGATGGCTACGCTGTCCGGATTATAATAAACGTCCGCACCGTTTATCAGAATATCGTACAGAATTTCCCTTAAATCCGGATACAGGTTTACTTTGTCGATCAGGGATTCAAAAAGCGTATTTTCCTCCACGACGATGGCGCCGACCGCTTTTGTGATTCCCTCTTTCGTCCAGGCAGCGGTTCGATCCGGGAAGCCGCCGGTACCCGGCAGGGTTTCGTCCAGATATTTGCAGATGCGTGACACCAGAAACGGATATCCGGAGGTGTATTCATAGATTTCCTGTGCGATGGCCTCCAGATTCATTCCTGTGGCGTAATCATTTTCATATTCACGGAGCATCCCCGCGATATCGGCGGCGGAGAAACTCATATCAATGTTATAATCTGCCGCCACATTCCAGGGAGAATTTGTATTATGCTCTTCCTGTGCGACAAATTTTCTCCGGAGGTTCTTAATGTCATGGACTCCGGCCAGAATGACGGAGTGGAAGGTAGCAATCAGGTCTCTCTCAATATAATTGGCTCTCAATTGTGCCAGAAAATTCAGGAATACCTGATAGTTGGAGGCCTGATCCACCTCATCGATCATGAGGACGACAGGTTTTTCAGACTGTTCGCACCATTCATTGAGGACAATAAACAAATCATCCAGTGTCTCTGCGTTGCCTTTTTTTCCCGCAAAAAAGGCAAGCTGCTTTCGAGGCTCCTCTGGAATCTCACTTTCATTTACAGCCAGAAGAATCCGCTTCGCGAGCGCGAAGATAAAGCTGCCTTCATTTGCAAAGGAAGCTTCACTGAATCGCTGAAAATCCAGACGAATCACCTGATAGTCGTTCCGGAGATATTTCGCCAGTGCCAGGAGGGTGGTCGTCTTTCCGTATTGTCTGGCGCGATTGATCGTAAAATAATCGCCGCGATCTACGATGATTTTGAACTGTCGGAGCCGATCAGTCAGATCCACCATATAATGTTTTTCCGGTATGCAGTTTGCCGTCGTGTTAAAAATCTTACTCATGAAACGCTCACTTCCTTCCGGCACCGCCTGTGATTGGAAAAGCTGTGACTGACTCTAGTATACTTGCGGAGCCGTGAAAAGACAAGAAGTTTTGCTGCCATAAGATTAGCTTGGCGTCATGGGCTGTGTAAGTTGAAATACCTGCTATGATTATATCGGGGAAGGCGAATTCGTGATTTCGTCTGATTCCGTTGTATACTTTTGGTCATCTTTTCGTTATAATAAAAAATGTGGAACAAATCTTTTAAGATGGTTGAGAGGAAAACGGCAAAAGGGAGGAAACTGTATATGACAAGGGAAAGATTGCGAAATCCCGGAATGAAAATTTTTTCTGTGCTGATTCTGGTGCTTGTATGTATATGGGGAGTCAGTTCTGACGTGGTTTATGCAGAGGAGACGACAGCCACGGCGACGGCGTCCAATAATACCGGGGATCAGAGCTATACCACATATTATGCGACGCAGCCCTATTCCTATCTGACGGAAACGAATGATGGTTTTATGAGGGTCGAATATGTCAGCGGGTCCATCGTCGTAGAGTATTATGATAGCAATTACAATCTTGTGTCTGCTCAGACCGTTGACATGGAGCTGTCTTATTTTGGAGGATTCTATGCCGGAGAGGATGCATATTACCTGGTTTTCGGGCAGTCGAACACCGATGAAGACGATACGGTGGAAGTGATCCGTGTAGTAAAATACAGTACGGACTGGGAAAGAGAAGGTGCAGCCAGCTTATGCGGAGCGAATACCTATGTACCGTTCGCCTCGGGCAGCTGCCGCATGACGGAATACGGAGGGTATCTGTATATTCGTACCAGCCATACGATGTATGCCTCCAGTGACGGGTATCATCATCAGGCGAACCTGACGATACAGGTACAGGAATCGGATATGACGATTGCCGATTCGTACTATTCGGTCATGAATGTCAATTATGGATATGTCAGCCATTCTTTTAACCAGTTTATCATGGTAGATGACGAGGCCAATCTGATCGCGTTGGATCATGGAGACGCATATCCCAGAGCAGCCGTTTTGATCAAATATAAAAAGCAGGCTGGCAGCAGCACGTTCAGCGGCAGTGGTAACAGCTCTATCAATCTGTTAACTTTTGAGGGAGAATCCGGCACCAACAAGACCGGCGCTTCCCTGGGCGGTCTGGAATATTCTTCCTCGTCGTATCTTGCGGCGGGCAATTCTGTCACCCAGGATGATAACTGGAGCAGTCATACGGCCCGTAATGTCTATGTTGCTGTGACTTCCCGAAGTGATTTTTCTTCATCCGGAACGGAAATAAAGTGGATTACGGATTATGATACGGATGGTACCGTCACGGCTTCGACGCCGCAGCTGGTAAAACTCGGTTCGGATTCTTTCCTGCTGATGTGGACGACGACGGAATATGAAAATTCTTCCGTTACATATTCAAAAATGACTAAACTGCATTATGTTTATCTGGATGGAGCGGGCGATACCACCAGTGAGATTTATACGGTAGATGGTCAGCTCTCTGACTGCCAGCCGATTGTGTCAGATGGGACAGTGGTCTGGTATGCGACCGGAGACAGCTCTTCCTACGGTTCTGTGTCGACAACGCCGGTTTTCTACTCAATTTCTTCAGACGGAACATTTTCCGTTCATCCCGCCATGGAAGCGCCGGAGAATGTCCGTGTTGAGACATCATCGGGCAGCCTTGAGGTAAGCTGGGACGCGGTGGAAGGCGCGGAAGGCTATTATGTATATCGCGCGTATGGGAGTACCTGCAGTAAAACAACGGTAGCGGACGGCGGGACGACGTCGACGATTAGCGCGACGAACGGAAAGAACTATTACGTCTGGGTAGAAGCATATTCCGGAAATTCGAAAAGTCTTGCGCAGAATAAGCAGGAAGTGATGATTCCATCGGTATCTTCGGTTTCAACTGGATTACAGGTGGAATGGAGTACTCTTGTCGGTGCAAAATCTTTTTTGGTTTACCGACAAACAGAGGATGGGACCTATACGCTCATTCAAACAACAGAGGACACGATCTATATTGATACGGATGTATCTGGTGGGGAGACCTATACCTATAAGGTGGTCGTTCAGTTTGATGATGAGAGCAGTTATGAGACTTGCGAAGTGTCGTCGATCTTTCTGCCTGTGCCGACACTGCTAGATGTCAGTAATGTCCAAACAGGGATTCAGGTTACGTGGGAGACGGTTCCGGGGGCAACCAGCTACTTTGTGTATTTCACGACATCTCAGGAATCATCTTATTATAACGTCAGCGCCGGAAGCGCAAGCACACAGTCGCTGACTATCAGTTACTATCTCACAAGTGGAACCACGTACTCTTTTTATGTGATAGCTGCCAGGAACTCTGAAAAACAATATAGTGCAGCTTCAGATACGATTTCTATTTTCTACCTTGAGTCTCCCAAAGTCACTCTGACGGAAAATGAGGATACGGCGGTTCTTTCCTGGAGCGAAATTGAGGGGGCTGACGGTTACTATATATACAGGAAAACGGGAACGGGGGAATATGAGATGCTGCAGACATCGTCAGAAGTCTCTTATACGGATTCCGAAGTTTCCGATAGCAATTTGTACACCTATCAGGTAGTTGCATATTGCGATGAAGGACTCAGCGCCGGTTCGACAGAGGTGAATTGGGGCACAGCGGATATTAATGATTGTGAAATCACATTGTCACAGACTGAGTACACATATAATGGTTACTCAAAACGGCCGACTGTAACAGTAAAATACGGCAGTCAGACATTGACGAAATCGACGGATTACTCGGTTTCTTATGCGAACAATGTTTATCCCGGCACGGCAACCGTCACTGTCACCGGCAGCGGTCACTTCACCGGGACGGCGACGCTATATTTTATAATCAATAAAGCGGAGAATACGTTAACGGTCTCGATGGCAGATGAGGAGATTGTATTCGGTGATACGACGTCGATTACAGCAAAAGGTAACGGAACCATTACGTATGTTACCGGCGATTCTTCCGTAGCTACTGTTTCATCAAAAGGTGTGGTGACGGCTGTGGGTGTCGGTACAACCGTGATTACTGTGAATGCGGCAGGCAACAGTTACTATGAAGCCGGTAGTATTTCTTTAGATATTACGGTGACTCAGAGAGATCTGTCCGATAGCAGCATCACGTTGGATCAGACTTCCTACAGCTATGATGGGACAGTGAAAAATCCCGGAGTGACAGTGGTCTGCCATTCTGTCACGCTGACGCAGGATACAGATTATACCGCTACCTATAGTGACAGTAAAAATGTCGGAACATACACAGTGTCTGTGACGGGAACCGGAAACTACACCGGCACGGCGACGGCAGAGTATACGATTTCGCAGACGGAACTTTCGGATTGCACTGTGAGCTTATCTCAGGACAAGTATACATATGATGGGACGGAAAAATGCCGACGGTGACGGTCTCAAAGGGTTCTTCTGTCCTGACGGAAGGAACGGATTATACTGTTTCTTACAGCAGTAATGTAAATGTGGGAACCGCCAAAGTAACGATAACAGGCAGGGATAACTGTACCGGGGAACAGACGGTATCCTATACGATCATCCGCGCAGAAATCTCCGGATATGCGCTGACACTTTCCGCTGACACATTTACCTATGATGGAACGGCCAAGACGCCTTCTGTTACAGTGACCAATGGAGCGGTTGTTCTTGAAGAAAATACAGACTATATTGTGGCATACGGCAACAATACAGCGATTGGCACAGGGACAGTCTCTGTAAGCGGTACAGGGAATTATACCGGTGAGATTTCGAAAGAATTTACCATTGAGGCCATTGATATCAGCCGCTGCACGGTGACACTTTCTGAAGAGGACTATACCTATGACGGAACAGCGAAAAAGCCATCTGTGATTGTGGCAGACGGTTCCACGGCGCTGACAGAGGGTGCGGATTTCACGGTGACTTATAAAAATAATGTCAATGCCGGTACGGCAGCCGTTGTCATTACAGGCCGCGGAAATTATCAGAGTACTGTTGAGAAAGAATTTACGATACAGGCAATCAGCATTGCAGATTATACGCTTATGCTTTCTGCTGACAGCTATGTTTATGACGGCACGGAGAAGAAGCCGGTTGTCATCGTATCTTCCGGTGATACAGTTCTGACAGAGGATGCAGATTATACGGTTACCTACAGCGATAATGTCAATGCCGGTGAGGCAAAGGTGACTGTGACGGGGCAGGGAAACTATAAGGAATCCATTTCGGCAATATTTGAAATTGCCAAAGCGGATCAGGCTATCGAGTTATCCGTGTCAGCGACGGATGTTGCTGTAGGAGGAACTGCGGCCATCAGGGCGGTGGCAGCCGAGTCGAACTTTACTGCCCAGTCCTCTCAGGAAAGTATAGCAACTGTAGTCTGTGCGGAGAAAGATACTTTTACCGTGACAGGCGTGAGTGCGGGCACAGCAACCATTACAATTACGGCATCCGGAGATAATTACAATCAGGTATCGCAGTCTTTTGAGATTACGGTAACAGAGGAGGGAACGGAGCGGCTCAGCCTGAGTGAATGCCAGGTTTCTCTGACTTCGAACAGCTGTACATTTGACGGAACAGAACAGGAACCGATGGTTACGGTTACCCATGAAAACGAGACATTGAAAGAAAATGAGGATTATACGGTAACCTATGATAATAATGTCAATGCGGGGACAGCTATCGCGATCGTAAAGGGCATGGGCGGATATACCGGGCTGGTGACAAAAGCGTTCACGATTGAAAAAGGTACGCAGGACATCGGCGCCGCAGTATCTGCTTCTGAAATTGCCGTGGGGAGTACGGCTTTGATTACTGTCGCGACGGAAGTACAGCTGACGTATTACTCCGATAATAATAACGTGGCATCGGTGGACTCATCCGGGAAGATCAGCGGAATTTCGGCCGGAACGGCTGTTATTACAGTGTATGCCGATGAGACCGGGAATTATCTGGCGGCTTCAGAGACCTTTACTATTTCTGTGAAAGAAGATATTTCCGGCTGCGAGATCACGCTTTCTGAAACAGACTTTGCGTATGACGGTACCGCGAAAACGCCGGACGTAGATGTGACGGACGGGGGTGTACCTCTGACGCGGGACGATGCGGGTCATGGAGACTATACCGTATCCTACAGCAATAATACGAAGGTCGGCACAGCAACAGTTACAATAACGGGAAACGGAAACTATACAGGCAGCGTGGAAAAAACGTTTACGATCAATAAGGCCTCCCAGACAGTCAGCGGAACAGATTTCTATAGCAGGACGTATGGAGATGCTGCGTTTGCGCTGGATGCGAAGGCGAGCGGAGACGGTGCGCTGAGCTATGCAAGCAACGATGAGGATGTTGTAAAGGTAAGTCCTGCGGGCGTGGTGACGATACAGGCAGCAGGCTCCGCAATCATTACGGTCACCGCGAAAGCATCAACGAATTATAATGAATCCGCCGTAAAGACGATTTCAATCACCGTAGCTAAGGCCGGCCAGACCGTGACGGCGACGGCAGCAAGCAGTTCGATCAAAGTGGATACAACCACGAAGATCACGGCGAGCGGAACCGGAACCATCACGTACACTTCGAGTGATACTTCCGTAGCTACCGTAAACAGCAGCGGCATGGTCACCGCCAAAGCAAAAGGAACCGCGACCATTACGGTGAGGGCGGCCGGAAACAGCAACTACAATGCGGCTGAGAAGACGGTGACGATTGCCGTGACAGCCCTGGCCAAGGGAGACACCTTTACAAGCAGTTCGGTGAAATACAAGCTGACATCCGCCAGCGCCGTCACCGTGACGGGATTGTCGAGTAAAACGGCTACCTCGGCGAAAATCCCGGCCACCGTGACATACGGCGGCGTGACCTATAGTGTCAAGGCAATCAGCGCCAGCGCTTTTTCAGGATACACGAAGCTGAAGAAGGTGTCTGTCGGCAGTAAAGTGACTTCGATCGGATCGAAAGCATTCTACAAATGCACGGCGCTGACTCAGGTCACCGGCTGCACGGCGGTGACTTCTGTAGGCAGCAGCGCCTTCCAGAGCTGCAGCAAGCTGGCGACCGTAGCCGGACTGCAGAAGGCAACCTCGATCGGCAGCAAGGCCTTCTACGGCTGCACGAAGCTGAAAACCGTCGGCAGCACATCGGGGAAGATCACGCTGGCGAAGGTGAAGACCATCGGTTCCTCGGCCTTCTATAAATGCACGACGCTTACCTACGTGAACCTGACCTCCACGGCGCTGACGAAGATTGACACGTCGGCCTTCCAGGGCTGCACGGCCTTAAAGACCTTTGTGAGCAAGTCCACGAAGCTGACGACGATCGGCAAGAAGGCCTTCTATGGCGATAAGAACCTTGCTTCGATCACATTTAAGACCACGAAGCTGACCAGCTCGAAGGTCGGCGCCAGCGCCTTCAAGGGAATCAAGAGTACCTGTACGTTCAAGGTGCCGAGTGCGAAGATTTCTGCGTATAAGAAGATATTTAAAGCGAAGGGAGCAAGCAGTAAGATTACGGTGAAGAAGGGCTGAATCATGCGATGAAGGCTCTGCGGGACGTGCAGTGAAGAGGAAAGATTGGAAATAATCAGTGACAGCCTCCGGGAACCGGAGGCTATATGTCTTAGAGAGTGTATACACTACGCTCCCGGACGATTTCGTAATCGTTTCGTGTGGTGTAATAGACAAGTCCATGTTATATTCAGAGCACAGTACCCGGACGTCATGTTCTGTAAAACCGACATACTCCGTTAATTCATCAGGATTCGTCATGGTATATTCCTGAAACTGAACATATTCTTTTTGCAGGGGCTCGTCATTCTTTGCTTCCCGGAGCAATGCGTCCCATTCGTCTATGATAATAATGAACTTCAGGCCTTTCTTATGGCTTACGCCAAACAGCGCATCGGCAGGACAGCCGGAAGGGTGAATGCATCTCACCCGCCCCCGGCGAACACACGAAATAGCCGTTAGCTTGTCAGGGCAGGACGGCTATTTTTATGCACATTGTATGATGTTCGGAATCTCCTGAAAATACCTCTGTGCTTAATTGTGAAACCTGATGAATGATATTACTTTCTCTCTTAAAGTTTTCCTCACCTACTGCGTAAAAAGCTTCCCAACTACTGCACATCGCTCTGGAATGCTACGGCCTTATATCCCCAATTCTCTGATCAAATCTTCCTGCGAGATACCAGGCTGATATTCCGGACTACCGTTATGATATGCATTAAGGGCGGTGATTTCATCATCTTCCGGGTCAACGGCTTCTGCATTGGCAAGGCGGAATGTTGCCTGAATGAGCTCCCACACTTTCCATGCTTCATCTTCACTCATAATAGTAACGGCTCCAAAGATTCTTTCTTTTACACTCGACATAACCATCACACTCCTTTATAAATCTGTCCACGGTTGCCAATATTTATGATATCGATAACGAGCCCATTTACATCAAACAGGATTCTGTAATCCCCGACTCTGAGGCGATATCCATCGGTACCCTGCAATTTTTTGATATCACCTTCGAGCGGTAGTTTTGAAATGGCTTCAACGATACGTCTTTGCGTAGGTTTGCCCTGCTTCCGCAGGAATTTCGCGGCTTTCTTTGAGTATATGATTTGGAACATTCAAGGTTCTCCTTTGTATTGCGTTCTCGATTGCGTTGGCGCAAATTTTAATTGCAGCTCTTATCTCATGCCTCTTTCATTACGATATCTTCTGAGGCTGAGTATCCTTCGATTTGTCTTTTCTCAAGCTCCAGCTGTCGGCGGTATTCCTCCATTTCTTTATCGATATCATCATCCGCCTCCTGTTCCCGGAGCTGCTCGGCGCGGATAGATTCACGATCAATGTCATTGTGGCCACCTTTTCTTTATACGAATAGTACAACATGATTTAGAAAATGTAAATATCATCTATCCACAATAATCTTGAACTTTCTTTGGAAAATCTATTGACAACACAAGATTATTGAGAAATTTTAGCATAAATCACAAGAATCTCGGAACCAGAGCGTTTGCTGGGTGATGTGCGGAAGGCCGGGAAAGCAACAGAGAATCGGCATTATACGCCGCGGACTGATGCTGTGGAGAGAGCTTTAAGCGAAAGAAGAAGGAAGCAAGATGACTGCCCTGAACCGGGAGATTAAGCGAGCCTTTCCATGAGACCTTCCGCAGGACCTGAGAGCAGTTAATTTCTGTCAGTCAGGTTGGCCATCCAGGCCGGGAGAGAAACACTTTTCCGGACAGTCCTTGAATGAATGGCTGCGCGGTAGGCAAGCGTATCGACGGTTGCGGCCTTAGAGCAATCAAGATCACCTTGAGGAGTAGGCGAGGGGATCGGGTCATTGTGATTCTCAGCGGCAACGAGTCAAAGATTGGCGGCATCAGTGATCATGTCAATGGCGTCCTCCAAATCGCGCCCGGTGGTAATGCATCTGGGAAGATCGGGGATACGAGCGTAGTATTTACCAGATTCATCGGTTTCAAAAGTTGCGGTATAAAGGGCTTTCATAGCGATCCTCCTTTAAGGAGGGCGGGATAGTTACCGCCCGTTGTGCTTGATCTCTTTCATGATGTAGCGCAAATCGCTTTCACCAAAATTGTGATGTTTAAGTGGGATGGTACATTGTAGCTCTGGATTGTAATACCGGTCATGTTTCTTACCATGTCGTTCAAATCCATAACCGTTTCCATTGAGTATCTTGATTGGACCCCATGACCGCACGCTCCTCTGGAAATATATATGGCTGCGTTTGTTTTGTGATTACAAGATTAGCACAGCTTTAGGGGCTGTGCAAGTTGAAATATCACCGGATAGTTATTCCGGGGATGTTCCGCTGATGCCGGGCGGGTGGTACTGTGAAAAAATGTTAGCGGATAAGAAGAAAACTGTTTGACGGTAAGAGACGGCGGTTGTACAATATTATGGTAAGAAGGGAGCCTGTATCGGAGTGTACAGGCAGCCGGAACCTGAAATTCCGCGGCAGTCGCCGGGCAGCCAGACAGATCTGATTGGCAGGCACCCGCCCCGCGGCATCACAACTCTGAACGGAGGGAACCAATGGGAAAGAGAACGAGAAGATGTATGTTAAGCATTCTGCTTGCCCTGTCGATGATATTTTCATTGACGACGCCTGCTCTTGCGGCCGTAGACCTGGACGTAGACACGTCGTCTGTGGAAGAGGCATCAGTTGTTGAAGAAGCACAGTCGGAGAACGAAGAATCCGGCGAGGCTGTGAGCGAGGCGGAGACGCAGGACACGGAGGCCGCAGAGCCGGAGACAGAGGTGACGGATGCGTCCGCGGACGAGTCGACTGACAGCTCGCAGCCGGAGGAAGACGGCAGCATCACAGACATGGCGTCTTCTGAGGAGGATGCGCAGACGGAGGCCGAAGAAGAGGAAAATGTGGAAGAAGCGGCTTCGGAAGATACGGCTGAAGAAAGCGCAGAAGAGACAGAGATCGTTACCGAAACACAGGAAGTAACGGTGACACCGGACGACAGCGACCTGGATTCCCTGCTTTCCGGTCTGGCGGACAATGATGAACTGTTTGAAAGTTATGTGAGCCAGCTCTTCTACGGGGGGGGTGTCTGGTTATTCTAATTATGGCTTGCGGCTGTTTTCCGGGGATAATCTGAACTATTCGATCTATCAGACGTTAAAGAGTACGGTTTCTGATATCGCGGCGGGGAATCAGACCTCGACGCAGATTACGATTGATTTAAGCGATTATGGATTGACGTATACGACGGATGATCTGGACGTTACGGCAAGTTCGTATACGACAGAATTAGAATCTCTCGGTAAGGCAAAATTTCAGGAGACACTTCTGTATTCCAAAATCGTGTATTGCCTGATCGCGGACAGCCCCTATGATATGTACTGGTTCGATAAGGGGACGAACGGGTATACGGTAAGCTATTCTTATAATTATGGCGGAACGGTTAATTCTGCAGGTGAAGCCACTTATACGTATATTCAGTTTAATAGTATTACTTTTAAATTCTCTGTTATATCTGCCTATCAGGATTCTTCAGCATCTGAACCGCAGTATACGCTCAACACATCCATGGTATCTACAGCACAGGCTGCGGCCAGCAACGCGCAGGAGATTGTGGAAAAATATGCCGATTCGAGCGACGCGGAAAAGCTGGAAGCGTACAAAGAGGAAATCTGCGCACTGGTTACTTATAACAGCGAGGCAGCCTCAGAGGACTATGATGAAGGCTACGGTGATCCGTGGGGGCTTGTCTATGTTTTTGATGGAGACGACAGCACCAATGTCGTATGCGAAGGCTATTCCAAAGCATTCCAGTATCTCTGCGACCAGGGATTGACCGATGCGGTCTGCTATACGGTTTCCGGCATAATGACCGGCGGCACGGGCGCAGGGGCGCATATGTGGAATATCGTTACCCTGAACGGCAGCAACTACCTTGTTGATGTGACAAACAGTGACGACGGCACTATTGGCAAGGACGGCGGACTTTTCCTTGTGAACGAAAACGATGCCACATCCACGACATATGATTCCGCGGGATTCCCGATTTATACATTTACAGTTAATGGAACGGAAATCACATATGCGTACGGTGACAGCACAGAGAATCTTTATGCGGATATGGGGATCCTGACGCTCACCGCTGCAAGCGACGAGGGAACCGAAGACAGCGGCGAGACTGGAGACAGTGGCGAGACCGAAGATGTTGATGAGTCCGGAGACAGCGGTGAAACCGAAGACGACGGTGAGACCGAAGACAGTGATGTGACTGGAGATGATGATGAGAGCGGCGATGGTAGTGAAACCGGTGATTTAACTGAACAGTTTAGCAATGCGACGGAACTTACCACAAATGGTGCATCTGCAACTATCTCGGAAGCCGGGACATATGTTTACTTTAAAATCATTCCGGAAGAGACAGGCACCTATTACATCTATTCCGGCGGCAATATGGATACGTATGGTTATCTATACGATGCAGATGGGAATTGCCTTTTTCAGGATGATGACAGTGCAGGAAACGGCAATAATTTTGCGATTACCTATAGGCTGACCGAAGGGAACACCTATTACCTTGGTGTTCGATTCTATTCAAACAGCATCACAGGAACCTTCAGCCTTTATATGGAGCGAACCAGCGGGCTGAGCCTTTCGTATGATTCAAATGTAGCATTGGAAGTCGGCGATGAGGGAACCCTTTCCGTGACGGCGACCAATGACTATGAAGACACAGATTTCACCTATAGCTGGTATAAATATAATGAGAATACGTATACCTATGATTTGATTGACGGTGAAACAGGGAATACGCTGACCGTAACAGAAAAAGGGACGTATAAATGTATTGTTGATGATAATAGCATGACGGCAACCGCCTGGTTTTATGTGACGGTTAACAGCGGTCTTTCGGCTTCAGCAGATCAGTATTATTATACAGTTAGCCAGGGAGATACGGTATCTTTGGCAGTAACCGCCGATACAGAAAAGGGAGAACTTTCCTATAAATGGTACAGATATGACGGAGACGGTTACACGCTGCTGGAGAACACGGATTCCACGCTTACTATCACACCTGATCAAAGCGCGGAGTATTACTGTGTTGTCAGCGATACTTATAATACGGCGACCGTTTGGTTTACTGTGTATGTAGCAGGTACAACGGCGACTTCAAAAGAGGATGCAGTGAAGCTCACGGCAGGAACACCGGCGCTGGCGACAATTTCGTCGTATGGCGACAGCATGTACTTTATCATCACACCGGACGCAACGGATACGTATGTGTTTTATTCCTCCTGCGGATATTATGTCTATGGATATCTGTACGATGAAAATGGGAATGAACTTGCTTCCGGTTATGCGAATAATAATGGAAATTTCAGATTTACTTATGAGCTGACTGCAAGTGAGACCTATTATCTTGCGGTCACAAGCGGCAGCGGAGCGCCAATAAGTTTTCAGGTTTACATGGACACTTATGTGGACGCAAACCTGCAGTTTGTTGACGGCGGAAACACGTACTACGCATATTCAGAGGCCGGTGAGGGCGTGGAACTAACGGTTGACGGCAAAATAAGTGTAGCGGAGGGAACCGAGCTTACCTATCAATGGTATAAAGACGGCAGTAAAATTGACGGAGCGACCGGTTCGACGTTTACAACCGATGAAATCAATTCACGCATCTACTATAATTGTAAAGTGCAGGATAAGTATGGAAATTACCTGTATTTCTATTTTATCGTTACGGTTGATACCGGCCTGAGTATTGATGGCGGTAACTGGCATGAATATTCAATTGAGGAACCGGGCACACAACAACTGACCCTGACAACTTCGGCAACGGCAAATGAGGGGATAGAGCTTACTTACGAATGGTATTGTTATGATTATCTTACTTATGAAACGACGACTATTTCCGAGAACGACGATAGCATTACGGTAACGCCAACCAGCCGGAGTGAGTATTATTGTCGGATTTCAGATAATTACGGAAACTCGGTATATGATTATTTTGACGTCTATATAGAAACGGGCCTGACCGCCGATACAACCTGGTTTGAGTATGAGGTTGAGCTTAATAGCTCACAGACACTTTCGGCAGAGTCCGTGACGGCGAATGAGGGAGTAGCCCTGACTTACCAGTGGTACCAGGACTGGGAGGAGATTGAAGAAGCCACCGGTAATTCCTATACGGTAGTGTCTGTTTCGTCTTATCAGGAATATGAGTGCAGAGTTTCGGATAGCTATGGGAACAGAATAACTCTGTATTTCTACATTTCCGTTGATACTGGTCTGAGTATTAATGGGGACGACTGGAACTACACACACTATTATGACACGGAACCGGGAACGGAACTGACGCTGACAACTGCGGCAACGGCAAATGAAGGTGTAGAGCTTACTTATACCTGGTATTGCTACGATTATCTTACGTATAAAACGACGACCATTTCCGAGAACGGTGACAGCATTACGGTAACACCAACCAGCCGGTGTGAGTATTATTGTCGGATTTCGGATGATTACGGGAACTCGGTATACGATTATTTCGTGATTTATATAGCGACCAGTATGACTGCTGAGGAGACCTGGTTTGAGTATAAGGTGGAAGCTGGTGAATCTCAGGTGCTTTCCGCGGAATGTGTGACTGCGGATGCAAGTGAAGATCTGACCTATCAGTGGTATAAGGACTGGGATATTCTTGAGGGAGAAACAGGAGTAACCTACACAGTAAATAATATTACCGCTTATAGTAACTATCAGTGTGAAGTTTCGGACAGCTATGGGAATCGTATTACTCTGTATTTCTATGTTTCTGTTGATACCGGTCTGAGTATTAATGGCGATAACTGGCATGAATATTCAATTGAAGAACCGGGCACAGAACTGACCCTGACAACTTCGGCAACGGCATACGATGGTATAGAGCTTACTTACAACTGGTATTGCTATGATTATCTTACGTATAAAACGACGACCATTTCCGGGAATGGTAACAGTATTACGGTGACGCCAACCAGCCGGTGTGAGTATTATTGTCGGATTTCGGATAATTACGGGAGCTCGGTATATGAGTATTTTGACGTCTCTATAGCAACGGGCCTGACCGCCGGTACAACCTGGTTTGAGTATGAGGTTGAGCTTAATAGCTCACAGACACTTTCGGCAGAGTCTGTGACGGTGAATGAGGGAATAGATCTGACCTACCAATGGTATTGTGACGATGAAGTGCTTGAGGATGAGACTGGTGTCACCTATACGGTAGAGAATGTGACCACTTACGGGTATTATCGATGCAGAGTCAGGGACAACTATGGGAATAGTGTGAATCTTTATTTCGAACTCTACATTGATAACAATCTGAGCATCACGTATTCATCGGATGTAACGGTGGATTACGGGGAGAGTGCGACACTGGCAGTCACAGTAACCGCGAACGATACGGATGGCATCACCTGCTCCTGGTACGGTTATGACTATCTGAATTATGATTATACGGATTATGAGGAGACCGGTTCATCGTTAACCCTGGAAGACGTGACGGCGAGCGGATATTATCACTGTACCGTGACTGATCAATATGGAAACCGAAAATACGCGTATTTTTACGTGACAGTAGACACCGGATTGACAACAGTCAACCACGGGTATTCCAAAACCGTTTCTCCCGGTGACTCGCTGACTCTTACAACCGACGAGGCCACCGCCAATGAGGGTGTAACGCTTACCTACCAGTGGTATAAAGACGGAGAAATAATTGATGGCGCCACATCTGCATCGTATGAGCTGACCAATATTACCATGGCGGGTTATTATACGTGCTGGATTTCAGACGGCTGCGGTAACAGCGTCAGGTTCAGCTATGATGTAAGCATTGAAAATGGCTTTACCGTCAACACCGACAGCACCAGTATTTATGTGCTCTCCGGAGGCAGTGCAGAGTATACTGTGGAGGCAAGCGCGGATTCTGGCGAGATATCCTATCAGTGGTACAAGTACAACAGCGATGAATGGACGTATGAAGCTCTTGACGGTGAGACAGGGGCGACGCTGACGCTGACGGATATTACCGAGGATGCGGACTACCGCTGCACGGTAAGCGATGTTTATGGAAATACGGGAAATGTCTATCTGTATATCTATATCACAGAAACGCTCCGTGTAAACTCGAACGGCAGTTATTCCGTTACGCCGGACGGAACCGTGACCATTTCCGTTGACCCGGTGACGCCGAATACAGATTCACTCACCTATCAGTGGTATAAGGGGTCTATGGAAAGCTATTACTCCGGCTGGACTTATGAGATCATTGAGGGTGCGACTGGTCAGGAATATGTGGTGAGCGGGGCTGATGTTCCGTCCATGGGCTACCAGTATTATCGCTGTGTCGTTTCCGATGGTGATTCCACGGTCGATGCGTATGTCTATGTTGAAATGGACAGCGGCCTCAGAACATCATTTGACAGTGACTCCTCGTATACTGTAACGCCGGGTGAGGAAGTAACGTTTAAGACTTCGGCCACAACGGACATGGGCGAAGATACGCTGACTTTCCACTGGTACCTTGTGACCGGGGATTCCGATGATACAGAAGCGTATACGGAGATTACAGACGGCATCACGACATCCGGCGGAACGTCCGGCCTGACCGTTGAGGCAACAGAACGGTCTACGTATATGTGTGCGGTGAGCGACGGATATGATACGAACAGGATGTGGTTCTATTTATATATCGACAGCGGATTTAGCGCAGTTCTGGATCAGGCAAATTCGCAGACGATATCTGTGGGTGATTCGGTTACGTTATCCGTTACAGCAACTTCGGACTACAGCGAATCCTTGTCATACCAGTGGTATTATCTGGATGAAGTGGACTATATCGGTACTTTGCTGGATGGCGAGACGGCAAACACGCTTACTGTTGCTAATCCAAAAACAGGTGGATATTACTGTGTGGTAAGAGACGGTTATAATTATGCATATTTGTATTATTGGATTACCGTGAACAGCGGCTTGTCCGTTAGCTACGATCAACCGACATATAATACGGTTCGTCTGGGAGAAACTATTGAGCTTTCCGTTACGGCTGAAACCTCTGCAGGAACGCTGACGTATCAGTGGCAGGAACAGACGGATGGAACTTATGTGGATATTTCCGGTGAAACCGCTTCTTCTATGACAGTGAAGGGTGATGCCATTATCGGTGAATATAACCGATATCGCTGTCTGGTAAGCGATGGTTATACATCGGAAGCAGTGTATACGTATGTATATGTGATTGGTGATACCGCCGAAGATCAGGAGAGCGCAGTGGCCCTGACAGCCGGAAGCAGCGCGACGGCTTCCATCGAGACGCCCGGCAGCGAGATGTATTTCAAGATCACGCCGGAGACAAGCGGCAGCTATACCTTCTCCTCGGATACCGGCTATACGACAAAAGCAACCCTGTACGATGCGGATATGACAAAGCTGAAATACAGCGACGGCTACAGTGCAGAAGATAACAGCTTCCATATCACCTGTGATCTGGAAGCCGGAAAGACCTATTATCTGGTCTGTGGTTTCTATTATTCGTATTCACTGTATCGGGGCACCTTCACCGTCACCATGGAGGCAGAAGGAGCGTCCATCGCAGCGGCGACGGTATCCCTGTCCACAGACAGCTATGTCTATGACGGAACCGCGAAGGAACCGGCTGTGACTGTGACATATAATGGAACTGTGCTGACGGAGGGAACCGATTATACGGTGTCTTATACAGACAATGTGAACGCCGGAACCGCGACGGTAACGGTCAAAGGTATGGGCGAGTACATTGGCACGGTGACGAAGACATTTGAGATTGGGCAAGCCTCGCAGACGGTAACAGCGTCGGCGGGAAACAGCGAAATCACCTATGGCGCGACGACCTCACTTACAGTGACCGGTGAAGGAGATGTCACCTATAAGTCGAGTAATGAGGCGGTAGCCGTGGTTTCTGCGGAGGGCGTTGTGACAGCCGTTGGCGTCGGAACAGCTTATATTACTGTGACCGCATCGGGTGATGACAACTATAAGGCGGGAAGCGCCTCTGTAGCTATCACTGTAAGTGCGGCTTCTATTAATAATTGCGCGGTGTCGGTTGAGACTTCGGAATTCACCTATGATGGTGAAGCAAAAGAACCGGCAGTCACGGTAACAGATGGTGAGATGACGCTGACAGCGGATACGGACTATATAGTGGCGTATTCGGACAACACGAACGCCGGAACGGCGACTGTTACGGTCACCGGTATGGGAAATTATACTGGAACAGCCACAACGACATTTACAATTGCGAAGGCGGAACAGACGCTGACTGTGCCGGAGAGCCTGGCGGTTGTCTTGAATAAGACCGCGCAGATCTCCGTGGAAACGGACGCGACTGATACGGTTACTTATACGTATGAATCGTCTGACACATCCATTGTGACCGTGGATGAAAACGGCACCGTCACTGGTGTGGGAGAGGGAACAACAACGATTACCATTACCGCAGCGGAGACGACCAATTATCAGAGCGCGACAGCGACAATCACCGTTGTGGTAGCTTCAAATGTGATCACGCTGACCGCTGACAATACGAGTGTTACCGTTGACTCGGCAGATCTTGTCTATACCGGCACAGCACAGGAACCGGCGGTGACGGTTGTTTACACGCAGGATGATCAGTCTGTGACTTTGACAAAGGGCACGGATTATACGGTTGAATACACCAATAATGTAAATGCCGGCACAGCAACAGTTACTATTACCATTATCGGAGAGAGCTATACCGGAGAATCACTCACGGCGAACTTTACGATCGCGAAGGCGGAGCAGATACTGACCGTGCCGGAAACCGTATCCGTCGTAGCAGGGAACACAGCGCAGCTGACGCCGAGCACAACGGCAACCGAGGATGTGACTTTCAGTTATGCATCGGCGGATACATCTGTGGCAACGGTGGACGAAAGCGGTGTCATCACTGGTGTGGCTGCGGGAACGACAACTATTACGGTAACTGCGGTGGAGACGGCGAACTACAAGAGCGCTTCCGCAGAAGTGACTGTTGTGGTCGCTGCCGGTGTAACAGAGCTGACCGCTGAGAATACAAGCGTTAGTTTAGCAGAAACAGAATTTGTCTATGACGGTACGGTGAAGGAACCGGAAGTAACCGTTGTCTGCGGCGAAGTAACCCTGATTCAGGGTACGGATTATACGGTAGCGTATACAGATAATACCAATGCAGGTACCGCCACCGTTACGATCACCGGCACAGGCAACAGCTACAGCGGCGAGCTTACAGCAACATTCACCATTGCCAAAGCGGAGCAGAAGCTGACCGCAGAGATGGAGAGCACTACGCTGGCATACGGACAGACGGCGACCATCACCGTGTCCGGAGCGGAAGGCGCGCTTACCTATGTAAGCAGCAATGAATCCGCGGCGACCGTGGATGCGAACGGGCTGGTAACAGCTGTTGCGACAGGAACGGCTCAGATTACGGTGAGTGCCGCAGCGACGGATAACTATAACGCCGCGGAAGCGACCGTCTCCCTGACCGTGATCTCCGCAGTCATTGATGATTGTGAGATTACATTAGACAAAGAGAGCTATACCTATAATGGAGAGGCGCAGACGCCGACCGTGACAGTAACGTATGGTACATATACGTTGACGGAGGGGTTAGATTATACGCTGACCTGGGGGAACGCGAACAGTACCGAGGTCGGCGAGTATACCGTGACGATGACCGGAATCAATAACTTCTCCGATACGGTGAAAAAGACGTACAGCATCGGTAAAGCTGCACAGATGATCAGCGGTACGACTTCGTATTTAAAGACCTACGGAGCCGGAACATTTGCTTTGGATGCGAAGCGGGTGACCGGGGATGGGGCGCTGACGTATGCGAGCAGCGATACGAGCGTAGTAACCGTGGACGAAACTGGAAAGGTCACCATTAAAGGAGCAGGAACGGCGACGATAACGGTGACTGCGAAAGGCACGGATAATTATGAACAGGCTGAAAAAACAATAGCCATTACGGTTGCAAAGGCTTCGCAGACCATCAGTGGTACGGCTTCCTATACGAAGACATACGGAGACGGAACGTTCACTCTGGATGCAAAGAGGACGGCCGGGGATGGGGCGTTGACGTATACGAGCAGTAAAACGAGTGTTGTAACCGTAGACGAAACTGGAAAGGTCACCATTAAAGGAGCGGGAACGGCGACGATAACGGTGACTGCGGCGGAGACGGACAATTATGCGGAGGCGGAAAAGTCAATCGTGATGACTGTGAATCAGGCGGATATTTCCGGATATACGGCGACCCTGAGCGCAGCGAATTATAATTGGACCGGATCAGAAATTACGCCGACCGTAACCGTGAAAAACGGAAGCACCACGCTGACTAAAAACACGGATTATACGGTTTCATACGCAAGCGGCCGGAAGAACCTGGGAACCTATAATGTAACCATTACCGGTGCCGGAAATTATAAGGGGACAATCACAAAATCCTTCACGATTTCTGCTGCAAAAGACGAGACCTATACCGTGGGAAGCTATAAGTATAAGGTGACCAGCGCCACAGCGAGTACCACGTCCGGAACGGGAACTGTGACCATAACCGGCGGCACCAAAACAACGCTGACTTCCATTAAAGTTGCGGATACAGTGACGATCGGCGGGAGAACTTATAAGGTAACGGCTGTTGGCTCCGGCGCTTTTAAGAGCTATACCAAGGCGACCAGCATCTCGATCGGTAAGTATGTAACCTCAATCGGAAGCAAGGCGTTTTATGGCTGCACGAAAGCGAAATCGGTTTCCGTTGGCAGTAAGGTGACTTCGATCGGTTCTTCGGCATTCTACAAATGCACGGCGCTGACGAAGGTCACCGGCTGCTCGGCCGTCACTTCCGTAGGCAGCAGTGCGTTCCAGAGCTGCAGCAAGCTGGCGACCGTAGCCGGACTGCAGAAAGCGACCTCGATTGGCAGCAAGGCCTTCTACGGCTGCACGAAGCTGAAAACCATCGGCAGCACGTCTGGCCGGATCACACTGGCGAAGGTGAAGACCATCGGTTCCTCGGCCTTCTATAAATGCACGACGTTTACCTATGTGAATCTGACCTCCACGGCGCTGACGAAGATCGATGCATCGGCCTTCCAGGGCTGCACGGCCTTAAAGACCTTCGTGAGCAAGTCCACGAAGCTGACGACGATCGGCAAGAAGGCTTTTTATGGAGACAAGAAGCTGGCTTCGGTTACATTGAAAACTACGAAGCTGACCAGCTCGAAGGTCGGCGCCAGTGCCTTTAAGGGAATCAAGAGTACCTGCACTTTCAAGGTGCCGAGTGCGAAGGTCTCTGCGTACAAGAAGATCTTTACGGCCAAAGGCGCAGGCAGCAAGATTACGGTGAAGAAGGGCTAAATGTGAATTCACAATTTTGAAAGAGACAACGGGAAGGGGCTGCGCAGGCGGCCTCTTCCTGCGACTCCGGTTCTGCAATGGTCATAAACATTTCACGGCAAAATATCGGGTAAAACTGAAAAAAGCCCGCATCCTCGTGAAAAAATAGTTGAAAAATAGACAGCGGTAAGGTAGAATACAGTAGAAAGCCCTGACAAGCGTCCGTGCGCCAGGGCACATTTATGCGTAATGGCGCATGGACATTTGACATTTGGCGGGAGACCCGCAAGGGGATCTGTGATGGCCATGCGGCCAATAATAAGGAGGTCCCGTAAAGGGATCCGTGATGGCCATTCGGCCAGTATTAAGGAGGTCCCGTAAAGGGATCCGTGATGGCCATTCGGCCGATAATAAGGAGGACATGGAAATGGTTTCAGCAGGTGATTTTCGGAACGGTATTACGATCGAGTACGAGAAGAATATTTATCAGATCATTGAGTTTCAGCATGTGAAGCCCGGCAAGGGCGCGGCGTTTGTCCGCACGAAGCTGAAGAACATCATCAGCGGCGGCGTGGTAGAGAAGACCTTCCGCCCGACGGAGAAGTTCGAGGAAGCGCGGATTGACCGGAACGATATGCAGTATCTGTACAGCGACGGAGATCTGTTCTATTTCATGGACGTGAATACGTATGATCAGATCGCGCTCAGTCAGGATCAGATCGGCAACGCGCTGAAGTTTGTTAAAGAGAATGAGATGGTGAAGGTGTGTTCCCATAAGGGAGATGTGTTCTCGGTGGAGCCGCCGCTTTTCGTGGAGCTGGAGATTACCGACACAGAGCCTGGTTTCAAGGGCGATACCGCGACCGGCGCCAGCAAGCCGGCCACTGTGGAGACCGGAGCTCAGGTTATGGTTCCCCTCTTTGTGAATCAGGGAGAGAAGATCAAGATCGATACCAGAACCGGGGAGTACCTGTCCCGCGTATAATCTGTCAGGTATACGGGCCCTCTTCCCCTTTGGGAGAGGGTTTTTTACTGGAAACAGGTTTTACAGGTGGATCCGTACCCGCAGGGTAAACTTTATGGCCATGCGGCCAGAAACAAGGACGCTCCCGGAGAGGGCTTTTTATTGGAGGGTTACTATGGAGAGAAAAGATGTTTGGCTCACCTATACGGAGGAGCAGCGGAAGGAACTGAACGCTCTGTCGGAGGACTATAAAGCGTTTCTGGATAAGGGAAAGACGGAGCGCGAGTGCGTGCAGGAGTCGGTGCGTCAGGCGGAGGCGGCCGGGTATGTTTCTCTGGATACTGTGATCGCGGAAAAGCGTGCGCTGCATCCCGGGGATAAGGTGTACGCCACCTGTATGGGTAAGGCGATTGCGCTCTTCCACATTGGCACAAAGCCTCTGGAGAAGGGTATGAATATTCTCGGGGCGCATATTGATTCCCCGCGCCTTGATCTGAAGCAGAATCCTCTCTATGAGGATGAAGGTCAGGCGCTTCTGGATACGCATTATTATGGCGGCATCAAGAAATATCAGTGGGTGGCGCTGCCTCTGGCGCTGCACGGTGTGATCGCGAAAAAGGACGGCACCGTGGAGAATATCGTTCTGGGAGAGGATCCTTCCGACCCGGTGTTCTGCATCAGCGATCTGCTGCCGCATCTGGGCGCCGATCAGATGGCGAAGAAGGCCAGTGCTGTGATTGCCGGGGAGGATCTGAATGTTCTGGTCGGCAGCGAGCCTCTGGCCAATGTGGAGAAAGAGAAGGAGAAGGAAGCGGTCAAGGCGAACGTTCTCAGGCTCCTGAAGGGAAAATATGACATGGAGGAAGAGGATTTCCTCTCTGCCGAGATTGAAGTGGTGCCCGCCGGGGCGGCCCGTGATCTGGGATTCGACCGCAGCATGATTCTGGCCTATGGGCAGGACGACCGCATCTGCGCCTATACCTCTCTGGCGGCGCAGCTGGCGATCGAGGCTCCGGAGACGACGGCTGTGTGCCTCCTCGTGGACAAGGAGGAGATCGGCAGTGTGGGCGCCACGGGCATGCATTCCCGGTTCTTTGAGAACACGGTGGCGGAGATCATGAACTGCCTGGGACGGTATTCGGAGCTCGCTGTGCGCCGGGCGCTGGCTGTCTCCAATATGCTCTCCTCGGATGTCAGCGCGGCGTTCGATCCCAATTATGCTTCTGTCAGTGAGAAGAAGAATGCGGCCTATTTCGGCCGGGGACTGGTCTTCAACAAATACACCGGCTCCCGCGGCAAGAGCGGTTCTAACGACGCCTCTGCCGAGTACATGGCCTCCATGCGGCGCGTCATGGACGAGGCCGGGGTAGCCTGGCAGACCGCAGAGCTCGGCAAGGTGGATCAGGGCGGCGGCGGCACCATCGCCTACATATCCGCCAACTACGGCATGAACGTCATCGACAGCGGTATCGCCATCCTCAGCATGCACGCTCCCTGGGAAGTCGCCAGCAAGGCGGACATCTATGAGGCCCGGAAGGGATATGAGGCGTTTTTGAGGAACGCGTAAAAAGAATAAAAAGACTGCGAATTAAATCGAATCAGAACCTGTGAGCCGATTGGGTGAATACCTGATCGGCTCATTTTGTTCAAAAAGTCTGTTTTCTGACGTTGCCAGAATCAGAAAAAGTTGCTAAGATAGCAGAGTGTGATTTTAGAAACATTGATACATGGAGTGTGAATACATGGCAGTTTCAAGCTATAATGCCGATTCGATTACTGTGCTGGAGGGACTGGAGGCGGTGCGCCGCCGTCCCGGCATGTATATAGGAAGCGTGGGAACCAAGGGCATCAACCATCTGGTCTACGAGATCGTGGATAATGCGGTGGATGAGCATCTGGCGGGGTTCTGTCAGAATATCGAGGTGGCTCTGCGGGCCGACGGCTCCGCGGAGGTGCGGGACGACGGCCGGGGTGTGCCGGTGGACATGCACAGAATGGGCGTCTCGGCGGAGCGGGTGATCTATACGACGCTTCACGCCGGGGGCAAATTCGATGCGGGCGCCTACAAGGTCTCCGGCGGTCTGCATGGCGTGGGTTCTTCGGTCGTCAATGCGCTGTCGGCCTATATGGACGTGCAGGTGCATATGGGCGGGAAGATTTATCATGACCGCTACGAGCAGGGGAAGCCGGTGATCGAGCTGGAGGACGGGCTGCTCCCGGTGGTGGGGCGGACAAAGACGACAGGTACCTGGGTCTCCTTTAAACCGGATCCGGAGATCTTCGGAGAGCATTCCTATAAGGCATCCTCGATTCGCAGCCGTCTGCATGAAACGGCCTATCTGAATCCGGGGCTGACGATCCATTTTATTAATGAGCGGCCGGGAGAGGAGGAGGACATCCTCTTCCACGAGCCCGACGGCCTGGCCGGTTTTATGCGCGATCTGAACCGCGGAAAGGAGACGGTCAGCGACGTGGTGCTCTTCCACGGGAAGGCGGAGGACATTGAGGTGGACGTCTGCTTTCAGTTCAACCGTTCATTTGATGAAAATATTCTTGGATTCTGCAATAATATCTATAACGCCGAGGGCGGCACACATCTGACCGGCTTTAAGAACCGGTTTACCATGCTGATCAATTCCTATGCCCGGGAGCTGGGCATCCTCAAGGAGAAGGATGAGAACTTCACCGGGGCGGATACCCGCTGCGGCATGACGGCGCTGGTGTCGATCAAGCACCCGGATCCGCTCTTTGAGGGGCAGACGAAGACCAAGCTGGGCAGCGCCGACGCCACGAAGGCGGTGGCGGCCGTCACGGCCGAGCAGCTGCCGCTGCATTTTGACCGGAACCTGGAGGAGCTGAAGGCGATCATCGCCTGCGCTGAGCGCTCCGCGAAGATTCGCCGGGCCGAGCTGAAGAATAAGGCCAACATGCTGACGAAGCCGAAGTTCTCCTTCGACAGCAACGGAAAGCTGGCCAACTGTGAGAGCCGCGACGCCTCGAAATGTGAGATTTTCATCGTTGAGGGGGATTCCGCCGGTGGTTCGGCCAAGACGGCCCGGAACCGGAAATATCAGGCCATCCTGCCGATCCGCGGCAAGATTCTCAACGTGGAGAAGGCCACGATGGACAAGGTGCTGGCCAACGCCGAGATCAAGACGATGATCAATACCTTCGGCTGCGGATTTTCAGAAGGATACGGGAACGATTTTGACATCACGAAGCTGCGCTACGACAAGATCATCATCATGGCGGATGCCGATGTCGACGGGGCGCATATCAGCACTCTGCTTATGACCTTCTTCTACCGCTTCATGCCGGAGCTGATTCAGGAGGGGCATATCTATATCGCCATGCCGCCTCTGTATAAGGTGGCCCCGGCCCGCGGCGAGGAGCTTTATCTCTACGACGATGCGGCGCTGATCAGATACCGTCGGAATCATAAGAATTTCGGCCTGCAGCGCTATAAGGGGCTGGGCGAAATGAATGCGGAGCAGCTCTGGGAGACGACGATGAACCCGGAGACGCGGCTGCTGAAGCAGGTGGAGATTGAGGATGCGCGCGCGGCGGATGCCATGACTAATCTGCTCATGGGCAGCGAGGTGGAGCCGCGGCGCAATTATATTCAGGAAAACGCGGTCTACGCGACGCTGGATGTCTAGGTAGGAGTGGAAATCTGTGAGTAAGAGCAAGAAGGAACAGACAAACAGTAATCCGGAGGAGCGGATTCTGAAGACGGAGTTCTCTGAGGAGATGAGCAAGTCCTATCTGGACTATGCGATGAGCGTCATCGTCTCCCGGGCGATTCCGGATATCCGCGACGGATTAAAGCCGGTGCAGCGGCGTACTCTCTATGCGATGTATGAGCTGGGCGTCAAACACGATAAACCGCACCGGAAGAGCGCTCGTATCGTCGGCGATACGATGGGTAAATATCATCCTCACGGCGACAGCTCGATCTACGAGGCGCTGGTGGTGATGGCGCAGGACTGGAAGAAGGAGGAGATTCTCGTGGACGGACACGGGAATTTCGGCTCCATCGAGGGGGACGGCGCGGCGGCGGCCCGTTACACCGAGGCGCGGCTGTCGGAGCTCTCGGAGCTGGCTTTTCTGGCCGATCTGGACAAGGACGTTGTGGATTTCGTCCCCAATTTTGATGAGACCGAGAAGGAACCGGTCGTTCTCCCGGTGAAGATTCCCAATATTCTCGTGAACGGCGCCGAGGGCATCGCCGTGGGCATGCGCACGAGTATTCCCACGCATAACCTGCGGGAGGTGCTGGAGGCGATGAAGATTCTCCTGAAGAAGCCGTCCGTGACGACGGAGGAGCTGATGGAGACGCTGCCGGGGCCGGATTTCCCCACCGGGGGCATCGTGATCAACCGGGACGAGCTGCTCAGTATCTATGAGAGCGGGACGGGCCGGATTCGTCTGCGCGGGAAGATTGAGCTGGAGCCGGGCCGCCACAAATCCGACCGCAGCAGCCTGGTGGTCTCTGAGATTCCCTATACGATGATCGGCAGCGGCATCGCCAAATTCATCTCCGATGTGGCGGCGCTGATCGAGTCGAAGAAGCTGCCGGAGGTGACGGACATTTCCAACCAGTCATCGAAGGAAGGCATCCGTCTGGTCTTTGAACTGAAAAACGGTTCCGACCCGGAGCGGGTGAAGAATATCCTGTATAAGAAGACGGGGCTGGAGGATACCTTCGGCGTCAACATGCTGGCCGTGGTGGACGGGACGCCTCAGACTGTGGGGCTCAAGCAGATCCTGCAGGAAAATATTCGCTTCCAGATCGATCTGAATACGCGCAAATACACGCATCTGCTGCAGAAGGAACGGGAGAAGGCGGAAGTGCAGGAGGGCCTGATCCGCGCCATCGACATCATTGACCTGATCATCGAGATCATCCGCGGCAGCAAGACCGTGAAGGATGCGAAGGCCTGTCTGATGGGCGACCCTGCTCGGGTGACCTTCAAATCGCAGAAATCCCGCCAGGCGGCAGAGCATCTGGATTTCACGGAGCGCCAGGCGACGGCGATTCTCGAGATGCGTCTGTCGAAGCTGATCGGGCTGGAAATTCTCAGCCTGAATAAGGAACACGACAAGACTGTAAAGCTCATCGAGCAGTATGAGAAGGTGCTCTCTTCCCCGCGGGCCATGACCAATACGATTGTTCGTGAGCTGGATGCTTTGATTGCGCATTTTGGCCGGGAACGGCGTACGCTCATCACGGAAGCAGAGGCGGCGCATGAGGTGAAGGAAGAGGTCGTCGAGCAGGAGCTGATGTTCGCCGTGGACCGCTTCGGCTATGCCAAGACCTACGATCTGTCGGTGTTCAGCCGCAATGAAGAAGCAATCCGTAAGGAGAACCGGCAGGTATTTTTGTGTAAGAATACAGGGAAGATTTATCTGTTTACTGATACAGGGCGGCTGCATCAGCTGAAGGTGGCGGACATCCCGGCGGCGCGGGCCAGGGATAAGGGAAGCCCGCTGGACAACCTTTGTAACTATGACAGCCGTGAGGAGCGTGTTGTGGGCATCTTTCCGGATGCGGATCTGGAGACAGAGAAGTTCCTCTTTGTCACGGAGACGGGGATGGTGAAGGTGGTCGCGGGAAATGAATTTATTTCCTCAAGAAAGACCGTTGCCGCCACGAAGCTGGCGGAGGGAGACCGGGTTCTCACAGTGGAGGTCCTCTCCGGCGCGCAGCTGGTGCTGCGCACGGAGGAGCGCTGCGCGCTGCGCTTCGCGGTCAGCGAGATCAGTGAGATGAAGAAGGCCAGCGCCGGGGTGCACGGCATTCAGCTGGCGGAAGGAGACCGGGTGAAGGAGGCCTCACAGGTATCTCCGCGCGCAAGAAGCGAGCAGGCCGGACATGAGGCGGCGGACTGGAGCAGCGTCCGGCTCTCTCACCGGGGCGCCCGCGGCGTGCGGCAGAAAAAGAAACAGAGTGAATGATGACAGGCCGCAGGGCCGGAACAGGAGGGTTTCATGCAGGACGGATTTGTCAGAGTGGCGGCGGTGACGCCCTCGATAAAGGTGGCGGACCCGGTATATAACCGGGAACAGGTTGTCGCGGCGATGCAGGAGGCAGTCGCGGAGGGTGCGAAGATTGTGGTATTTCCGGAGCTGGTCATGACAGGATATACCTGCGGCGATCTGTTCCTGCAGAAGCTTCTGCTCGATCGCACGCACGATGAGCTCATGGAGGTGGCGGCGGCCACGGAAGAACTGGATGCACTGGTCTTCGTGGGAACGCCCTGGGTGCACAAGGGACGTCTGTACAACTGTATGGCGGCGCTGAACCGGGGCGAGGTCCTTGGTCTGATTCCCAAGACATATATTCCTAATTATGGTGAGTTTTATGAGAAACGGCATTTCACGCCCGGCAACGAAGAGACCTTCGATGTGGACATCACGGATGAGGAGGGCGATGAGATCGGTGTTCCTCTGGGGACGAATCTGCTTTTTCAGTGTGAGGATTTCCCGGATCTGATCGTCGCCGGAGAGGTCTGCGAGGATCTCTGGAGCGCGAATCCACCCAGCACCCGCCATGCTCTGGCCGGTGCTACGGTAATCGTCAACAGCTCCGCCAGCGATGAGGCCACGGGGAAAGCGGCCTACCGCCGCAGCCTGGTGACCGGGCAGTCCGGGCGTTTGATCTGCGGTTATATCTATGCCAGCGCCGGGGAGGGGGAGTCCAGCCAGGATCTGGTCTTCAGCGGCCATGACATGATCGCGGAGAACGGGGAGCTCCTGGCAGAAGCGACCCGCTTCCGGAACGGAATCATTTACGGCGACCTTGATATCGACAAGCTGGTCAGTGAGCGGCGGCGGAACACCTGCTTCGGTCCGGTGGACGACGAACGCCATGAGACGATCACATTTTCCCTGAATGTAACGGAGACGAAACTCACCCGCACCTTCCCACAGACGCCTTTTGTGCCCGGCGGACAGAGAGACCGGGCGGAGCGCTGCGAAGAAATCCTCTCGATTCAGTCGATGGGGCTGGTGAAGCGTCTGGCACATACGGGCTGCAAACACGCGGTGATCGGCATCTCGGGAGGTCTTGATTCCACGCTGGCGCTGCTGGTCACGGTGCGGGCCTTCGACCGGCTGAATCTGCCCCGGGAGGGGATCGTCGCTGTGACCATGCCCTGCTTCGGCACGACCGACCGCACTTACCGGAACGCCTGCCGCATGGCTACGGCTACCGGAGCAACACTGCGGGAGATTCCTCTTGCTGAGTCTGTGCGGACGCATTTCCGTGATATCGGCCACGACGAGGCGGTGCATGATGTGACTTATGAGAACGGACAGGCCCGGGAGCGCACGCAGGTCCTCATGGATATCGCCAATCAGGTGGGCGGGCTGGTTATTGGCACCGGGGATATGTCGGAGTTGGCGCTCGGCTGGGCGACCTATAACGGCGATCATATGTCCATGTACGGCGTCAACGTCGGCGTCCCCAAGACGCTGGTGCGCCATCTGGTGCGCTGCTACGCGGATACCTGCGGGGATGAGGCGCTGGCGGCCACGCTGCAGGACGTCCTCGACACGCCGGTGAGCCCCGAGCTGCTGCCTCCGGAGGACGGGAAGATCTCGCAGAAGACCGAAGATCTGGTGGGTCCGTACGAGCTCCACGATTTCTTCTTATATTATATGCTGCGCTTCGGCTTCCCGCCGCGCAAGATCTACCGTCTGGCGCTGCGCACCTTTGAGGGGAGCTTTGACGCGGAGACGATCTGGAAATGGATGCGCACCTTCTACCGCCGTTTCTTCGCCCAGCAGTTCAAACGTTCCTGCCTGCCCGACGGTCCCCGGGTTGGTTCCGTAGCCGTTTCGCCGCGGGGCGATCTGCGCATGCCCAGCGACGCCTGCGGCAGGATCTGGCTGGAGGAAGTAGAGCATCTGCGGGAAGAGGATTGAGGACGACAGATAAACGTTTCCGGAAATGATTTTGAGCGAGGAAGAAGGATGACAGAACAGATGAGAGAGCAGATCCTGCGGGAGGATCTGGAAGCGATTTATATTGGAAATCTCAATACGGTGGAGGAGGATCTGCTTCTGCCTGAGCGGGGACACGGAGGATCCTGCTTTACCTGGAAGAGCAGCGAAACGCGCTTCGTTGAGGATGATGGGACTGTGCATCGTCCGCTTTCCGGCCAGGGAAACCGGGAGCTGACGCTGACGGTGATTGCCTCCCTGGAAGGCCGGCAGGCGGAGAGAAGCTTTCCGGTCACTGTACTGCAGGAAAAAAAAGAAAGCCGGGTGGCAGAGCTTCGACCGGTTTGTGTGAACGCAGTTTCCGGGCAGCCGGTGCATCTGCCCTCGGTGGTCATTGCCCGCTGCTCTGACGGGCGGCAGACGACGCTGCCGGTGACGTGGGAGGCGATCGATGCAGATGTGACAGGCGTGTCGCGGACAGAGGAGGGAAATACGGCTTGTCCTTCCGGGGAAGAGAGTGTGTCGTTCGGGACAGGGCGTTCCTCCGGAATGAAGTCTGTACGTTTTGTGCGGGGTACCGTAGAGGGCACAGAGCTTCCCGCGGAAGCGGAGATCTGTTTTCTTCCTGATGGCGAAAAACCGGTGCAGGGCCCGCAGCGGCAGGCGGAGTATTTCCCGCTTCATCAGGTCCGCCTTCTGCCCGGCACGCCGTTCTATGACTGCCAACGCCGGATGGCGGACTATCTGCGTGAGGTGGATTGTGACCGCCTTCTCTATAATTTCCGCCGGGCGGCAGGGCTTCCCACCGGGGAGGTCCTTCCTCTGACCGGCTGGGAGGAGGAGAGCTGCAAGCTGCGCGGTCATATCACCGGCCATACGCTGTCCGGGCTGGCGCTGGCCTGGGCTGCGACCGGGGAGGAGATATTCCGGGAGAAATGCGGAATCCTGGTGGAGGGCCTGGCACAGTGTCAGGAGGCCTTCGCTGCCTCGGGACAGACGCATCCGGGTTTCTTAAGCGCGTACTCGGAAGAACAGTTTGACCTTCTGGAGCAGTACACCCGCTATCCGGAGATCTGGGCCCCTTACTATACGTTTGATAAGATTCTTGCGGGGCTGCTCGACGGCCGGGAACTGACCGGGAATGAACAGGCGCTGGAGATCGCTGCGAAGATGGGCGACTGGGTCTATGCCCGCCTGTCCCGTCTGTCTGCGGAGACCCGGGCCGCCATGTGGTCCATGTATATCGCCGGGGAGTTCGGCGGTATGCAGGCGAGCATGGTGCGCCTGTACCGCCTGACCGGGCAGGAGAAGCATCTGCAGGCAGCCCGGTATTTTGACAATGAGAAGCTGTTTTTTCCGATGCGGGAGAACTGCGACACCCTGGAGGATATGCATGCCAATCAGCACATCCCGCAGATTCTCGGAGCCATGGAAATGTACCGGACGACCGGGGAGGAGGCCTACTGGCGCATCGGAAAGAACTTTCGGGAGATCGTCACCGGCGGGCATATTTACTGCATCGGCGGTGTCGGCGAGACGGAGATGTTCCACCGGGCCGGCACGACGACCTCTTATCTGACAGACCGCGCCGCGGAGAGCTGCGCCAGCTACAACATGCTGCGGCTGACGGGGCAGCTGTTCCCCTATACCCTGGACGGTGCTCTCATGGATTATTACGAGAATACGCTCGGCAATCATATCCTGACCTCCGCCAGTCACGCCGCAGACGGCGGCACGACTTATTTTCTGCCTCTGGAACCCGGCGGGGTGAAGGAGTATTCGACGACAGAAAATACCTGCTGCCGGGGGACGGGCCTGGAGAGCCGTTTCCGCTATATGGAAAATATATATGCGCAGGATGCGGAGGCGGTCTATGTGAATCTCCTGATTGATTCGGCCCTGACCGGTGAGACGGCGCTGACGCTGCGTACGACAGAACAGGGAGAGGTCACTGTGCGGGCCGAAGCCGATATGAAGAAGAAACTGCGGGTGCATGTCCCGTCCTGGGCCGCGGAGGATTTCACGGCGGCACGGAACGGAATTCGCCGGGAGAGTGCGCCTCTCCGGCACGGGTACTGTGAGTTCGAATCGCTTTCCCACGGGGAGGAGATATGTCTGACGCTGCCCATGAAGCTGCGCCGGTTGGAGGTTCCCTCGGATCCAGACTATGTGAATCTGGCGTACGGTCCCTGGATCCTGGCCGGACTTTCGGCGGACAGATCGTTCCGGAAGGCGCCGGTTCTCTCTGAGATCAGGAAGAGCGGGAAGACGATGGAATTTCTTGCGGGAGGGATGAAGATGATTCCTTTTCACCGGGTGGACCGGGAAGCTTACCACGTCTATTTCCGGAGGTGAGAGATGAAATGAAAGAAGGGCATGGAGCGAGTGTATGCGATCGTATCCGCGCCCTTTTTTGTTGGCGTATCTTTGCCGGGGATAGCAGAAAACTTTGTGAAGATAATTTCAATATGACGTCAAAAATGAGCCAAAACATTTCGACTAAGAGGAAAAATAGAGAAAAAAGTATAAAAATGTGAAAAATATATTGACAAGCAGGGTCGAAGATTATAAAATACATGAAACGGATTAGAACGCGGTCTAGTAAGTAATCCGGAACGCGGTTCATTCGAACAGATCTTTGAAGGGAGACGACATGGAGAAAACATTTCATCAGGGAAATCGTAAAAAACTGTATGAGAGCCTTGTGGACGGCACGATCGCATTGGTATTTTCCGGTCATGCGCCAAGAAAGACTTCGGATGAGAAATACCCATTTTATGCAAACCGCAATTTTTTATATCTGACGGGCCTGGAAGCGGAGAATTATATCCTCATGGCGGTCAAAGACCGCGGCGAAGTTCGTGAGCGGCTGTTTATCCTGCCGCCGGATGCCCATGCAGAGCGCTGGAACGGAGTCCGGATGAAGCCGGAGGAGGTGCGGGCGAAGTCCGGTGTGGAGGAGATCCGTTTTCTTCCGGAGTTTGACACGTGTCTGCACCGGGAACTGAGCAGCGGCCGTATTCATACGGCTGTGCTGGATCTGTACAAGTGCGAGGCGGAGGATGAGGACACGGAGGCGTTCCGGATGTCGGAACGGATGCGCCGCACCTATCCTTTTGTTAAAATCCTGGATTTGACACCTCAGCTGTGGCGGCAGAGAACGATCAAGCAGCCCTGCGAGATTGAAGCCATACGCGAGGCGGTGAAGATCACCCGGGCGGGGATTCTGGCCATGATGCGTGCTTCGAAGCCCGGTATGTACGAATATCAGTACAAGGCGGAATTCGACTATGCGCTGGCGCAGCACGGGGTGCTGGCTCCGGCGTTTCCCAGCATCATTTCCGCGGGCGACAATAATTTCTGCATTCATTATTATGCATATACAGGGCAGGCGAAGGATGGAGACATGATCCTTAACGATGTGGGGGCGAAATATGATAATCTCTTCAACGACGTGTCCCGCGGCTGGCCCTGCAACGGAAGGTTTTCTGAGAAGCAGCGGCTTCTGTACACCTGCGCTTATAATACCTCGCAGCATATGTTCTCAATCATACGCCCGGGGATGCCGATGGCGGATGTGGACCGGCTGGCGCGGGAGTACAATTTCACGCAGCTGAAGGCCATCGGTCTCTGCGACCGCTATGAGGATGTGGGAAAATACATCTGGCACGGCGGCGCGCACCATGTGGGATATGATGTTCATGATCTGGTTGAGGCAGAAACGGTGCAGCCGGGTATGGTATTCTGCGTGGATATCGGTATCTACTGTGAGGAGTGGGGCATCGGCTTCCGCCTGGAGGATAATTGCCTGGTGACAGAGGACGGCTGTGAGAACCTGACGGCGTCCATTCCGCGCAGTATCGAGGAGATCGAGGCGGTCATGGCCTCACGATAGACAATGGTCGGATTGAAGGAGCGAGGAGAGATGAATCGACTGGAACAGCTGAGAGCCCGCATGGAGGAGAGACATCTGGACGGGTTCTATATTGCAAAGGAACCCAATGTCCGCTGCATCAGCGGATTTACCGGAGCGGATTCCTCCCTGTTTATTACCCGGCGGGGGAAGTACATGATCACAGATCCCCGGTATACAGAGCAGGCGTCGCTGGAATGCCCGGATTATCCGACGGTGGACTGGCGGAATGAATACGGTTACAGTAAGGGAAAGGCGATTGCTGCCCTGGCCCGGCAGGATGAGGTGAAGGCCATCGGCTTCGAGGCGGATTATCTGACCTATGAGATCTGGCATTCTCTGCAGGAGGAGCTTTCTGCAGAGCTGGTTCCTACGGTGAATGTCATCGAGGAGCTGCGGGCGGTAAAGACGCCGGAGGAGGTTCAGAATCTGCGGATCTCCTGTGATATCGCCTCCCGGGCCTTCGAGCGGATCGTGAAGGATCTGCGTGTGGGAGTGACGGAGAAGGAGATCGCTTCAAGGCTGATGCACTACATGGTGATGGAGGGAGCGGACACCAAGCCTTACGGGGGCATCGTGCTCTTTGGTGCGCGGACGTCGCTGTTGCACGGGATTCCCGGCGCCAGGTCGCTGGAGTATGGCGATTTTGTGCTGATGGATTACGGCTGTCAGTATCATGGCTATCTGTCGGATATGACCCGGACGCTGGTTGTCGGGAAAGCAGATGCGAGGCAGAAGGAGGTCTATGGCCTCTGCCGGCGGATGACGGAGGACACCGAGACATTCATCCGTCCGGGGGTCACGGGAGCAGAATGCTATGAGGCGTCTCTGGAAGCCATTCGGGATACGGAATATATGCCGTATCATTACAGCGGCATCGGTCACAGCGTAGGACTGTTTGTCCACGAGATTCCCATGCTCGGACCCGCGTGGAAGGACGAGCTGGCGGTGAATCATGTGCTGACCGTGGAGCCGGGGATCTATATTCCGGGCTGGGGAGGCGTGCGTGTCGAGGATCAGGGTCTCATCACCGAGAGCGGATATGAGATACTGACAACGGCGACACACGAACTGCTGGAGCTGTAAGTGGGGAACCCGGGGCGCGATGTGCCCCTGAATAAACATACCTAATACAAAATAAGGAGGACAAGGTATGAGACGCAGAACATTGGCACTGGCTCTGGCGGCTGTGATGGTTGCGGGGCTTCTGGGAGGTTGCAGCAGTTCGGGAGATTCCACCGATACGACGGCAGCGGAGACAACGGCGGCTGTGGCGGGATCTGAGGAGACAACAGCAGCTGACTCCGGCGACGCAACGGAGGCGGCGGAAGCGGATTCTACATCCGAGAAGGTGTTCCGCTACTCCATCAGCACGGAACCGACGACGTTCGATCCCAACAAATGCAACAGTACAGGCGATAATGAGATTCAGCACGCGATTACGGAAGGACTGGTGCGGAACACGGCCGGTGAGATCACGCCCGGTATTGCGGAGACCTGGGAAATTTCCGATGACGGACTGACCTACACCTTTCATCTGCGGGAGGACGCCTACTGGAGCGACGGCGTGCAGATTACGGCGCAGGATTTCGTCTATGGCTGGCAGAGGCTGATGAATCCCGAGACAGCGAGCCCTTATGCCTTTATCGGCGAGTATATCAAGAATGGTCTGGCGGTGGAGACCGGCGAGATGGAGGTCTCGGAGCTGGGCGTGACCGCGGAGGATGACTTCACGCTGGTCGTGGAACTCGAGAATCCTACTTCCTATTTCCTGAGTCTTATTGGTTCCAGCGGACAGTTCGCACCGGTTCGTCAGGATATCGTCGAAGAATATGGCACGGAGTTCGCGGCGACTGCCGACAAGAATGTCTATTCCGGACCATACAAACTGGTAAGTTCGGAGAACAATGAGTATATTTTTGAACCCAATGAGTATTACTGGGATGCTGATTCCATTAATCTGGACCGCGTGGAGATCACTCTGGTGGAGAATACGGATACGGCTCTGGCCTTGTATGAGTCGGGCGAGCTGGATTATGTGGCGGTTCCGTCTGCTTATGTGACACAGTACACAGATACGGCGTATTCGTGGATGAATGGCAATGTCGGTTATATTCTGTTCAATTTTGACTGTGACAATGCGGCGATTCAGAATCAGAATTTCCGCCTGGCGGTCAACTATGCGCTGAACCGGACAGAGTATAACACTCTGGCACACAACAGTGTGTACGATGCATTTACCGGTCTGGTATTTTCCGGCCTGACGGTGGGAGATTCCACTTACGGGGAGACCTATGATCTGGACAGCTATTCTTACCCGGTCGACGGCGATCAGGAGAAGGCGCAGGAATATCTGACCGCGGCTCTGGAGGAACTGGGACTGTCCGATGCCTCGGAGATCGAGATCACACTGACCATTACCGACAGCGAATCCGTGAAGAAGCAGGGTGAGGTCATTCAGGATCTGCTGCAGACGGCGCTTGGCATCACGATCAATCTGGAGCAGGTGACCTGGGCAGAGATGTATGCCGGCGTGCTGGATGTCGGCGAGTATGAGATGGCTGTCAGCAACTGGAGCCCGGATTATGACGATCCGTATACGTATCTGGAGCTTTTCCTGGGAACCGGCAATTATAACTACGCGAATTACAGCAACGAGGAATACGACGCTCTCCTGAATGCCACTGTGACAGAGACCGACTCGACGGCACGGATGGATCTGTTTAACGAGGCGGAGCAGATTCTTCTGGAAGAAGCGGCCTTTGTCCCGCTCTACAGGGTGAACACCTGGTATCTGCTGGATGACGATGTGACGGGTCTGAATTTCTATTTCTGCTCGGTTAACATCGACTGGGTCTATGTCGATATTGTGAGCTGAGAATAAACTTTGCCGTGGTGAAGAATTTTTGCCGGAAATGGGAAATATTTCACAATTTCCCGTTTTATGACAAAAATATGTAATAGTTTCAGAAAACTATTGACAAACGGCGGTGTGGAATGTATTCTATTAACATCTGGTCGTGAAGTGTTCAACCAGCTGAATTTTCGTTCGTTTTGCATGTTATAAAGGAATGATTTTTTCACGCACTTGTTAAAAAACTTTAGAAAATTAAAAAAACAGGTGGACAAACCGTGAAAAGAGAACTATAATGAAACAGCAAGGGCGCATGGAAATAATCAAGCTTCCATGTGCCCTGTCTGTTTTCACGGCTGACCCTGGCGGGAGAAGCGATCCGGCCGCGGTCATGTATCAATGGTAGAACCGGGGATTTATTTTTTCGGAAAAGGTTATGTTCAGATTCAGATCCGGGTATGGCCATAGAAGGGAACATGAAGACCCGACAGGTGCTACATACGAGCTCATAGAACTTTTAATGAAAAGGAGGACACACTATGAAGCGAAGAACTCTGGCAATTCTCCTGGCGGCCACGATGGTCATCGGACTGGCTGGCTGCAGCAGCAGTTCGAGCAGCAGCTCCGACAGCACGACGGCGGCTGCGGACAGTTCGGAGACCAGCGACAGCTCGGGCGACACGGCGACTGCAGATTCCACGACGGAGAAGGTATTCCGCTACTCGGTCAGCACTGAGCCCACGACCCTGGATCCCACCAAGGGCAACAGCATCGGCGACAACGAGATCCAGCATGCCATCACCGAGGGTCTGGTGCGCAATACAAATGGTGAGATCAACCCCGGTATTGCCGAGACCTGGGAGATTTCCGATGACGGCCTGACCTATACTTTCCATCTGAGAGAGGATGCCTACTGGAGCGACGGCGTGCAGATCACGGCGGCCGATTTCGTCTACAGCTGGCAGAGACTGATGGATCCCGACACCGCCAGCCCCTATGCCTTCATCGGCGAGTACATCAAGAACGGCCTGGCTGTGGAGACCGGCGAGATGGATCCCAGCGAGCTGGCTGTGACCGCGGAGGATGATTATACGCTGGTTGTGGAGCTGGAGAATCCGACTTCCTATTTCCTGAGCCTGATCGGTTCCAGCGGACAGTTTGCACCGCTGCGTCAGGATATCGTGGAAGAGTACGGCACCGAGTTCGCGGCGACCGCTGATAAGAACGTTTATTCCGGTCCCTACAAGCTGGTGAGCTCTGAGAATAACGAGTATATCTTCGAACCCAACGAGTACTACTGGGATGCTGACTCCATCAACCTGGACCGCGTGGAGCTGAGCGTGGTGGAGAACACGGATACCGCTCTGGCTCTTTATGAGTCCGGCGAGCTGGATTATGTGCAGATCCCCAATGCCTATGTAGCCAATTATGAAGGCGAAGATAATACCTTCATGAACGGCAACGTGGACTATCTGCTGATCAATTTTGAGAGCACCAACGAGGCTCTGAACAACCTGAACTTCCGTATGGCGCTGAACTATGCGCTGAACCGGACCGAGTACAATACGCTGGCGAACAGCGGTGTGTATGACGGATATACCGGACTGGTCTTCTCCGGCCTGACGGCGAAGGACTCCACCTACGGTGAAGTCTATGATCTGGACAGCTATTCCTTCCCGGTCGACGGCGATCAGGAGAAGGCGCTGGAGTACCTGGAAGCGGCGATGGAAGAGCTGGGCGTGTCTGACGCGTCGGAGCTTTCCGTGGACATCACCTGCTCTGATTCCGAGTCGACCAAGAAGCAGTGCGAGGTCATCCAGGATCTGCTGCAGACCGCGCTGGGCATCACTGTGACCATCATGCAGGTGACCTACAGCGAGCTGTATGCCACCACGCTGCCGAACGGCGAGTATGAGCTTGGCTTCACCGGTTGGGGCGCTGACTATGACGATCCTTACAGCTATCTGGAGCTCTTCTATGGTCCCAGCTCCTACAACAACAGCTTCTACCACAATGATGAGTATGATGCTCTTCTGGAGTCCTCTGTGACGGAGACCGATACGGATGCCCGTATGGACATCCTGAACCAGTGCGAGCAGATGATCATGGCAGATGCGGCGTTTATCCCGCTTCAGAGAAGAACCGTTCACTATCTGGTGGATGACGACGTGACCGGCCTGAACTTCTATTTCTGCTCTATCAACATTGACTGGGTCTATGTGGATATCGTCAGCTAAATCAGTCGTTCACGTGAAGACGTGACAGCTACAGACCGAAGGGGTGACAGGAGTGTGATCCATGCCGCCCCTTCGGCAAATCATAAGGAAATTGAAGGGTAGATGCAACGTTTCTCCCCGGAGGTTTTGGTTTTCTCGGAAACGAGAGAGGGAGGATAAGATATGCTGAAATACATCGCGAAGCGTGTAGTAGCAGCCATTCTGACGCTCTGGGCTCTGGTGACAATCGTGTTCTTTCTGGTCCGGCTGCTGCCGGGTGAACCGTTCACCAGCGCGAAGCTGACGGCGGAAGTGGCCGCCAATATGAATGCCTACTACGGCTTCGACAAGCCTTTGTGGCAGCAATATCTGACATATATGGGGAACCTGTTACAGGGGAATTTCGGGTACTCCATGAAGTATACGAATAAGACAGTTAACTACATCATCGGGCAGACATTCCCTTATTCTGCGAATCTCGGCATTCGTGCTCTGGTCTTCGCCGTTTCTTTCGGTCTGGTGCTGGGTATCATCGCCGCCAGGAAGCGGGGAACCAAGATTGATTTCTTCTGCGTCATCGTAGCGATTGTCGGCACCAGTGTGCCGGACTTCATCATGGGAGCGGTGCTCCAGTATTTCTTCGGAATCAAGTGGGGTCTTCTCCCCATTGCCAAATATGAAGGCTTTGAATACACCATATTGCCTTCCGTTGCCCTGGGCTTCTACACGTTGGCCTCGGTCTCACGAATCATGCGGTCCAGTATGCTGGAGGTGACGTCACAGGATTACATCAAGACGGCCCGCTCCAAGGGGCTGTCGGAGATGCGGATCACCTGTAAGCATCAGATCCGCAACGCGATCATGCCGGTCATGACCATGATGGGACCGACCGTAGCCTCCGTGCTGACCGGTACCTTCGTCATCGAGTCCATCTTCGTGATTCCCGGCATGGGCAAATACTACGTGGACAGCATCACAAACAGCGACTACTCCATGGTTCTGGGGATGACCGTCTTCTACGGCTTCTTCCTGGTGCTCTGCAACCTGATCGTGGATATCCTCTACGGTGTAGCAGATCCGAGAGTCCGTATCGGGAAAAGGTAGGTGAAGAGTATGGCAGAACTGAGTAAAGAAATGTTTGTTATCCATGGCAAGGATCTGAAGGAGATGGAGAACATCAGCCGTCCTTCCCTGACCTTCTGGCAGGATGCCTGGCGGCGGTTCCGGAAGAACAAGACAGCCATGCTGGGACTGTTCATCATCGCTCTCTATGCGCTGCTGGCGATCTTTGCGCCGATGGTGAGTCCCTATAAATTCTCCGCCACGGATTCCTCCGCCATGAACGCGCTGCCTTCTCTGCAGCACCTCTTCGGATGCGATTCGGTGGGGCGTGATCAGTGGACGCGTGTCTGGATGGGCGCGCGGGTCTCGCTGTCCATCGGCCTGGTCTCCGCTCTGGTGAATATGTGCGTAGGCGCCGTGATCGGCGGACTTTGCGGCTACTATGGCGGGAAGCTGGATATGATCGTCATGCGGATCGTGGATATTCTCTATGGTATCCCGTCTCTGATCATCACAATCCTGGTCATGATGGTGCTGGGCAAGGGCGTGATCGCTCTGGTCGTCGCCCTCTGTATCGTGGGGTGGATCGGCACCTGCCGGTTCGTCCGCGGCGAGGTCTACCGGCTGAAGGAACAGGATTTCGTTCTGGCGGCCAAGGTCATGGGTGTCTCCGACATCGTTATCATTCTCCGCCACATCATTCCCAATATTCTGGGTATGCTGATCACCAACATGTGTATGGCTATCCCGGGTGCGATCTTCCAGGAGGCGTTCCTGAGCTATATCGGCGTCGGTATCGCGGCTCCGAACTGCAGCTGGGGTGTTCTGGCGAAAGAAGGCATCCAGTATCTGAGAATCTATCCTCATGAGATTCTCATCCCGGCTCTGATCATCTGCTCCACCATGCTGGCTCTGAACCTGCTCGGCGACGGCCTGCGCGACGCAGTGGATCCGAGACTGCGCGGAACGGAATAGGAGGACTGAGCTGTGGAAGATAAGATTCTTGAACTGAAAAATGTAGTATATTCGTTTCATACATATGGCGGTGAGGTCAAGGCAGTTCGTGACGTCAGCTTCGAGGTGCGGCGCGGCGAGATCCTTGGGATCGTCGGTGAGTCCGGCTGCGGCAAGAGCGTGACGGCGCAATGTATCCTGCGCCTGAACCCGGAGCCTCCGGGCTTCTTCGGAGGGGGCGAGATCCTCTTCGATGGGAAAGATATCCTGAAGATGAGCAACAAGGAGATGCGGAAGCTGCGCGGCGGCGACATCGGCTTTGTCTTCCAGGATCCCATGACCTCTCTGAACCCCACGATGCGGGTCGGCAACCAGATCGAAGAGGTCTTTCTCGGGCGCGGGGTCGACAAGAAGTTTGTCAAAGAGCGTTCCCTGGAAATCATGAAGCAGGTGGGTATCAACGACGCGGAGAAGCGGTACCGCCAGTATCCGCACGAGCTCTCCGGCGGCATGAAGCAGCGTGTGATGATTGCCATCGCCCTGGTGAGCAAGCCGTCCCTGATCATCTGTGATGAGCCGACGACCTCTCTGGACGTGACCATCGAGGCACAGATCCTTGATCTGCTCCTGGAGCTGCGGGCGAAGATGGGAACCTCCATTATCATCATTACCCATGATCTGGGCGTTATCGCCCGCCTCTGTGACCGCGTGGTCGTCATGTACGGCGGCAAGGTCGTGGAGAAGGGACTGGTGGATGACATTTTCTATGATACGGCGCATCCCTATACCCGGGGTCTGATGAGCTCCATCGCCCGGCTGGATACGAAGAAGGACGAGAAGCTGAGCCCCATCGAGGGAACGCCGCCCGATCTGTTCGCTCCGCCTGTGGGATGCCCCTTCGCGGCGCGGTGCGAGTTCGCCATGGACGTGTGTAAGGAATATCCTCCGGAGACGTACCAAGTGGGAGAAGAGCATGAGACCAGCTGCTGGCTGCAGCATGCCTACGCGCCGGAGACGGTGATGAGAAAGAAAAATGCCGTGGTGCTGGAGAAAGGAGAGGCGAAAAATGATTGATCGTACAAAACAGGAACCTCTCGTACAGGTAAAGGATCTGTGCAAATATTTCCAGGTATCCCGGAACGCGACGCTGAAGGCCGTGGACGGTGTCAGCTTCGACATCTATAAAGGAGAGACTGTGGCGGTCGTGGGAGAGTCCGGCTGCGGCAAATCGACGACCGGTCGCTGTATCATTCGGCTTTACGAGCCGACCAAGGGACAGGTGATTTTTGACGGGAAGGACGTGACGAAGCTGACGAAGGCAGAGCAGAAGGAGTTCTGTCAGCGGGTACAGATGATCTTCCAGAATCCCTATTCTTCTCTGAATTCCCGGATGACGGTCAAGGAGATCGTCGGCGAGGGACTGAAGAATCACGGAGCCTCCGACAAAGAGGCGGAGGAGAAGGTAGAGCATCTGCTGCGGCAGGTGGGTCTGAACAAGGATCATATGAGCCGTTTCCCTCATGAATTCTCCGGCGGACAGCGCCAGAGAATCGGCATCGCCCGGGCTCTGTCAGTAGATCCGGAATTCATTATCTGCGACGAGCCGATTTCAGCGCTGGACGTGTCCATCCAGGCGCAGGTCATCAATATGCTGAAGGATCTGCAGGAGGAACACGGACTGACGTATCTGTTCATTGCGCACGATCTGAGCGTGGTCAAGTACATCTCTGACCGCGTGGTGGTCATGTATCTGGGCACGGTGGTGGAGTCCGCTGACACCGAGGAGCTCTACGCCCATCCCACACATCCCTACACGCAGGCGCTTCTGTCCTCCATCCCGGAGGCGGATCCCAAGGTGGCGAAGAGCAATAAGCGAATCCCCATCAAGGGAGAGATTCCCAGCCCGATCAACCCGAAGGACTGCTGCCGGTTCGCCGAGCGGTGTCCGCGGGCCACGGAGAAGTGCTTCGCTGAGATGCCGGCGCTGCGCGAGATCGCGCCGGGGCACAAAATGGCCTGCCATCTGGCTGAATAATAGTTTCCTGCGGCGGAATCCTGAAAGGCTGCCGCGACTGCGGCAGAAAGACCCGCAGTAAGACGTCTGTGCTGAGAAAAAAGACGCTTGACAAAGAGAATAAAACTATCTAGGATATAGCTGCCCCTGACCGTGGTTGAAAGACCGTGGGAAGGGGCAGTTTTCGGGTGAAATACAGGAAATCCGGGTAGAAGATCCGGAACAGCTGTCTGATCAGAAAGAAGGAGGATCATCAATGAATGAGTTTTACATGAAGAGGCTGACGGAAGAACTGCAGAACTCTCCGTATGATGCCATGATGCTGTCTCCGGGAGAGGAACTGCGCTTCCTTCTGGGAGATTTTGATCCGATGCTCTGTGAGCGTTTTCAGGGACTTTTCGTGAAGCAGGATGGAGAGATGTTCTATATCTGCAACCTTCTTTATCAGGAGGAATTCAGGGCTGCGTTGCCCGCTTCGGTTCGGCTGTATGCCTGGTTTGACGGGGAAGTCATGACCGAAGTAGTGGAGAAGGCTCTGGCGCAGGAAGGGTTGCTCGGCGGGACGATTGCGGTGAATTCCACGGCTCAGGCTTTCAACGTGCTGGAGATCATGGACAAGGTAGATGTGACATTTAAAAACGGCAAGCCTCTTCTGGAGCGAATGCGGATCCACAAAACGCATGAGGAATTAGAGGCTCTCAGAGATTCTGCAGCGATCGTAGATCAGGTTTTCGGGGAGGTCATTTCCTTCATCCATCCGGGACAGAGCGAGAAGGAGATTCAGGATTTTCTTCTGCGCCGGATGACGGAGCTTGGAGGCGGAAGCGCCGAGTGTATCGTTGGCTGCGGCGCCAACAGCAGCTATCCGCATTACAGCGACTGCCAGGGGATCGTTGCAGAGAACGACATGGTTCTTCTGGACTACGGCTGCACGATGCGCGGAATGTATTCGGATATGACCCGGATGGTTTTTGTCGGGGAACCTGACGCGAAGCGCCGGGCAATCTATGATCTGGTCGTACGCAGCAATGTGGAGGCGGAGAAACTGGTGTGCGAGGGCGCCTTTGTGCCGGACATCGACCGGCGGGCCCGGGAGGTTCTCGATGAGAAGGGCCTGGCATATACTCTGATTAACCGCCTGGGGCACGGCATCGGCTACACCATCCATGAAGCGCCGGACATCAAGCAGTCGAACCCGATTTGTCTGGAACGCGGCATGGCTTTCTCCATCGAACCGGGCGTCTATCTCGCCGGAGACTTCGGTGTGCGCATCGAGGATGTGGTCGTCGTTAATGAAAAGGGAGAGTGTGAGGTGCTGAATCACGCCACGAAGGAGATGGTGTTCGCGAAGTTTTTATAATCTTTGCTCTGCGCCGGTCAACACCGCAAAGAACACGTCTCCTGTAAGCGCTCTAAAACAGATTTTAAGGATGTCATATAAAAAGCTGCCATTCCAGAACAAAATATAATTACAAATTATTAGTACATATATAACAAAATAAAAGTTTAACGAAGAAAAACTTAATTTTTTATTGACGGACGATAAATCTTGTGTTAAGGTTACCCATAGATTTCGTAAAAAGACGAATGTGAAACGAAGGATCCGTTCGGCAGAGCGGGGTGCCGCACGGAAGAGAGGACACAGGAGGAAAAGAGTCTATGGTTGAATTAATTACACAGGTAAACAGCGCTGTCAACAGCTTTGTCTGGGGCATCCCCATGCTGGTGCTTCTGGTGGGAACCGGCATTCTGATGACCGTGCTGACGAAGGTATTTCAGATCTCGCACATCGGGTACTGGCTGTCCCATACGCTGGGCAGCATCTTCACAGATCGGCACATCACGGAGCATACCGCGAAAAACGACCGCTCGATCTCGCAGTTCCAGTCCCTCTGTACGGCGCTGGCGGCGACCATCGGCACCGGTAACATTGTCGGTGTGGCCTCGGCGCTGCTCTATGGCGGACCGGGTGCCATCTTCTGGATGTGGATCGTTGCTTTCTTTGGTATGATGACCAACTATTCGGAGAATGTACTCGGCATCTACTACCGCCGCAAGAATGAGAAAGGCGAGTGGAGCGGCGGCGCCATGTACTATCTGCGCGATGGTCTTGGTTCGAAGAAGGGCATGAAGCAGGTGGGCGCTGTTTTGGCGGTGCTGTTCTCGATTTTCTGCTTGCTGGCTTCTTTCGGTATCGGAAATATGAGCCAGATCAACTCCATCGCCGGAAATATGCTGGCTGCTTTTAATATTCCCAAGATTGTGACAGGAGTCGTCCTGATGATCCTGGCCGGTCTGGTGGTCGTGGGCGGCATCAAGCGCATCGCATCCGTGACGGAGAAGCTGGTTCCCTTCATGGCGATCCTGTATATCATCGGTGCGCTGGTGGTTTGCATTGCTCATGCGGGTTCGATTATTCCTGCTCTCGTGTCTATCTTCAAGGGAGCCTTCGCTATGAAGGCTGTCGGCGGCGGCATCGTCGGCTCCGGTGTGAAGATGGCTGTTACTTGGGGTATGAAGCGGGGCGTCTTCTCGAACGAAGCTGGTCTTGGTTCTTCCGTCATGGTGCACTCGAGCTCCAATGTGAAGGAGCCGGTGCGTCAGGGTATGTGGGGCATCTTCGAAGTATTTGCGGATACCATCGTGGTCTGCACGCTGACGGCGCTGACGGTTCTCACCTCCGGAATCATTGATCTGGACACCGGCGCGGTCCTGAGCTCTTCTGAGGGATCCGCTCTTGTGGGAGAAGCGTTTGCTACCGTCTTCGGCAATCTTGGACCGGCGTTTATCGCCATTGCCATCCTGTTGTTCGCCTTCTCGACCGTACTTGGCTGGAGCCATTACGGAACGAAAGCGTTCGAGTATCTGTTTGGCTCTTCGGCGACGATCATTTACCGGGTTATTTTCATCGTCTTTATCCTCTACGGTGCGACCATGAGCCTGGATCTGGCCTGGGATCTCTCCGACACCTTCAACGGTTTGATGGCAATCCCGAACCTGATCGGTGTCCTGAGCTTGGCGCCGATTGTCATGAAGATCACAGCCAATTATGTGCAGCGCCATATGAAGGGCGAGGATGTCGAGCCGATGCTGTCCGCTTTCCCGGATATCCAGGAAGAGCAGGCGAAGAATCTGGATGAGAGCGACTGACAGAGACTTTGATGGCGGCTTTGCAGGGCTGCCTGAATGAAAGAATAGATATTGTGAGGGACAAATTCTCTGAGATAAAGGGGATTTGTCCCTCTTTTTAATCACAGGAGATCTGACTTCATTCTCCAGGGACGCTGTTGTCTGTATAAGATTTATATTGCCGAAAATGATGGTATATGATAAACTAATGGCTGGTGGGATTCTACTTCTATAAAATAATTGCCGGATCACAGGCAGAGTGTCGAATAATGAGGATGAATGAAAACCTGTGAGTCGATGTAACTGATGAAATATTCAGAAGCAAAGGAGTCTGAACAGATGGAACTTGAAATCAGTGTAGAAGATCTCCTGAATAAACATAATCATGTACCTTTTGATCTGAGACCAAACTATCAGGCTACCGAAGACGATATATCGGTACCTTTGCTGATCGAACATCTGAAGATCGTAACAATGGCTCTCCCAAAGCCCGGTTTTATACAGATGAAGACCGGCGTGCAGTGACAGTAGAAATTCCGATTCATCCGGACTTCCTGGAAAATCAGTCTGTTGTAACCCTGGAAACAGCCCATTCGGGCGAAAAACAGCCTGTCGCAGCTCCAAAAACAGCCCGTTCAAACAAAAAACAGCCTGTTTCTGATGATCAGGCAGCCAGTTCAGAAAACAATTTGCCCGGTGAAGTGAGAGAAGCATCCGTTTTTAATGGAGAACAACTGCTGAGGAATAAACTGAGGGAAACTCATTACACCAAAAAGACCAGAGAAAATATCGTTTTTTTGTACCATGCTCTGGCCAATGAAGTGTTTGGCAGATCAGACATAGTCGCGACTCTCGGGCTCTCAGAGTCGGCTGCCAGAGATTTGTTAAAAAAAATGAGACAAAGCAATCTGGTTTCCCCTGTGACCGGCTGCGGAAAGGGGCGGTACAGATTCTGATGAATCAGCCAGAGTATAAATCAGCCACGTCTGGAATCGGCTACGCATAAGATAGAGTATTCTCTGAAGGAATTAATACGTCATTGAACGATGGAATACTATAAACGGATTCATGCGGAGTCGGTGTGGCGGCAGGGCCGGACCGGGCGCGGGACAGGGATTGCGCTGCTGGACACGGGCTGTGCGGCTCACCCGGATCTGGAGGGGCGGGTGAAGGGATTTATGGATTTCGTACACCCGTTTTCTTCTTCAGCGTGTTATGATGATAACGGCCACGGTACGCATATCGCCGGAATTCTGGCCGGGAACGGACGGATGTCCGGCGGCCGCTATCGGGGGATGGCGCCGGGCGCCGATCTGACGGTGCTAAAGGTACTGGACCGGCAGGGAGGCGGGCGGATCGCTGACCTGGTGCAGGCACTGCGGTGGCTGAGTCTGCATGCCGGGCAGTATGGCATTCGTATCGTAAATATTTCCGTGGGCGGCACGGGGCAGGAGAATGAGGCGGAGAACGCGCTTCTTCTCACGGAGGTGGAGCGTCTCTGGGATCAGGGGCTGGTCGTGGTGGCCGCCGCCGGCAACAACGGCCCGGCTCCCGGGTCAGTGACCACGCCGGGCGTCAGCTGCAGGATCATTACCGTGGGCTGCTCGCAGGCAGAGAGTTCCGACAGCTTTCATGAAGTGGAAAGAGCAGCCCGCTTTTCAGGGCGTGGTCCTGCAAAGGGATGTGCGGTGAAACCGGAGATTCTGGCACCGGGTCTGGACGTGGTTTCCTGTTGTCCGCAGTCTGGTCGGCGCCGTTCCTGGTATACGGCAAAGAGCGGCACCTCGATGGCGGTTCCCATGGTTTCAGGCGCCATTGCGCTTTTGCTGGAGAAATATCCCGCATACAGTAACGTGGATGTGAAACGGAAGCTGCAGGAGAGTAGCATGCCGCTCGCGGGAGACGGGCAGGGCTGGGGCGAGCTGCGGGTAGATCGGCTGTTGGAGTGAGGCAATACACATTCAAAAAACATTCTAAAAAACTGTCTGATAAATGATGTGGGAAAAAGATTTTTACCAGGAGGAAGAAGTTTATGATTACGTTTCGCACAGAAAAAGTGACCGATCGGATTACACGGATCTATGCAGTCTGCACGGAGCTCTGTTATCTGGTAGAGGGAGATGAGCGGGCTGCCCTGATCGACACCGGCAGCGGCTACGGGAGCCTTCGGGCCTCGGTGAATCAACTGACGGATAAACCGTTGATTGTGCTTATCACCCACGGTCATACAGATCATGCGATGGGCAGCGGCGAATTCATGGACTGCGAAGTCTATATGAACCGCGTTGATGAATATATCTATGGGCCGCATGGAGACAGCGCATTTCGCCACGAGGGGATGGCCCTGGCTGACAAGGGTGTGACTGTTACGGAGGAGGATTATATTCCTACGGCGCCTTTCTACTTGTACCGCGATATGAAGGGCGGCGATTGCTTCGACCTGGGCAGGGAGGTGATCGAGATTTATGACCTGCCGGACCATACAAAGGGAAGCGTGGTGATGCTGATGAAAAATGCCCGCATTCTGTTGTTGGGAGATGCCTGCAACGGTTTCACCTTCCTGCATGAGAACTATTCGCTGTCGATCGAGCATTATGAGGAAAACCTGAAGAAGCTCGACCAGGAGACCGCCGGGAAATATGATCGCATCCTCGCATCCCATGGAAACGGGGAATCTCCCATTGATATCATTCAGGGATGCATTGCGGTCTGTGAGGATATCAAGGCCGGGCGGACGGACGATCTTCCCATGGAGTTCCGGGGAGCGAAGGGCCTGATTGCCAAAGCTATGGGACCGAACGGGCGGCTTGACGGCGGTTCCGGTAACATTGTTTATTCAAAAGAACAGATCTGGAAGAATGGAAGCCTCTGTTAAGGTAGTTTCCGCAGTATTTTCAAATGCGCCTCCGTCAGTTTTGGCGGGGGCGCAAAATTAGTACCCTGGAGGAATGGTCTGTATCGGTGTAAAAAGACGACGATTGTTGTCTTTTTCAATAACGGATGATATCCTTGTGAGGAATCGAAGATTTGTCACAAGGGGAGTTCCGTCGTGAAAACATCTGCCGTGAAACATGAATTTTTTGAGTATAAAGGAATGCCATTGGTATTCCGAAAGTTGAAATCGGACAGTGAGGGTATGTATATCTATCAGCCGCACTGGCACGAGGATCTTGAGGTTGTCTATACGATAAAAGGGCGAAACCTGCACTATATCCAGGGAAAATGCTTCGAAGGGATTCCGGGACGCGTGCTTGTGGTCAATTCGGAGTTCGTTCACAATACGATTCCGGATCCTGCCCTGCGTGATCATTCGGAAGTTGTCGCGTATCTTGTTACTATCAGCAGGCCTTTTCTCGAGAAGTGTTTTCCACAGTACCAGGATATCTATTTTACGAATGAAAGAGAGCAGGCTTCAGCAGCACTTCTCGGATGCATGGAAAGAATCATCACTTATCAGGAAGAGCTGAAACAGAATGAGTTTGATTATTTGTATGCGCAAAGCCTTGCCCTGGAGCTTCTGTATCGTCTGAGTCAGGAAGGAACGGTTGCCCGGAACGCAGTGGACCGGGTCAATTCTTTGAAGAATATCGAACGAATCCGCGGCGTTCTGCAATATGTGGAGGAACACTATCAGGAGCCTCTGACGTAGGCAGAGGTGGCGGAGAAGTTCTATTTCAGCCCGGAGTATTTTTGCGTTTATTTTAAAAAATGCACCGGCCTTACCTTCACCGGCTATGTGACCGATTACCGCCTGGGTAAGGCGAAAATCGATCTGGTGCGCACGGATAAGACGGTGTATCAGGTTGCCATGGAAAACGGATTCACGGATGACCGGCGGCTGATTCTCGCGTTTAAGAAAAAATACGGCATGACGCCGAATCAGTACCGCAAAGAGCAGAGAGAGCAGTAATATGGGGGAATATTTTGGTAAGATCGATATCCTCTGCAATAACGCCGGACTGGGTCTGTTTGACAAAGCGGAGAATCAGTCGGATGAGATCTGGGAAACCATGATGCGGGTCAATCTTTTTGCTCCCTATTATTTCTCAAGAGAAGTCGCGAGCGGTATGATTCAGCGCGGTTATGGAAAAATCCTTATGACCGGCTCCATTCATTCCACCGTCGGCATGTGTGAGCTTCCTCTGTCTGCGTATGCGACCACAAAGGGCGGCATCGAGATGATGACAAAGCAGCTTGCCGTGGAGTGGGCGAAATACGGCATTACGGTGAACGCCATCGGACCCGCGTACTTCCCTTCAGAGATGACGGGAGATGTCATTGATGATGACGGATTTAAGAAGGTCATTGAGATGCGTTGCCCCATGGGCCGGGCCGGACGCGACGGCGAGCTGGACGGTGCGGTTCTGTATTTCTGCTCGGATGCTTCTACCTACACGACCGGTCAGCTTCTGTCTGTGGACGGCGGCTGGACTGCGATCTGATCGACAGGGAGAAGCCTGCATCACTGCTGTGTAGGGAAGAGGCTGTCTTTATTTCTATAGTAGGGGATAAAGAACCACTTTTTCTGGAGCAGACAAAGCAACAAACACAAAAGGAACGGAGATTTTCTTCCGTTCCTTTTGTGTTGTTCTGAGAAGGATTCTTTTCCCTCGTTCAGGAAAGCTCCGGGTCATTCACACTTATTTGCGCAGTACAGCTTGCGGCTTCCTTCATCAAAGCGGAAGGTGAAAAGAACACCGTCCGTCTCGCTGTATTCGACCATGGAATACTCCGGTATTTCCCCGGAATAATTGCCGCCGACAGCCCACAGGTAGATGCCTTCTTCGGAGTCCAGCTCACGGATCGATCCCATGTAGTTGGAATAGAAGTCCGTCTCGTATTCGGTGTATTCGGTGACTTCCATGGTGCTTTCGTCCACTTTGAGACGAATGATGGAAGAGGACTCGGTGGTTCCCGCTGACACTTCATCGTTGGCGTTGTTGAAGATCATATAGCTTCCGTCCGCCGTGACGATGATGGAATGCTGCTTGGAGAACAGCTGGTCGTCTGTCAGTCCGAATTCGTCTTCCGTGCCGCCGAGGATCCAGACGAGCTCTCCGGTCTCCCGGCTGAGCTTGAGGATGGAGTTGATGTTCCGGCAGGAAATCAGCAGATGGTCGTCTTCATCGATGTACATGGAGTTAAAGTGCATGTAATCGTAACAGGAATCGGTCGACTCAGACCAGGTGACCGCGGTGGTGGCGTAGAGGAAGGATTCGTAATCCCGACTGCAGAATTCCCACAGGACCTCGCCATCCTGAATTTCCTGCACATACAGCACGGCCAGATAGGCGCTGTTGTCGGTGGCCTCCAGATCTTCGGGGATGTCTTCCACGACTTCATCTACATAGGACGTGAGGATATAGTGTCCGTCATCCAGATAAATGAAGCCGTGCGGGTCGACCATGCGGTCTTCGCCGTCTTCGGTCTGATAGTACAGCTCGTCGATGACATCGTAATTTTCATCCATGACAACGACACAGCCGGGGTTGATTCCGGAAATGCCGCAGAAGGAATTCTCCAGATACTGCAGGTAGGTATAGCGCACTTCGCCGTCGCTGTTGTATACCTTGCGGAAGTCCAGTGCGTTGTCGCCGGTTTCCTTGTAGAAAATCAGGTTGCCGGAGCTGTCCAGCTTGAAGATATAGTTGGTGTCTTCATCATAGGTGGACAGATAATAGTCCCCGCCGGTCTGGGATTCACCTTCGGTCGTGAAATCCCCGAAGTCCGAGGGCATCAGGTTGACGGTGCAGGTGAGGGTGTCTTCCTCGTCGGTCACCTCGATTTCCAGAACGTCTTCCCGGGTAATCGCCGTTATATCGAGCGAAAGAGTGCTCTCGACCTCTTCCCCGTTGACCAGAACCTGTTCGTCGTCCTCTTTCACGACAGTGACTGTGATTCCGTTCTCCACGCTCAGAAGATCCAGATCGACAGTCGAGTCATCCTCCAGTTCAACCAGGCGACCGTTGATGTAAACGCCCGCTTCAAGTGTTGATGTCTCTGACGTTTCAATCGCTTCCGTCTCCTCAATGGTTTCGGCGGCGGATTCTGTGGCAGACTCATTGGCAGAACCTGCTGTCGTTTCCTCCGCATCTGCTGCACAGCCGCTCAAAGCCGCAGAAAGAATAAGAAGAAGTGTGGCTGCCCGTAATAGCTTGTTGTTCAAGGCATATCCTTTCTTCCCCCCTGTTTCAGATGAGTTTATTTATATCTTCCCGAGTGAATCTTAGCATCCTGAAACAACAGCGTCAATTTTTAGAAACATAATAATTATGACTTTAGAGACACATTTTTTTAATTCAAAAAAGCCGGCTGATTTCTTCGGTGAGATAATCAGTCGGCTTCGTGTCGAAAGAAAATGTTTTTGCGTTCATGCGGGCATCAAAGCCCGGTGGGAGATCAGCGGAATGGTCTTACCGCAGGTACAGCTCCGTCCCGCGGGCATCCACGGTCAGGGTATCTCCCTCGGAGACATCTCCGGCGATGATCTTCCGGGCGAGCAGAGTCTCTACTTTCCCCTGGATATACCGTTTGATGGGGCGGGCGCCGAAGTTGGGGTCATAGCTCTTCTCGATGATGGCATCCTTCGCTTCGTCAGTGACCTGAACCTTCAGCTGCTTGTTATCCAACCGCCGCTGCAGGTCTTTGATCTGCAGATCGACGATCTGACGGATCTCTTCCCGGCGGAGGGGCTTATAGCAGATGATCTCGTCGAGACGGTTCAGGAACTCCGGACGGAACTGCTGCTTCAACAGGAGGTCCACCTGATCCAGTGCTTCCGGGGAGATCGTCCCATCCGGCTGGATGCCCTCAAGAAGATACTGGGAGCCGAGGTTGCTGGTCAGGATGATGATCGTATTCTTAAAGTCTACGGTGCGGCCCTGCGAATCGGTGATCCGCCCGTCGTCCAGCACCTGCAGCAGGATATTGAACACATCCGGGTGTGCCTTCTCTACCTCATCCAGGAGGATGACTGAGTAGGGCTTCCGGCGCACGGCCTCTGTCAGCTGGCCGCCTTCCTCGTAACCCACGTATCCGGGAGGCGCTCCGATCAGACGACTGACGCTGAATTTCTCCATATATTCGCTCATATCGATGCGGATGATATTGTGTTCGTCGTCAAAAAGGGCCTGCGCCAGGGCCTTGGCCAGCTCGGTCTTGCCGACACCGGTCGGTCCCAGGAAGAGGAAGGAGCCCAGCGGGCGGTTGGCATCCTGGATCCCGGCCCGGGAGCGGAGGATCGCCTCACTGACCTTCTCCACAGCCTCGTCCTGGCCGATGACCCGCTGATGCAGGATGTTTTCCATATTTAAAAGCTTTTCGCGCTCGCCCTCCATGAGCTTGGAGACCGGGATGCCTGTCCAGCGGGCGACGATCCGCGCAATCTCTTCCTCCGTGACCTTGTCGCGGAGCAGGGAGTCGGAGGATTTGGCGGCTTCGCCGTCGGCCTCGGCCTGCGCCAGCTCGCTGCGCAGGGCGGGCAGGCGGCCGTATTTCAGTTCGGCAGCTTTATTCAGGTCATAATTCCGTTCGGCCTGCTCAATCTCGGCATTTACTTGTTCGATCTCCTCACGCAGCTTCTGTACGCGGCCGATGCCGGATTTCTCATTTTCCCATTTCGCTCTCATGGCGTGGAACTGCGCGCGCATCTCCGCCAGTTCCTTCTGGATGTCTTTCAGGTGCTCCTGGGACAGCCGGTCATCCTCCTTCTTCAGGGCCGCCTCCTCGATCTCATGCTGCATGATCTTCCGGGAGAGCTCATCCAGCTCGGTGGGCATGGAATCCATCTCGGTGCGGATCATGGCGCAGGCCTCGTCGACCAGGTCGATGGCCTTGTCGGGCAGGAAACGGTCGCTGATGTAGCGGTCGGAGAGGGTGGCGGCGGCGATGAGGGCCTGGTCGTGAATCTTTACACCGTGGAAGACCTCATAGCGCTCCTTCAGTCCCCGCAGGATGGAAATGGTGTCCTCCACCGTGGGCTCATTCACCTGCACCGGCTGGAACCGCCGCTCCAGCGCCGCGTCCTTCTCGATGTACTGGCGGTATTCATCCAGTGTCGTAGCGCCGATGCAGTGCAGCTCGCCCCGGGCCAGCATGGGCTTTAACAGGTTGCCGGCGTCCATGGCACCGTCGGTCTTGCCAGCTCCCACGATGGTGTGCAGCTCGTCGATGAAGAGAATGATCTCACCCTCGCTCTTGCGGATCTCCTCCAGGACAGCCTTGAGACGTTCTTCGAATTCGCCCCGGTACTTGGCGCCGGCCAGCAGCGCTCCCATATCGAGAGAGAAGATCTTGCGGTCTTTGAGGTTTGTAGGAACGTCACCGGCGACGATCCGCTGCGCCAGTCCTTCCGCGATGGCCGTCTTGCCGACGCCGGGCTCACCGATGAGGACCGGGTTGTTTTTCGTCTTCCGGGACAGGATACGGATGACGTTGCGGATCTCGCTGTCACGGCCGATGACCGGGTCCAGCTTGTTCTCTTTCGCCATCTCCACCAGATCCTGGCCGTATTTGCTGAGAACGTCGTAGGTCTCCTCCGGGTTCTCGTTGGTCACATGGGCGTTGCCGCGGATTCCCTGCAGGGCCTTCTGGAATTCCTTGCTGCTGATGCTGAAGGTATTCATAATCTCCTTCATGTCCTTATCAGGCGTCTCCATCATGGCCAGCATCAGATGCTCCACGGAGACATATTCGTCCTTCATCTTCTTCGCCGTGTCCTCCGCGCCGGTCAGGGCCCGGTTCAGGGTCTGGGACAGGTACAGGTTGGCGCTGTCGCCGGAGACCTTGGGATAGGAAGCAATGAGGGAGTCCACCCGGGAGAGAACCTCGCGTGGATCGATGGTCATTCGTGTAAACAGCTGGGGGATCAGCCCGTCCTCCTGCGTCAGCAGGGCGGAAAGCAGGTGCATCTCCTCGATCTGACTGTTCTGGTTGCGGATGGCGACATTCTGGGCTTCCTGGATCGCTTCCAGGGATTTCTGCGTAAATTTCTGTGCATTCATAGTCTGTGCCTCCTTCTATATTTCGTTTTCGTCTGCACGGATCGCGGAATGTGTAAACAGTCGGTTTCTGCACGATCCTGTGCATTATCATGTTTCCCCTCAGATCACGATATAATTCGGATCGGTGAGGCAGGTTCGATAGCGGTTCTCTATGCGCTCGGCCAGTGTGCTGGCCGGAAGTGCCAGATTAGCAAAATATTCCTTGATGCAGCCGTCGAGCATCTTGATATAGGAGGCGATGGCCTCCCCCACATCCTCCCCGGAGCAGGCGGGAAGATTGACCGGGTGATACAGCTCTCGGGTCAGACGGCCGTCCTCCTGCAGATATTCAATTCCCTCGGGAAAATACCGTGCGAGATAGTGGCTCTCCAGAGCAATCCAGATGGTGAAGAAATCGTTCAGCGTGTCGATCAGCTGACGGTTCTGTGTGCGGAAGGAGATCTTCAGTCGTCCGGTCGCCGGTCCGGCGCTGCGGTACAGCTCCAGACTGTAGCGCAGGGTGGGCTTGTATTTGTAACGCAGGGGACTGCGGATGGAAACCATGGAATCCGAAGACTGATTGAGGATCTGAAAGGTTTCGTCCATCAGCTTCTCCATGGAGTCAAAGATATTGCGCATCTGCATCTCCGGCGTGGCCAGAGAGACCCGCTCGGCCAGGATCTGGTTGATCAGGTTGGAACGGCTTGTATTGTTTTCATAAGCCAGTTGATCGATGGCGCGCACGACGTCATCCGACAGAACCAGGCTGTAGACGCTTTTCTTCATATGGCAGATCTCCTTTCTCTGGAAGCTGTCTTTATTCTAGCACGGAAAAATAATTTGTCAACAGATTTATATAAATATTTTTACGAGTTAATAAAAATACAAACGAGAAAATAAAGTCATAATGATTAGGCACCTTGACATTTTTGTGAAGGAGAGGTATTGTTTAGGTACCGAAAAAATGAATGAGGGATAGATTTGCCGAAATATACGGAGGAAGTTGCAAAGATGTACGATCATGTCAGGCAGGAAAAAATGAGTGAACATCGATGCCCGGAACCACGGACGCCGGAAGAACGGCTGAATCGCAGCCTGCGCCGCTGCGGCCACTATCTGTACCACCATTCGGCAGGGCAGCGCCAGCGGATGGTGCTGCGGCTCCTGGAGGAGAACGGAACCATGAGTCAGAAGGATATTCAGGAGTCGCTGAATATTCAGCCGGGCTCCGTCAGTGAACTGATTTCCAAGCTGGAACGCAAGGGACTGGTGGAGCGGCAGCGGGATGAGGATGATAGACGGCGTGTGACGCTGCATCTGACGGAAGCGGGGAAAGAAGTGCAGCGGACGGATCGTGATACCTGGATGCGGGAGAGCTATCAGGTTCTTTCCGGGGAGGAAATGGAGCAGATGACACGTCTGCTGGAGCGGCTCCTTGACAGCTGGGAGGGGGCATAGGCGAATGAAGCAGATGTTTTATTATCTGAAGAAAGTCCGTTTCATGGTGATTCTCTGTATGGTGCTGAAGCTGGTGGCTACGGTGCTGGAGTTGATGATTCCCTATGTGATGGAATATATGGTTGACGAGGTGGCGCCTGCGAAGGATCTGCGGCGGGTAATATTCTGGGGCATTATCATGCTGGCCCTGGCAGTGCTGGTGCGCACGATCAATGTAGGTGTCAACCGCCTCAGCGTGCGTAACGCCATGCAGGCCACCTATGATATCCGCCGGGATCTGTTCTGGCATTCCCTGAACCTCTCCGGTGAGCAGACGGACGTCTTTGGACTGCCGTCGCTCACGTCTAGGATGACCTCAGATTCCTATAATGTGCAGGATTTCCTGCGTTCCTTCCAGACCATGGGGATCCGTTCCCCAATCATGCTGATCGGCGGTATCACCGTCACTATGACCATGGACCGCGGTCTGGCGGCCATCCTCTGCGTGATCGCGCCGATCATGGTGGCGATCACCATTGCGGTATCTGTGCGGGGAATCCCTCTGTATGAGAAGGTGCAGGCAGGACTGGATGACGTGGTGCGTATCCTGCGGGAAAATATTTCCGGGATTCGCGTGGTCAAGGCTCTCTCGAAGGAATCCTATGAGGAGCAGCGCTTTGCCGGAGCCAACGAGACCCTGACCCGCAGAGACCGGAAGGCCAGTATGATCATGGCGCTGCCGGGCCCTCTGATGACGCTGTCGCTGAACATCGGACTGACGCTGGTAGTGGTCGTGGGTGCGATTCGCGTGAACAACGGTCTGACGAAGCCCGGCGTGATTCTGGCCTTTCTTACATATTTTAATATGATCCTCATGGGCGTCAACGGCCTGAACCGCCTCTTTATGATGATGTCCAAGGCCAACGCGTCTTCCCGTCGTATCGCCGAGGTCATTGCCCAGCCGCTAGGTCTGGGGGTTTTGCCGGCAAAAGAAACGCCCGGAACTAAACGGGAGGGATATATAGTCTTCGACCATGTGTCCTTCTGCTACGGGGAACGGGAGACGAGGAAGCAGGAGCATATGAGCCTCTTAGATGTCGACTTTACGGTGAAGAAGGGCGGCTCGCTGGGAATCATCGGAGCTACCGGCTGCGGGAAGACCACGATCGTGAACCTGCTGATACGTTTCTATGACGCGACCGAGGGGCATGTCTTCGTGGATGGACGGGATGTGCGCTCTTATGAGCCCGACGACCTGCACCGGAAATTCGGCGTGGCATTTCAGAACGACGTGATTTTTGCCGAATCTCTGGGGGAGAACATTGATTTCGGGCGAAATGTGGAAGAGGAGCGGATCCGGGAGGCGGCGGGCGATGCCTGCGCTGCAGAATTTATTGAGAATTATGCGGATACCTATCAACATCAGGCGGCCATCCGCGGCGCCAATCTCAGCGGCGGCCAGCGGCAGCGGGTGCTGATTGCCCGGGCATTGGCCGGGGAGCCGGACATTCTGATCCTGGATGACTCCTCCAGCGCGCTTGATTACCGGACCGATGCCATTCTGCGGAAGACGATTTGGGAGAAATACCGGGAGACAACGACCATCGTCGTGGCGCAGCGCGTCAGCTCCATCATGAATCTTGACGACATCCTGGTTCTCGATGAAGGACAGGTTCTGGGATATGGAACGCATGAGGAACTACTGCGGGACTGCCCGTCATATCGGGAGATCTATCAGCATCAGATGGGGGAGGGATGAGAGATGGCGAAGGTTTCTGTGATGAAAAAGCCGAAGGATGCGCGGGGAACGCTGCGGAAGCTGCTCTCGTATCTGTTCTCCTGGCGCTGGATTCTGCTCTTTGTGGTGGTACTCTGTATCATTTCGAATGTGCTGGCTCTTCTGGGGCCGAGTCTGGCGGGATCCGCCATCAATGAGGCAGCGGCTGGAGCCGGACAGGTGAATTTTGAGAGAGTTTTTTACTATGCGGAACGGATGCTTCTGTGCTATGTTATCTCCTCGCTGATGACTCTGGCCATCAATCTGGTGATGATGTATGTCAGCAAGCAGGTCGGACAGAACATGCGGCGGGATGTGTTTGACAAACTGATGCGGCTGCCGGTGGGATATTTTGATCAGAATCAGGCCGGGGACATCATCAGTCGTGTGTCCTATGACATTGACGTAGTCTGTACCTGTCTGGCCACAGATGTGACACAGATTCTGACGAGCATCGTGACGGTGGTCGGTTCCTTCTGTATGATGCTGGTTATCTCGCCGGGGCTGTCGGTGGTGGTTCTGGTCACCATCCCGGTTTCCGTGGGTTACACCGTGTATATGCGGGGAAAGACGCAGCCCCGTTACCGGAAGCGGTCGGCGCAGTACGGCGTGATGAACGGATTCGTGGAGGAGAAGCTCACCGGTCAGAAGACGATTCAGGCTTACGCTTATGAAGGTGCGATCGGAGACGCGTTCGACCGGGTGAACCGGGACGCTGCCGACGCCTACTATGACGCGGAGTATTACGGTGTGTCCATCGGACCGACCATGGGCTGTATCAACAATATTTCTTTGGGTCTGATCTCCATGCTGGGTTGTGTGCTGTATATGGCAGGAAATGTGACACTGGGACAGATCTCTTCCTTCGTTCTGTATTCCCGGAAATTTTCCGGGCCGATCAATGAGATCGCTAACATCATCAATGAGCTTTTCTCTGCGCTGGCTGCGGTCGAGCGGGTGTTTAAGCTGCTGGAGGAAGAGGAGGAGACCGCCGATCGCTCGCAGGCGCGGACGCTGACGGAGGTACGGGGCGATGTGGAGCTGCGTCACGTGAGCTTCGGCTACGAGCCGGAACGCCGTATCCTGCACGATCTGACTCTGCGGGCGGATGCCGGGAAACTCATCGCCATCGTCGGCCCTACCGGAGCCGGAAAGACGACCATCATCAATCTGCTGATGCGATTCTATGACGTGGATGAGGGAGAGATTCTGGTGGACGGCCGGGATATCCGCGACTATACGCGGGCCAGTCTGCGGAGCGCGTACGCGATGGTTCTTCAGGATACCTGGCTGTTCCGGGGGACGATTTTTGAAAATATTGCTTATGGAAAAGAGAATGCCACGCAGGAAGAAGTGGAAGCTGCGGCGCGGGCGGCTCACATCCATCCCTTCATCATGCGTCTGCCGCAGGGATATCAGACCGTGATCAGCGAGGACGGCGGCAATATCTCCAAGGGCCAGAAGCAGCTTCTCACCATCGCGCGGGCCATGCTCTATGACTGCCGGATGCTGATTCTGGACGAGGCGACCTCCAATGTGGACACCGGTACCGAGCAGGAGATTCAGGACGCCATGAGGGCGCTGATGCGTGACAAGACCTGTTTTGTCATCGCGCACCGCCTCTCGACGATTCGGAATGCGGACCGCATCCTGGTTGTGGACGGCGGCGACGTGGTGGAGCAGGGGACCCATGAGAGCCTGATGGCAAAGAAGGGCTTCTACAGCCGGCTGTATCACGCGCAGTTCGAGTGACGGCGCCCTGTGTATTAAGAAAAGCGGAGAGCTTCCCTGTCCCGGTCGGGGCACGGTCAGCTCTCCGCCTTCGTTTTTCGCACCGAAGAAGGGGTACAGCCATAGATTTCCTTGAAAATGCGGTTGAAGAGTTTTTGGTTGGTGAAGCCGTTCTCCTCCGCCAGATCGGCCACCGGCGTGTCGGTGCGCAGCAGATCCTGGTAGATGTGAGCGACCCGCACCTCATTCACATAGCGCAGGAAGGAGGTGCCCATATTTTGCCGGAAGAAGCGGCAGAAATACTCCCGGCTCAGCCCCAGGTGGTCGGCGATCCCGCTCAGCGAGACAGGCTCCCGGAAATGCTCCTCCACGTAGGTGACGATTTCCCGAAGACGGCGGCTGGTCAGCGGACTCACCTGCGTCAGCTCCGGCGCCGCCGTGCGGACGGAGAAATGGCGGATGAGCAGCGCGAGAATCTGGAGTGTCAGTCCTTCGGATTCCACCGAGGCGGCCGCCGGTTCCCGGATATAGAGTTTTGTCAGTTCCTCCAGTTTTCCGCAGATCTCCCGATAAGCGGGAAGCTGCTCCTCATCGATGGCCTCCGGGCAGCAGTGAATGTGATACAGTTCGATATCCGGCATATATTTTTTCAGAAGTTTCTCGGAAATATGGATGCACAGAAACATACAGGCCGCTCCGTGATAGTAGGAGCTGTGGAGCTGCCTGGGATTGACGACCAGAACATTCTGCCGGGGAATGCGGTATTTCTGCCCCTCGACGGTGATGTCCGTCTCTCCGTTTAACGGATACAGAATCTCCAGCTCCTCATGCCAGTGCAGCGGATGATATCCGCCGGGTACGGTGTGATAGGCGATGTGGATCCCCATCTCGCTGATTTCGTGAAATGTTTCATAATATGGCTGGCTCATACGGCTCCCCCTTTCCGCCCTGCGGGCTGCTTACCGTGTTCGCGAATGGTATTTCGATATAGGTTCTTTTATGTTTTTCCATATATACCACAAAAAGGGAGGCGGGTCAAAAGATATTTCGGTCAATATCGCCGTAAAACAGGTCAATTTTCCATCTGCGTGATGGATTTATCACACTGCAAACCGGGAAAAAGTCTTATTTGGCCGGTGAAAGAGAGGCTGGACTTTCTCGGTGGCTTTTGCTATGATGTGTTATAAATAAGAAATGTATGATACGAGATGCGAAGACAAATCGGAAGATGAAAGAATAAGAGACTGCGTGAAGGGCGAATGAAGAAAGAAGCGATGCAGAAAGATGGATTTAACAAAGATTGAGTGCTTTCTCAGTGTGGTGGAGAATCAGAATTTTTCACTGGCGGCGGAGCAGATTTCTCTGTCGCAGTCCTCGGTGTCCAAGCACATCCTGCAGATGGAAAGGGAACTGGGCGTACAGCTTCTGGAGAGAAATTCACAGCATACCCGCAAGGTTGTGCTGACAGAGGCCGGCCGTGAGATTTATGACGATATGAAAACAATCTGGGGTTCCTGGCAGGATATTCTGTCCAGGCTGGAGAAATATCAGACGAGTCAGGCTCTGCGTATCGGCGGGGTGGATCATCTGCAGAAGGTCGGGGCGATGGCGCCCATTACGGCGTTTATGAGGGAACATCCTGAGATCCATGTGGAATTCGAGGAAAAGGACACCCGGACGCTGCTGGAGATGCTGCAGAAGAAAGAGATCGATGTCGCCTTTATTGCTCACATTTACTATTCCGGTCGGGGGAATCTGGCAGATTTTCCGTTGGAAAGGTACTTCTCCACGACACTGGTACGGGATCACTATCATCTGGCGGTTAATAAAAACCATCGCCTGGCCGGGTATAAAAATGTGGAATGGCGCGATCTTGACGGGGAGAACCTGATCATTCTGGATCACAGCTTCAGCTCGAACCGTATTATAAAGGAAACGATGCAGGCACACGGCTGTCAGGCGAAGATCGCTTTTGAGACAAACGGCACAGACAGTATCTGGGGAATGATTCTTGAGAATTATGGGGTGGCGCTTCTTTCGCGGAAGGTGATCCGGCAGATGAAGGGCGTCGTGGCCGTCAGTATGCGCGACCCGATCCACCGGGATACGGTGCTGCTGGAACCGAAAACGGCCGGACGGACAGAGGCCTGTTTTCACCAGTTTTTCACTTCCTATCAGACACAGAGATAAATATGAACAGAGATGCAGACTCTGATCTGCGGCAGAAAGAAGAGGGCTTTGTCCCTCTTTTTTCTGTGGAATGAATGGCGGGTATTCCGAAAGTGAATAGAAAAGAAAAATAATGGAATTGCTATGAAATGATAAACATGATATATATGTGACAAAACAAATCGAAAGGGAAGCATCTGTATTCGGAACATTTTTGACTGCATGACAGAAGAAGAGAACCGACATACGGACGGGAAAAGGAGGAGAAGTATGGCTCTTGCTGCATTGTTGATATCCTTTGTTGTTCTCATGGTACTGGGGGCTCCGGTGGCGGTCACCATGTTCGGCTCGTCTCTGATCTATATATTTCTGGAGCCGTCGCTGAGTCTGGCCAATGTGGCTTCCAAGGTGGTAAACGGTGTGACTGGTACGTCTCTGTTGTCTCTGCCCCTGTTTATTCTGGCGGCTGAGATCATGAATAACGGCGGTGTGACGGAGAGACTGTTCAAATTTCCGCTGGCCTTTATCGGGCATGTAAAGGGCGGTCTGGCGTATGTCAATGTTCTGGCCAGCATGCTTTTTGCGGGAATGAGCGGATCGGCCATCGCAGATACGGCCGGTCTCGGAAAGATTGAAATGGATGCCATGGACAATGCCGGTTATGATAAAGAGTTTGCGGTAGCTATTACGGCTTCCTCTTCCAGCATCGGTCCCATCATCCCTCCGAGCAACACGCTGATCGTGTATGCCGTTGCGGCAGAAGTATCCATTTCCCGGCTGTTCATGGGAGGACTGATTCCCGGCTGTCTCATGGGTCTGGTGCTTTGCATCTATGTGTGGCTGTACGGCCGCAAACATCCCCTGCCGAAGGGAGAGAGAACGACGGCGAAGGAAAAACTCCATGCCACGATCGAAGCGTTTTTCCCCATGCTGACGCCGCTCATTCTGATTCTGGGAATCTGCACCGGTGTTTGTACAGCAACAGAAGCAGGTGCGGTGGCCGTGGTCTATGCCACGATCCTCAATTGTGTTTATGAGAGAGGTTTTAATGTAAAGGATTTCCGGCGTTGTCTGGACAGCTCGATGGTGACGATGGCGCAGATCTGTTTCATCGTGATGGCTTCCAGTCTGTTTGACTGGACGGTGACGCTGGCAAATATCCCCAGTATGGTAGCCAATGCTTTATATACCATGGGCGCCAATAAATATGTGATCCTGCTGCTGATCAATATTATTTTCCTGATCATGGGTATGTTTCTTTCCATCAACGCGTCGCTGCTGATCATGACGCCGGTGATCGTGACGCTGGCTTCGATGTATGACCTGAACCTGGTCCATCTGGGCATCATGATTACCCTGAACCTGACGCTGGGTCTCCTGACTCCGCCGGTGGGATGGAATCTGTACATTATGACAACCGTCTCCGGACTACCCTTTGAACGGGTCGTGAAGGCAGTGCTTCCGGCGCTGTGTGCTCTCTTTGTCGCGCTGCTGCTGATCACCTATGTTCCGGGATTGGTTACGTGGCTGCCCAACCTCCTGTTCGGAGTGGGGTCGTAAAGGGGATGCCGCAGAAATGCAACCTGACACGGGGAACTTTCGGTCCATAAAGAACCGAATCATTTTTACCAATTTACATCCAAACAAGGAGGAACGAAGAAATGAAAAAGTACCGAATCACTGCCATTGTTATGGCTCTTTTGCTGGCAGCGTCCATGACTGCCTGCGGAAGCTCATCTGACACCGGGACGACAGCGGCTGCGGAGACAACAGCGGCTGACTCTGATACGTCCGCAGCGGACGAAGAGTCGGAAGCGGCAGGCGAGACCGCCGGAGATACCACGGAGGTGGGAGATCTTGGTGGTCAGGAGGCTGTTACTCTGAAGCTTGCCAGTGTGATTGCCGTAGGAGCTCCCGGCGATCTGGCGGCCAATGATTTCGTGGAAATGGTTGAGGAGAAGACCGGTGGTCTGGTAACCATTGACTATTATCCGGCGGGACAGCTGGGCTCTTCCGATGAGATCAGCGAACAGCTTCTGGAGGGAACCATCGACCTGAGCTGGCAGACGCTGGACTGGTATATGACGCTGCAGAGCGACTGGAACGTCCTGGGACTGGGATTCAGCGTATCCAGTGAGGAGCAGCTGCAGGCGTTCCTGGAGAGCGATAAAGAGGCGGAAATTGAAGCAAGCCTGATCGAGGAAGATGGTGTACGTTTGCTGGCTGTGGACGGAATCGGCAGCCCCCGTGTCGTCGTTTCCACGATGCCGGTGAACAGCGCCGAGGATCTGGAGAATGTCAATATGCGTGTGCCGTCGCTGACTCTGTACACCAAGACCTGGCAGGCCATCGGCGTCAACTGTATCACCCTGGAATCCGGCGATGTATATATGGGATTTAAGGATGGTATGATCGATGCGACTGAATTCCCGCTGGGATCGATCTACAGCAATTCCTATCATGAGGTGGCTTCCTATATTACCTATACCAATCATCTGTACTCCATTTACTGCATGGGTATGAATGAGACCACTTTCCAGCAGCTGACTGAGGAGACACAGCAGATTCTTCTGGAGTGCGCTGAGGCGGCCTGCGATGCCTATATGGAATACGACGATGTCGCAGTCGAGGAAGGCGTAGCTGCTATGGTCGAAGCTGGTGTCACGATCAACGAGAACCCGGATCTGGAATCCTTCCAGGAGAAAATGGCGGATGTCGCCGCTGAGTGCGAAGCAGAAGGACTGTGGAGCGAAGGCCTGTACGACTATCTGCAGTCACTGGGATGAGTTGAGGAAGCTTCGGAGAGCGCAGAGCGCTTTTGGAGAAAACATTGAAACAACAGGGTCTCAGGATCAGGCATTCTGTGCCTGGTCCCGCGACCCGCTGAAATCGAATCAAAGAATGGGAGGCAGTATGTACCAGTTATATAAAAAGGTTCAGCAGGCAATCGTCTGGGTCTTTACGGCCATTGTGTATTTTTCCATGGTGTTTATTCCCATCGCCCTGTGCGCCCAGGTGATTGGAAGAAAATTCCTGAATTCTCCCATTCTGGGAGTGGAAGAGCTGGCCGGATTTGCGTTTACAGCGATGGTGCTGTTCGGTTCCGCCGTTGTCTGTTATCGGAAAAAATATATCGTTGTAGATGTGTTCGTGAAGAGGGTGACAGGTCGGCTGCGGGCAATCCTGGCCGCCGTGGTGGATACTCTGGTTCTGATCTGTTACGGAGTTCTGTGTTACTGCTTCTATGAAGCGATCCCCACTCTTTCGAAATTTACTTCCGGAATCTTTGCGGTGCCGAAGAGCGTGTATGCCTATGCGCTGATCATTGTGTTTGCATTTATGTTCCTCTGTACGATCGAATACGTCGTACTGGACATCCGCGCCGTCATCCGGGGAGAGACTCTTGATACGAAAGGAGCCTTTGGCTGATGGAACGGAAGTATGACGTGATCGTGGTCGGCGGCGGCTGGGGCGGTGTCTGTGCTGCTGTGGCTGCGGCACGCCAGGGCGCCCGTACGCTTATCCTGGAAAAGGGCATCTGTTTCGGTGGCACGGCGACCTGCGGGGAGGTATGCGAGCTGGATGGCAGCTATACCCGGGACGGAAGATGTGTTCTCCCACAGATCGGCCGGGAAATCGTTGAGCGCGGCATCGAGCGGGGCGCGATGAAACGGTACGGCTATGTTCCCATGACGGCCAATCCGGCTTACGGTTGTGACCGGATCCGCTTCAATCCGGAAGAGCTGAAGCTGATTCTGGACGACGTGATTCTGGAAGCCGGTGTCACCGTGCTGTTTATGAGCGCGGCCAGAGCAGTCCGGCAGACCGAAGAGGGCGTAGAGATCTGTATCGACAACTCCTATGGCGAATTTTGGGTTTCCGGGAAAGTTGTTGTGGACGCGACGGGCAATTCAGAAGTATTTTATCTGCTGAATCCGGAAACGACCGAGAAGACAGAACCGGAAAAGCGTCAGGGCGTGACGATGATCTACCGCCTGGGAAATGTAGATCTGGAACGTTATCTGGCGGGGCTGGCGCCGGAGAAGCTGGCAGAGCTTCTGGATAAGGGCATGGAGGAAGGCGCGCTGACGGTGCGGATTCTGGCGACCTGTCCGCTGCCGGGGATGACGGAGATCTCTGTCAGCACAACCCGGGCGGTCAATGTCGATGTGGAGGATCCGGAGTCCTATACCCGGGGCATCCTGGAGACCCGGGCGCAGGTTGAGCGGAGTATCCCTTTCCTGAAGGCCAATATGGCTGGTTTGGAGAATGCCTATCTGTCCAGCCTGGCAGGGGCGCTCGGCGTGCGGGAGCGCCGCCGGATCCGCGGCCTAAAGCAGCTCACCGGAGAGGATGTGATCTCTGCCCGGAAGATTGATGATGCGGTGGCATTTGGTTGCTATCCGGTAGATATTCATCGTGATGACGGGAATCATGCGGTACAGTTTACGGATATCGGAGGAAACGGGATCTATCCGATTCCCTATGGGAGTATGGTTTCAGCCGAATATTCCAACGTCATCGTCGGCTGCAAGGCGCTCTGTAGTGATGAGATCGCTTTTGCCGCTCATCGTACCATGCCCAGTGTCATGGGTGTGGGAAATGCCGCCGGTGTGGCTGCCGCTCTGGCGGCCCGTGAGTCTCTGGATCTGAGGACTCTTGATGTGCGGAGGGTGCAGGAAATTCTGCGGCCGGAGTATCCGGATTGTCAGGAACTGTTCTGAGTGATTATTCCTCTTTATTCAGATCTTTCCGGCGCAGGCGCGCGAAGAAAACGCCTGCCGCGATGCAGAGAACAAAACACAGGACGAAGAAACCTGCCACCAGGAGACGTTCACTGAGGGAAGAGGCAAGGAAAAAGGAGTAAACGTTGTCCCGGAGCAGATTTACAGCCATCAGTATCAGGAAAAATAGTCCTGCCCAGAGCCCTTCCAGCCAGGGATTGGAGTAGCGCAGCTTCCGGGCGGGAAGGCTCCGGTCCAGGTACTCAAGGCCGATGGCCAGCACCAGGCAGCTTCCCCAGCAGATGCCTGTCACGGCGTTCCAGGATGGCAGGAAGCGGTCCCCCGCGGCCAGAAAGGGTACGTCAAAAAGAAGGACAGCGATAATGGTCAGAATCCGCAGGGTAAGCTGCATCCCGTACAGCCGTTTCAGTCCCAGCGCATCGATCAGCAACCGGTCCGTCTGTAACGGATATTCTTCCTTCGGGATTTTCTCCCCGGCCAGCAGCTCGCTGACGCTGATCTCCAGCGTGTCACACAATGACTCAAGGAGTCCGACATCCGGGAAGGAACGGCCGTTTTCCCATTTTGACACAGCACGGTTTGTCACACCGAGCAGCTCCCCCAGCTGCTGCTGTGTCAGCCCTTTCTCCCGGCGGCAGGCAGCGATAAACATTCCGCTTGTCTTCATATCCATGAAAAATCCCCCTTTCTGTTGGCTTCATTATGCCACAGGAAGGGGGATTTGTCACTCTACCGGCGGTGGAATCCAGTTGTTTTTATGTCAGGACATGCTTTGATACAGATTGATTTTGTATGTGTAAAATGTTACTATATTTATGTCTGAATGAAACAGATACGAACTTCATGTTATGCTGGAGAAAAGGAGAAAAGTATGAAAATGCGAAAAAAGATTTCTGGTGTTTATTCTGCTCTTCCTGGTCGGTTTTTTGTCCGGGGAACGTGTTTATGCGGCGTCGGATACAGTGATCGGAGAGGCCGCCGTAAAGACAGAGAGTATGACCGGGGATGAAGAAGCAGCGGAAGCGGACGGTGGGGAAACGCGGTCTGTCTATGAAGTCGTGGAGACGGCCAACTCCGACGACGTACACGCGGTGACTGGGGCGGCACAGACCTGGACGGTGGGCGTCGCGACAGTGACTCTTGAGGACGGCGTTCTGACGGTCTCAGGCTCCGGTGCCATGACCGACTATACGAGTTCGACGTACAGCTCCGTGCCCTGGTATTCGTATGGGGAAGGAATTACGAGCATCGTTATCGAATCGGGCATTACACATATCGGTGATTTCGCCTTCATGGGAACCTGTGCGGAGAGCGTATCTCTCCCGGGCACTCTCAAGACAATCGGAGAAGCGGCGTTTTATCAGTGTTATGATCTGACCAGTGTAACCATACCTGACAGCGTTCAGTCCATTGGCACGGCGGCTTTTGCAGACTGTACCTCGCTGAAGAGCATTATACTTGGTAGTTCCGTGCAGACGATCGGTTCGTACGCGTTTCAGGGTACGGCGATTATCGGCGTGACCATTCCTTCCTCGGTTACAACGCTTGGAAGCTGGGTATTTACAGAGTGTACGTCGCTGACAAGCCTTACGATTCCAGATTCCGTTACGACGATCGGGTATGGCCTGGCGAACAACTGTACAGCGTTGAAAACTGTTAAGATTGGCAAAGGCATTGAGACGCTGGAATATGGAAGCTTTTATAATTGCACAGCCCTGGCGAGTGTGACACTGGGCAGCGGGCTGAAAACGATTGATTCTCTGGCCTTTTATAATTGTACAGCTCTGAAATCCCTTACGATTCCCGACAGTGTAACATACGTCGACGCATATGCCTTTTATAATTGTACGAATCTTACTGTCACATATCCATCTACCCTGATTGAAATGGAAGATGGCTCATATCAGGCGTTTGATACGGTCACATTGACCGGGACATATTGTTACTCGGAGGCCTACGAGGTGCTTGAGCTTGTCAATAAGGAGCGTGCCGCAGAGGGCCTGTCGGCGCTGACGATGGACAAGGATTTGCTTGCAGCGGCTATGAAGAGAGCCGCGGAAATCAATATCTACTTCAGCCATACCCGCCCCTCAAATATAGACTGTTTTACCATTTCGACAAAGGCAAGTGGAGAAAATATTGCTGCGGGGCAGACCAGTGCAAGTTCTGTCATGACCAGCTGGATGAATTCGTCCGGGCATAAGGCGAACATTTTGGGTTCGAGTTATCAGTCGATTGGAATCGGCTGTTTCATGCAGGGTGACGTGATATACTGGGTGCAGGTATTTGGCACTGGTACGGCGACAAAGGTTTCTCAGCCTTCTGATGTAAAGAAAACAGTGACTGTGGCTCTTGAAAGTGAGCTTTTCACGGACTGCCTGTATCTTAGTACAGTGTCGAGCGTGAAGGTTGCGGTTGGAAGCGACATGACATTTCAGGCGTATATGACGAATCCGGAATGGACTTATTGCAGCGCGAAGTTAAATAACAGTAGCCTGACCTGGAGTTCAAACGCGAAGGCCTTGGTCAGTTCGAAGGGCGTGATGACCGCGAAGAAAACCGGAACAGCGAAGGTGACGGCTTCGACCTCTTCCGGGGACCTGAAAGCGTCGGCCACAGCGACCGTCGCCAAGGTGGCGAAGAACGCTCAATATAATGTGGGGAATTACTGCTATAAGGTCACCTCGTCGGCTTCCGGCAGCACGGCAGGCCAGGTCACACTGGTCTCGGTTGTTAACAAGACAGCGGCGGTCAAAATTCCTGCCACAGTGGAACTTGGTGGAAAGACGTACAAGGTGACTGCAGTGGGCAGCAGTGCCTTTAAGAAGAACACCAAGATGACCTCTCTTTCCGTCGGCAAGTATGTGAAGAAGATCGGCTCGAACGCTTTCTATGGCTGCACGAGCCTGAAGAAGGTAACAGGCTGTGCAAATCTGACCAGTGTGGGGAGTGGGGCATTCTCTGGCTGCACGAAGCTTGCTACCGTGAGCGGCTGCACCAAAGTGACTACGATTGGCAAGAAGGCCTTCTATAACTGCAAGAAGCTGACTCAGATCGGCAGTAAGACCTCTGTGATTACTCTGGCGAAGGTGAAGACCATCGGCGCGAGCGCCTTTTACGCCTGCAAGTCGGTGAAGAAGGTGAATCTCACTTCGACAGCATTGACCAGTATCGGTGAATCTGCGTTCCAGAGCTGCACGAAGCTGACCAGCTTCAGCAGCAGCTCGAAGAAGCTTAACAGCATCGGCAAGAAGGCCTTTTATAAGGATGCAAAGCTCGCGACGATCACGCTCAAGACATCGAAGCTGACGAAATCAAATGTAAAGGCAAATGCCTTTAAGGGCATCAAATCCACCTGCACGTTCAAGGTGCCGTCGGCGAAGGTCTCTTCCTATAAGGCAATCTTCAAGGTCCGGGGCGCCGGAAGCAAGATCAAGGTGAAAGCCGTCTGAGTGCAGGGAACATAAAATGAGCCTGCCGGGGTGTTTTAGACAATTCACAGTTTTTTAGGCAACGCGAGGAGGCAAAGAACATGGAGAAAGACAGTCAGGTGCAGACAGGCATCTGCTACCTCATCGGCGCGGGGGACTTCGGGGACGGAACTCCGTCCCCGCGTCCGGAGGATCTGGTGATCGCCGGGGACGGCGGTTTTCGGCACTGTCAGGAGCGCGGCATCCGGGTCGATCTGACGGTGGGAGATTTCGATTCACTGGGATATCGCCCGGATCATCCTCATGTTCTTCAGCTTCCTGCGGAGAAGGACGACACCGATATGCGGGCGGCCCTGAATCTGGGGTGGGAGAGAGGGTACAGGAATTTCCGTATCTACGGAGGCACCGGCGGCCGCATCTCTCATACGATGGCTAATATTCAGCTTCTGACCGAGCTGGCTGCCCGCGGAGGCCGGGGTGTTCTGGTAGGAGAGAATTCCTGGTACCGGGTCCTGCAAAATGGTCGATGGGATTTTGACGGCAATGAGGACGGATATCTTTCTGTGTTCAGCCTCAGTGACCGCGCTGAGGGTGTCCGGGAGCAGGGATTAAAATATGAAGTACAGGACGTGACCCTGACAAACGAATACCCCGTGGGCGTCAGTAATGAATTTACCGGGCGCACGGGGTTTGTCTCCGTTTGTGAGGGAAGGCTTCTCCTGATTTGGGAGAGAAAGTAGATATTTCACCAATTTTCAGCTTTTACCGGGACTTTCGCCGAAAATCTTTCCTGCAACGCGGGTCAGCGGCGGAGTGATCTGCCGGGAAATCATTCCGACCAGAAATGCCGCCGCGATCGTTCCCTCGCGCACTCCATAGAGACCATGAAGAAAAAGGAAGGACAGGATGCAGGCAATAATAACCAGCGCTGTGTCAACCGAGACCTTCATGGTGCTGAACTTCACGGGAGTCACCTGACACAGGGCGAGGACCAGACCTTCTCCGGCCAGTGTGACGAGATTGGCCACGACCTCGAAGCTGACGCCGGCGGCCACGAGAACGATGCCGATCAGGCAGAATATCCACTTCACGGCGTAATTGCCGCATACAAGCGGGTCCAGTGTCCATACGGCGAAGTCCGTCATGTAGCCGAAGATTACGGCGACCGGCAGCTGCAGCAGCTGAAGGAGCCGGTAGCGGCGGCGCAGAAGCAGGATCTGCAGCAGGATAAAGGTGCAGTGCATCAGAATGGTGATATTTCCCACGGTCAGCGGTGTGATCTCACTCAGCACATAGGGAACGCTGGAGATCGGCGAGGTGCCAAGTCCTGCTTTGATGGAAAGGGCTACGCCGTAGGCCATGATCAGGAGGCCGAGCAGAAGAAAGAGCGTGCGCCGGATGGTCTGGCTGTGATCGCTCTTCGCTGTGGCGGATTTTTCTGTTTTGCTGAATGTTTCTTTCAAAATGTTATCTTCCTTCCAACAGATTTGCCTGGGACTTTCTCATGCGCAGGGAACGAAAGGCGGATTTTCGCTGAATGATTTTGTAATCCCGACTCCAGTATCATAACACCGGAAAACCGGGTTGACAAGACGATGTAAATCTCATATAAAAATAGAGGAATCATGTATTGAAAAGATGTACAGCACAGGAGAAAAAGCTATGATTCACATCGCTGTGGTGGAAGACGAAGAAAACTATCTGACGCAATTTACGGAATATCTGCGCCGCTATGAGCGGGAGAGCGGCAACCGGCTGCAGATCTCGCTGTTTCGGGACGGCGAGCAGATTCTCAATAATTACCGGGCTGTCTATGACATCATTCTGATGGATATTCAGATGCGTCTGGTGGATGGGATGACGGCGGCTGAGAAGATTCGGGAAAAGGATCAGGGTGTGGTGATCGTTTTCATTACCAACATGCAACAGTATGCCATTCGCGGATATGCGGTGGATGCGCTGGACTATGTCCTCAAGCCGGTGACGTATTTTGCCTTTTCGCAGAGACTGGAACGGGCGATTAGCCGGATCAAAAAGAAGGAGCAGTTTTATCTGATCATTTCCACCAGGGAGGACAGCCGGAAGGTGGCGGCGTCTCAGGTCCTGTATGTGGAGAGTCAGGGGCATACGCTGGTTTATCACACCCGGGAAGGGAATCTAAGTGCCACGGGAACGATGAAGACCGTGGAGGAATCGCTGCGGAAGCACGGTTTTTCCCGGTGCAATAAAGGGTATCTGGTGAATCTGGAATATGTGGAGGCAATCCGGGGCGGCGCGGCGGTCGTGGCCGGCGAGGAGCTGGTCATCAGCCGCGGCAGGAAGAGCGAGTTTCTGGAGGATCTGACCAATTATATCGGAGAGCTTAGATCATGAGCAATGTACTTCCTACGATTCCGAGGTTCTATACGGCCATCGCGCAGTGGTCCGGCTGCATGCTTTATCTGCTGGTCTATTACAAACAGAAAAAGAGGGACATTTCGGCGTTTATTCTGATCGCGGCGGCGGCGCTGCTCTGCCTGAGTCTGGAGCTGATCCTGACCGGCGGTCTGGAGGGGGCGCTGTGGATTCTGGCGATGATCGGATCCGCGGGCCTGATGTATCTTTTTATGTTTGTGTGCATGGATGCGCCCTGGCTGACGGTGGGCTACTGCACGGTACGGGCCTTCGTGCTGTCGGAGCTGGCGGCTTCGGTGGAATGGCAGCTGTACTATTTCTTTGTCAGCAGCGGTATGGAGTCGGACAGCTTTGTTGAATTCGGCTTTATGCTTCCGATTTATGCCGTCGTGTACATCTGTTTGTTTCTTCTTGAGAAGAGTGCAGCGGAGGACGGGCGGTGCGAGACAATACATATCAGAGAGTTCATCACGGCGTTCTGCATCGGCGTCCTGATCTTTGTCATCAGCAATCTGAGTTTCCTGACGCTCGATACGCCCTTCAGCGGATCCGTAGAGCTGGAAATCTACAATATCCGTACTTTTGTGGACATCGGCGGCGTGGCGGTGCTCTTTGCCTACCATATGCAGCTGCGGGAGCAGTCCGCCAAATACGAGCTAAATGTCATCCAGAATGTTCTGGAGATGCAGTACACGCAGTATAAGCAGAGCCGGGAGAGCATCGAGATGGTCAACCGCAAATACCACGACCTGAAGCATCAGATTGCGGCGCTGCGGGCGGAGCCGGATGCGGCGGTGCGCGAGGCGTTTCTTGACGCCATGGAGGAAGACATCCGGGATTATGAGGCGCAGAATAAGACCGGGAATTCCGTGCTCGACACGGTGCTGACCAGCAAAAACCTGTACTGCCAGAAGCATAAGATCATCCTGACCACCGTGGCGGACGGATCGCTGCTGAATTTTATGGACGCCATGGATATCTGTACGATCTTCGGAAATGCGCTGGATAACGCGATCGAGGCGGCGCGGGAAATTAAGGATACCGAGAAACGGCTGATTCATCTGACGCTGACCTCCCAGCGGGGCTTCGTACTGATTCGTGTGGAGAATTATTTTGAGCGACATCTGAAATTTGAAGGCGGCATGCCTCTCAGCACCAAGGGGGACGAGCGGTTCCACGGGTACGGCGTAAAAAGTATCCGTTATTCCGCGGAGAAATATGGCGGTACGGTCAGTATTTCCACTGAAAAGAACTGGTTCGACCTGAAGGTGCTGATACCGGCAGAGAGACAAAAAAAGTGAGGCCACAGACCGTGACCTCCTTTTTTTGCCCTTCCCGCAGTTTAAGAACCTCTATGGCAGAAATTTACGAAATATAAAAACGTTTTGTGCTGTTAACCGTGCAGTTTGTGCAGGTTCCGTTGTGAAAATGTGAAATTTTTGTAAAATGAACGTACATAATTAAACCAGAGAAGGAGGTATCAATTATGAAAAAGAGATCCTTTCTGTTTCGTGGCCTGGCGGCAGTGATGGGCGTGCTGATGCTATTAAGCATGTCACTGACGACATTGTTACTGGGCAACAAATCCACAGTCAACAGCAACATGAACATCTCAGAATCTGTTCTCGTTGGCGGCGATGATGATTCCTTCACCGTCTATGTTGAGAATGAATATGGGTATGATTCGACGGCGCTGGTTGAGGTCTACTATGACGCGGCAGACGTCAACGTAGAGATTGCGGAGGAAGGAATCACACTTCTGAAAAACGATGACAGTGCTTTGCCTCTGGCTGAGGGAAGCCGCATCACCCTGTTTGGAAATGCATCAGTCAATTCCAGCATTTACAACACATCGAGTCCTGATTACATTTCCTATGTGGACTACGTCAGTGCCATGCAGACGCAGTTCGGCGAGGATAATGTGAACACGACGCTCTGTGACAATGTGTATGCGGAGATGAGTTCCACCGGAACTTCTTCGGTCGCGGAAGCGGAGATCTCCGCGGTGACGGCGTACGAGAGCACCTGGGCGGACGATTACAATGACGCGGCCGTCGTGGTTCTGGCCCGTACCGGATCCGAAGGAAATGATGTCTACCAGTATGCGTCCGACGATACCTATGAAGATGGTTCTGCTCGGCGCATGATGGATCTGTCCTCCAATGAGGAAGATCTGATGGAGTATCTGTGCGAGCAGAAGGAAGCGGGCGTGTTTGACACGATCGTGGTGATCATTGCCTCTGAATTCCAGATGGAACTTGGGTTCCTCGAGGAGTATGATGTGGATGCCTGCCTGCTGACCGGCGAGACCGGTTCCTATGGATGCACGGCCATCGCCGAGGTCCTCGCGGGCGAGGTCAACCCCTCCGGCCGGACGGCGGACACCTATGCGGCCAATTCTCTTTCTTCTCCGGCGGTCGTGAATGCCGGCGTCGAGGGGACGAGCACCTGGGGCAACGCCGATGAGCTGAATGAATACGATCAGATCAACAACGATGCCAACATTGACTATTACGTGATCTACGGCGAAGGCATCTATGTGGGGTACAAGTATTATGAGACCCGTTACGAGGACACGGTCATGAACGCCGGGAATGCCGACAGTACCGTGGGGACCTACGGCTCGACAGACTCCTGGAATTATGACGAGGAGATGTGCTACACCTTCGGTTACGGCCTGAGCTATACGACATTCGAGCAGACGCTGGATTCGGTCACCTTCGATGAGGAGACCAACACCTATACCGTGACCGTGACGGTGACCAATACCGGCGATGTGGCCGGTAAGGACGTGGTGGAAGTCTATGCGCAGACTCCTTACGGCGACTACGAGAAGGAAAACCTGGTCGAGAAAGCTTCGGTTCAGCTGATCAATTATGCGAAGACCGAGACGCTGGAGCCGGGAGAGAGCCAGACGGTTGAGATTTCCTGCATGGAGTATTTCCTGGCTTCCTATGATACCTATGGTGCAGAGACCTACATCCTGTCTGCAGGCGATTATTATTTCGCGATCGGGACGGATGCGCATGATGCTCTGAACAACATCCTGGCAGCGAAGGGCTACACGACGGCCGACGGCATGACCGCGGACGGTGATGCTTCCAAGACCTATACCTGGACTCAGGATGAACTGGATGCCGAGACCTACAGTGTGTCTATCTACACAGACGTGGAAGTGACCAATGCATTTGCCGATGCGGACATCAACTACTATGAGGGCTATGAATATGTGTACCTGACCCGCTCTGACTGGGAAGGCACCTGGCCCGAGAAGGTGCAGCTGGATGCCACGCAGGAAATGATGGATACTCTGTCCAACTACTACTATGAGACGCCGGAGGACTCTCCCTCGGTGGATGATTTCACACAGGGCGTAGACAGCGGACTGACCCTGGTGGATATGATTGATGTTGATTTCGATGACGAGCTGTGGGATACCTTTATTGACCAGCTGACGATCGAACAGCTGGCTGAAACGACGAAGACCTCTCAGGCTGCGGTCGCGGATCTGGATATTCCCAGCCAGGGCCGGGGCGATGATGATACATCTGCTGCGGGCGGTGAAATTCACTGGGTCTCTCATCCGCTGACAGCCCGCACCTGGAACACCGAGATGAATACTCTGCGCGGGAAATATGAAGGCCTGATCTGCTACCTGATCGGAAATGATGAGATCTGGTACGGCGCGGCTAACCTGCATCGTACTTCCTTCGGCGGCCGTGCCGGACAGTACTGGTCCGAGGATGCGACGCTGGATTACTACTGCGGTTACTATGAGGTGGAAGCCATGCAGGCGATGGGCGTGACCATGTGTGTCAAGCATATGTGCGTTAACGATCAGGAGACACAGCGTACAGGTCTCAGCGTGTTCGTCAATGAGCAGTCGCTGCGTGAGATTTATCTGAGAGCCTTCGAGGGCAGCTTCGCCGGCGGCGCTCTGGGTGTTATGACATCCACCGGCCGCGTGGGTCCGATCCTGGCCAAGAACTACTCGGCACTGCTGACGACCGTGCTGAAGGGTGAGTGGGGCTTCAAAGGACATGTGACGTCTGACGGATACTGCGACACCGGTTACTACAACAATACGCTGGAAGAGTTTGACGCCGGTATGGATTACAGCTGCCTGGATTCCAGCGGTGTGAACGGATCCCGTGTTGTCAGCGCGATCGAGGACGGCGACGGTCATATGCTGGAGGTTCTGCGTGAAGCGGCCAAACGGAATCTGTATGTGGCATCGCGCAGCGCCCGTATGAACGGCCTGGGCAACGGGTCAACGATGGTGGCCATTGCACCGACCTGGGAGGTTGCACTGGTTGCGGCAAATATCGGCATCATTGTACTGTTCGCGCTGTTCCTGGCGTTGGCTGTGATACAGTTTGTCAAAGATAAAAAGAGACTGGCAAAAGTCGAGTCTTAAAAAGAGGAGGTGGGTTATATTATGAAGATCAGTAAAAACATCACCAAACTTCCCATGGCGGGAGCAGTTCTGTCGGTCATCGCGGCGATCGGGTGCATCATTTATGGCAACACCTATTCACAGTATGCGGACTGGTCCGTAGTTCTGGCACTGCTGCTGGGAGGCGTTCTGCTGGCTGTTTACGCCCTGGTACCCGGCGGTCTGACTGAATGGCTTTCTCTTCTTGGCACGCTCTGCGCGGCCTGGGGGCTGGGACTGTTCTTCGTTAACAGCTATAATGTCTGGGCAGATACCTGGGGTAATATTTACATGTACGGCAAGCTTTCCGGCGATTATAATTTCTTCAGCTCGGAGGGCGGCCCGATCCCGGTAATCATTCTGATTGTTCTCTCCCTCGCCGGGGTCATTATGGGAATCATCAGCTGTTTCAAAGGCAGAAAGGAGGCGGCAGAATGAAGAAGAAATGGACGATCCTGACTGTCGCGGGGCTTACCGCAGCGATGCTGACGGGCTGCAGCACCAACGCGGCCAGTCATGCCAGCACGTATTTTTCTCAGATCAAAGAGGTCCTTTATACCGCGACCAACAGCCAGCGGCTGATTGCCGAGGCCGAAGCGGCCGCGGAAACGGAAGAAGTGGATGAGAACGCCCTGTCCAAGCCGGCCAATTTTACGGTAGACGAGGAGGGGAATTACTCCTTTGATGCGGTCGAGAATGCGGAATATTATTATGTATATATCTATGAGGATTCTTCGACCAAGGAGGCGACAGCCAGCCTGAAGGTGATGGAGGACGGTAGCAGCACCTATACCGGCAATGTCACGGACATCCTGGCAGGCTCTTCGGAGGAGTCGGGAGAAGGCGAGCAGGAGACGACGACGCTGGGTTACGGCGCGTGGAGCATCCGCGTGGCGGCCTGCCCGGACTATGAGAACACGGACTATACGGCGTCCAGCGAGGCCAAGTGCGAATATCTGGTGACCGGCGAGGTTGATTATGGCGATCCGCAATTCAGCGCCATGTGGAACATCTTCGACAATGAGCTGACGATCAGTGTAACGGGCATGAACTGCAGCACCACTGCGTATCCCACGGATATCATCCTGACACTGACGAACACCGAAGATTCTTCGGATGTGGTGACGATTGATATCACGGACATTGATGACGATTCGGCTGAGGGTGTGACCACGGAAGCACAGGCTGACGCGACCTATGAGATCTCCGCAGAATTTGTCTGGGATGCGAATTATGTAACGAACCCTGAGTACACTGTGGAGGGCGGCAGCGCGGAGACCAGCAGCACGGACAACCTGCTGACCGGTGAGTTCTACTATGTGGATGACATTTACTATTCCTTCGGCTTCCCTCATGTGCAGCTGAACTTTGATCCGGAGGAGGGCGGACAGGCCGGCATCTGGTACAAGGATCCCAGCGAAGCGACCACCAACGGAATGGGCGTGACCACGGATGAAGCCGACGAAGATGCGGACAAGAACTGCTACTTCGAGGCAACGCCCAAGGACGCGGAAAACGGGGCTCTGTACTCCTATGATATCGTGATCACCAGCCCGGCCGGCAAGATCTATGCGACGCCGTATACGTCCAGCGGTCAGGGAACCACGATCATCTGGGGCACTATGGATATCTTTGAGGACGGCACCTTCTCGATGGAGCTGGAATACCAGTACATCCTGACTGATACGATCAGTTCTCAGGTCTATTATATCCCCGGCACAATTTGCTACGGCAGCTACACCACCAACAGCGACGGTACGCTGAATCTGAGCTATGACCACACCAACAGCTCCGAGACGGATTACGATGTGGTGACCGAGCTGACCGGCAAGGCGGCCGAGTACGCGGAAGAAAACCCTGATTTTGAGCAGGTGTTCTCGAATCCGTTCTTCAGTGAATAAGGTGATAAGGTTCATTGTAACATTTTCCTTCTTAACCCTGAGAGGGTTCTCCGGCGGCAGCGCCGCCGGAGAGCTTTCCAAAGGATTCAAAGCCTGGTAAGGCCTTGAATCTTTTGGAAAGACAGTCTGCGAACAGGATAGAGATATAAGGGGGTAAACGATGAAATATGCTGAGATAGTTTCTGAAATGACCATCGAAGAAAAATGTGCTTTTCTCTCCGGGAAAAATACCTGGGAGACGCGGGATTTTCCCCATCATCAGATCCCTTCCATCTGGATGTCGGACGGGCCGAACGGTCTGCGCAAGCAGCTGGGGGAGGCGGATCATCTGGGTCTGAATGAATCCCAGACGGCGACCTGCTTCCCGACGGCGGCGACAATGGCGAATTCCTGGGACGAGGCGCTCGGGGAAGAGGTCGGCCGGGCGCTGGGCGAGGAGGCCGTGAAGCAGGGGGTTCATGTGCTGCTGGGGCCGGGGCTTAATATCAAGAGAAATCCGCTGTGCGGGCGCAATTTCGAGTATTTTTCCGAGGATCCGTACCTGTCCGGCAAGATGGCGGCGGCCTATGTGCGGGGCATTCAGGAGACGGGCGGCAGTGCCTGTCCAAAGCATTTTGCCGTGAATTCACAGGAGACGCGCCGCATGGCGGGCAATTCTGTCGTAGATGAGCGAACCCTGCGGGAAATCTATCTGACCGGATTTGAGATCGCGGTCCGGGAGGGGAAGCCGCGGGCGATCATGACCTCCTACAATCAGGCGAACGGCGTGTATGCCAACGAGAACAAACATCTTCTGCAGGAGATCCTGCGGGAGGAATGGGGCTTCGAAGGTGCGGTGGTCACCGACTGGGGCGGCGGCAACGATGTCGTGGAAGCCACGAAAAACGGTGCGAACCTTGAGATGCCGGGGGCGGGCCTCGGCAGTGCCAGAGAGCTGCTGCAGGGAATCCAGAACGGGAAGATCACCGAGACGGAGATCGACGAACGGGTGGATGAGCTGCTGGGGCTGATACTGACGGCGCATGAGAAGGTCAGGAAACAGGCGGAGAAAACGGCGTTTGACGGGATGTATGCGCAGCATCACGAGCTTGCCCGGAAAGCTGCCGCAGAATCCATTGTGCTTTTGAAAAATGAAGGAGACTTTTTCCCGCTGGCGAAGGGTACCAGGGTGGCCGTGCTGGGCGATTTCGCGGAGAAGCCCCGTTTTCAGGGAGCCGGTAGCTCTGTCGTCAGGACGGAAACGGTCGAAGATCCCTGTGAAGCGCTGGAGAAGGAAGGCCTGCAGATCGTTTCCCGCAGCGCTGCATATCTGCGAAACGGAGGCGGGGATGCACTGCTGGAGACGGAAGCCGTGGAGGCGGCCCGGCAGGCGGATGTGGTTCTCTTTTATATGGGGCTGGATGAGATCTCCGAATCGGAAGGCCGCGACAGGGACCATATGAAACTGCATGAGAATCAGGCACGGGTGCTGGGAGTCGTGGCGGCTGCCAATCCGAAGGTGGCCGTAATCCTTACGGCCGGCAGTCCGGTGGAGATGCCCTGGATTGGTCATGCACAGGCGGTGGTTCACGGATATCTGGGCGGAGAAGCGGGCGCCGCGGCCATGGCGGAGGTGATCACGGGAAAGGTGAATCCCTGCGGGAAGCTGGCGGAGACGCTGCCTCTGTCTTATGAGGACGTGCCGACCCGGCAGGATTACCCGGCGTGCGGCTGGAATTCCTGCTACCGGGAAGGCCTGTATGTCGGATACCGGTATTATGATACGGCCGGGATCCCGGTACTCTTTCCCTTCGGATATGGCTTGAGCTATACGACCTTCGCCTATTCGGATCTCAGCGTGGAGGAAAAAGGGAAGGAATTCCGTAAGGGACGCCGGAGCAGAGACGAAGGCGAAGACGCGGCAGACAGAGCCGTCACCTTTACCCTGACAAACACCGGCCGCCGGGCAGGGGCTGAGATCGCGCAGCTCTACATATCCAAACCGGATGCGGAGATCTTCCGGCCGACAAAGGAGCTGAAGGGATTTGCCAAGGTCTTTCTGCAGCCCGGGGAGAGCCGGCGGGTCAGCATTCCGCTCGATGATAAAGCATTTCGCTATTTTAATGTAAAGACCGGAAGCTGGGAGATCGAGGGAGGGACCTACCTCCTCACTGTCGGAGCCTCCAGCCGCGAGAGAAAGCTCACGACCCGGCTGGAGGTAAAGGGCACGGAGGCGCCGAACCCCTATGAGACGGCAGCGGTTTCTTCTTGTTACCGGACCGGGAAGGTGCAGGACGTCAGTGACCGGGACTTTGAGATTCTGCTGGGCCGGCCCATTCCGCAGCCTCCTCAGGGTATGCACCGCAACAGCGCGATGCGTGACTTGAAGCACAGCCGGGCGCCGCTCGGGTGGCTGATCTGCGGCATCCTTTCCGGGATGGAGAAGAGCAGCATCGAAAAGGGACAGCCGGATCTGAACGTGGAATTCGTGTATAATATGCCGCTGCGCGGTACCGCGAAATACGTGGATCTGATTGATCTGGCCGTCGTCGACGGCCTGGTCATGGAACTGAGGGGATTCTGGATCCTCGGTCTGCTGCGGACTCTGGTAGCCATGATTCACAATCAGGCCTGCAATACCGCGCTGGCGAAAACGCTGAGAAAACAGGAGCAGGAAAGCCGCGTATGTCCTGAAAAAAATAAACGGTCGGCAAAGGAGGAAAATCTATGATCATTGCAGCCTGGAACCGGGTATGGGGCGGCTTCGCGGACAAGTATCCTTCGACCGCCAAATGGGTCAGAGAGGGCGGACTGTTCGTCATCGTCAGCAACCTCGTCACCGTGTTAAAATACATTTTGCTTCAGTTCCTGCCGGCGGCCTTTGTCTTCCTGGGAGACCGGGCGTTCGGCTGGCCGGGCATCGAGATGACGCTGTTTGGGGAGACCTTCGAGTGGAACACCCTTGGTTATGACAGCGCCCACGGCGGACTGGCATACTTCTGTGCCTACATGGTCGCCATGGTCATCGGGGAGTGCATCAACTTCCCGATTCAGAGGAACTTTGTGTTCCGCAGCAAGGGCAATCTCAAAATGCAGATCGCCTGGTATCTGGCAGCCTTCGTGGTGATCACCTGCATTGTGAACTCCATCAACTGCATCTGGGTCGCCGTCGCGGGTCTTCTGGTTCCGGACTTCATTTATAACATCGGAACGACCGTGTTAAACGGGGGAATTTCCATGGTGATTTTCTTCTTCGTCAATAAGATCATCTTCCCGGAAGGGGAAGCGAAAAAGTAAAAGCCAATCATTCTTTCCTTACACAAGCCCCGGGGGCTGTCTGACGTTGGTATCAGGCAGCCCCTGGGGCTCTTTGTGCTCATAAATGAGTTTTATGTTTTATGGATTACGCTATATGCAATCGGTGCAGGTGGATATGAGGTGAAAAAGCTACCTTCTGATTGATTTGCAAAAATTATAAAATTCCTGTATGCTACTAAGAAGAAGGAAAACGTCGTATTATTTTGGAAAAACACTTTGGCTTCGAGTCGTGTGAAAGCGAGGAATGGGATGAGAATTGGAGAATTTGCCGCGAAATATGGGGTTTCCCGCGACACGGTGCGTTTTTACATCAACAACGGCTTGCTGATTCCGGAGGACAGTGGAGCACAGTATCAATTCGGCGAACGGGAGTGCCGGGATATGGAAACCATTCTGCGTCTGAAGGAGTGGAGTTTCTCATTGAAAGAAATCCGGGAATATATGTCTGTTCTTCGGGTGAGTACCATGGTTGAGCCGGAGAGCATTCAGGATATACAGGATTTTTTTGATCATAAAAAGGCGAAGCTTGAGGAAAGCATTGAGAGTTTGCGGAAGATTTGTGATAACATTGATGCCGAGAGCAAACGGCTGCTGCAGCGCGATATGCCGCAGAGAAAAAAGACCGGGGTGCCGCTTCAGGCGCTGCCATTGTTGATGTGTCCTTATTGCGGAGGGGATTTAACCCTGGAAATGGCTGCGCTGGACAGCAGGTATGTCTATCAGGGAACGCTGCGCTGTGATTGCGGTTATCAGGTACAGGTAGAGAATGGTATTGTAAAGACAGGGAACCTTTACACAGCGCCTTATGACAGTCCTGATCTGAAGAGGGGCCTTTACCGGAATGTCAGCGAAAATTTTGTTACGTATCTGCAGCGATGCAAAGACCTTGCACTGAGGGAACTTCAGCAGGATGCCAATCAGAAGAAAATCATTCTGGAAGGCCATTGCAACGGTTATTTCTTCCTTTATGATCATCTGAAGCTGCTGAACCGGGATAATATTTATATTATTACAGACAAATACCCGGAAGTTCTGGAAATGTATAAGAGAAACATCGAATTCCTGAATCTGAATCTTAATATTCTCTATATTGCAGATGCTTCAATACGCTATCCCTTAAAATATCACTGTGTTGATATTCTTATAGATTTTATGGGTGATAATGAGCATAGTCTGTATTTCCAGAACTTTTATCTTCAGGATATGGCTCCTTATCTGGCATCGGATTCAATGGTTCTCGGAGCTGCGCTGAGTTACTCTCCAAACGCCAAAAGTCTTACAGCGCTTCACCGCAAGTATCCGGAGGGAAGCTGCTACGGATACAATAAAAATCTGCTGGAACAATATTATCGGCGGGCCGGTTATAAATGCGATATACAGCCGATTGGAGTTATCCTGGAAAGCTCAGATCAATACAGCTTTGAGTGCCATCAAAAAGGGGAGAAGCTGTACATGGATTATTTTAATGCCAGAAAAAATCCGGGAAAGAAGGAGTAACAGTCCATGGTTTTCGAATAAAGAATCTGTAAAAGAAAAAGATGGAGCCGAAATTCAAACTTTCGGGGAATTATTAAAAATAAGCCGATTGACATGGAGAATAGTCCAACGTGTATCCTTTTCTCAGAAAGACAAAGGAACAGTTCCTGTGATTTGTCAAATAATTCTGAGGAGGAAACATTATGGCTGCTATTTCAGATGCAATCCTGGCTTTTACAAACTGGGTCTGGGGTATTCCCATGCTGCTTGCCATTGCAGGGGGCGGTTTCTACTTGTCCGTTCGCCTGCGGTTCCTGCAATTTTGTAAGCTGCCCTTTATTCTGAAAAATACGATCATCGCATCGTTTGGTAAAAAGGGCGAGAATGGCAAATTCAGTGGCTGGCAGGCGGTCACCGGAGCTCTCGCATCAACACTGGGGGCAGGCAACATTGTGGGAACAGCGATTGCGATTGCCTATGGGGGCCCGGGGGTGTGTTCTGGCTGTGGGTCGCCGGTCTGATGGCCTGTGTCGTGAAATATTCAGAAGTGACGCTGGCTATGAAATACCGTCATCTTGATAAGAACGGAAAATGGACAGGCGGACCTCACATTTATCTGTATGAAGCAACTGGTTGGAAGTGGCTGGCCATTATTTACGCGGTTGTCTGTACAGCCTGCATGTTTATCGCAGCACCGGCGCAAATCGGTTCAGGTGTAGATAACGTTGCGGCACTGGGCGTACCCAGAACGGCTGCTGTCATCTGCCTTACAGTGTTATGCGCCCTGGTTGTGCTGGGAGGCATGAAAAATCTGCTCTCTCTGTCAGAAAAAGTCGTCCCGACCATGAGTATTTTATACATTCTGGGTGCACTGATTGTGATTGGCATGAATATTTCCAAAGTTCCGGAAGTATTTGTCATGATCTTCCGCTATGCATTTACCGGGAGAGCTGCTGTCGGCGGTTTTGGCGGTGCGACGTTAGCAGCCTGTATTCGTTGGGGCATTTGTCGTGGCGTTTATTCGAATGATGCTGGTGTTGGTTATGTCACCATTGCTCATTCAGTCGCAGAGGTCAATCATCCGATTCAGCAGAGTATGTGGGGTGTGTTTGAGGTTTTCTTTGACACCATCGTCGTCTGCAGTATGACCTGTCTGGTTATTCTTTGCACGGGCGTATGGAGTCAGGAAGGCGTGACGGCTTCTACCATGACGGCAGTGGCTTTTGGTTCCAGCCTGGGAACAGTGGGCAATCTGATTGTAACACTTTGTCTGGTCCTGTTTACATTCACAACTGCCTGTGCACAGGTTGAATTCGGCTGTACTACGTTAGCACGGCTTTTCGGAGATAAAATTCGTATTGTTGGCAGAGTAGCCATGCTGGCACTGATTTTCTACGGCGGCACCGTGGGGATTGAAGCACTGATTAACTATCTGGATTTTGTGCTCTTCCTCACTATCTTCTTTAACCTGATCGGCGTATTCTGGTGTCACAAAGATGTGGAGGAACTGACGGAAGAATATTTTGCAGATCCGGATAAATGGAAAAAAGTCAAGTGGAATAAATGGATCGAAGAAGAACGCAGGTTTGAAGAAGGAAAGACGGAGGAGCATGCATGAAGCCTGTCATTGGAATTACGGCGAATTATATGTTTGACGGTTCTGCCGAATTTGCGGAGGGAATTGGCGCGGCGGAGCAGGAATGGCAGAAGCTTGCGGATGATTATATCACTTCAGTCCAGCGCGCGGGAGGAATTCCGATCATACTTCCTGTTCTCCGGAACGATTCTGATTGGGAAATCACCCTTCGTCTGGCGGACTGTGTTGATGGCGTGCTTTTCAGCGGAGGCAGTGATGTGGACCCGCTGCATTTTGGTCAGGCTTCTACGGGAAAGACCGGAAATGTTATTCCGGAGCGGGATGAACAGGAGCTTTTTCTCTTTCATCATTTACTGGAGCATACAAAGAAACCTCTGCTGGGAATCTGCCGGGGGATTCAGCTGTTCAATGTGGCTTTGGGGGGAACGCTGATTCAGCATATTCCGGACAAGGGACTCTCACCGCATACTCTTCCCATGTACCCCAGACAGCACCCTTCTCATTGGGTGAATGTGGAAAACGATTCTCTTTTGAAGGAAATAGTTCGTTCGGAGCGCCTCGGAGTAAATTCTTTCCATCATATGGCGGTGGAACGATGCGCCCCCGGTCTGCGGGCTGCAGCATGGTCCGAGGATGGTATTCTGGAAGCGGTGGAGTTGAATAATCCGTCAGATCGCTTTTTCCTGGCTGTGCAGTGGCATCCGGAAATGATGACGGAGGCCGATACGACACAACAAAATATTATCACAGCATTCGTGCAAAGCTGTGTATGAGAGATTCGTCGATGGTTTTGACAACACATTACTGAATATCTTGAAAAATGCCCTCGGTTTTATTCCTGAGGGCATTTTTGCACAGTGTCTTCATACGAAATATGGCCTCATACCAGCTCCGCGATGCCGCTGACCCCCACAAAGATCTGCGAGATCTTGAACCAGGTGCTGTAATCGGTGACGCCGGTGGCGGGGAGCCCGAAGACCTCCTGAAAGGTGCGGACGGCGTTCTTTGTGGCGGAACCATAGATGCCGTCGATGGCAATGGTGGGGATGGCCGGATAGGCGCCGGCGATGGTGTTTAACTGTTCCTGGAACTGGGTGACTTTCTGCCCGGTTGAGCCGACGGTGAGATCAGAGCCGGGCCAGGAATAGGGGATGCCGGAGATCTCCTCCGCCGTGTTGATGTAAATGGATTCCCCGTAATAATACCGGAGGATCTGAATCGCTGAATAACCGCTCTCCGCCAGCGACTGGGAGCCCCACTGACTCAGCCAGTTGGGACAGCTGACCCGCCGTCCGTCGCAGTACTGGGTGAGGATGGGCTGCTTCACATTGGGGCGGGAGAGATAGGCCGTAAAAAGCTCATCCACGATGTCGGAGATGGACTGGAAGATGTTCTGCCCGTAGGTCCATTTCTGGTCATAGGCTGTGGAGGAGGTAATCGTGAAATCATAGCCCTTATTTCGATACCATTCTGTGTATACCCGGTTCAGTGTAAAGGAGAGGATGACCAGAACGTTGGCGCGGATGGCGGCGGGGTTCCAGGTGGCATAGATCTCCGAGCAGGCCACGTTCTTGATATAATCCCGGTAGGGGACGAAGAAATCCTGCGCCGAGCGGTCGGTGGGGGCGCCGTCGTGCACCACGATGGTCTCCGGCACCACGACCCGGCTGAGGACGATTTCTCCGCCCTCGGTGAGCTCCTTGGTCTCTGACTCGGCGATCTTTTCCGGAAAATCTCCATATAGAGTGTTGTCGGTGATGACGATGGGATCGAAGGGATAGGGCGGTGAAGCCAGCGGACGCAGGGTGACGGTCTGCAGGGAGTCTGTCTGCGCCAGAATCTCCAGGCCGTCGATTGTGAGGGGCTCATAGCCTCCGGCGGTAACGGTGAGCCGATAGCGGGCATAAGGTCTGGACTCTCCCGGTTCCAGACTGTAGGAGACCGGGGGAGCCGGAAGGCGAAAGAATTCTGTCAGGCCGGAGCTGTCCGTGTCGGCTTCCGCCAGCACGTCCGCGGATTGATTTCCTGTCGCCGCATCCTCCGAATCATCCCCTGTCAGAGTGCTTCCGGAATCCTCTTCCCGAAAGATCCGGATGTACGCCTCCGCGACCGGACTCTGGGAGAAAGCGGACAGAACATGCACCTTCAGGCGGCCAAAAGAGGATTCATCGTCCTGCTGCATCATGGAAATTTGTTCCATAGAACCTCCAAAATATGTATAAATATAAGTTATTATATGGAATACGTTGAGAAATTATACATGGAAAAAGAGGCAGTATCCAAGAAAAACCGAAAAAATTGCATAAAAATGCATTCTGGGACTTGTAAAACGAAGAAAGCTGTGGTAAAATCGCACCAATTTGGAAAGAAATAAGGCACCTACCCATGGCGGGGACCTTGCGCAGAAAACGGCGGCGGGACTTCGCAGCGGAGAGTATGGGACAGAGGAGGAATCAGAATGAAAGCATTTCTAATTCTGGCAAACGGGATGGTCTTTTCCGGTGAGAGCATCGGATCGACCGAGGAGGTTGTCAGCGAAATCGTGTTCAACACGTCCATGACCGGTTATCTCGAAGTGCTGACGGATCCGTCCTACGCAGGACAGTCCGTGGTCATGACGTATCCACTGATTGGCAATTATGGAATCTGCAGAGAAGATATGGAATCCCGAAGAGCCTGGCCGGAAGGTTTTATTGTTCGTGAATGTGCAAGGAAGCCCAGCAATTTCCGCAGCGAAGCCAGCCTTCGGGATTTTTTACTGGAGCAGGGCGTCACGGGCATCTGCGGCCTGGATACCCGGGCGCTGACCAAGATTCTTCGCGAAGTGGGGACGATGAACGGCATGATCACGACGAATGCGGATTTCTCTCTGGAGGAGGTTCTGCCGCGGATCCGCGCCTATGACCAGGGCCGTGTGGTGGACCGCACGACCTGTCCCACGCCCTCGGTGCTTCCCGGCGACGGTTACCGGGTGGCGATGATGGACTTCGGCGCGAAGGGGAACATCGCGCGCTCCCTGAACCAGCGGGGCTGCGAGGTGACGATCTATCCCGCCTTCACGAAGGCGGAGACCATCCTCGACGCGAAGCCTGACGGCATCATGCTCAGCAACGGCCCCGGAGATCCCAAGAACTGCGGCGAGATTATCGAAGAATTGAAGATTCTCTACCAGTCGGGGATTCCGATCTTCGCCATCTGCCTCGGCCATCAGCTCATGGCGCTGGCCAATGGCGGCGACACGAAGAAGATGCATTTCGGTCATCGCGGCGGGAATCATCCGGTGAAGGACCTGCGGACCGGCCGCTGCTATATTACTTCGCAGAACCATGGCTATGTGGTTCTGCCGGAGACCATGGATGAGACGGTGGCGGTACCCTCCTTCCGCAATGTCAACGACGGCACCAACGAGGGGTATGAGTATCTACAGAAGCCGGTATATACGGTGCAGTTCCACCCCGAGGCCTGTCCCGGTCCCCACGATACGAATTTCCTGTTTGACCGCTTTCTTGCAATGATGGGAGGAGAGAAAAATGCCTAAGAATCCGAAGATCAAAAAAGTCCTGGTAATCGGTTCCGGCCCGATCGTCATCGGACAGGCGGCAGAGTTTGACTATGCAGGCACGCAGGCCTGCCGGGCGCTGAAGGAGGAAGGGATCATCGTAGTTCTGGTGAACTCCAATCCGGCCACCATCATGACGGATAAAGATATCGCCGATATGGTATACATTGAGCCGCTGACGGTTCCCGCAGTGGAAAAGATCATTGAGATCGAGCATCCGGACAGCATTCTGCCGACTCTGGGCGGACAGGCGGCGCTGAATCTGGCTATGGAGCTGGATGAGAGCGGCTTCCTGGCGCAGCATCACGTACGCCTGATCGGCACGACGCCTCAGACGATCAAGAAGGCGGAGGACCGGCTGGAATTCAAGTCCACGATGGAGAAGATTCATGAACCTGTGGCGGCCTCCCAGGTGGTAACCAACGTGGAGGACGGTATCGCTTTTACGGAGACCATCGGCTATCCGGTTGTGCTGCGCCCGGCCTATACGCTCGGCGGCAGCGGCGGCGGCATCGCGCACAATCAGGAGGAGCTGGAAACTATTCTGGAAAACGGTCTGCGTCTCAGCCGTGTGGGGCAGGTCCTCGTGGAGCGCTGCATCGCGGGCTGGAAGGAGATCGAGTATGAGGTGATGCGGGACGGCGCCGGCAACTGCATTACTGTCTGTAATATGGAGAATTTCGACCCGGTGGGCGTGCATACCGGCGACAGCATCGTGGTGGCTCCCACGCAGACCCTCAGCGACAAGGATCATCAGATGCTGCGGACTTCGGCGCTGAACATCATCACGGAGCTGGGCATCACCGGCGGCTGCAACGTGCAGTATGCCCTGAAGCCGGACAGCTTCGAGTACTGCGTGATCGAGGTCAATCCCCGTGTGAGCCGTTCCTCGGCGCTGGCCTCCAAGGCCACCGGTTACCCGATCGCCAAGGTGGCGGCCAAGATCGCTCTGGGCTATACGCTGGATGAGATCAAAAATGCCGTGACCGGCAAGACCTACGCCATGTTCGAGCCGACGCTGGACTACTGCGTGGTAAAGATTCCCAAGTGGCCTTTTGATAAATTTATCTATGCCAAGAAGACGCTGACGACCCAGATGAAGGCCACCGGCGAGGTCATGAGTATCTGCACGAACTTCGAGGGGGCGCTGATGAAGGCCATCCGTTCGCTGGAGCAGAATATTTACGGGCTGCAGCGGAAGGAATATGAGGATGTGCCGGGCGGTGATCTGCGCAAGCTCCTGCTGCAGGTGGACAGTCGCCGGGTATTTGTCATCGCTGAGGCGCTGCGCCGGGGCATTACGCTGGAAGAAATCCGTGAAGAGACCCAGATCGACCCCTGGTTCCTGGATAAGATCGCTCATCTGGTGGAGGTGGAGCAGAAGCTGCGCCGGGATTATCTGAATCCGGAGGTGCTGCGGGAGGCTAAGAGGCTGGAATTCCCGGACAAGTGCATTTCCAATCTGACCGGTCTGCCGGAGAAGGATGTCTATCAGATGCGTATTGATAATGGCATCACGGCCTCCTATAAGACCGTGGATACCTGCGCGGCCGAGTTTGACGCGGAGACGCCCTATTACTATTCCTGCTACGACGGGGAGAGCGAGGTGGAGGTCAATGAGGACCGCAAGAAGGTCATGGTTCTGGGCTCTGGCCCCATCCGTATCGGCCAGGGCATCGAGTTCGATTACTGCTCTGTGCACAGTGTCTGGGCGCTGGCGGCGCAGGGCTATGAGACCATCATCGTCAATAACAACCCGGAGACCGTGAGTACGGATTTTGACATTGCGGACAAACTGTATTTTGAACCGCTGACGGCGGAGGATGTGCGCAGCATCGTGGAGCTCGAGCATCCGGACGGCGCGGTGGTGCAGTTCGGCGGCCAGACGGCCATCAAGCTGACCAAAGACCTGATGGAGATGGGCGTGCCGATTCTCGGCACGCAGGCGGAGGATGTGGACGCCGCCGAGGACCGGGAGCTCTTCGATGAGATTCTTGAAGAATGCCATATCCCGCGTCCCGCCGGCCGGACCGTCTTTACGGTCAATGAAGCCGTGAAGGCCGCACATGAGCTGGGCTATCCTGTGCTGGTCCGTCCCTCCTATGTGCTGGGCGGCCAGGGCATGCATATCGCGGTTTCCGATGCCGACATTACGCAGTACATTAACGAGATTAACACCACGGTGCAGGAGCATCCGATCCTGGTGGATAAATACCTGATGGGCAAGGAAGTGGAGGTGGACGCGGTCTGCGATGGCACCAACATTCTGATTCCGGGAATCATGGAGCACATTGAACGCGCCGGGATTCATTCCGGCGACAGCATCTCCGTGTATCCGAGCAATACCCTGCGTCCTTCGGTCCGGGATACCATTGTCAATTATTCCGCCAAGCTGGCCAAGGCGCTCCATGTGGTCGGCCTGATCAACATTCAGTTCATCGTCTATCACGATGAGGTATACGTGATCGAGGTCAATCCGCGGTCGAGCCGGACGGTGCCCTATATCAGTAAGGTGACGGGCATCCCGATTGTCAAGCTGGCTTCTAAGGTGATTACCGGCGCGAAGATCCGTGATCTGGGTTATGAACCCGGCCTGCAGCCCTCTTCGCCGTATATCGCGGTGAAGATGCCGGTCTTCTCCTTCGAGAAGCTGCGCGGGGCGGACATCGGTCTTGGCCCGGAGATGAAGTCCACCGGCGAGGTGCTGGGCATTGCGACCACCTTCGAGGAGGCCCTGCACAAGGCCTTCCTGGGCGCGGGCGTCTTCCTTCCCAATAAAAAGGAAATGCTGATCACGGTCCGGGATGCCGATAAGGAAGAGATTCTTCCTCTGGCGAAGAGATATGAGGAGCTGGGCTATAAGATCTATGCTACACCGGGCACCGCTGACGCGCTGGCGCGCTACGGCGTGCAGGTGAGCCGGGTGAACCGTTTCCATGAGGCGAGCCCCAATGTGGCGGATCTGCTGTATGAGCATCGCCTGGATCTGGTGATTGATACGCCGACCCGGGGTTCTGAGAAAAACCGCGACGGTTTCCTGATCCGCCGGATCGCCATCGAGACCGGCGTCCATGTTTTCACCGCCCTCGATACTGCCGGGGCACTGGCTACGGCGCTGGAGACTGCCGACGACAAACCGATGACCATGATTAACATTGCTACTATCTAATGATATTTCCGGGGAGCTGCTGCGGCGGTTTCCCTTTTTAATAGAACTTTTATTTGAAAGCATCTGCAGAATCGTGTATACTACTGTTTTAGTGTGGGAGTGCAGAACGAAAGAATCTTTTCCGGTGTACTGCCTCAACAATCGGTGGTTCCGCGGCGTCATATGCGGGACAACGGTTTGGAGGAAATGCGATGAATCATAAGAATCCGGGGCCGAACTGGGTGTGGCGTATCGTCTATCCGATTCTGGCTTACATGGGAATCTACTATCTGATCAGTCTTCTGACTTCTGTGATTGGTATGACCGTGAGTGTCGTGCAATTGGAACAGGCGGGAGGCGGAAGCCTGGACTACTATACGATCCTGCAGCTTACGACGGAATGGCTTTCTCAGTACAGCTATGAGGTCACGACCGTGAGTAATCTGGTGACGCTGCCTGTGGTCTATCTGTTTCTGCGGTCGGACCGGAAGCGGGGCGGAGAGCAGTACCGTCAGTATGACCGCGTAAGCATGGGCTATTATGTGCCGGTGCTGGCGCTGGGGGCCTGCGCCTGTCTGGCGGTCAACGGGATGATGTACATCAGCGGCATCATGACCACATACTCCGAGACGCTGGAGGAGGTGTCCTCTCAGCTCTACCGCGGACAGCTTCTGGTGGAGCTTCTGGGCATCGGCATCCTTTCTCCCATCGTGGAAGAAATCCTGTTCCGCGGGCTTTGTATGAAGCGCCTGCAGAATGGCGTTGGCTCTACGGCATCAATCTTCCTGGCGGCGGCTTTTTTTGCCCTGTATCACGGAAATATTCTGCAGATGATCTACGCGTTCATCCTGGGTCTGATCTTTGGATATGTCTATGAGAAATATCACAGTCTGGCTGCTCCGATTCTGGCTCACTGCGGCGCCAATATCGTCTCCGTGCTGGGGTCAGAGACAGACCTGATCGACGGCTTCTTTGCCAGTGATACGACGATCTTTGCAGGTACTATTCTCTGCTGCCTGGTGATGCTGGGCTGCTTTTATCTGGTTCAGTACCAGGTCAATCCGGTCCCGCTTCATAGAGAAGAGGAATCTTCTTCTCAAGACAGCGGACGCTGAATTCGGACACCTGCAGGGTGACCTCTCCGTCCGTATGGAAGGGGAGGGGAAGATCGGAACAGACATGGGCTTTGCGGCAGGAGATCACGCGGGTATTCGGCAGGAGAGCGTGTTTTCCGCCCAGCAGGCTTGCTGCCAGTGTCAGGGTGAAGGTCAGCCGGTTTCTGGCCGTGATCAGACACAGATCCAGCTTCCCGTCCCGGGCATTGGCGCGGGGCGCGAAGGGAAAGCCGCCTCCCTCGTAAGGGAGGTTATGGAAAGACAGAAAAGCGACATTTTCATAGGTGACGGTTTCACCGTCATCCAGGGTCAGCGTGACGCTGGCCTTTTTATATCGAAAGATCTGGCGGATTCCCAGAATCAGATAGGTCACCTTGCCCAGATGAAGCCGGTTGCAGACCGTTTTCAGAGGGCTGTTATTAATGGCGTGGCAGACCCCGGCATCGTACCCCATGCCGCAGCTGACCAGAAAACGTCGGTGTTCCGGACGACGCCTGTTCTGACCGGCCGGAGAACCCTGACGGTTCAGGATGAGGACTTCGCCGCAGTCCAGATCGCAGGGTGTCAGATTTCCCGCATTCTGCAGAAGAGAGAGCATGGCGGGCATACTGCGTTTCATGCGGAGCCCCCGGGCGAAATCATTGCCCGAGCCGGTGGGCAGGAGGAGCAGGGTGGGAATCTGTTCGAGGGACAGGCCGTTTACGGTGTCATTGAGGCTTCCATCACCGCCGATGAGGAGGAGCAGGTCTTTCTCATTCAGTCCCAGAGAAGCGGCCAGCGTCCGGGCGTGGCCTTTGCCGCCCGTGGTATGCAGACAATAGGGAATCGAGGCCTTTTGCAGGCGGCGGCAGAATTCAGCGGTTGTGAGGGCGCCGTGGCCGGAGTAGGGATTTGCGATGATATGAAGCATGAGATTTCTCCTTTGTAAAGCTCTGTGCGACGCTGCCGGGCTCGACATCCGCCGTTGGCTCGTGTAAAAAAAGTATAGCACATCTTTTAAAAAAGTGCTTGACTTTTTAGCCGGGGGTGGATATAATGTACAAGTCCTTGTGAGGAAGCATGGGGTCTTAGCTCAGCTGGGAGAGCATCTGCCTTACAAGCAGAGGGTCATAGGTTCGAGTCCTACAGGCCCCATCCTGGCGGAGTAGCTCAGTTGGCTAGAGCACACGGTTCATACCCGTGGTGTCATGAGTTCAAATCTCTTCTCCGCTACGAGTTCGGCGGCAGACTTTAGGGTCTGCCGTTTTTCTTATGCATGGATGGCGGATTCTTTTCCTGTGCGGTCAGGAGTTTTTCCAGACTCAGTCCCAGAATGAACCAGGCGGGCGCATAATCCAGGCGAATGACGCCGTTCAGGTTCCAGCGCGCCCGGCTGTAGTCCCAGGGACAGAGCTGACGGCGCTTCAGGAAGGAACCGCTGAGAAATTCGGCGATAAAGATGCAGAGTGTATAGCAGGCTCCCCGGAGCCAGATGGACCGGTGGCGGAGCCGGCGGGCCAGGGGCGTCAGCAGGGCTCCGGCTCCGTAGATGGGAAACATCAGGAGTGAGGTATTACCCATGAGAGGAACGCGGCGAAAGGAGAGGAGATTTCCCAGGCCTGTGAGAATGATCTCCCAGCACCAGCCGAAGATCCCGCAGCGAATAAAATTTTTAATCATGGAGTTCTCCTTTCCCCGGGAGCCTATGCCCGGTCTGTTTCTGTTGTCAGTATGGTCTGTTTGGCGGGAAAATATGTCACGTTGACTGTTCGCAATCCGTGTATCAGCCGGAAGCAAATATTTCCTGCGCTGCCGACGAATCTGGACAAGAAAAGTCGGCTGTGCTATACTCTTGTGGATGTAAGAGATCGGGAGGAATGAGCATTGGATGTAAAAGAGCTGCGCAATGAGACAGACCGGGTGAATCAGAAGCTGGCGGACCAGGTGCGGGCGCGCATGGAGCTGGCCGGTCCGGCTTCGGAATATGACCGCATGGCAGCAGAGGAGATCCTCGCTGAGACAGAGGCGCTGGCCAGACGGAAGGAATTCACTCTGACGCCGGAGCAGGCGGACGATGAACATGGTTTCACTTCTGTTCCGGAGCTTGCCGTTCGGGGCGTCCGGGTGGTCTTTCAGGGCGTGGAGGGCGCCTACAGTCATCAGGCGACGCGGCTGTTTTTCGGACGGGATGCGGATATGCACTGTGTGCCTACCTTCGAGGGAGCTGTGGAGGAGATCGATCGCGGCGAGGCGGAATATGCGGTGCTCCCGATCGAGAATACGACCGGCGGCGCGGTGGGGGATGTGCTTGATCTGCAGATGAAGTATTCCTGCTATACAGTGGCGGAACTGGACCTGCCGATTCGACATGTCCTGCTGGGACTGCCGGACGCGCGGCTGGAGGAGATCGATACGGTCTACTCCCATCCGCAGGGACTGCTGCAATGCAGCGATTTCCTGGAAAAACACAGGGAATGGGGCCGGATTCCCATGAACAATACGGCGGCCAGCGCCAAGCGGCTGGTGGCGGACGGAGATCCGCGGCATGCAGCGATCGCCAGCGAGATGGCGGGAGAGCTCTACGGCCTGAAGGTGCTGGCGGAAAATATTGCCAATCAGACGACCGGGAACACGACCCGTTTTATCATCGCCACAGGAAAGAAGATCTACCGGCAGGATGCGGGAAAGATCCGCATCTGTTTTGAATGTCGGCATGCGACAGGTGTTCTTTACCGGCTGCTGTCGAACTTCGCTTTCAATGGTCTGAACATGACGAAGATTGAGTCACGGCCTATTCCCGGCCGCAACTGGGAATACCGTTTCTTTATTGATTTTGAAGGGAATCTCGATGAGCCGCGGGTGAAGACGGCTCTGGCCGGAATCCGGCGGGAGGCCAGCCTCTGTAAGGTGCTGGGGAATTTTTGATGAGAGGGAGAAACAACTGATGAGAAGACAGGAGATGCTGCTCTACCGGGGCGCGGAACATCAGGAGCTGATCGACTATATGGAAGAACTGATGGAGGGGGACGGCACCCACCTCTATGAAGCCATTAACGGCCTGGTGGAGATGACAGCCTGCCATGGTTTTGAGGGAAATGTCTGGCACAATTTCCTTGCCTATACACTGGCCAATCATGAAAACGCTTTCAGCACGGCCTGCGAGGTGCGGGGACGGGTTGAGGGGAGCATCAACCGGCTGGCTCTCCACGATTTTCGTCTGTTTCTGGAGTGGTTCCGCTTCGATCTGAGCAGCCTGGATGAGACCTTCGGTACAGAGGAATTTGCCGTGCTGGCGCAGTATAAGGGCGCCGGGGAGGCCAATCGGGTCTATAACCGGCGGGTTCATGACCGGATCCTTGATCTGGCGGTGCGTCTGGCGGCGGCGGAGGATGAAGAGGCTTTCCTCGACTGCGTCACGGAATTCTACCGGGATTTCGGTGTCGGCAAGTTTGGGCTGCATAAGGCGTTCAAGGTGGAGCATGAGGAAGGGAAGCCGGTGCAGATCCTTCCGATCACCCGGACGGAACATGTGACGCTGGACGATCTGGTGGGCTATGAGATTCAGAAAAAGAAGCTCATCGAGAACACCGAGGCCTTCGTGCAGGGACGGAAGGCCAATAACTGCCTGCTGTTCGGTGATGCGGGGACGGGCAAATCCTCCAGCATCAAGGCCATCATGAATACTTACTATGATCAGGGGCTGCGCCTGATCGAGGTGTATAAATATCAGTTCCAGGATCTGACCTCGGTGATCACGCAGATTAAGAACCGGAATTATAAATTTATCATCTATATGGATGACCTGTCCTTCGAGGAATTTGAGATTGAGTACAAGTACCTCAAGGCCATCATCGAGGGAGGGATGGAGCGCCGGCCGGAAAATGTGCTGATCTATGCGACCTCTAACCGCCGCCATCTGATCCGGGAGAAGTTCAGCGATAAGCGGGAGGCTGACGACGATCTGCACAGCTCTGACACCGTGCAGGAGAAGCTGTCTCTGGCGGCTCGGTTCGGCGTGACCATTTACTATGGAATGCCGGAGAAAAAGGAATTCCAGAACATTGTCCTCACACTGGCGGAGCGGAACGGCATCCGTATGGGGGAGAAGGAATTGCTGGAAGAAGCCAACAAGTGGGAACTATATCACGGAGGGATGTCCGGGCGTACAGCCACGCAGTTTATCACGTATCTGCTGGGAAAGACGGAAAATCCGCAGAAATAAAACGTTTAGACACGCAAAAACAGGTGACAATTTCCATAGGAGGTATTTCTATGGGAATTGTCATTTTGCGTTCCATGGGGGGACAGCCTCTGGACGAGGAAGAGATGAAGGAGATCAATCTGGCGGAGTGCGCGGAGATCCGCCGGATTGTGAACCGGAGCTGTCGGCGGAATAATGAGGAGAGAGATGCCGTCCCGCTGCCGTCAGTGCGGGCCTCAACCGGAGATGAACGGGGCGTATCTCCGTGAGGCGGGCGGCGATCTATGTGCGCGTCTCCACAGATGCGCAGCGGGAGGAAGGATACTCCATCGGGGCCCAGAAGGAGGCACTGACTGCTTATTGTGTTTCCCGGGAGATCCGGGCCTATGAATACTATATCGACGGCGGATTTTCCGGGAGCAATCTCAACCGCCCGGCCATGCAGCGGCTGATCGGGGATGTGCAGCGGGACGAGATCAGTCACGTGCTGGTTTACAAGCTGGATCGTCTCTCACGCAGTCAGAAGGACACGCTGTATCTGATTGAGGACGTTCTGAATCCGCATCATGCGGCCTTCGTCTCCCTCGGGGAGAGCATGGATACCGGCACACCGATGGGCCGTCTGATGCTGGGCATCCTGTCCGCCTTCGCGCAGCTGGAACGGGAAAATATCCGCGAACGCACCCGGATGGGGATGCTGGAACGCGTGCGGGACGGCTACTGGATGGGCGGCGGCAGGGTGCCCTTTGGCTATGACTATGATGCGGAAAAGGGAATTCTCGTGCCGAATGCGGACGCCGGGACGGTGCGGGACATGTATCTTTTCTATCTCGAAGGTTATTCGCCGCAGAATATCGCCGATATGACCGGTCTCAGATATGACCGACAGGTCGTGCAGATCCTCCGGCGCCGGACCAATCTGGGAAAGATCGTCTATAACGGACAGGAGTACCAGGGCCGCCACGCGCCGATCGTGGAACCGGAGCTTTTTGATGCGGTGATGCTGGAAATGGAGCAGCGTTCTGCTCTGAATCAGAACAGCTCTGTCCACCTCCTGACGGGGCTGCTCCGCTGCGGCTGCTGCGGCGCCGGGATGCGCTACCAGAAATGGGGAAAGAAGGGACACAAGCTGGTCTGTTATTCACATCAGAAATCCAAAGCGTATCTGATTCACGACCCGGACTGTCCTCAGGAGCCGGTGTGGGCCGATGAGATTGAGCAGGCTGTTATCAGCGACCTGTTTCACTTCCGCCTGGAAATGGAAATTTCAGATGAGAACGCAGAATCCGCCGCGGGGAAGCGTCTGGAAGAACAGCGGGAAAAATATGAAAAGAAGCTGTCCCGGCTCTACGATCTCTATGGAGAAAGCGGTGATGAGGCGCTGCGGGAGGTCATCCGGCGGACACGGGAGGAGCGGGAGAAGATTGAGAAGCTGTGGAAGATGGAGGAGGAGCGCCGCTCTGTCACGGCCCGGAGCCGGAAGCTGGCCGGAAAGCTGCGCGGCCTGTCCGATGTCTGGGAGACGCTGACTCCGGGGGAGCAGCGCATGATTCTCCTGCAGTGTATTGAGAAAATCGAGGTGAAAGGGGAGCAGGTTACTGTATTTTACAGAGACCTGTAAGGTGGCCCGATGACTTGACGTTGAATCTCGTGGGATTTTGTGGTATGCTTTCCAGAAAGCACAAAGGAATTTAATGAGATATGAACGTCAATGATTATTTTAAATACAAGCGGCGGGTCGTGGTGAAGATCGGTTCGTCGTCGCTGCAGCACGGTGCCACAGGAGATATGGATTACGGCAAGATCGAAAAGCTGGTGCGGGAGCTCTGCAACCTGCGCAACCGGGGTATGGATGTCTGCCTGGTCAGCTCCGGTGCCATCGCCGTAGGGCGCAAGGCTATCGGCCTGACGGAGCGGCCACGGGATCTTGCGGCCAAGCAGGCCTGTGCGGCTGTGGGACAGGCGCGGCTGATGATGATCTATCAGAAAATCTTTGCCGAATACAGTCAGGTGGCGGCGCAGGTGCTGATCACCAAATACACAATTCTGGAGGAGACCAGCCGACGGAACGCCCACAATACCTTTGACGAGCTGTTCCGGATGGGAATCATCCCCATTGTTAATGAAAATGACACCGTGGCGACCCATGAGATCGAGTTCGGCGACAATGATACGCTGTCGGCGCTGGTCACCTCGCTGACCGGAGCGGATCTTCTGATTCTCCTGTCAGACATCGACGGGCTTTATACAGATGATCCGCGGCACAATCCGCAGGCGACGCTCATTGAGTGTGTGGAAGAAATGAACGCCTCCTATGAAGCCATGGCCAAGGAATCCACCGGCAGCAGCGTGGGGACGGGAGGCATGGCGACGAAGCTGTCGGCAGCACGGATCGCGACCGGCTCCGGAGCGGATATGATCATTGCCAACGGACGCGATGTGGGGATTCTCCGCGAGATCGTGGAGGGAGATTTCCGCGGGACCTGGTTCCGTGCGCAGCCCCGGGAGGTCTTTGATATTCGCGCTTATCTGAATGAACAGCAGGAAGGAAACTGAGCGGAGCTCCGGGAGAACCGCTCGCCGGTAAATACGGGAACATCTGTCAGGAGGTTATGAAAAAATGAACTTACAGGAGATCGGAAAACGTGCACAGGAAGCCAAACAGGAAGCGGGCAGACTCTCTTCCGGCGTAAAGGATGCGGCGCTGCGGGAGATCGCAGAGGCACTGGAGGCGCACAGCGCGGAGATTCTCGCCGCTAATGGAAAGGATATCGAGAAGGCTCATGAGAACAGCATGCCGTCGGCGCTGGTGGACCGCCTGCTGCTGACGGAGGAGCGCATCCGGCAGATGGCTCTGGGACTTCGCCAGGTGGCGGACCTGGAGGATCCGGTGGGAGAGGTGATCTCCATGAAACAGCGCCCCAATGGTCTGATGATCGGGCAGAAGCGGGTGCCCCTCGGCGTCGTGGGGATCATTTATGAGTCCCGCCCCAATGTCACGGCCGATGCCTTCGCACTCTGCTTTAAGACCTCGAATGTCGTGATCCTGAAGGGCGGCAGCGACGCCATACACAGCAATGTGGCGATCGTGACCTGCATCCGGGAAACACTGCAGGAGCAGGGCATCACGCCGGATATGATCCAGATCATCGAGGATACGGATCGTCAGGTGACGGCGGAATTCATGCGGATGAACCGTTTCGTCGATGTATTGATCCCGCGGGGCGGCGCCGGGCTGATCCGGTCGGTGGTGGAGAACGCCACGATTCCGGTGATTGAGACGGGGACCGGGAACTGCCATATTTACGTAGATGAGGGTGCGGATCTGGATATGGCAGCAGCCATCATTCAGAATGCCAAGACCCAGCGGGTCGGCGTCTGCAATGCCTGCGAATCCCTGGTGATCCATGAGAGCGTGGTGGAGGAGCTGATGCCGCGGGTGGCCCGGAATCTGGAGGACGCCGGTGTGGAGATCTTTGCTGATGAGACCATCCGTCAGGCGGCGCCGGAGACTTCTGCTGCCACGGAAGAGGACTGGGGCCGGGAATACCTGGATTACAAGATCTCTGCCAAAACGGTACAGAGCATCGATGAGGCGATCGCACATATCAACCGTTATAATACCGGCCATTCGGAGACCATCATTACGAACAATTACAGTCATGCGCAGCAGTTCCTGAACGAAATCGATGCGGTGGCAGTCTACGTCAATGCTTCGACCCGTTTTACGGACGGTTTTGAGTTCGGCTTCGGTGCGGAGATCGGCATCAGTACGCAGAAGCTCCATGCCCGCGGACCGATGGGTCTGCTGGCGCTGACAACGACAAAGTACATCATATATGGAAACGGACAGGTGCGCGGATAAATCCGGCCGTGCACATAATAAACAGGACGGCTTGCTGCTTCAATGTGCAGTGAGCCGTCCTGCGAAGGTTACTCCTCAATTCGTGTGAGCTCCCGGACCCGCGCGGGTTCCGCCATCAGGGAGTAGTTGGTGTGGTAGATCACGAAGCCGGGTTTTGCACCGGCGGGTTTTTTGACATGCTTTCGCTGGATGTAATCAATCTCCACCTTGGCAGAATTCTTTTCACTGGAATAGTATCCGGCCAGGGCTCCGGCCTCCTCGAAGGTGCGGTCGGGAAGCTCCTTCCCTTCGGCCTTTACGATCACATGGGAGCCGGGAATCCCCTTGGCGTGAAACCACCAGTCAGCGCCGTTTGCGAACTGGAAGGTCAGCTCCTCATTCTGCAGGTTGTTTTTTCCGACATAGATATGGAACCCGTCGCCGGAGAGATAGTGGAAGGGGCGGCTGGTGATTTTTTCCCGTTTCTTCTCCCGGAGCGGATGGCGCCGGATGTAACCGGCCTGCTGCAGCTCGGTCTTGATCTGCACCAGGTCCTCTTCCTTCTGGGCGATTTCCAGGGCGACCTGGATGGAGCGCAGATGGTCGATCTCCGCCTGCGTCTCCTCCAGAAGACCGGTGAGCGCCTCGTGCGTGCGTTTCAGCTTGTTATAGCGGTTGAAATATTTCTGCGCATTTTCCTGCGGCGACAGGGTCGGGTCGAGAGGAATCGTGATCTCCCGGTTATCGTCGTAGTAATTCTCCGCAGTCAGAGACCGGGCGCCCGGCTCTGCACTGTAGCCGTAGGTCTGCAGCAGTTCGCCCCAGATGCGGTATTTGTCCCGCTTTTCCGTGTCCTTCTGCTGCTTCCTCTGCAGGTCGTATTTCTTACAGTCGCGCTCCAGGGTGGTCTGGACAATCCGCCGCAGCTCGGCGGATTTCTGGCGGATGCGGGTCATCGCATTCTTCTCGGCGTAGTAGGTCTCCAGCACCTGGCTGATGGAGGGGAAGACGCGCTGGTCGCTCTCCGGATAGAGCGCCAGAGGCAGGGAAGCAAATTCCAGCGGCTCCTTCCCGTGGTAAATGATGCGCGGGGAGAAGGACCCGGAGCGCACATCGTCCATCAGGCCGGAGAAGGTATGAAAGAGATGGAGCTTTTCGCGGGTCTCCAGGGCCTGCATGGGGCGGGCGGAATCAAGTCCGGCCCGGCAGGCGATCTCTTCGCTTATCAGAGAACTGATGCCGGTGAGACCGGAGGTCAGTGCCTTGGCGATGGTAGTCGGTTTCCCGCAGATCTCCGTGAGGAAGACATCTTCGGTGATGGTCAGGGGATCCAGCTTGTGGACTGTGTCAGCGATGAAGTAGGGACGACCGGGCAGCACCTCGCGGACCGAACTGATATTGTTGGAGATATGCTTGATGCTGTCGACAATGGTTTCTTCGCTGTCCACGAAGATGATGTTGCTGTATTTCCCCATGAGTTCGATGAGGAGAAATTTCCGGCACAGGTCGCCCATCTCATCCAGATGTTCGATCTCCAGGCGGACGATGCGTTCCAGCCCCGGCTGGGTCACGGAGAGGATGCGGCCGTTTCCGATGTGTTTGCGCAGCAGCATACAGAAATTCGGCGCCGTGGCCGGACTCTGTTTGGGCGTCTCCGTGAAATAGAGGAGCGGCAGGCTGGCGCTGGCAGACATCAGGAGACGCACCTGTCCCTTTTTATTCTTTACGGTCAGGATCAGTTCGTCCGATTCTGTCTGTGCAATGCGGGCGATCCGTCCTCCGACCAGCTTCTCCCGCATTTCGCTGACCAGATTGGCGATTACAATTCCGTCGAGTGCCATGTTCTGCCTCCTGTTGAAGTCCGGACAAATATATTAACCTTGGTTGACTTCGCTTGTTAAATGAATTATACTTAAAGTTGAAAGTCCCGTCAAGCTGCCGCAGTCGGAGAACCGACCGAGAGCGCGAGGCGGGTCTGCGCTCTGTGAGGGCGGCGCGTGAGTCAGGAGGGTGACATGATCAGAAGCATGACAGGGTTCGGGAGATACGAGGCTTCCGACGACACGCACAGGATACTGGTTGAGATCAAGGCAGTCAATCATCGCTATCTGGATTTCAACATCAAGATGCCAAAGAAGTTCTGTGTCTTTGAGTCCCGGATCCGCAGGGTCATGAAAGAGTATGCGGTGCGGGGCAAGCTGGATGTCTTCATCAGCTGCGAGGATTTCACGGATTCCCAGATGTGTATTCGATACAACCGGGCGCTTGCCGGGGAATACATGCAGTATTTCCGGGAAATGCAGGAAGAATTCGGAATAGAGGACGATATCACGGTTTCCCGGCTGGCTTCCTTCCCGGAGGTGCTGATCATGGAGCATCAGGAGGAGGACGAGGAGTCTCTCTGGCCGCTGCTTGAGGAGGCCGTGCGGGGCGCCGGTGAGAATTTTGCCGCGCAGAGGAGCCGTGAGGGCGGACAGCTGCGGGAAGACATCCTGGCCAAGCTCTCCGGGATGGAGGAGCTGGTTTCTCAGGTGGAAGCGTGCTCGCCTCAGGTAGTTGAGGAATACAGGAAACGCCTGGAGGAGAAGGTGCGGGAGCTTCTGGACACGGCGGAGATCGATGAGGCCCGTCTGATGACCGAGGTGGCGATCTTCGCGGACAAGACCTGCGTGGATGAGGAGACCGTACGTCTGCGCAGCCACATCGCCGGGATGCAGAATACTCTGAGCGGCGACGGAGGCGAGAGTGTGGGGCGGAAGCTGGATTTCCTGGCGCAGGAAATGAACCGTGAGGCCAATACGATCCTCTCCAAGTGCAGCAATATGGACATTTCTTCCACGGCAATCCAGATCAAGACAGAGATCGAGAAGATTCGGGAGCAGGTACAGAACATTGAATAGATGGATCAACATCGGATACGGCAATGTGATGAATGCAGACAAGATCGTGGCGGTGGTGAGCCCGGATTCGGCGCCTGTGAAGCGGCTGGTTCAGGCAGCCAAGGATGCCGGGACGGCGGTGGACGCCACACAGGGGCGCAAGACCAAGGGCGTGATCATCACGGACACGAACTGGGTCGTGCTTTCCGCCCTGCTTCCCGAGACCATTTCCGGGAGATGTCAGGGCGAGTGACGTGCAGAGAGGGGGCAGGTGTATGGATGGAAAACTGATTGTGATCTCCGGCTTTTCCGGTGTGGGAAAGGGGACGGTGATTCGCCGTCTTATGGAGGAAAATGAGGGCTTTGCTTTCTCGATTTCCTGTACGACCCGCTATCGGCGGGAGGGCGAGGTAGACGGCCGGGATTATTTTTTCCTGTCCCACGAGTCCTTCCGGGACGGGATCGAGAGAGGGCGTTTCCTTGAATATGCACAGTATTCCGGCAATTATTACGGTACACCGGCCCAGTATGTATTTAACCAGATGGCGAGGGGCACGCATATCATTCTTGATATCGAATACCAGGGGGCGTTTCAGGTGAAGGAGAAATATCCGGATGCCGTGATGCTGTTCCTGATTCCTCCTTCCGCCCGTACTCTGGTGGATCGGCTGGTGAACCGGGGGACAGAGACCCGTGAACAGATCCGCAGCCGTCTGGCACAGGCGCTGACCGAGGCGGATCAGGCGGAGCATTATGACGGGATCCTGATCAATGACCGTCTGGAACAGACTCTGGCAGACATCCTGCGTATCGTGGAAGAACCGAAGTGCGCGGAGGCATATCGCCGGCAGAATACGGCGCTGGTGCAGGAGATCAAGAAGGACATTAACGGGGTGCTGAAGACCTGGTAGACAGGGAGGACATGTCGCTTCGGCATGGGCTTTCCGTAAAAGATAGAAGACAGACACAACAAAAGGAGCGAGTGGAACTATGATACATCCTTCTTATTTTGAATTGATGGATATTGTGAATGAGGGTACGCCGGAGGGAGAGGAGCCCATCGTCACCAGCCGGTATTCGATCGTGCTGGGAACCGCCAAGCGGGCCAGACAGCTCATCGGCGCAGAGTGCACCAGCTACAAGGGGGAGGAGAGAAAGCCGCTTTCCATCGCCGTCGAGGAGCTGGAAAGCGGTCATATCCATATCCTTCCAGCGTCGGGTGAGGCGGCGGAGATGAATGAATAGCAGGATTTTTTTCGCGTCGCTGGGCTGTGACAAGAATCTGGTGGACACGGAGGTCATGCTGGGACTCCTGGAGCAGGAGGGCTATGAGCTGACCAGCGAGGAGAGCGAGGCTGACATCATCGTCGTCAATACCTGCTGCTTTATCGGGGACGCCAAGGAGGAGAGCATTGAGACGATCCTGGAACTGGCCCGGTATAAGGAAGCGGGCAATTGCCGGGGACTTATCGTCACGGGCTGCCTGGCTGAAAGATACAGGGAAGAGATCCTTCAGGAAATGCCGGAGGTGGATGCCGTAATAGGTACTTCCTCCTACGGTGAGATCGTTCGCGTCGTCCGCGATCTGGCCTACGGGGAGAAACGCGGGCAGCAGGTCTTTCACAGTCTGGAGGAGCTGCCTCAGCCCGACGTGAAGCGGGTGCTGACGACCGGGGGGCACTATGCGTTTCTGAAGATCGCCGAAGGGTGTGATAAATGCTGCACCTACTGCATCATCCCAAGGGTGCGCGGGCGCTACCGGAGTTTTCCGATGGAACGTCTCGTCCGGGAGGCAGAGGATCTGGCGGAACAGGGCGTGCGGGAGCTGATTCTGGTGGCGCAGGAGACGACTCTCTACGGCACAGATCTCTACGGAGAGAAAAAGCTGCCCGCGCTGCTGGCGCGGTTGTCGGAGATTCCGGGAATTCGCTGGATCCGTATCCAGTACTGCTATCCGGAGGAGATCTCGGAGGAACTGATCGCGGCAATCCGGGATCTGCCGAAGGTCTGCCATTATCTGGATATTCCGATCCAGCACGCCAGCGATACGATGCTGCGGCGCATGGGACGCCGTACGGACCGGAAAAAACTGACGGAGATCATAGAGAAGCTGCGCCGTGAGATTCCTGATATCGCGCTGCGGACCACGCTGATCACCGGTTTCCCCGGAGAGACGGAGAATGACCATCGGGAGATGCTGGAATTCGTGGACGAGATGGAGTTTGACCGGCTGGGTGTTTTCCCGTATTCTCAGGAGGAAGGAACACCGGCCGCGGAGATGCCTGATCAGATTCCCGAGGAGACGAAGCTGAGCCGACGGGATGCCGTCATGGAGCTGCAGCAGGATATCGCCTTCGAGAAGTCAGAAGGTCAGGTAGGGCGTATTCTGACAGTCATGGTTGAGGGAATGGTCGAGGACGGCAGTGCCTATGCGGCCCGCACCTATATGGACGCGCCGGAGGTGGATGGATATCTGTTCATCCAGACCGATGAAAACCTGATGACCGGGGATTTCGTCCGCGTGCGGGTGACCGGAGCGCTGGAATACGATCTGATGGGGGAGATAGTGAATGAATTTACCGAATAAATTGACAATGCTGCGCGTTGTCATGGTACCGTTTTTCGTCTTTTTCCTGCTGGCAGACCTGGGAGCGACGGGCGATGTCATTGCTCTGATTCTCTTCTGTGTGGCCAGTCTGACAGATCTCATGGATGGCTATATCGCCCGGAAGTACAACCTGGTGACGAATTTCGGAAAATTTATGGATCCGCTGGCGGACAAGCTGCTGGTGGGTTCCGCGGCCATCTGCCTGACAGCGATGGACCGGCTTCCGGCCTGGGTGACGGTGATTCTGATCGGGCGGGAATTTGTCATCAGCGGCTTCCGGCTGGTTGCCGCCGAGAGAGGCGTGGTCATCGCTGCCAGCTACTGGGGCAAATTCAAGACAACTTTTCAGATGTTTATGACCATCGCACTGATTCTGCATCTGCAGGCTTCCGGCTGGCAGATCCTGGAGCAGGCGCTGATCTGGATCTCTACCGTTCTTACCCTCGTGTCGCTGATTGACTATCTGGTGAAGAACCGGGGCGTGCTGAAGGATGAAGGTGAGACGTGATGAGTGCTGTGGAAGAGCGTGTGGTGGAATTTCTGAAGGAGAAAAAATGGATGATTGCGACCGCTGAGTCCTGCACCGGCGGTCTGATTGGTGCTGCGCTGGTGAATGTTCCCGGCGCTTCTTCTGTTTATTCGGAGGGCTTTATCACCTATTCCGATCAGGCCAAACATGAACTGCTTGGGGTGAAGGAGGAGACGCTGGCTCGTTTTACGGCAGTCAGTGCGGAGACAGCCCGTGAGATGGCAGAAGGAGCGGCGAACCGGGCGCAGGCTCAGGTCGCCGTGGCTTCAACCGGCATCGCGGGACCTGACGGCGGCACCCCGGAGCAGCCGGTAGGGCTGGTGTATCTCGCCTGCTTTCAGAACGGACAGACCCGCGTCGAGAGACATGTTTTTGAGGGAGACCGTGCTGCCGTGCGTCATCAGGCCATGGATCGTGCCCTGGAAATGATACTGGAGGCGGATAGCTGATGAGATGGATGAGGGAGCTCTATGTAGGAGACCGGGTGTACCGAAAAAAAAAGAAGATCGTGCGCCGGATTCGCCGCCATAAGCCGCTCCCCGGCGTCTATGTTCTGGCTCTGCCGGTGAATCCTTCCGATCAGGTGGAATTTTTTGATGCCAACACGCTCCTTCAGCCCTACTATCGCCGTCAGGAAGAGCTGACGATCGTGGGAATCGCCGGAGGATATGACGAGGCAGTCCTGCTGGTCATGCGGATGGCGGATGAATGCTACCGGAAAACGGGAACCGGAGAGCTGCGCGCTTTCCTGACCGATCGGATGCGAAGGGAGGGAGAGGACTGAGAGAGATGATTTTGCTCACGGTGTCCGGAATCGCCGCCGGTGCGGTCATTTTGAGGATCCTGAAATTCCTTGGCATTCTGCTTCTGATCCTGCTGGGTTTTCTTCTGATTTTTCTCCTGGCGATCCTTTTCTGCCCCATCTGCTATGAGGCCGCGGGACGGGCGGAGAAGCCGGATTATCAGGTGCGGGGAAAGATTCGCCTGCTTCTGGGAATACTGACACTGCGGGCGCAGGTGGATGAGAAGGGATTTCGGTATTCGCTGAAGCTCTTCGGTCTTCGCGTGAAGCGCGGCGGGAGAAAATGGGAGAGTGCAGAAAAAGAAACTGAGGAAGCCGGCGAAGGAAGCGTAGCCTGTAAACCAGAGAAGGCACGATTTGATCATGAAGGCTCTCGGAAAGATCAAAGTGAGAGCCAGAAAGCTCAGACGGTCGTCAAAAAAGACCGTGACGAAGTCGTGAGTGCTGAGCAGGGGAAAGAAAAAAGTACAGGTGTCACTCCGGCGGAAAAAGAAACTCCGGAATCCCGGGAGAAAAGTGAAGAAGAAAAACCCCTGAGTTCGCATAAGACCGGAAAGACAGAAGCGTCATCGCCGGGCGGGCCGGACAAGGCAAAAAAGAAACGGCGCAGCCAGAAGAAAAAAGAACCGTCACCGGATGCCTCCGCGAAAAGCTCTCCTCTGGGAAAAATCAGGGGAATTACGGCCACAATCAGACACGTGTGGGAGGAACTTCATGATCCGACCAATCGCCGTATGTTCAATCTCGTGAAGGGTCAGGTATTCCGGATCCTCCGGCATATCCGCCCCCGGAAGCTTCGTCTGCGCGGTGTCGTCGGCACCGGCGATCCGGCTCAGACCGGCTGGATTCTGGGAATCTTCTATATGTTATATCCGTTCTACGGTTCGGCCGGAGAATTCGAACTGGCGGGAGATTTTGATAAGAAAGTCCTTCAGGGCCGGTTCTACCTGGCGGGGCACATCGTCCCGGCCGTTCCGCTGAGCGCGGGGATACGTTTGTTACTTGACAGAGATATCCGGCATTTTGTCCGGAAGACATTCTTTTAGCCGTTCATGGCGCGGCAGAACAGGAGGAACAAAATGGCAGAAAGAAACAGCAATCTGGGAGATGTGATGGAATCTCTGTTTCATGGGATGGACAGCTTCGTCACTGCGAAAACCGTGGTGGGCGAGGCCGTTCAGGTCAGGGATACGATCATTCTTCCGCTGGTAGACGTCAGCTTCGGCGTGGGGGCCGGTGCCGGTATCAATGGTGAGAAAAAGAGTGACATGGGCGGCGGCGGACTGGGCGCAAAGCTCTCTCCCAGCGCAGTCCTGGTGATTCAGAACGGCGTCACCCGTCTGGTGAATGTCCGCAACCAGGATACCGTGACCAAGGTGCTCGACATGGTTCCCGATGTGATTGACCGCATCGCGGCCGGACGCGGCGGCAAAGAGAAAGACCCTGAGGTGGAGAAAGCGGTCCAGGACGCGATGGAAGGAGACGCGGCAGAGACCAGGGAAGAAAAGTGAGCAAAAACTGAGCAGATGCTCTGTAAACAGCGCTGCCTGTGATCCCGGAAGGAACTGCGCAGCGCTGTTTCTGATTGTAAAAGGATGTCATGTGTGAGCGCCGGAATACATATGCTACTGTATAAAGGAAATGTGGAGCGGTGGTCATCATGAAGAAACTCATCGGACTGATCCTGTTCAGTACGGGCGTGGGAATGGTCCTGATGCTGCTCCTGCCGCTTCGGTTCTGGGTGATGCTGCTCATGACAGGTCTCCTGCTGGCTGGCTACAATCTGTTCTGTTCATCATAAAAAATACGGTCATGGAAACATTTCTGTTCTCACATGACCGTATTTTTCTTTCTCTCGATGAAAAACTGATTGAAACAGTTTATCCTTACGCTCTCTCTACTTTGCCGGACTTCAGGCAGGAAGTGCAAACATACATTCTCTGGGTTCCTTCGCCAACCTTCACCCGGACAGACTTTACGTTTGCTTTCCACATCTTATTGGACCTTCTATGAGAGTGACTCACATTGTTTCCAAAATGAGCGCTTTTTCCACATACTGCACACTTCGCCATCATCGCACCTCCTTCTTAGGGCCATTCTCCTCATGAATGAGCCCAGAACGCTAATTATGATAGCAGATAGACAGAAAATTTGCAAGCAAAAAATCATGAAATTGCGAATGTTTCAAAATTTGCTTCTTGACAACCGCCCCGGGAGATGCTATGTTTACCTCAGTTATGCGACTGACGGAAGTGGAATGGACCACATGGAGCATAACCGTGAAAGCCGACCGTCTGGGCATATCGTCCCGGCGGTGGGCTTTCATCTGTTTCGGGACATATTCTCAACCACAGGGGAACATACCCCGGAAAAGGAGATCTGGATATGAATGAGATGGAACTGAAGTATGGATGCAATCCCAATCAGAAGCCGGCACGCGTTTTTATGAAAGAGGGAGAGCTGCCCTTCACGGTGCTGAACGGCAAGCCCGGCTACATCAATCTGCTGGATGCTTTCAACAGCTGGCAGCTGGTGAGTGAGCTGAAGGAAGCCACCGGCCTTCCCGCCGCTGCCTCCTTCAAGCATGTGAGTCCCGCGGGGGCCGCTGTGGCCGTACCGCTGAGCCCGGTGGAGGAGCAGATTTATTTTGTAGAAGGTGTGGAGCTGACTCCCATGTCCACGGCCTACATCCGCGCCCGTGGTTCGGACCGCATGTCTTCCTATGGTGATTTCGCCGCACTTTCCGATGAGTGCGATGCGGCGACGGCTTCCTTCCTGGCCCGCGAAGTGTCTGACGGAGTCATCGCGCCGTCCTACTCCGAAGAGGCTCTGAAGATTCTCAAGGGCAAGAGAAAAGGAAACTATCTGGTACTGCAGATGGATGAGAGCTACCAGCCCGGCGAGCTGGAGACCAAGGAAGTCTTCGGCATTACTTTTGAGCAGAAGAGAAATAATTTTACGATCGATCGGGAGCTCTTCCTGCAGAATATTCCCACGCGGAACAAGAACATGACCGAGGAGGCTCTGCGCGACCTGACCGTGGCGATGATCACGCTGAAATACACTCAGTCTAATTCCGTGTGCTACGTGAAGAACGGACAGGCCATCGGCGTCGGCGCCGGACAGCAGTCCCGCGTACACTGCACCCGTCTGGCCGGAAATAAGGCGGACAACTGGTTCCTGCGCCAGAATCCCAAGGTGCTGAACCTGCCCTTTAAAGCAGACATCCGCCGTCCTGACCGGGACAACGCCATCGACGTGTACATCTCTGAGGACAGTGATGATGTGCTGCGCGACGGTGAGTGGCAGAAGGTCTTCATTGAGCAGCCTGCAGCGCTGACCCGCGAGGAGAAGAAGGCCTGGCTGACGAAGATGGAGGGCGTGGCCCTTGGCTCTGACGCGTTCTTCCCCTTCGGCGACAATATCGAGCGGGCGCATAAGAGCGGCGTGCAGTATGTGGCCGAGGCCGGCGGCTCCATCCGCGACGACAACGTCATCGCCACCTGCGACCAGTACGATATGTGTATGGCTTTCGTAGGAATGCGGTTGTTCCACCACTAATTGACAACGTTTTATATTTCGGGATAGAGAAGATTCTGCTTGAGTCGTACTCTATTCAAGTGACGCCCGCCCGTGGCGCCCATGTCTCTTCGGACAGCTGAAACAGTCCGCAGGAGACATGGGCGCCACGGGCGGGCTGTTTAGGATCCTTTCCTGCAGGCGCCTTGATTTTCAAATGTATACTGATATCGTCCCTGGCCCAGCAGGTCAAAGGTACAGATGAAACGGATCCCTCAAAATATAGCTGTATCTTCAAGTAAAAAATCAATCAGGTTACAGTGAAAGACTCCGTTGTCATCATAAAAGTTGTGAGGGATATCCATCCTTATCACCATTTTCTTAAAGAAATCTCCTGTCAGGTGCAGGGACTGCAATTCGGAGCCCTCTTTCCTGTCGTTATCCATCTGATATGCCGACTGAATATAAATGCGGCGGTCAGAGTCGTTCACGATAAAGTCAATTTCCCGTTGAATCTTTTCCGAATGCCTGCGCTCTGTGACCACACCTACATCCACGGAATATCCTCGTCGCACAAGTTCATTATAAATCACATTCTCCATGATATGCCCCGGGTCAAATTGACGGTAATTGAGTCTTGCATTGCGAAGACCAATATCTGTATAGTAATATTTATTCGGATAGTTGAAATAGGTCTTACCCTTGACATCATATCTTCTCGCCATTTCTATCAGGAAAGCATCCATCGTATGAGACAGGTAGGAAGAAACCAATTGGCTGCTTATCCTTTCGTTCCGCATGGATGTCAACGCATTTGAAATATTGGTAGGATTCGTAAGTGAGCCAATTTGAGAAGCAATAAAATCAAGTATAGCGTTTAGTACATCCTCGCGTTCTAAGCTGTTTCGCTCTACAATATCCTTTATATACAATTCGTTATACAGATTTTTCAGGTAGGCCTTCTTCTCATTCTCATCATCCAAAGCAGTGATTCGGGGCATGCCGCCGTAAAGCATATACTGGTCGAGTGCATTTCTTTTGTCCCCGCCTGTATAAGCATAGAATTCAGCAAATGACAGCGGATGAACGTGAATCTGCGTGGCACGTCCCCGGAATTCCGTCGCAATGTCCTTTGACAGCATCCTGGAGTTGCTGCCCGTCACATACACGTCAAGATTTTTGTACGACTTTAGTTCGTTTAGCATATCATAGATGGTAACGTCGATACCGCCGTTTTCATCGTCCCTGACCCTGATCGTGAACTGAACCTCGTCTACAAAAAGAAAATATTTTTCGCTTTGATTGGCACTGACAAAGTTTTCTACATATTCACACAGGGTAATGGGGTTGCGGAATTTATAAAACCTGCGTTGGTCAAGCTCCAATCTCAGGATATGGTCATCTGACACTCCTTGTTCCAGCAGGTAGTTATAAAACAGGTCAAACAATAGTACAGACTTGCCACAGCGACGAATGCCTGTAATAACCTTGATTTCTCCATTCCACATATTTCGTATCAGTCTGTTCAGATAAAAATCTCTCTTAATCATTTTGCTACCTCGTACTTTTGACGCCTGCGTCCTAAGTTTACGATGAATATAACGCAAAGATTTCGAAAAGTCAATCGGATTATGAAATTTCATCGGAAACTTTTGGCGCAAATGTCCTAAGTATAATATATCCGGGTAGAGAGTTGTTGATATTTACCGACTTTTTTATACCAAACAGCCCGTCGGCTTCTTCCTGCCTCTGAGGACTGTTTCAGCTGTCCGAAGAGGCAGGAAGAAGCGGCGGGCGTCACTCGAACAGGAATCTACAAGAATCCGGCGAACGTCACTCGAACAGAAACGGATCGGGGCAGAAATGATTTATTTCCTTGCCTTCTCCAGCGTACTCTCGATCACCTCCAGAAGCGCTTCACTGGTATATTTACTGGACTCCTCGTACGTAATGTCTTCTAAGGACTGACTGGCGACAATCTGCTCCTCCAGGGATTCCATGGCCGGCTCGATCAGCGGATACATGGCGGCGACAGAGTCGGAGAGATCGACCAGGCGGACGGAATTGATGTGATCGGCGTCCACGGTCACCTCCACATTGACCGTGCGTCCGCCCAGGTTCATCTCTGAGGTATAGACGCCGGGCGTGTAGATGGCGGAGGTGGTGGATGATGATGGATTCCCGGAGAACATATGTATCAGCAAAAAGACCAGAAAGATGCCGAGCAGGAGGAAGATCAGCGTGTAGACGACTTCCTTCATGCGCAGCACCAGGATGTTTGTTTTCTTCATGGGCAGCCGCTCCTCGTGCCTTTTTCACTATCTTATTCCGCCCGACGGGAAAATATGTTATACTGAAATCCATTAAAGGAATTGTTTACAATTTGTATCTGTCCTGCGGGGCGTGGAAAGGAACTTCTATGTCATTGCATATACTTCTCGGCGGTGCGGGGACGGGGAAGACCCGCCTTCTGCTGGAACGCCTCATTGATTCGTCGGAACGCCATCCGGACCGGCGCCATGTGATTCTGGTGCCGGAACAGTTTACGATGGAGACGCAGCGCGAGGTGGTCGCGCTTCATCCGCGCCATGCGGTGATGAATATTGATATTCTCAGCTTTGAGCGGCTGGCTTACCGGGTGCTGGGGGAGGTGGGCCGCGGCGACCTGCAGATTCTCACGGAGATGGGGAAAAATATGCTCCTGCGGAAGGCGGCCGGGGAACACCGGAAAGAGCTGACGGTTTTTGGCCGCAGTCTGGGAAAGCCCGGCTTTGTCCGCCGTCTTATGGGGATGATTTCTGAATTGTATCAGTACGGCATCACGGAAGAGAAGCTGGAGGAGACAGCGGAGAAGCTGGCGGACCGCCCCCTTCTGGCGGGGAAGCTGCGTGATCTTCGCATCTTCTATCAGGCGCTCAATGAGACGCGGGGAGAAAATGCCATCGCGGCCGAGGAGCTACTGTCGGTGCTGAACGGGTGTCTGGACAGGTCAGGATTCCTGCAGGGCGCCACGGTGGTTCTGGACGCCTTCACCGGATTTACGCCGGTGCAGTATGAGATTCTGGAGAAGATCCTGCGGCAGGCGGAATCTGTCTCACTGGCTCTGACACTTCCTGCTGAGGAGACGGCGGAGACGGAAATCCGTCCGCAGGAGCTGTTCTCACTGAGTAAAAGTACGTTGGTGCATTGCCATCGGCTGGCGGTGAAAAATGGAATCCCTGTGGAGACAGAGTGCCTGACGAAAAACATGCGTGTCCGGAAGGGCTCGGCTCTGAGATATCTGGAGCGGCATTTCCTGCGGCTGGGACAGCGGGAAGCGCCGCCCGGGGGCTGTGAGGGGATCCGGGCCGCTCTTCTGCGCAATCCCCGTCAGGAAGCAGAGTGGACGGCAGCCGCGATTGCGCGGCTGGTCCGTGAACAGGGCTATCGTTATCGGGACATTGCGGTCGTAGCCGGAGATCTCGCGGAATACCGTCCGTATCTGGAATTGGCCTTTCGCCGTGAGGGAATCCCCTGTTTTCTTGACACCCCGGCAGGCATCCTCGGGAATCCGATCGTGGAATATCTGCGCAGCGGCATGCAGGCCGTGGAAAAGGATTTTTCGTATGAAGCGGTGTTCCGCCATCTCAAATGCGGTCTGGGGCCGCTGGAGCAGGAGGCACTGGACGCACTGGATAATTATGTGCTGGCCTGCGGCATCCGCGGACGGAAAAAATGGGAGCAGCCCTTTGAGCGGGTGCCGGATCGCAGGAGGGTACCGGATCTGGAGGCTCTGAATGCGGCCCGGGAAGCGGTTCTCGCGGATCTTGCGCCGCTGCTTCGCTGCCGCGCTGACAGACAGAGCCGGGTGCGGGAGCGCACGGCGGCTCTGCGGGAGATGCTGACGGCCATCGGGGCAGAGGAGCAGGCGCAGCAGCTGACAGAGAACCGGCGTGAGGCCGGAGAGGATCAGAAGGCAGAGGAATACGAGAAGGTCTGTGAATTTCTTCTGGATTTTCTGGATCAGATGGATGCTCTTCTGGGGGAGGAGATCCTTTCCTGGCAGGAATTCTCGGATATCCTGGATGCAGGACTCGGGGAGGCCCGGCTCGGCATGCTGCCCACCGGACTGGATCTGGTGCAGGTGGGAGACGTGCGGCGCAGCCGCCGGACAAATGTGCGGGCGCTGTTTCTTCTCGGGCTGAATGACGGGCTCATTCCTGCGCCCCAGGCTTCTTCGGGGATTCTTTCCGAGTGGGAGCGGGCACTGCTGCAGGAAAATGCCGTGGAACTGGCGCCGACGGCGGAGGACTCGGCGAATGAGGAAATGTTCTACCTGTATACGCTGCTGACAAAACCGTCAGAACAGCTCTTTCTCTCCTGCAGCAAGATGGGCAGCGACGGCGCCGCCCGGCGTCCTTCGTACCTCTTGCTGCAGCTGCTGAAGCTTCTGCCGGAACTAAAGCTGGAGGATGCAGAAGAGACCGGATGGCGGGAACAGATCACCGGGAAGAAAGCCGCCTGGGAGGTGCTGGCGGAGACGATCCGGGCGGAACGTGAAGCAAGCGATGCTTACCGTGAGCTGGTTCGCTGTCTGGCTCAGGATGACGCAGAGCGCTTCGACCGGATTCTCACGGCTGCCTTTTCTGTATACCGGGGGAGCAGCATTTCCGCGGAGGCGGCCCGGGCTCTGTATGGGCCGGAACTGACGGGGAGCGTGACGCGGCTGGAGCAGTACGCCTCCTGCGCCTGCGCGCAGTTTCTGGGTTACGGGCTGCGGCTGACGGAGCGCCGGGAGAATACCTTCACCGGGGCAGACCGGGGGAATTATTTCCACCGGGCGCTGGAGCTGTTCTTCCGCCTGATCCGTGAGCGCGGCCTGGATCGCCGTTCTCTCAGTGAGGAGGAGCGGCGGGCGCTGGCTGCCGAGGCTGTGTCTGCGGCGGCAGCCACCGATGAGATCGATCATTTATCCGAAAGCGCCGGTGGCCGCCATCTGGCGGAGCGCTGGGGAGACCTGGCGGAGCGGACCATCTGGGCGCTCTGCCGTCATCTGGATCAGGGCGATTTTGAACCGGAGGCCTTTGAGATGTATTTTGACGGCTGGTCCTCCGGCGCGATGCAGTTCCGGCTGGCGGACGGGACACGGATGGTGCTGCGGGGCGTGGTAGACCGTCTGGATGTCTTCGAAGAGGGTGACCGGCGGTATATTCAGATCGTGGATTATAAGACCGGAAGTACGCGGCTTGACCTGAATGCCATCGTGCAGGGACAGCAGCTGCAGCTGGTCGTCTATCTGGATGCCGTGACGGAGCTGCAGAAAAAGCGTTTCCCGGACCGCGAGATCATTCCCGCGGGAATCTATTATTATACGGTACAGGATCCGCTGCTGGAGTGCGACGGCATGCCGGAGGAGGAAGAGCGGGAGAAGCAGCTTCTGAAGGAACTGCGGATGCGCGGCCTGACCAACGCGGCGAAGAGTGTCGCGGCGCATCAGGAGCCGGTCGCCGGAGACACGGTGACGACGGAGCAGTTCCGGGCGCTGCGGGGCTATGTGCGCGGGAAGGTGCAGCAGTTCGGTCAGGAGATTCTCGATGGCAGCGTATCGGCCCTGCCCAGCCGGAGGAAAAAACAGACCGGCTGTGATTACTGCACCTATGCGGGGGTCTGCGGATTCGACCCGAAGATCCCCGGTTATCATTTCCGGAAGATGACGGAGCAGAAAAAGGATGCGATCTGGCGGCAGGTACAGGAAGCGGCCGGGAAAGGAGAGCACGATGGCGGTACAGTGGACACCGGAACAGAAGAAAGTCATTGAATCCCGGAACCGGAACCTTCTGGTGGCGGCGGCCGCCGGGAGCGGCAAGACGGCCGTGCTGGTGCAGCATATTCTGGAGCTGGTGACCGATCCGGCACATCCGGTGGATGTGACGCAGCTCCTGGTGGTGACCTTCACGCGCGCCGCGGCGGCGGAGATGAAGGAGCGGCTGCGGGGGAAACTCGGCGAGCGTCTGGAGGAGGAACCGTGGAATCATCATGTCCGGCGCCAGATATCCTTGCTCGATCAGGCGCATATCTCGACGATCGACAGCTTCTGTCAGTGGATGGTGAAGAATTATTTCTACCGGCTCGACCTGGATCCTGATTTCCGCATTCCGGATGAGGGAGAGGGGAAACTCCTGCGGGAGGAGATTCTGGATGGATTCTTTGAGGAGGGCGACGAGGATTACCTGCGTCTGATGGACGCCTTCGGCTCCGGAAAAGGCGATGACCGCGTGCGGGAGCTGGTGGAAAAGCTCTATCTCTTCGCGGACAGCGCGCCCTGGCCGGATGCCTGGCTGCACAGCCGGGAACGGTCTCCTGCGGCAGGGGAGACTCTGGAAGAGGAAGAATGGATCAAAGGTCTGGCGAAGGAGCTGCGGGAGACGCTGAAGGAATACCGGGTGATCCTCGCCGGAGCCGCGGAGACCTGCGAAGCGGAACCGGGGCTTGAGAAATACGCGCAGATGTTCCGTCTGGATCTGCGGGAGGTTGAGACCTGTCTGTCAGAGAGGGAGACTCTGTCTCTTCTGACCCATCTGGGAGAGATCCGGTTTTCGCGCAAACCGGTGATCTCAAAGAAGCTGGTGGTCGATGAGACACTGAAAGCGCACATGTCGGCGCTGCGGGACGCGGTGCGGGACGGGATCAAACGGCTGCAGAGCCGTTTTGCAGTCGCCGATGCGGAACAGACGGCTGCCTGGATCCGGGCGGCGGACAGAGACCGGCTGGCTCTGCTGCGTCTGACTGCGCGCTTTTCTGAAGCCTACCGGCAGGCCAAGCGCGAGAGAAACCTGGCGGATTTCGCGGATATCGAGCACTGGGCACTGCAATTACTGGTGGAGCCGGGGGAAGACGGGATGCCGGTGTCCACGCCGCTGGTGGCGGAGCTGGGAGACACTTTTCAGGAGATTATTGTCGATGAATACCAGGACAGCAATCTGGTGCAGGAGACGATTCTGCGGGCGCTGTCCGGGGAGGACCGCGGACATCCCAATATGTTCATGGTGGGGGACGTCAAACAGAGCATTTATAAATTCCGCATGGCGCGCCCGGAGCTTTTTATGGAGAAGTATAAACGTTTCTCCGGTGAGCCGCTTCCTTCCGGCCAGAGGATCGACCTGAGCCGGAATTTCCGTTCCCGCGGGCGTATTCTGGCAGAGACGAACCGTCTTTTTTACAGGCTTATGGGTGAGCGGCTGGGCGGCGTGGAGTATGATGAGAGTGCCGCTCTTTACTGTGGCGCGTCCTACCCGGAACCGGACGAGCCGGTGGAGCTGCTGCTGGCAGAACAGGGAGAGACGGGCGCCGAGGCGGTGGAGCTGGAGGGGCGGCTGATCGCGGCCCGCATCCGGGAGCTTCTTGACCCCGGGTCCGGCATGAAGATCTGGGAAGAGCGGGAACAAAGCTATCGTCCGGCGCAGTACCGGGATATCGTGATCCTGCTGCGTTCCATGGAGGGCTGGGCGGATTCTCTGGCCTCCATCCTCAATCAGGAGGGGATTCCGGCCTTCGCACAGCTAAAGAAAGGATATTTCGCAGCCCGCGAGGTGCAGGTTCTCCTGAATTTCCTGCGGATCCTTGATAATCCGCTCCAGGATATTCCGCTGGCTTCGGTCCTCCTTTCGCCGCTGGGGAATTTCACGCAGGAGGAGCTGGCCCGCATGATGGCGGGCACCGGGGAGGAGGAGCTGTATCATCGCTGCGGACAGGCGGCGCAGTGGGGCCGCTGCACGGAGAAATGGAACCGGTTCGAGGATTTTCTGGCGAGATACCGCCGTGAGGCCGTGCTGCGCCCGATTCATGAGATTCTGGAAATGGTTCTCGAAGAGACGGACTATGGCCTGATCCTGGTGGCGGAGCCCGGCGGGAAGGTGCGGCAGGCCAATGTGGATATGCTCATGGAGCGGGCGATGGCCTATGAAAAGAGCAGTTACCACGGCATCTTTCATTTTCTGCGCTACATGGAGAAGCTGCAGCGCTATCAGGTGGATTACGGGGAGGCGCAGGTGCTCTCGGAAAATGAGGATCTGGTGCGGATCACCAGCATCCATAAGAGCAAGGGACTGGAATATCCGATCGTCATCGTGGCCGGCATGGGGAAGGGCTTCAATCTGCAGGATGCCCGCGGTCAGGTTCTGCTGCACGAGGATCTGGGGCTGGCCTGCGATGCTATCGATCTGGAACGGCGGCTGGTGCATCCGACGTTGTGGAAGCAGGTGACGGCTGACCGGATCGAGCGCGATGCGAAGGGCGAGGAGCTGCGCGTTCTCTATGTGGCCATGACCCGGGCGAAGGAGAAGCTGATCCTCACCGGAACCTGCGCCTCCCGGGAGAGCGTTCATGATAAATGGATCCTCGCTGATGCGGCGGAGCCGGAGGAGACGGGGAAACTGCCTGCCTTCCTGGTGGCGCAGGGCGGCTCGTATCTGGACTGGATCGCCATGGCAAGCCGCGCGGAGACACCCGGGTTCATCGTGCGCACGACGCCGGCGGAGGAGCTGGCGTCGGAGGAAGCGGTGCGCCTGGAGGAGCAGGAACAGTGCCGCACCGAATGGCAGGATGTGGCAGACAGCGCGCTGTGGGACGCAGAGTTCCGGGAAGAATTCGAGGCGATCTGCGGTTATACGTATCCCTGGCAGTCAGTTTGCCGCCGCAAAGCTGCCTGGTCAGTGTCGGAGCTTAAAAAGCAGGCCGGGGAGGCACGTGAGAGGGAAGAGGCACGGAAGCACCCAGAGGAGGATTCGGCGGCGCAGCCTTTTCCGGAAGAGCAGGCGTCCGCTGACTCGCAGACGGCAGAATCGACGACGGTTTCCGAGCCGGTCTGGCTTGGGGAAGACATCCAGGCGGATCATACGACCCGCCCCCGCACAATCACCGGCGCCCGGCGGGGCACGGTCTATCACACGATTCTGGAGCGAATCCCTCCGGAGGACGGTGCGGATGTGGTAAAGATCGCGGCGCAGATCGCCCGCATGGAAGAAGAAGGCATCCTGTCCGGCGAGGAGGCAGCGGCTGTGGAGATTCCTGCCATTACCGGGTTTTACCGCTCGGAACTCGGGAGGAAAATGATCCGGGCCGCCGGAAAGGGACTTCTTCATCGCGAGCAGCCCTTCGTGATGGCAGTGCCTCTGGCGGAGGTGCTGCCGCCGGAGGAGCATGATGTGATCCCGCCGGAGGAGTGGGTGCTGGTGCAGGGAATCATTGATGCTTTCCTCGAAGAAGAGGACGGCATCGTGCTGTGGGATTATAAGACCGACGCGGTGCCGCGGCGGGGCGGTGAGGAGATTCTCCTCACCCGCTACCGGGAGCAGCTGTACCTGTATCGTCTGGCTCTGGAACGGGCAAGGAACCGACGCGTCAAGGAGATGTGGATCTATTCTTTCACCCTGCGCCGTGCCATCCGGGTGCCGGAGCCGGCGGATCTGGACGCTGAGCGAACATCCGGAGAAGACGGATCACGGATAAAGAAAAGTGAGGATAAATAAGATGAAGAGATTATTTCGTTCAAGAGATGACGTGATGATCGCCGGGGTATGCGGCGGACTGGGAGAATATTTTCATATCGATCCCACGATCATCCGGCTGGTCTGGGCGCTGGTCGGACTTAGCGGGACAGGTGTCTTCGTGTACATTGTGGCCGCCATTATCATCCCGAAGGGATCAAACTGGTAGGGAGATTTTTGTATACTCTGCAAATTTTCGGAAATACTATGGATAGTGAAGGAAATGACGTATGTCATTCCTGACAGTCCGGGAGAGAAAAGTTTCCCGGGATAACCACAGTATGGGAGTGTGAATTTGCATGAATATCAGACGTGGTGATGTGTTTTACGCCGATCTGCGGCCTGTGGTGGGCTCGGAGCAGGGCGGCGTGCGGCCGGTTCTGATCATACAGAACGATACCGGAAACCGCCACAGCCCGACGGTGATCTGTGCGGCAATCACCAGCCGGATGAACAAGGCCAAGCTGCCGACGCACGTGGAGCTCTCCGCTTACGGGAGCGATATGGTGAAGGATTCCGTGATTTTGCTGGAGCAGCTGCGGACGGTGGATAAGACGCGGCTGAAGGAGAAGGTCTGCCACCTGAATTCCGAATATCTGGAGAAGGTGGATCAGGCCCTGATGGTGAGCCTGGAGCTGGGGGCTGTGAAATAATTAGCCCTATCGAAAAGGCCATCTGGACTCGCATTAG
>JAJQCZ010000019.1 GCA_021202465.1 Lachnospiraceae bacterium | reverse complement strand
TGTTCGAATCAATGAATCTCCTGCTGTTTGGGGTTGTTTTTTCACAGCCCCTTTTTTAACATAAAAAAGAGGCATGAATTAGTCAAGGCTAAACTTTCATACCTCTTTGATAATTTTCTGTTTTAAACAGGCTATAACAATACTACCATTTACCGTTTTCTATTCCGAAACACATCCAGCCTGTTTTTTTCGTAAGCTTTACGCCATCTGCTTGGCGACTTCCTCCGCGAAGTTCTCTTCCTTCTTCTGCAGGCCCTCACCGGTCTCATAGCGAACGAACTTCTTCAGAGTGACAGTCGTGCCGACTTCCTTGGAAACCTTCTGCAGGTACTTGGCGACGGTCAGGTCACCGTCCTTGACGTAGGGCTGATCCAGCAGGCAGAATTCCTTCATTTCCTTGTTCAGACGACCGATAATCATCTTCTCCAGGATGTTCGCGGGCTTGTTGGGGTTCTCGTTCTTCGCCTGGGTCATGAGAATCTCTTTCTCCTTGGCCAGGAATTCCTCGGAAACCTCGTCGCGGGACACATACTGAGGCTTCATGGCCGCGATCTGCATCGCCACGTTCTTCAGGGCTTCCTTCACTTCGTCGTTGACCACGTCGGTCTCCGCCTGCACCAGCACGCCGATGCGGCCGCCGCCGTGAATGTAATCCACCACGCAGCCTCCCTCGGTCGGAAGCTTCTCGAAGCGGCGGATGCTCAGATTCTCACCGATGACGGCGATCTTGCTGGACAGAGCCTGAGCCACGGTCAGGGACGTATCCAGATGCCAGGGCTCGGCCATGAAAGCATCCATGTCAGCCGCCTCAGACTGCATCGCCTGCGCCGCCACCTCGGCCACATAGTTCTGGAAATCCGCGTTCTTGGCCACGAAATCGGTCTCACTGTTGACTTCCACGATGGCAGCCTGATCGTCCTGCACCAGAGTCTTCACCAGACCCTCAGCCGCGATCCGGCCGGCCTTCTTGGCCGCGGCAGCCAGTCCCTTCTCACGCAGGAACTCAACCGCCTTCTCCATGTCGCCGTCCACGGCGGTCAGGGCCTTCTTGCAGTCCATCATGCCGGCGCCGGTCTGCTCACGTAATTCTTTTACCATCGATGCTGTGATAGCCATTATTCATTCTCCTCCGTTACTTCCTCGGTCTCCGCCTCGGCTTCCTCGCCCTCGGTCTCCTCGTTCATCTGCATGCCCTGCTTCGCCTCGATGACAGCATCCGCCATCTTGGAAACGATCAGCTTCACGGCGCGGATGGCGTCGTCGTTGCCCGGGATCACATAATCCAGCTCTTCAGGGTCGCAGTTGGTATCGGCAATACCGATCAGGGTGATGCCCAGCGCATGCGCTTCCTGTACGCAGATTCTCTCCTTCTTGGGATCTACGATGAAGATGGCATCGGGGATCCGCTTCATGTCCTTGATACCGCCCAGGTTCTTCTCCAGCTTCTCCCATTCCTTCTTCAGGTTGACTACTTCCTTCTTGGGCAGGACATCGAAGGTGCCGTCCTCGGACATCTTCTCGATGGCTCTCAGCCGGGCGATCCGGCTCTGGATGGTCTTGAAGTTGGTCATCATGCCGCCCAGCCATCTCTGGTTCACGTAGAACATGCCGCAGCGCTCCGCCTCGGTCTGGATCGCATCCTGGGCCTGCTTCTTCGTTCCCACGAAGAGAATCGTTCCGCCGTTCGCCACGATATCCACGACCGCGTTGTAGGCCTCGTCCACCTTACCCACGGACTTCTGCAGGTCGATGATGTAGATGCCGTTCCGCTCGGTGTAGATGTAGGGAGCCATCTTGGGGTTCCATCTCCTGGTCTGGTGTCCGAAATGTACGCCGGCTTCCAGCAGCTGCTTCATAGAAATAACGCTCATGTCTCTTTCCTCCATGTGGTTTTTCTTCCGCGCGCCTGCTTCCGGAACCGTCAGGCACCACCCGGAAGGTGTGTCCGCGCGCGTGATTTTTACAGACCAAAGCATTGTAGCATAACTCCCCGGACGATGCAAGAGGTTTTACACAAAAAGCCCGGAAGACGGACACATTTTCATGTCCTCTCCCGGGCTCACACACCGTGCGCCGCACGGTTTATTTCCCACGCTCTTCCTTGAGCTTGTTCAGTTCGTCAATGATCAGATCATTCTGAATCTTGATATAAGTACCCTTCATTCCGGACGAACGCGACTCAATAACACCGGCGCTCTCGAGCTTGCGCAACGCATTGACGATCACAGAGCGGGTAATACCCACCCGGTCAGCCACTTTGCTGGCCACCAGGATGCCCTCCTTGCCCTGCATCTCCTCGAAGATATGCTGCACCGCATCCAGTTCAGACGCGGACAGGGTACTGATCGCAGATTTCACGATCTGCAGCTTACGGATCTCCTCGGCGCTCTCCTCATTCAGCGAGCGAAGCATCTCCAGCCCCACCACGGCGTTGCCGTACTCGGCCAGAATAATGTCATCGATCTCATAGGGAACCGTATTCTTGTATACAAACAGCGTTCCCAGCCGCTCTCCGGCGATATCGATGGGGGTCACGATCACGTGATGCTCCTTTAAGACCTCCCCCTCGAATCCCAGCGTCTCCAGATGGACATTCTCCTTCGTGGACAGAATGTTCAGCAGACGCTCATTCAAATCCTCATTGATAAACTTGCCAACTTCCGCATCCTTCCACATCGTATCTGTCTCCGCGACATAGTACTCACCCAGTCCGAGGATCTTTCCCTTCTTACTGAAGACCAGCACATTCGATTCCAGTACATCGCTCAGGACACGGCAGATATCATTGAAGACGAAAACCTTCGATGTGTTATTGTGGAGCAATTTGTTGATTTTTCGAGTTTTATCGAGTAATTGAACGCTCATGTCCTACCTCCTTCTTAAAACTCCTAGACATAGGTACATATTACATTACTTTGCAACAAAATGCAATCGTTTTCTGAATTTTTGCACACTTTTTTTCTCAAAAAACCCCAAAATCGCAGGTTGGCACACTTCATTCCGCCGGATTTGCCGTTCCGGCCTTCTTCTCAGTCCTGGGTCTCTGCCAGGTCATATATTCACACTTCGGATAATTTTCACAGCCATAATAGCGGCGGCCCTTCCGGGTCTTGCGGATCAGCAGCTCACCACCGCACTCCGGGCACTGCGCACCGGCCTTCTCCAGATAGGGCTTCGTGAAGCGGCACTCCGGGAAACCGGGACAGGCAAGAAATTTCCCGTGCGGGCCGTATTTGATGACCAGATTCCGACCGCACTGCTCACAGAGCTCTTCGGTGACCTCGTCGGCCAGCTGCACCTTCTCCAGCTCCTCCTCTGCCCGGTCGACCGCGTTCTTCAACCGGGGATAGAAACGCCGGATCGGTGCTTTCCACTCCTCCTGGCCTTCCGCCACAAGGTCCAGCGCTGTCTCCATCCGGGCGGTCAGCCCCTCATCCACCACCTCGGCGAAATAATCCTGCATGATATCGTTCACGACCTCGCCCAGCTCCGTCATGTACAGATTCCTGTTTTCCTTCGTGATGTAATGCCGTGTCAGGAGCGTGGTGATGGTAGGAGCATAGGTGCTGGGTCGGCCGATCCCGACCTCCTCCATCGCCTTCACCAGGCTGGCCTCGGTGAAATGAGCCGGAGGCTGAGTAAAATGCTGCTTCGGATCAAAGGCTTCGAAGGAAAGCTTCGTATTCTCTGTCAGCTTCGTCAGGGCGCTGTGCTTATCCATTTTGTCCTCTTCCAGATCATATACCAGGCGGAAGCCGTCAAAGGTCTGGATGTTGGCCCCGGCGCGAAATTCCTCACCGTTGGCGTCGATCTTCACGACCAGACAGTCATAGCGGACATCCTGCATCCGGCTGGCCGCAAAACGCCGCCAGATCAGCTGATAGAGGCGGAACTGATCACGGCTCAGCGAATCTTTGAGGCTGGCCGGCGTCCGGGTCAGGTCCGTCGGACGGATGGCCTCGTGGGCATCCTGAATCTTGCCTTTATTCTGAGCACGGCTGCCGCCGGGTGCAGCCACATATTCCTCCCCGTAGGTCCCGCGGATGTAGGCTCTGGCCGCTGCGTCGGCCTCCTCGGCGACCCGCGTGCTGTCGGTACGCAGGTAGGTGATCACACCGACGGTACCATTTCCCCTGATGTCAATGCCCTCATAAAGCTGCTGGGCAATCCGCATGGTCTTCTGCGTGGAGAAATTCAGCGCCCGCGACGCCTCCTGCTGCAGGGTACTGGTCGTGAAAGGCAGAGGAGCCCGCCGCGTCTTCTGCGTACTCTTCACCTCAGTGATAACATAGGCAGTGCCCTCCAGACGCCGCATCAGCTTCTGCACGTCCTCTTCTCCGGTAAGCTTCACCTTCCCGCTGTAGCGGATACGCAGGGGTTTTTTACTGTTCTCCGGCCGGACATCCGCTTCCAGGGTCCAGTACTCTTCCGGGGTAAAGGCAGTGATCTCCGCCTCCCGGGCGGCAACCATACCCAGCGCCGCCGACTGCACGCGACCGGCGCTTAAGCCCCGCTTCACCTTCTTCCAGAGCAGCGGGCTGATACTGTAACCCACCATCCGATCCAGAATGCGGCGGGCCTGCTGGGCATCCACCAAATCCATATCCAGCGTACGCGGCTTCTGCAGAGAGGCTTTGACAGCTGTCTTCGTAATTTCATTAAAAGTAATCCGGCACACCTTGGCTTCGTCTGCCTTCAGTGCCTCCTGCAGATGCCAGGCGATGGCTTCTCCTTCCCGGTCCGGGTCGGTTGCCAGATAGATTTTATCCGCCTTCTTCGCCTTCTTCCGCAGGTTCGCCATCACGTCGCCCTTTCCCCGAATCGTAATGTAGCGCGGTTCAAAATCATTCTCTATATCTATCCCCAGCTGACTTTTCGGAAGATCTCTCACATGGCCGCCGGATGCTTCGACATCGTAATTCTTTCCCAGAAATTTCTGGATCGTCTTAACCTTGGCCGGCGACTCCACAATAATCAGATGATGTGCCACAATGTATTACTCCTTAGATAAAACTCAGATAAGTTTGCCGTCTCCACGGGTTTCAGGAGCGCATCGAATCAGCGCAGCCAATTTCTTCCCTAAAACGAAACCAAATATACAACATTTTCCCGCGGGATGCAAGAGCTTATTCTTTCACCTTCGTCTCATCGGTCCCGCAGGTAAGTTCCGGAAGAGGCCGCCCGGCAGAGACCCGCGGCCTCCAGCTCCCAGAGCGTCTCCAGAATCCGCGGCACCGGCCAGCCAAGCTGTGCCGCCAGCGCGTCCTGATGCACGGGAGCGGCGGCCAGGAGCTCATAAACCCGCTGCGTGTCCTCTGAGAGCTCCGCCGGAAGCGTCTCTTCGGGTACTTTCGCCGACTCATGCCGCGCCTTTTTCTCTTCCAGATGCAGAGCCTCACATATATCCTCCACGCAGGTGAGGATCCCCGCCCCCTGACGGATCAGATGATTGCAGCCCGCGCTCAGCGGATCGCCCACCCGACCGGGCAGAGCCAGCACATCCCGCCCCTGCTCCAGCGCCCGGTCCACTGTAATCAGTGAACCGCTGCGCTCCCGCGCCTCCATCACCAGCACGACCTGCGCCAGAGCGCTGATGAGGCGGTTGCGCACCGGGAAATGAAAAGGAAGCCCCGCCTCCCCCGGCCCGTACTCCGAGAGGATACCTCCCTCCTCCGCCAGCCGCTCATAGAGGCCGCGGTTCCCGCGCGGATAGCAGACGTCGATGCCGGAGCCCAGCACCGCCACCGACAGACCTCCGGCCCGCAGAGCGCCCCACTGCCCGGCCGCATCGATGCCCTCAGCCATGCCGCTGATCACTGCCACGCCGCGCTCCGCCAGCTCGCGGCCGAACCGTTCAGCCGCATTTCGTCCGTATGGCGTGCAGCGCCGGGCTCCGACGATCGCTACAGCCGGCATCGCCGGGTCCGGCAGACGTCCGCGGACAAAGAGACCGATGGGACAGTCGTGCAGGGGTCGGAAGGCTTCGGGAAATTCCGCATCGCCGCGAGTCAGGAACCGGCAGCCGGACGCCGCCAGTCCCTCCAGCTCCCGGCGAAAACGCGCCTCCGTCTCCGGTTCATGAAAGCGCTGCCATTCCGCTGCCGCTTTCCCGGACAGCGGCGGCGTCTTTGCCCGCCAGGCGGCCTCCGCCGTTCCATAGTATGCCAGCAGCCGGTCATAATATACGGGGCCCACGTTTTCCATGCGGCATATTAAATATGAAGATTCTCTTTCAGTCATCGCTCTCACCCCCAGAATTTATTCTCCATCGTCCGGTAACTGACCGCCTCCAGGAGATGGGCGCGTCCGATCTCCGCCTTCCCATCCATGTCTGCCAGCGTACGGGCTACCTTCAGGACCCGGTGATAAGCCCGGGCGCTGAGCCCTTTTCTCTGAAAAAGCTGCTCCATCAGCTGGCTTTCCGCCTCTCCCAGATGACAGAATTCTCGCAGATGTCCGGGCTGCATCTGGGAATTAAAGAAAATACCCGTTCCGGCAAAGCGTTCGGCCTGAATCTGCCGCACGGCCTCCACCCGCTCGCGGATAACCGCCGAGGATTCTCCCGGACCGCGGCCTTCCAGATCGGCGTAGGAGACCGGCGGCGCCTCCACACAGAGATCCATCCGTTCTAACAGCGGACGGCTGATTCGCTGCAGATAACGTCGCACCTCTCCCTCTCCGCAGCGGCAGCGGCTGCGGTCGGGATAGAAACCGCAGCGGCAGGGATTCATCGCCGCCACGACCATCGTATCCGCCGGGAAACGGCAGGAACCGCCCACCCGCGCCACATGCACCTCCCGGTCTTCCATCGGCTGACGCAGAACCTCCAGGGTATTTTTCTGAAATTCCGGCAGTTCGTCCAGGAAGAGAACCCCCCCGATCCGCCAGAGAGATTTCTCCCGGCCGGGGAACGCGTCCGCCGCCCACCAGGGCCGCCGTGGAAATGGTATGATGAGGCGCCCGGAAGGGCCGCGCGCGGATCAGCGGCGTCTCCTCCGGGAGAAGCCCCGCCACGCTGTACACCTGGGACACAGCCAGGCTCTCCTCCCGGCTCATACGCGGCAGGATTGTGGGAATGCGCCGCGCGATCATCGATTTGCCGGAGCCGGGACTCCCGATAAAGAGCAGGTTGTGCATCCCGGCAGCAGCCACCTCCGCAGCCCGCCGCATCGTCTCCTGCCCCCGCACCTCCGCGAAATCCACGCCGTCCACATCCCCGGCCGCAGTCAGCCACTCCTCCGCCGGGCAGGGCTCAGGCTTCTGTTCCTCCGGATGATATAGCAGCTGCACCGCCTCCGTCAGACTGCGTACCCCCACGACCCGGATTCCTTCCACGACAGCACCCTCCCGCCGGTTCTCATAGGGAACGAAACAGAGCGGCAATCCGGCCCGCCGCGCCGTAAGGACCCGCGGCAGGACCCCGTTCACCGGACAGACCTTCCCGTTCAGCGCCAGCTCACCGATCATCACGGCACTCTCTGCACTCTTCTCCGGCAGCATGCCGTACCCCGCCAGCAGCGAGATCGCCATCGCCAGATCATAGGCCGTCCCTTCCTTCCGCACGTCCGCCGGAGAGAGATTCACCGTCACCCGTTTGGGCGGCAGTGCAAAATCCGAATTGCGCAGAGCCGTGCGCACCCGCTCCCGGGCCTCCTTCACCTCAGAGGAAAGAAATCCCACCATGGCGAAATCCGGCAGACCCGGCGACACATCCGCCTCCACATGAACCAGATACCCGTCAATTCCCCGCAGCGCCACACTATTCACTTTACAATACAAGAGCAGACTCCTTCCACTCTCCCTGCCCCTGCCTGAAATTCTCCGGAAATATCGGGAAATGCCGAACATGCTTCGGCGAAATACGCGAACCGGGGACGCCGCGAACCAACAGGTTCCCGGCGTCCCCGGAGCTTGCGACAGCCGCACCGCCGTGCGGCCTTAAAAATCAGACAGATATATTCTAGCAGAGAAATCTACTTTTGTAAAGGATTGTTTTCAAACCAGCCTGCGTTCAGAATAGAGACCACGGCGATAGGTGATCCCAAAGAAATCCAGGCAGAAATTCACACCGCACCGAGCTCAAACTAACGTCAAACGTAGGTTGAATTTCTCCTAAAATCTGTGTATACTAACAGTATCAAATACAGGAGGTTCCACACATGAATATAAACACAGGTAATCTCGTTTCTATCACAGAAGCCAACCAGAACTTCTCGCGAGTTGCACGTATGGTTGATGAAAATGGAGCCGTTGTCATTCTAAAAAACAACACACCACGCTACCTGCTTATTGAGTTCAGTTCCGCAGAAGAAGAACAGACCGCTCGCGATGAAGATGTTCTTGCTGTATCTAAGCGGCTGCTCACCCAAAATCGTGAAGCTTACGAGGAACTAGCCAAATGATTATTCTATCAAAGGAACAGATTTTATTACTGCATACACAAATTCTGGAAGAAACCGGCGGCAGTAATGGCCTCCGCGATGAAGGACTGCTTGGGTCCGCCTTAAGCGCGCCATTCCAAGGCTTTGGGGATACCGATGTATTTCCGTCGCTCCAGCAAAAAGCTGCGCGGCTTGGTTGTGGCCTTGTTAAAAATCATGCGTTTATTGACGGAAACAAACGCATCGGTGCCCACGCGATGCTTGTGTTTCTTGCACTCAACAAAATAGAGCTCGGTTATACACAGGAAGAATTATCCGAAATATTCCTGCAAGTAGCTGCCGGAGAAGCTGGCTTCGAGGAATTGCTTCACTGGATCACCTCGCATCAGCTTTGAAAATATTTTCCGTCGTAAAAAGTATATGGGCGAGAAAAATTTAATCCAACGAACCGCCAAATGCCTGCCACACTTCATCGGAATCCTTGCCGGATATTGTTCTTCCGGTGGCTTGCTCAATAGTACTCAGGAGTTTCTTTGCTCGGTCAATAATGAAATCTTGAAATTCATTATTTCTCAGCAAATCATGGTCAATCCAATGCGTCTCTACATAACCATTTAGATCGAACGGCATTACAGAGCCTTTCTTTTCAAGCTTTCCAAGGTAGACAGAAGGCGCAACGCCGCCTATCTCCCGATTGTTTCTTGCAGAAATCGGCGTTTTATTCACGATGCTGTTCCATTTGGACTTATCATACTTCTGCCCGATACAGTAATCCTTCGGGAAAATGTGATGTATGTCAATCTTCTCGTTTGAGTATGTAGAGAAATCCATCTCTGTACCGGAAATGAAATCACGGGCATGGTTTTTCAATATCAGCGCCATAATACCTTTGTACGCTGCTGATTGCCTCGACTGCAGGCTAAGCAGGCGTGTCGGATTAAAGAAGAAGTCCGTAACGGTCTTCGGAAGGTCGCCTCTCTCTGTAATCCACTTAATGACCTGCGTTACGTCGTTGGCGTATCTTGTTTCATTTGCAGAGCCATACAATTCTCCGAACACACCGCACCAATACCACTGCTTTACCATGTTCTTAGCGGTGGTGGTATAAATTTTATTTCCTTCCAGCAAAACGGTGCAAATGGCAGCCAGAGGAATAAGCTGTGTGCTGTATGGCAAGTCACGGTTAGAGAATATCCGCTCCTCATGCAGAATCTTTTCAGCCTCGGAGAATCCTTTGCAGAGGTCGTCTGCATACTTTTTATATGTCGTCAGTGATAGCGCAAGCACATCCTTCTTCTTGCAGCTTACCGTTCCACCTGCCTTAAACGAAGAGAGCAGCGTAAGCGCAGTCAAAAAGTCGGTGGCAGTGACGATGTTCAGCAAATCTCCCAAGAAGTACTTCTCCTGGCGTTCCTCCCAATCCTCACGCAACTGAAAATTATCCATGGCAAAAATTGCTGTGACAAGCTCAAAAACCGTCAGAGATACGCCACCCGTATTGACATTTTCAAACACCTGGCAAACCGCCTCTTTCGGCGTCTCCTTGCCCAACAGAATAACAGGCATAGCATACCTCTGTGTCGGCATGATGATTTTGGAGAAAAGCTCAGTAAACTGCCGGATAACATCCGGGTCATAATTGTAATAGGCATAGTACTCGTTCTGCCATCCCTGCTCTTCGCTGGAATTAAGAATGATGTTAAGAGGGAACATCTTCTTCCTGAATTCATCCTGCCTTGTAGAGAGGTCCATTTTAATATTCCTGCCGAAATCAGATGTCACCCGCCTCGTTGCAGGAATCGAGACGACAACATTCTCATCATCAGCACTCGGATCAAGGGCTTTTTCAATATCCAGATAGTAATACCTGTCTATCTCTTTGCCCTTGTCTGTTTTCGTATGCACGGGATTCTTGCTGTAAAGGGCATTGTAAAGAGAGGTCAGTCTCTGCTGTCCATCAAGAATCAGCTCGTCAGGCTCTGTCGCAGGATCCGCGCCTGAGCCTTCAATGGGCTTGTGTTTAAAATGGATGCTCTCATTTCCGTATTCCAGAAACATCGCAGCACCAACAGGGAAGTTATGGATGACACTGAGTATCAATGCCTTGATACGTCCATCGTCCCATACCCAACCTCTCTGGAAATCAGGTAACTGTGCCGCACCGCTATCTACGGCTTTCATTAAATCTGTAAGCGGTCTGTCATTCGTTTTCATATTGCTACCTCTCAGTCATCATCTTTACCATGCATATTGCCCAGTAGCGATTAGGTTGTCAATGTCCATATAAGCATTTTCAAGACATTCCGTATGATAAAGCCAATAGTTATCATAGATCTTTTGCGTGATACCATGTGCATCCCATTCTCTCAGCACATCGCCACTTTTTTTATTCTTATGCTCCGCATAGCATTCCACCAGATACATGAAGAAGGTCATTTCATCGCTCATCGCTACTCACCTCTTATATATATGGAATTCTTTGGATCCCCCGTCACTTTTTCACATTCCCATATTTCAAAAATTGCTCCCGCGCCAAAATCCGTCATTCCGCAATCCGCATTCTCAAGCATTTCATGCGTCTTCGATTCGGCAAACATCCTGAAAGCGTCCATCGGACTCAGACCATATTTTTCCACTGCCATCCTGACTACTTCCTGGTTATAGTAATCTATCGTCTCTGACTCCAATCGCTTCACAAGTACCTCGCCTCCTTGAATTCCAGTGCTGTCAGCGCAAGCTCCGTCTTAAATGCATATTGGTCTTTCAATTTCTGAGGAAGTAATAATTGTATGGCAATTTCTTCCGAAAAGTAGCCCTTCAGATAGTTATTCACAGTCCGAATCGCCTGATCATTTGCGACCGGACCGATAACGATATCATACGAATCTGCAGCGGATCGATCTGTGCGATTCATAGAAACATATTTCAGCCATGCCGCGTCAGCAGAGTCGAAAGTCAATGTATTTAACTCCCATATTTTCTCCTTCTCCACACAGAAAGCAGAAATCACCGGCGCTCCCGTTTCTCTTCTGGCCGCTGTGCGTTCCGCCCACCGTTTTGCCTGTCCATAATCACTTGTAAGGTAAAATCCCGTGCCGAAATCGAGTAATCTCTTAGAAGGGATGATTCTTGGAGTTTTCACTTCCACGTTGCTTCCATGATATAAGATCATTATTTTACCTCTCAGGTCACACAAACGAAATTCTCCTGAATATTATACAGCATCCTAAGAAAGTTGCCAAGTTCCTGACTGGCAACAACAGCTGCAATCGGGGTAGAAACCGCAGCAGCAGGAGTTCATCAAGACACTGCTTGTGATACAAGCCAACGATGAACACGCAAATACCCCTCAGAGCAGAGCTCAAAATCAGAGCCGCTGCCCGAGGGGTATTATAATTTGTCTTCCCATATGAAGTATCTGTGATTTTAGGCAATCAAAAGTCTATTCCTGTCTGACTCTACTTCAAAAATCCATTGATGATCTGCTCCTCGGCTTCTTCCTCGGTCAGTCCCAGAGTCATGAGCTTGATGATCTGGTCTCCGGCAATCTTGCCGATGGCGGCTTCATGGATCAGGGCCGCATCCAGGTTGTTGGCCTCAAGCTGCGGGATGGCCAGCACGCGGGCATTGCCCATGATGATGGCGTCGCACTCGGTATGCCCGTTGCAGGGCGCATTGCCGATGATTCGCGAGTCGAATTCCTGATAGGACTCTTCCTGCGCCACCGACCGGGAGACTACGTCGGCGCTGGCGTCGTCTCCATTCAGACATACTTTGTACTTGCTGACGGCCTGCTGCTTTCCGTGAGTCAGCAAGCTCTCCTTCACGACCAGACGGGCGCCCGCCGCCAGTTCGGCGGTATTGGTACGCACGGTGGAGTCCACGCCGCGGATCTGCACCATTTCCATTTCCAGGGAGCTGCCCTCTTCCATATAGACCTCGGTACCGGGGTTGAGGATGCGCTGGCCGTTGCCGTCGCCCTCTCCGTAGTGCTTCTCCACATACCGCACTTTAGCGTTCTTCCCTACATAGAAACGATGAATGCCGTCATGCTCGGAGTCCTGGTCGCCGCAGTTGTAGATGCCGCAGCCGGCGACGATGACGATGTCGCTGTCCGCGCCGATATGGAAATCGTTGTATACGACCTCCTTCAGGCCGCTCTGGCTCAGCACCACGGGGATGTGGACGCTCTCGTTATGGGTCCCCGGCTGCACGTAGATGTCGATGCCGCTGCCGTCCTCTTTGCTGACGATGTCAATATGAGCCGTGGTGTTCCGGGCCGCCATTTTCCCGTTGGCGCGAATGTTATAAGCGCCCTCCGGCGTCTCGTGGAGACCGGCGACCTCCTCCAGTATCCTCTTTTGAATCGAATCCATTACCTGCCGCCTCCCTTCCGGGTCAATATATCGCAGGCGCCTACGGCGGCGTCGCTTCCCAGGAGCTCGGGCAGGACCTCGTCCCGCGGCCCCTGCCGGGTGATCTGTCCATTCGTGATAACGACGATCTCATCGGCGATATTTAAAATTCTCTCCTGATGAGAGATGATCATGATCGAACCGTTGGCGCGCTCCCGCATCCGCTCGAAGACCTGAATCAGGTTCTGGAAGCTCCACAAGTCGATGCCCGCCTCCGGTTCATCGAAGACAGCCATCTTCGTCCCGCGGGCCAGCACTGTAGCGATCTCGATGCGCTTCAGCTCGCCGCCGGACAGACTGGCGTTTACTTCTCTCTTCACATAGTCTCTGGCACAGAGACCAACCTCCGACAGGTAGTCGCAGGCCTCCGCCACCTTCAGCTGCTTTCCCGAGGCCAGACGCAGCAGGTCGATGACCTGAATGCCCTTAAAGCGCACGGGCTGCTGAAAGGCATAGCTGATGCCCAGCTTCGCCCGCTCGGTGATTCCCATATCCGTGATATCCGTATCCTGATAATAGATCCGGCCGCTCGTCGGCTTCTCGATGCCGGCAATGAGCTTCGCCAGCGTGGATTTGCCTCCGCCGTTAGGGCCGGTCACCACGACGAATCGATGATCCTCGATCGTAAAACTCACGTCATGGATGATTTCCTTGGAACCACGGTCCTCCTGTACATCAAATGAAACATGTTCCAGTGTTAGCATCGTTCTTCCCTCCTCGTTTCCTAGTTCGGGAGTCCCCGTCCGGACAGATCAAGCACATTGCTGTCAGATCTGGCGTCTTTGGTATTGGTGGGAAGCTTGATCGGGTTGATCTGGTACAGAGCCGTCAGACCGTCCATGGCCTTCTGCATCTCCTTCAGGGCGATGGGATGGCAGATCACAGAGATAAATTTCTGCATATTTTCCCGGCTGGTGTCGAAATCGTCCTCCAGATGCACGATCTTAAAACTGCATACCTGTTCCACGTACATACTGAATTTCTGGACCGGATTACCCACGGAGGTCCGGGTAATGATCAGGAAGGCAGAGCCCTCCTTCACCTGGTTTGGATAGACCAGCTCCAGATTCACGGAGACCGGCAGCTTCAGGCCCTTGACCTGGTTCGTCTCGTTCTCATATCGCGATTTGCGAATCGCGCTCTTTACAAATTCAAGATCCATAATTTCATCTCGCTTTCCTGTGCGTATCCGATTGCCGCACCCCCTGATGATACACCAAATCACTTCGGATTACAAGCTGTTTGTGGAAGCATCTGCAGAGGACACTTCCACCCTGCAAGGCGTACAGGCACGAATGCGTAAACTACAACATTCTGCTTCGTCCTGTTTTGGGGGAAGCAAAACGACATGAAGACACGTATGCGTAAGCCACCAAACTCAATTTGTGCCTGATGCATGCGAAAAGGGCAGACGTTCGTCTGCCCTCCGCATGCCGCGTAAAACCATTTTCTCTTTTTACGAAAACCGGCTTTTCGACTTTTCATTCAGAGATCTCTTACCGCTGCACTTCCACTCCGTTCAGAGTAACGGTGACCGGAGCTGTGCCGGTCAGGTTCTTCACAGTGGCCGAGCCGTCCCGGCCCGCGCGGACCTGAAGCTTCTGTCCCTTCCACATCAGGGTGAAGGCCAGGCTGTCCCACCCCTCAGGCAGATGCGGTTCAATCCGCAGCTTCCCATTGAGCATGCGCACGCCGCCGAAACCGTAGACCACACACTGCCACACGCCGCCGAAGGAGGCTGCGTGAATGCCCGCGTCCGAGGTTCCCATGTACGGACCCAGGTCGATCGCCGCCGCCCGGCGGAACAGGTCGTAGGCCATCTCCATCTCGCCCATATCGGCTGCCTGCACGCTGTGCGTCGACAGGGACAGGGAGCTGTCGTGAATGGTACGGGCCTCGTAGTAGGCCCAGCTGGCCCGCTTTACCTCCGGCGGGAACCGGTCTTCGAGCAGATAGAACAGCACCAGGCAGTCCGCCTGCTTGCACACCTGCAGATGCTGGATCTGATCCAGGTTGTAGTCCTTCATGATACCGGCCACGAATTCCTGGTTCTTATATTTGCTCAGATCAATCTCCTGCCCGTTCATGAAACGGTCGTCCATGGGGAGGATTCCCTCCGCCGTGGGCTGCGGCAGATAGATCTTCTCCGCGCCGTCTACCCAGCGGGGATAGGCCTCCGCCAGGTTCAGCTTCTCCTCCAGCTTCCGGAGCAGCGCCGGATTCTCCGTCTGCAGCTGCTGATAATACTCAATAGCCTTGTTGAGGTTCCAGCAGGCCATGTAGTTTGTAAAGGCATTGTCATTAACATGCTCATGGTATTCGTCCGGTCCCACCACGTCATTGATGTGATATTTCCCGTCCTCGCCCGGCTCCAGCCGGGAAGCCCAGAAGGTCGCCGTATCCATGATCAGTTCATAGCCGTACTTCTCGAGGAAATCCTCATCTCCGGCGATGGTGATGTACTGCCAGGCACCGAAAGCCACGTCGGCCGTAATGTGCTGCTCGATGATGCCGGACCACACCTTGATCGGCGTGCCGGTGAGGATATCCGTGCCCATGTAGAGAGGGCAGGTCTCCCCGTCATCCAGCCAGGCGGACTCCCAGGGGAACATCGCCCCGCGGTAGCCGTTTTCCTCCGCCTTCCGATGTGCGCCCGGCAGAGAGAGATATCGGTACTCCTCCAGCTTCCGGGCGGCCTCCGGGTCAGTGAACATGTAATAGGGCAACAGGAAGATTTCGGTATCCCAGAAGCAGTGTCCCTTGTAACCCTCACCGCTGAGTCCTTTGGCGCCGATGTTCATGCGGTTATCATGCCGGGGCAGCATCAGGCGCATATGATACTGGGCGAAACGCAGAGAGAACAGGTCCATGCAGCTCTTCTCGCCTCCTGTGATCTCCACGGGCGCCCGGTCCCAGACCTCTTCCCGCCACTGGGCGGCGGATTCCTCCGCCAGCACAGCGTAACCCAGCGCCGCCGACTCTTTCAGATCATCGAGCGTCTTCTCCTGCAGCTGCGGAACCGTCAGTCCGGCACAGTCGAGATCCCGCGTCGTATACACGTTGGCATATTTTTCCGCAGTAAAGGTCTCCCCCGGCGCCAGTTCCACCGTATAATCCGCGTAGATCACACGGCGGTCAATATTTACATCTGTCGCCAGCTCCAGCGGCGCGCCATTCCGTGCAAAACGATGTACCGCGTTCAGCACAAAGGTAATGCCGCTCTCTTTCGTTGTCTCCAGCAGCTGAATATATTTCTTCTCATAAAAACGCTTCTCGCCCTCAGCGAAATGCTGGGTGCCCGTATTGGTCACCCGCGCGTCGATCCCGGAGCGCAGCTTCACGCTCACCGGCTGATCGAGAGCCGTCACACAGACCTCGAGTGCGATATCATGCAGCCGTTTCAGGGAAACGATCCGCCGGAAGCGAAGCCCCACCCGGCTGCCCCGGGGTGAGGTCCACTCCACCTGCCGGGTCAGTTCTCCGGTGCGCAGGTTCAGCTCCCTGCGATATCCCGCATGGCTTCCCTGATCGAGGGAGAAACGCTCCCCGTCGATCCACAGCTCCATTGCCGTCACATCGGCGGCATTGGGCAGCTCGGTCACCTCCGACTCATCAAAACGGTCAAAGGTGCCGTTGATCAGCAGATCACGCGTCTCTCCCAGATATTTCTCCTCTGTGGCGGAGCGCAGTCCCAGATAGCCGTTCCCGAGGGACATCACGGCCTCACATTTTCCCAGATGAGTCTGGTCAAAGGAATCCTCCCCCAGAATCCATTGATCAATTTTGGAATACTCCATTCCCATAGTCTTTTCCTCTTTTTTTTACAGTCAGGCAGATCGTCCGCGTGACCGGCCGGTTCCGGCAGAAAATGCTGCGCCTTCGGTCACGCGGTCAATCCGCCCGGACATTAATCTCAGCCCTGCAGCCATTTCTCCGGATCCACATCGAGGAACGGAGCGCGTTTAAAATGATCCTTCATCGGGAAGGGCACCGTGCAGTCGAAAATCGTCTTGGTGCTGATACCAATATCCAGAATCGAGGGGTCGTAGGCCGGATTCGAACTGGGATCCAGCGGATGGCAGCGCACACCGGGGATGGTCACGATGTCGCGGTCTCCCTGGAAACGCGTGTTCATGGCCCACAGCACATCGTTGGTATCAAAGATATCCACATCCTCATCCACCAGGATCACATGCTTCAGCTCCGGGAACGCAGAGAAGGCCAGAAGAGCCGCCTGCCGCTGCTTGCCCTCGTCGGTGTGGACGGTCTTCTTACACTGAAGGATGACCATGTATTTGCCGCCGCCGGCCCGATGAGAATAGCAGTTGAGCACCTTGCCGGGCAATGCCTTGTCGATCATGCCCAGGATGCTGGCCTCAGTGGGAATACCTGCCATATTCACATGCTCCTCGCTGGGTCCGATACAGGTCTGCATGATCGGATGGTTCCGGTGCGTGACAGCCTTCACCTTGAGCAGCCAGCATTCATGGCTGGCCGGGCCGTTGTAGCCGGGAAATTCCGGCATGGCATAGCCAGTGTGCGTGTTCTGATCTTCCACCACGTGGTTACTGCCGGGCAGGATCTCACCCTCGATCACGTACTCCGCGTTGGCGATGGCACGCTCCGGAATCGAGACACAGGTCGTCAGTTCCACCGGACGCTGACGCAGTGCCCCGGCGATCGACAGCTCGTCGAAGCCCAGAGGCGTCGTCGGCGGCTCAAAGCAGCTGGTCACCGGGATGGCCGGATCCACACCGATGGAGACAGAAATGGGCAGCGGAACTCCCAGCTCGGTAGCCCGCTCAGCCATGGCGCCGATATGGCGGGAACCGGGCTGCAGGAAAATCGACAGCTCGTCTTTCCCCTGGATGCACATCCGGTGAATCGTCACGTCATGCAGTCCCGTGTCCGGATGAGTCGCATAGCACATACCCATCGTGATGTAAGGACCCGCATCCACCGGCGTATTCGTGGGCGCGGGAACCAGCTTGAAGAGATCAAAATCGGGATCTGTCGCCCGATGTACGACCTCCTGACAGGGCGCCGGACTTTCTGTCACGACCGGCGCGATCGGGTTCGCCGAACAAGACTGCACCAGATGGCCCAGTTCCTCCTTCTTACAGCCAAAGAGCTCTGCGACCCGCTGGCGGCTGGCCAGCAAACCGATGACGCATTTCGCATCCGGGTGCCCTTTCAGATTGTGGAACAGCATCGCCGGTCCGTCCACCTTCGTAGGACGCATCACGGTGCCGCCTGCTCCCACATAGCGATACACGCCCGAGAGCTCTGCCTCGGGATTCACCTCCACGTGCGTCTCCACCAGCTGGTCGGGGCGGCCGCGCAGTACATCCAGTGCGTCACGCAGACTCAGAATGTCGGTTCGATTGTTCATGGTCCTATCCTCCTTGATTTTGGCCGAATGGCCATAAGGTCTACCCTGCGGGTACGGATCCCCTTGGGGACCTCCTTGATTTTGGCCAAATGGCCCTCCATTTTTACTGTTATTATCACTATAAATAATGTCCGTCAGAAACGCAACACTGTATCTTATCAATCCGACCAGACCGCGCATCTTCCCGCCTGTTTACAGATGTGTATCATATAACCCGCAAAAGGGATCCACCGGGCTGACGCCGGTAAAGTTCCCCTCACCGATCAGCTTCTCCAGCGCCGCGGCCACCGTCGCCGCCGTTGCTGTATAGGCATTGATACAGGTCGGCACACGCGGAATGTCCTGCAGATGATAGGGGTTGGCGAAGGAGATAAAAGCACAGGCCTCCTCCTTCACGAACCGGGGAATCTCCAGCGCGTGCTTCTCGCACCACTGAATCCGCACTGCCGTCTGGTTGCTGGCTGCCGGCATGTTGCAGAGGATCAGCGTCAGCCGGTCTGCCGGCAGGTTCCGCGTCCCGTGCAGATCATCCTCCAGAGGATTGTAACGCTCCACCACGAAGCCGCGGTTCGTCAGAAAGTCTGCGGCTAGCTCCGTCAGGGAGCCGTCATAGGTCGCATCCTGCCCCAGCGTCACCAGACGGATCTGCGGAAAACACTCCGGCCGCACCGGGATAAGATTCTGATTGTCCTTCACCAGCGTGACCGCCTGCTCCGCGCAGCGGCGCTGCTCCTTCTTTGCATCGACATCCGGCACAGGGTACGTACGGTTCAGCACCGCCTTCAGCGCCAGCACCCGCGTCACCGCCTCATCGAGGCGTTCCTGCGCCAGACGACCGTCCGCAATGGCTTCCAGAATCCAGGAAATATCCTCCCGGATGTCCGTGCCGAAGCAGAGCATGTCGTATCCGGCCATGATGCTGTGCGGGATGGCTTCGCGCCGGGGCATGGTCATCGTATAGCCGCCCATAATCGTCGCGTCGGTGATGATCAGCCCGTTGAAACCGAAGCGTTCCCGGAGCACGCCGGTGAGCATTTCCTTCGACTGGCTGCCCGGCAGCAGCTCCGCCTCCGGGTTGATTTCCCGGATCACATAGGGCTGCACAATATGTCCCACCATCACACTCATCAGTCCCTCGTCGATCAGCGTCTGATAAATGCGCCCATAGGTATCATACCACTCTGCAGCAGGCAGGTCATTATAGGTTGGGTGTAAATGCTGATCCCGGAAATCGACTCCGTCGCCGGGGAAATGCTTGCAGGCCGCGGCCACGCCGTATTTCTGAATCGTACGGACAAAGACGCGGGCATTTTCCAGCACCTTCTCCGTATCACTGCCAAAGGTACGCACGTTGGTGATGGGATTGCGCCAGTTCATGTCAATATCCACCACCGGCGAGAAGGTCCAGTTCACGCCAACCTCGCGTCCCTCCCGGGCGCAGACGGCGGCAAAGGCCTCCGTGCAGCTGAGATCATTGGCCGCCGCCACCTGCAGCTGCGAGCCGAAATACGTTCCGTCGGACAGCACGCCGGCGCCGCCCTCCTCCAGGTTAGCCGCCTTCAGCAGAGGAATCTTCGCATAAGCATCCAGACCAGCGTATTTCTCACGGATCTCCTCCCGGGGACCCGGCCGGAAGAGCACACCGGCCACGCCGTACTGCTCCACCAGCTCCTGCAGGCCTTCCGGGGTCTCCGCGTCGCCCAGCACGCAGAACAGCTGACCGGCCTTCTCTTCTGTTGTCATGGCGGCCAGAGTCTTCTCCACCTGATCTATCTCCCCTTCCGTCAGGCAGAAGGGTTTCTTTTTCAGACAGTACATATCCATATATTTTCCTCCGTGCACCTCTTTCTCACTTCAGGTTTTTGTCCAGCCAGGACCACAGGACGCGCAGGTTCCACTCGCTGGAATACTCCCGATCCTCATGGTCTGCCTGCGGCAGCGGCACGAACTCCACTCTCCCGTGCCCCAGCTTCTCATAGATAGCATGGACCAGATTGACACTCTGCATAAAAGGCACCAGACGGTCCATACAGCCGTGCTCGACCAGCATGGGTGCCATGTCTTCATTAATATAGGTAGCCGGATCTGCCTTTGCCAGCCATTCGTCAGACAGGGTAGGCAGCGCGCCGCCCATATAACTGCTCTCCGCCGACTCCGGCGTGTCATGATCGACAAAGCTGACACCGTTCGCGCGCGCCTGCTCATCCATATGCCGGAAATCCATCGGCCCGAACTGATCGACGCAGGCCTGCACCGTACACTCTGTATCGAAGGTCATCCCCTCTTCGCCGGGGAACTGACCGTTGGGAATATTCATTCCCATCAAAGCCGCCAGATTACCGCCAGCGCTGCCGCCCAGGGCGCAGAAGCGGTCGGGGTCGATCGAGTATTCCGCCGCATGACGCCGCAGGAAGCGGAAAGCCTCCCGGCAGTCCAGCACCGCCGCCGGGAAGATGGCCTCCCCGCTGAGCCGATACTCTACTGAGGCAATTGCATAGCCATGCGCCAGCCCCTTAAGATACGTATCCATATGGTCGTCCCGCTTATCTCCCATACCGAAGCCGCCGCCGTGCATATGAACGACCAGCGGGAAGGGGCCTTCGCCCTCCTCCGGCAGATAAAGATCCAGCCGCTGCGCCGGAGACTGATCCGCGTAGGGAACATCCAGGAATTTGCGCTTCACCCAGCTGATATCCGCCATTTTCATCTCCATGCCGCCTGGCTGCCCCTCCCCGTCGGGTTCAGCAGAAAAGCGCAGGGACTGCTCCAGATTATCATAATCCTCCACTCCGAAGGGTTTCTTTTCCTGTTCCTGACTCATCATATCCATCCTTTCTTCTCTTAAATGCACCTGTTCCGCAGGCGCTGCCGCACATCAGACAACCGGAAAATGAATTTCCACGGCCTGTGTGCGAAAACACGCATATGGCAAACGGCATAGCGACGTTTACCATATGCGAATCTGCTTATTTCATTGTCATTTTATTTCCGTGCCGCGGCTTCCTGATCCTTTTTGGCATTCGCTTCGCGGTACTGAGGCGCGTATTTCTCCACGTTGGTGAGCAGCACCAGAACGAGGATGACGACACCAAAGATGGCTCCCATATATGTATAGTTGAACTGGATGGCGGAAACCACGCCAGCCGACTGCGCCTCCAGCGTCGCATCGTATCCGACTGCGGCCAGAATCCAGGCGCACATACCGGAACCGAAGCCCATGCCGATCTTGGAACCGATGGACTGAGCCGAGGAAATCAGACCCTCAGAACGGATGCCGAATTTCCAGTAGCCGTATTCCACCACGTCAGGCACCAGCGCAAAGACAGCGCTCAGCAGAGGACCGGCGCCCAGAGAACGGGTGATCACGCCAATGGTAACCAGCGTCGTATTCGTCCCGGCCAGACCGGCGATAACGAATCCGATAATCAGCAGCACTGCGCCCATGCTCAGGTAGGCCTGCTTTGACCATCTCTTGGAGATCGCGGGCATCAACAGCAGAATCACGATACCAGGCGCCTGCCCGGCTGCCATCAGGACCGAGACAAACATCGCATTTCCAAGCACCACATTGCAGTAGTAGGACTGTGCGGCGATGGCGTTGGCATTCATCAGCAGAGAAAAGACGCCGATGAGCAGCAGCAGCCAGAAATAACGGTTCTTCATGACAGAAGGGAACTGCTCCTTAATAGACGGCTGATCGGCCGCTTCCGTCTGGAGTTCCTCCTCCTCGTCTGCGCCGAGCTCTCTGTTGACCAGACCGGAGATGAGAATCAGCACACCGGCGACCAGACCAAGGATGATACTGGCCCAGTGCCAGCCCAGCGCCAGGACCAGAGGGGTGATCGCGGAACCGGCGATCAGACCGATGATGTTGTTGCCAAGAGCGGAGAATGTCGCCAGCATCGTGTTATCATCCGGGTCACGTGTCATCAGCGGCAGCATGGCCGTGTTGGCGATACCGAAAATCGTGTAGACGACAACCGACATAAAGATGTAGGTGGCGTAGGCATAAATCAGCTTGGCGCTGGCTCCGGCCGCGACCGGAACATGCATCAGCAGCACAATGCCGAGGAAGGTCAGCGGACCGGACAGAATCACCCAGGGTCTTGCCTTGCCCCATTTCGTGCGCGTGCGGTCGACCACCATACCCATCAGCAGATCACTGAATCCGTCAAAGACACGGCAGACCACGAACATGGTGCCGATGGCCGCCGCACCCAGCATGGCAGTATCCGTGTAGTAGCTCAACAGGAAGGCTGCACCGATCTGGCTGAAAATATTTCCGCCGCCGGTTCCTAACCCGTACATGATTTTCCGCCACAGCGGAACCTTTTTGTTTGTGTTCATGAAAGTACCTCCTTGCTTCTCCTCTTACGAGTTTTTGTCGTTTTTTCAGCGACTTGATACAATTATATGCCACGAACGGTTGACAATCAATTCGAATTCATGGTACGATTGATTCCGTAGTGGAATTAAATGATACAAGGGAACAAAGGCCAGGAATGGAGCTCTTACACAAGGTACTCCCTGCAGGTGTGCGTTCCTGTTCCTGACCTTAGGGTCCGCAACAACATGAGGAGATAACAGGTATGGATATTTCTTATTTCAGCGAATTCGTGGTTCTGGCGGAGACACAGAACTTCTGGGCGGCGTCGGACCGGCTCTTCATCAGCCAGTCCGCCCTGTCCAAGCACATCAAGTCCCTGGAGAACAGTCTGGGCGCCCCGCTTTTCGACCGGACCTCCCGCCGGGTCAGTCTGTCGGAGTTCGGGCGGGAAATGCTGCCTTACGCCCAGTCGATCGCCCGGCTGCGCTGCGACTGTGAGACGGCGGCGTTCAATTTCCTTCATCAGGAAAATGTTACCCTGGAGATCGCCTCCATCCCGGTTCTCGCGCATTACAACATTACCGAGGCCCTGCTGCAGTTCCGGCAGGCACATCCGACCGTCCAGGTCAATATTCAGGAAGCGGATACACTTCAGGTGCGGGAGATGCTGATAAACCGTGAATGTGAGCTCGCCATCTTCCGGGACACGCCGACCTATCTGGATCACGATCCGGACAAGGAAAACCGGCTGGTGAAGCTCCCCTATGCCAGAGATCAGCTGATCGCTGTTCTGCCGCCGAACCATCCGCTCAGCACCGCTTCCCATATCCAGCTCGCCCAACTGGCCGATGAGAACTTTGCCCTGATCCACACAGACACGCTTCCCTACAACCTCTGCCTGCGGGCCTGCCAGGAGGCCGGATTCCAGCCCCGGGTTCTCTTCACTTCCCACAACCTGGAATCCCTTCTCGACACGGTGCGCAAGGGCCGCTGCGTGGCGCTGCTGTTTACCAACCACCTGAATTTCCCGCACCATGTGGACTTCGGCAGCACGCCGCCCTTCGTGACTGTCCCCATCACTCCCACAATTCAGACGATCGTCTATCTGAGTTATCGCCGGGACGACACCCTCTCTTCGGCCGCCACGCATTTCATCGATTTCTGCAAGCAGGCACGGGCCGGACTGATCAATCGACTGGAGGAGACGCCCGATGAATGATCATAATCTTCACTTTGAGAAAAGCGTCTGCGGCGTCACCCTGCTCTGTGATCTGATTCCCATGGGCCGGGATGTCACGCTCTGTATTCATTCTGTCCCCGGCGGCCACGTGGGCTCGGCGGCGTTGGCCGTGGCCCGGCCCAGCCTCACCGGGCAGGGCCAGAGCGCTACTACCTCCGTCCTCAACTGCATCGGGCACAAAGACGATGCAGTCGCCGTCCACCTGGCCGAGGCCATCGGTACGGCAACGGGCTGCACGACAGTCTGCGTCTGCGGCATCCACATCGACGGACTCTCCCCGGAGGGCATCCAGGCAGTCCTTGCAGCCTGCCGGGAGATGGAAGCAGAGATCCTGCGGGTGCTGGCACAGCCAGCCGATTAATTTTCCCTCCCCTCTGCATATATGAACCCGGCAAAGGCAGATGGCTGGTTCTGTTTTCGCGTATCCATTCCAGATCAGAAAGGATAATCTGCGAAATTCGAATTGTTCTTTTCCTCCCTTCTGTCTACAATGATATCAGAAGTTTAAGCAAAAAGGAGGGATATTATGACATCCTATCTTCCGATTCTGAACAAAACCCTGGAGCTGTCAGACTGCCGGGGGGACTGGTTTTTCGATGAGACCTACCGCTGCTGGTGTCTGGAGGATATCCTCTATACACTGAAGGCTACCACGCCCAAATTCCAGCGCATGAGTATCTTTGTCCCGGAGGCCTACCTGAAAGCCGACGGCACAATCAACCCGGAGGGACGCTGCGGCGCCTTTACTGCCGTGACGGCTCCGGTCATCTTTGAAAACAATGCGGCCGGATATATGCAGATGCCTCACACCTGGCTGGGCGGTCCCCGGGACGAGGGTCCCAAATACCTGCAGCGGGGCATGGTCTTTGTCACCTGCGGCAGCCGGGGACGCGAGTCCCGGGACGCGGACGGCGTTCTCTGCGGCAAATCGCCCTGGACGCTGATCGATCTGAAGACCGGCATCCGTTTCCTGCGCCACAACGCCGCGGTTCTGCCCGGCGACCTGAACCGCATCATCTCCGTAGGCTGGAGCGCCGGCGGTGCCATGTCCACTCTGATCTCTGCCACCGGCGATCATCCGGATTTTCTCCCGTATCTGGAGAAAAACGGTGCGTTCATGGATGAATCCGACGCCGTGTTTGCCGGACAGATCTACTGCCCGATCATTGACCTGGACCATGCGGACATCGCCTATGAATGGCAGTTCCAGAATGACCCTGAGAACGAGAGCTCTCCCGCCGGTCCTGCCGGAACCTTTACGCCCTTCCAGGCAGCTCTGTCCCAGAAGCTGGCCGCCGCCTATGTAGAGTACTTCAACTCTCTGGGGCTGAAGAATCCTGCCACCGGAGAAGCGCTAACGCTGAATGTGGACGGCCGCAGCGGCTCCGCCTATGACTACCTGATGAAGCAGCTGGAGATCTCCGCCACAGATTATCTCTCCCGTCTGGACCGGGGCGAACTGACGGAGAAATACAGCAGTGCGGATTACATTTCCGGAAATTATATGACCAAAGTGCCTGCCCCCGCGCCGGATAACGGCCCGGAAGAGAAGGATGATCTGGGCCTGCACCATGCAGGCGCCGCCGTAGCGCTGCCTCCTGCCGATCTGCCGGAGGATGAAAAGCCTGCCGGGCCGCCCAGTCTGGGCGATCTGGTCTCCCGTCCCCCGAAGGGTGTGCCCTACAAAGGGCTGGAATTCCCCATGATCGATGCCCCCGGCACCGACAAGAGCGCCTGGCTCAGCTGGGACGGCAAGAAAGCTCATATCAGCGGTCTGGACGATTACATCCTCAATCATCGCCGCCGCATGAAGCCCTGCACCAGCTTCGATACGCTGGGCATGGACAGCGGCGAGAACCAGGAATTCGGCACACCGGAGGAGAATTATCTCCACTTCAGCGAGTACATTCCCGCGGCGCTCGAAGCCCTGCGCGAGGAGTTTCCCGAGGAATATGCGCAGTATGCGCCCGCCTGGGCCAGGGTGGCCGGGGACAGCGAGCTGGCGGAACGTCGGCGTCTGATCAACCCCATGGGCTATCTGGATCACCTGGATGCCAGTAAGCCCGCCGCTTACTACCGCATCAACGTCGGCGCTCAGGACGCGGACACTGCCTTCACGATCTCCATGGCTCTGGCGGTCAAGCTGGCCAACCTAGGCAAGGATGTCGAGTACAACCTGATCTGGGACAAGCCCCACTGCGAAGCGGATTATCCTTTCGAAGTCTGTGACTGGATTGAGAAGCTCTGCGGCGGCCGTGCGTAAACATATTTTGCTGCGTTCAATGCACATCCAAACGATTTAAGGACAATTTCGCTGCCGTGTGACGACAGAACGAAGCAGAAAATCCCGGTGTCGTACAGAATATTTCCATTCTGCCTGACACCGGGATTTTTTTCACTTTTCCTGTTCGTCTGCTTCCCGCAGAGCCCAGCCGTTCTCAATCTTCACGCGGCGCGCCTCCACCGGATCGTAGCCGCCCAGGATTTCCCGCACCTTCGCGTTGATCTCCTCCTGTTCCGCTTTCAGCCGGTCCTTCTCATCCAGCATGGCCTCCAGCTTCTCCCGGGAGAAGGCTTCCCGGCGCAGCACCTCGCTGGTCTGCTTCTCCCGTCCCTCACGGTTCGTATATTTACTGCGTCCGATGAGATAAAGCAGCGTGCTCTTATCCTGCCCGCAGAACAGATAGCCCCGCTTGACCTCCACGGAAAATTCCTCAGCATTCACCTGATTCCCATATCGTTCTTCGACGATCATGCTCAATCTTCTCCCTTCTCTTCACTTAATCCCTGCCATTCATACCGGCCCGGCACCTCCAGATCCCACTGCGCCAGGATACGGCGCACCACATGGCGGGTCAGATCCTCAACACTCTCCGGATGCTGATAATAGCTGAGCATGGGCGGCAACACCACGGCCCCCAGCTGGCTGGCCTCATAGAGATTGCGCAGATGAATGGTTCCCAGCGGAGACTCCCGCGCTACCAGCACCAGCTTCCGCCGCTCCTTCAGCGTCACGTCGGTGGCCCGCAGCAGCAGTGTATCACTGTAGCCGCTGACGATGCCCGCCACCGTCTTCATACTGCAGGGCACGATGACCATTCCCAGAGAAGCGAAGCTGCCGCTGGCCGGTCCGGCGCCCACATTTTCATTATCCTCCACCACATCAGCCAGGGCGATAAACTCCTCCCAGGTCAGTGTTCCCTCCTGCGTCATCGTCATACGCGCGGCCCGGGAGACGATCAGATGCACCTCTATCTCCGGAAACATCCGCAGTTCCCGCAGCAGCTCCTCCGCCAGCGGAATGCCTGTAGCCCCACTGACTCCAACGATCAGTCTCTTTTTCTTCATTGTCTCTCCTTCCCGGCTGCGGCGGTTCCGGAAGGTTCTCCGCCAAAATCCACCTGCATTTTACTTTTTCCAGTATAGCCGAAACGTCTCAGTAAATCAATTCATATCGCAGGCTGAAATATTTCCGTTCCGGAATCAAAATAATGATTTGAGCAATCCGTAGTGTCATACCCTTTTGTCGCTCAAATCATGAATATTTTCCGGTAAAATGAAAGAGGCACGCACCTCCACACCGGGAAATGCGTGCCTCTTCTCCGGGCGGCCTGCGCCGTGCCGGGTCTTATTTCTCTTTGATATACTGATCAATGGCCGCGGCGGCGGACTTGCCGGCGCCCATGGCCAGGATGACCGTTGCTGCGCCGGTCACGGCATCGCCGCCGGCGTACACACCGGTACGGCTGGTCAGGCCGTCCTCACCGTTGGTGACGATGCAGCCGTGGCGGTTGGTCTCCAGACCTTCCGTGGTGTTGCGGATCAGCGGGTTGGGGCTGGTGCCGATGGCGATGACCACACAGTCAACATCCAGAACAAACTCCGAGCCCTCCTTCGGAATCGGTCTGCGGCGGCCGGATTCGTCGGGCTCGCCCAGCTCCATCTGAATGCACTTCAGACCTGCCACAAAGCCCTTGAGGTTGCGGTCCTCCGTCTCGGTCGGCAGGACCTCCACGGGATTGTTCAGGAGCTTGAAGATGATGCCCTCCTCCTTGGCGTGGATGACCTCTTCACGTCTCGCCGGCAGCTCTTCCTCCGAACGGCGGTAGACGATGTAGACATTCTCCGCGCCCAGGCGCTTCGCGCAGCGGGCCGCGTCCATAGCCACGTTGCCGCCGCCGACCACGGCCACATTCTTCGCGTGCATGATGGGCGTGGTGGGATCATCCTTGTAAGCCTTCATCAGGTTGGTCCGGGTCAGGAACTCATTGGCGGAATACACGCCCTTGAGGTTCTCACCGGGAATATTCATGAATCGGGGCAGTCCGGCACCAGTGCCAAGGAAGACAGCCTCAAAGCCCTCATCCTCCATCAGTTCGTCCACGGAGAGGACGCGGCCGATGACCATATTGGTCTCCACCTTGACGCCCATGGCGATGAGGTTGTCCACCTCCTGCTGCACGATGGCCTTGGGCAGACGGAACTCGGGGATACCGTAGACCAGCACGCCTCCCGCCAGATGCAGAGCCTCGTACACGGTCACATCATAGCCCAGACGCGCCAGATCGCCGGCGCAGGTCAGTCCGGCCGGGCCGGCGCCGACCACCGCCACCTTATGTCCGTTGGAAACGGGCTTCGCGGGCTTCTCCGCACAGTGCTCCCGATGATAGTCAGCCACGAACCGCTCCAGACGGCCGATCGCCACCGGCTCACCCTTCTTGCCGCGGACACAGTAGTGCTCACACTGGGTCTCCTGCGGGCAGACACGGCCGCAGACCGCAGGCAGAGAGCTGTCCTGAGCAATGACCTGGTATCCGCCTTCGAAGTCTCCCTCTGCAACTTTAGCGATAAAATCAGGGATCTTGACGTTGACGGGACATCCGCCGACGCAGGGACGGTTCTTACAGTTCAGGCAGCGCTTTGCCTCATCGATGGCCTGCTCCGCCGTATAGCCCAGAGCTACCTCCTGAAAGTTTTTATTTCTTACATTCGGTTCCTGCTCCGGCATCTTGTTTTTCTCTAAGGACATGTTCGCCTTCGCCATGATTACTGTGCCTCCTTCTTGAACAGATTGCAGGTTTCCTCGTACGCGTGCATTTCAAAGGGCTTGTACATCACGCTGCGGCTCATGGCCTCGTCGAAATCCACCTGATGACCGTCAAAGTCAGGGCCGTCCACGCAGGCGAACTTCGTCTCGCCGCCGACCGTCAGACGACATCCGCCGCACATACCGGTGCCGTCGATCATGACCGGGTTCATGGAAACGATCGTCTTGATGTTATATTTCTTCGTCAGGAGGCAGACGAATTTCATCATGATCATCGGTCCGATGGTGATAACCTCATCGTACTGATTGCCCTCGTCGATGAGCTCCTGCAGACCGACGGTCACCATGCCGGGCTTGCCGTAAGAACCGTCATCCGTCATCAGAAGCAGCTTGTCGCTGCAGGCACGGAACTCGTCCTCAAGGATCACGATGTCTTTGTTACGGAAACCGATCACCGTATGCACCTCACAGCCTTTCTCGTGAAGCTGCTGGGCCACATAGAGAGCGATCGCACAGCCGACGCCGCCGCCGACCACAGCCACTCGCTTCAGGCCTTCCATCTCGGTCGGTCTTCCCAGAGGGCCGACGAAATCCTGTATGTACTCGCCTTCTTCCTTCTGGTTGAGCAGATAAGTGGTCGCTCCCACGACCTGATAGATGATCCGCACCGCACCGGTCTCCGGGTTCGCGCCGGATACGGTCAGCGGAATCCGCTCTCCGTCGGCATCCACGCGCAGAATAATGAACTGGCCGGCCTTCGCTTTTCTGGCAACCATCGGAGCTTCGATGTCCATCAGAGTGACGGCAGAGTTCAGCTCCCGTTTCTTTAGAATCTTGTACATATTCACCAAACCTTTCAGTTAATCGTCAGTCCCCCTCATCCCGGGACTGCAGGGCTTTTACCGGACATATTATAGCAAATCCGCCTCCGTTTGTAAAACAAAAATTTCACAATATATTCTTTAAATAATTAATGATTTCTTATCCTGCCAGTACTCTCCGTTGAAACAGCCGGTGCAGAACTGTCGGCGGCTGCCGCAGCAGGCCTCCTTCAGCCCCTCGATGCTGATGTAGCCCAGGGAATCGGCACCGATCTTCTGACAGATTTCCTCGATCGAGAGCTGGTTGGCGATCAGCTGTCCTTCCTCCGCCACATCCGTGCCATAGTAGCAGGAATGCCGGAAAGGCGGCGAGGAGATGCGCACATGAACCTCCGTCGCTCCGGCGTGCCGCAGATTGGCAATGATCAGATCGCTGGTCGTGCCGCGGACGATGGAATCATCCACCAGCACCACCCGTTTCCCCTCCACCGCCGGACGCAGAGGATTCAGCTTCATCTTCACGGCGTTCTTCCTCTGGGCCTGCGAAGGGAAGATAAAGCTGCGCCCGATATAGCGGTTCTTCACAAAGCCGGTGACCAAAGGGATCCCGCTCTCGATGGAATAGCCTGCGGCGGCATCCAGGCCGCTGTCCGGCGCTCCGCAGACCACATCCGCGTCCACCGGATATTCCCGGGCCAGGATCTTCCCCATATTGAGCCGCGCCTCGTAGACGCTCTGACCATCGATGACCGAATCCGAACGGGCGAAATAGACATACTCGAAGATGCACAGCCCCTCCTGGCGGCCCACCGTGAAGGTCTCGCTGTGCGTGATCTGTCCGTCCTCGATGACCACCACCTCGCCCGGTTCGATATCGCGCAGGAAGGTAAATCCGCAGCTGTCCAGCGCGCAGGTCTCGCTGGCCACGCAGACGCCGTATTCATTCTTTCCGAGACAAAGAGGCCGGTACCCATTGGGATCCCGCAGAGCGATGATTTTATGATCGCCGCTCATGATCAGCAGAGAGTACGCTCCCACCAGCTTCTTGCAGGCCTCCACAGCGCCATGGAGGATATCGCCGCCCAGCTGCATGGTCTTATAGGCGATCAGCGAAGCAATGATCTCGGAATCGCTGGTCGCGTCAAAGTTCACGCCGAAGAACTGCAGGTGATCCCGTATCTCCTCGGCGTTGCGCACATTTCCGTTGTGGACCGTGGCGATCCGCCCGGTCATCCAGTCATTGATAAAGGGCTGAACGTTGTCCAGGGTATCAGCGCCGGAGGTCGAATAGCGCACATGGCCGATCGCCATACGGCTGGCCGGCATCTTCTCCATGACATCCCTGGTGAACACCTCGCTGACCAGTCCCCGATCCTTGTGGTAGAGAATCTTGTTCCCCCGGGAGACTGCGATCCCGGCGCCCTCCTGGCCCCGGTGCTGCATGGCCAGCAGACCGTTGTAGGTGATGCCTGCCGCCTCCTCCATGCTCACACTGACTCCGAACACTCCGCACTCTTCGTGTAGCTTCTCGTTCGCTCTCATCTTCGTCCGTCCTCATCCTTCTGTTCTGATAATCTTCTCCGCCACCTCGCGTCTTGTGGAGCGCGTGTCCATGGCCCGCTTCTCTATATAACGGTGCGCCTGCATCTCTGTCATCTGCCGGCGCTCCACCAGAATACATTTTGCCCGTCCCACGAGCTTCGCCTCGTCCAGCTTCTGCTTGAGCTTCTCATTCTCCCGCCGGGCGTCAGCCAGACGGCTCCGGGCCGCCGCGGCCAGACGTATGGTCTGATGGAAATACTGACTGGAAATCGGCTTGGGGACCGTCAGGACTCCTGCATCCCCCACCCGGTCACAGACCTCTTCGTAGACATCGTTCTTCACCAGCAGAATCACCCCGGCCAGTGTTTCCCGCGCCAGATCCATCGCCAGATCATGGCCGAACTCGTCCGAGAGGGGTGTATTCACGACAATGAGATCGTAGCCGCAGTCCGGCGCCCTCCTCCGGCATCCGCTCCCGCTCTTCTCGAACTGGATCGGATAGCACAGGGAAGGATTCATCAGACCGGTGATGATTCTCCCGCTCTTCTCACTGCTGGAAACCACCAGCACACTCAACGCAGTTGCCATGTGTTCTCCTTCCACTATTCCCTGGCCTGAGAGCGATACGCCGCAAGCATTCCCTCCGGCAGGACCTTCCGCACCAGTCGGCTCTCTTCGGCCAGGCGGATCGCGTCGCGATAAGTGGCAGGAAGCTGCGGAATCTCCTTCAGCTCGCTCTCCGGCGCCTCATACAGGTTGCGGTTCACAGGCTCCGGCGGTTCCCACTCTCCCGCGATCCCCTCCAGCCCCGCTTCCAGCAGCAGCGCATAGGCCAGATAGGGATTGGTCATACAGTCCGCTGAACGCAGCTCAATCCGGTCATACTCCCCGCTTCCTGCCGGGATACGGATCAGCTGCGAGCGGTTTAACGGCGACCAGGACACATACCGCGGTGCCTTGAAGCTCCCCAGACGAAGATAAGACTCCTCTGTGGGATTCAGAAACGCCGTGATCTCCCGCACCCGTGCCAGGATCCCGGCCATAAAATGGCGCTTCAGATCCGGATCCGGATCGGTGCTCCCCAGACGCCGGGGGGGACATGTTCACATGAAAGCCGTTGCCGGCCTGGTCCGCCAGCGGCTTGGGCCGGAAATTGGCATGGAGCCCATTGGCCGCCGCCACGGTCTCCACCACCGACTTGAAGGTCTGTACATTATCCGCCGAAGTCATCGCATCACTGTAGCGGAAATCAATCTCATTCTGTCCGGGTCCCACCTCATGACGGGAGGCCTCCGGGGCGAAATCCATCTGCTGCAGCGCCAGGCAGATCTCACGGCGCACATTTTCCCCCTGATCGAGAGGAGCCACATCCATATAGGTGGCGTAATCCGAAGGGATCCGGGTCGGTTTCCCCTCCTCGTCTCTCTGAAAAAGGTAAAATTCACATTCTGCGCCAAAGCTGCAGCGGATTCCCATCGACTCCGCGTGATCGACCGCTTTCTGCAGAATCCGCCGACTGTCCATCTCAAAGGGACGTCCGTCCGGATAGGTGATCTCACAGTAGAAGCTGGCGGTCCGCCCCTGCGCCGGCCGCCAGGGAAGCAGCGTCAGCGTCGAAGGGACAGGCCGAAGGAACAGATCGGACTCATCCACCGTGGCAAAGCCCTGAATCGCCGATGCATCGATGGATATCCCCGCTGTGAAGGCCCGGTTCATATCCGTGCTCATGATCGAGACATTTTTCATTATCCCATAGGGATCACAGAATTCCAGACGAATAAAGGTCACATCGTGGTCATTCAGAAATTCAACGGCTTCCGCTTCCGTATAGTACATGGGCAGGCTCCTCCCTTCAGAACATCCTAAGTTTAATGAGAAAGTAGATTCTTGTCAACTGTTTTCCCGGAGCCGGACAGAAGGCCGGAGTCCTCCGACGATTTCCTTCGCCCCGGCCGCCGCCTCACGCCAGATCCAGCTGCCGTCGGAGATAGCGCCCCACCGTGGGGGAAAAATTCCGGATATCCCGGATATAGGCAAAATCCCGCCCGAAGATCTTCTTCTCCGCGTCAAGATCCGTCTCCTCTCCGGCGAAGACGCCCAGAACCGCCACCCCGGCGCCGCGGACACGGCGTATCTCCTCTGCCGTATCCCGCACGGCAAACTCCCTGGTATAGAGGGCCGGAGCCCGGCTGACGGTACGGTTGACGATGCGGTCATTCGGGCGTCCGTCACTGAGTATGATCAGGATCTTATTCTCCTCCGGACGCTGTAGGAGACCCTGCGCGGCCGCCCGCACAGCCAGCCCGTCCCGGTTATTGGCCGAGGTGCTGTACTCAAAAATCCTCTGGTTTTTCTCCCGCGGATCGTCATATTCCCGGAAACGCTGCAGAATCGTATAATCCCAGCAGGTGCAGAAGCTCTGCACCCGATGAGGGATTCCCACGATGCTCAGCGCCTCGCTGAGGATAAAACTCTGCACCGCCACCTCGCCCCGCCGGTCCCGCTGCGACCCGCTGGCATCCATGAGGATATCTACGACAAATTCCGCACTCTCCGCGGGAACCCGCCGCTCGAAGATTCGCCTCTCCCCCGTATACTTCGTCCGCCACAGCTCCCGCGGAAGAATCCGCCCCGTCTCACTGCGGACGTATTCCTCTTCGGTGCGCCGGATCAGCGCCTGACGCAGCATGTCCGATAAGATGTGTATGTTCCGGTTCGCCATCTGACGGCTCCTCCGGTACGTCGTCCGGTTGAACTCTTCCTGACGCCGTACATACTCAAACTGATAATTCCTGCGCACCATATTATGGAGAATCCCGTCCGTGAAATACAGACTGCAGCCGTCGTGCGTGCCCCGGCACAGAGCATGATTGAGGCGTTTCTGCTCCAGCGGTTTCATATAAGAGCGCCCGTAGTTCAGTTCCATGTAGGAATAGGCCCGGGCACGGGCCTTCTCATCCAGACGAATCGGGGCGCTGCTTCCCGCCCTCCGCTCGCCGCCCGCCCCGGGGGGCTCGGCGGCGGGCGGAGGCTCGGAGGTGGCCGTTTCCTCCGCCTCCTCCGCCAGGAAATCCTGCCAGTCAAAGTCACTTTCTGCCAGCTCCTCCAGCGTCACCCCCAGCACATGCTCCAGATCTCCATGGCGGCGCACGAAGCCCGGATCCACGAGACGATTGTATAGAAGATCCACCGCCTCGATCACCGGCCGGGCAGAGACCCGCTCTCCGGCCGGAATTTCCTGCGAAAGGCAATCCAGCACCGCAAGCATCTCCGCGGTAACAGCATCCGCCGCAGCACTCCCGCCGGTCAGCCTCCCATAATAGCTCAGAAACAGACGCCCCAGCGGCGTCGAGGTATTCGCTGCAAACTCCCGCTCAAGGAATTCCTCCGCCGCCCGGCGGCGCAGTGCCTCCACGCCCCGCCGCTCCCGGATCAGCGTCCGGAAGACTGCGGCATCCATGCAGAGGTGGACGATCCGCTCCAGCATGCGCTCGTCCGCCTCAAAATACAGCTTCTTCATCAGATAGAGAGAGAACGCCCTCTGGTCATAATAACGGAAAAAGGCTCCCTCGCACACGGCCCGGTACAGCCCCCGCTCCCGCGAACGCAGAAACAAATCAACATCCGGCTGGACCCGCATTCCGTAATCACCGCTGACCGTCCAGACCAGGTTGCGGATCCGGTTCTCCGCCTCCGCCCGTCTCAGCTCCTCTTCCTCCTCGTCAAGGCCCACCATCCTCCCTCCTTTCTCCGCGCTTTTTCACTGTTCCCGGCCCCGCACGCCGCTCTCAGTCCACAAACACCTCTGCGGCCGTCCATTCCTCCGGGATCCGTGTCAGCACCACGTCCCCGACGATTTCCCGCTCGAAGAGATCAAAGCTCTTGTTCACCAGCCCCATATCCAGAGCCCGCCCCGGCGCGATGCCCGCGTGGATCAGCCGCAGAGCCGCCAGCATCCCCCGCAGGTCCAGAGATTTTGTGGAGATCTCACCGTTATGCGCTTTCTGTTCCAGGTCAAGGAACAGCCCGATAAAAGCATCCCGGGCCTCCGTCCGCAGCCCCGGAAAAGCCCCGGTCAGAATCCCGGCCAGCACCTCCTCCGTCAGCTCCGGCATATCAATGACCAGAAAACGCGAGACCAGCGCCTCGTTCAGCTCGCGTGTTCCCGCATAACCGTAGTTCATCGTGGCGATGAAGCGGGTGGCCTCATCGAGGACGATCCTCTCATAGCCCGGCACATCGATCACGCGGCGGTAATCCAGCGTCGCGTGCAGCACCGCCGCCGCGTCATTCTTCGCCATATTGATCTCATCCAGCACGCCAAAGCCCCCACAGAGCGCGCACTGCGTCACCGGCCCCTCCCGGAACTGTACCTCGCCCTCGCGGAACGTATCCGTTCCGATCAGCGAGCTGCTGTCCGTATTCACATGAAAGGAAATATTGTAAACCGGCCGCCGGAAGAGCCAGGCCAGATTCTCCGCCAGCACATTCTTCCCCGTGGCCTTGGAGCCGGACAGGAGAAGATTCTCCCCCGCGAGCAGCGCGGCGACGGACATTTCCAGTACCTCCCGCCCGATATAAGGGATCGGCGGCGGAAGAACCCGTCCCTGCGCCTTCTCCGGCACCGGATGTCTTCTCCGGAATTCCTCCAGATCCCTCCGCAGCCCCGGGGCTACCTGCTGCCGTTCCAGCTGTCGATTAATCACGTCCATACACTGCCTCCTTCCTGCTCTACTATACCCTATCTCTCCGTCTCTTCACAAGAGCAATCTGTATGAAAAATACGCCGCCCCGCAAATCATACACGAAAGAAGATCGGGTCGCCTTGCCTGTTTGTAACTATATTAATTAATTTTTCACAGATTTTATTTTTGATAATTAAGTAAAATACTTTATTTGATTTATTTTCTTTTTTCTCTTGACAAATCCTCGTGCGCGGTGTAGAATGCAGCATGTAAAGCAAAGGCGCTTTAAGAGAGAGTTCTCTCCTAAGGCGCTTTTTCTTTTTCCTGCGGACTGTGCGGAGCCCTGCTTCCCCTCATTACATTCAGGGATGCCGCTTTCCCGTCCGGGCTTCCGCAGGAATCATCCAATTGCCTGCCTTCTCCTTAAAACGGGATACATTCGGAGCCTTCGGGCTTCGGGGTATCCCTCTTTTCATGCCTTAGGGAATATGACAAAAAAAAGAGCAGCTTCCGCCGCCCTTCTTTCGCTCTCTCATCTTCACGCCAGATCCAGTTCCTTCGCCACGCGTTCAAACTCCTGCCGCGAATTGTCATACCAGAATTTCAGGAATTCACCGGTAAGATGAAGCCGGTATTCCTCCAGGCTCACCTCTTCATGATAATAAAAGACCCGTCCCACACGGTAGGAGGTCAGATATCCCTTTTGAATCAGGTGCAGCAAAAATGTCGATACTGTCTGGCGCTTCCAATCCTTATGGTATCTGTCCCGGACCGTTGTCATGATCTCAACAAGTGAAGCGTCCTTCCCGGCGTCCCAGACGCCTTTCATGACAATCTTCTCACACTCCGTCAGATTTACAAGTTCAGCCATATTATTTACTCCTTCCTTTGTCCCCGCATTACATTTGGAAATTATATCACCTTTGTTGTGCAAAAGCAACTCCCTTTTTTCCTGTTTCGACAAATTTTACCATTTATGAAAGGATACTCCGATATTTTCATGTTTCAGCGGGAAATTCCCCCTTAATTTTCATGCTGTGCAACTTTTGGCAGCGCACTTGTCATGACACTTCCTCCCGTTCACAGTTCATTCATATCCAATTCATATCACCGCTATGTTATTCCAGCGTTGCGGTCTCATAGACCAGAGAGGCTACCCGGCTGATTCGCACCTGCATCTTCACATAACCGGCTCCATAGTAATCCACATAATCGGTATAATCCGTGTCACCGAAATACTCTGTCAGAGCCTCATCATCAATGACCAGCTCTTCCGCTTCCGCAACAGCCTGAGCGATGATGTATTTCTCTGCCACCTCTTCCGCCGATTCCCGCAAATCCTCCCGCAGATCGTCCTCCGTCTGATCATAATAGCTCAGGAAATCTTCCAGCTCCATCGAGTAATAGGCCAGCACATACTGCGCATAGTAGTCGACATTGACCTGGATCAGTTCCTCCACCAGACTGTCCGGCACCTCGCTGAAGGTGCTGTTCTCCAGCAGATACTCCCACACAGCGGTATACTGAGCGTCGGATTCCAGTTCCTCCCGGAGAAGCGCCGTCAGCTCGTCAGCGGTACTGCAGCCATAGCTGTCTGCCAGGTTCTCCTCAACGAATTCGTCCGTCAGCTCCGGAATCGTCGTCTCTGAAATATAATTAATCGTCACTTCAAAGACTGCATCCTGACCGGACAGATCCGTGTTGTTCTCATAGGGATCCGGGAAGGTCACCTCCACGTCGAAGGTCTCTCCCGGCGTGTGGCCGATAAGCTGCTCCAGAAAATCATCAATGTACGAGGTCACACCGATGGTAACATCCGTTCCGGTGCCCTCGGTACTGCCGCCGTCGAATTCCACTCCATCGATGCTTCCCACATAGTCTATGTTCACGGTATCTCCGTCCTCGACGGCCCGGTCCGTAACCTCCGTGGTCTCCGCATAGTTCTCAAGGATCTCGTCGATCTCCTCCTGCACGTCGTCATCCGTGACTTCCACATCGCTCTGAGAGAGCACCGCATTCTGATAATCCGGCAGTGTCACCAGCGAAGCCACGTCAAGATCTGTCAGACAGCCGTCCTCGTCCAGACCCGCACTGTAATCCGGTCTGGTCGAGCTTGAGTCTTCTTCGGTCTCGGAATCGGCGGACTCTGTGCTCCCCTCTTCCGCTGTATCGGTCTCTCCGTCTCCGACCGCCACCGTCGCGATCTCCGCCGCCGTCTCCGTGTCTGCCGCGGTTGTCTCCGTATTGCCGTCTGTCGAGCAGCCGCTCACAGCCAGAGACAGCATCAGGATCGCCGCCAGCAGCCCGCTGCATTTTCTCATTTTTTTCATTTCGTATTTCCTCCCTCAGTCGGCGCCGTATCACACGGTACGGCGTAAATAGTGCTCACATACCGAAGCTTCCCAGATGCGTCGACGCCGTCAGCACGCCGGATTCCTGCTGCCGTAAGCAGCCGGAACGCGTATTGTTTACAGCAAAAGTTTGAGCAGGCCGATAAGCCGGGTTCTGTCGTTGAATGGTCATCTATCTAGGCCCGGCGTCGCCACCGGGCTCGAGCGACCTACCCGAGAGCAGACGGGCCGCCTTATGCTCTCTGTTGGTCTTGCTTCGGATGGGGTTTACATGTGCCCTGCCTGTTACCAGCCAGGCGGTAGTCTCTTACACTGCCTTTCCACCCTTACGCCAGCGAACCATGCAATCGCATGAGACATGAGTCACGCGGTCGCTCGAATTGCTAACGTAATTCTCGCTACGCGGCATTCGCCGCATCCCCGGACATCCGCTGTTCTGTCCAGGAAAGCGAGCTTTCCTGTCCCTCACAGCGGATGTCCGGGCGCGTGGCTCATTGCTGACGCGGTATATCTCTGTTGCACTGTCCTGGGAGTCGCCTCCACCGGCCGTTAGCCGGCATCCTGCCCTGTGAAGCCCGGACTTTCCTCGTCTGCCGGATGGCAGCCGCGACCATTTGTCCTGCTCAAACTCCTACAATATATCAAAATAGTCGTGTGATTGCAAGTCCTTTCAGAAAAACAGCCCGCTTCCGGGGTGCGGAAACGGACTGCGAAGCTTCATATCATACCCGGAAGATGCTGCCGCCGATGAATTCCTTCAGCAGCGAATTTCCGGGAATATCCCGGCTGTCCACAGCCAGGAAATAGTCGAAGAATTTCAGGAGTCGCTTGGCCTCGCGGTACTCCGGCGCGTCCCGGGGAATACCGAAGAGCAGCTGCTCGGCGTAAGGCTTCATCACGGAGAATTCATAGATCAGGGAGGAATTGAACATGACGTCCGCCGTCTCCTGGTAGGGGAAGATGTTCCTCTCCTCCCCGCGGCGCACGGACCCCCAGCGCGCCAGGGTCGCCGCGGCCGTGGTTCCCCGCGTTCTGGCGTCGCGGATCATCCGCCGGATCAGGCGGCCGTCCGTGGTGGGGATCCGGTTATGCTCATCGATATTGAGCTGCGTCAGCGCGCTGATATAGATCTTAAAGCGGCTTTCCGTCGGCAGGAACTCCGTCAGCCGGTCATTGAGGCAGTGAATGCCCTCGATGACGAGGATATCCCCGGAGCCGATCTTCAGAGAGTTTCCCCGGTATTCCCGCTTCCCCTGCGTGAAATTAAAGGTCGGAAGCTCGACCGTCTCCCCGGCCAGCAGCGCGTTCATGTCCCGGTTGAAGAGAGATACATCCACACATTCCAGCGCCTCGAAGTCGTAATTTCCGTCGGCATCCCGCGGATTTTTCTCACGATCGACAAAATAATCGTCCACGGCGATGGGATGAGGCGTCAGCCCCTGCACCCGCAGCTGGATCGACAGCCGGTGGGAGAAACTGGTCTTCCCCGAGGAAGAGGGGCCGGCGATCAGGATGATCTTCCGGTCCGGATGGCGGGCGATTGCCTCCGCGATGTCCGCGATCTGTTTCTCCTGCCGGGCCTCGGCGACAAGGATCATATCCTGCGCATGGCCGCCGGCGATCTGGTCATTGAGTTCCCCCACCGTTGACAGATGCATCCGCTCATCCCAGGCCGTGGATTCCTTCATCACCGTAAACAGCTTCTCATTGGGACAGAAGGGCGCGACACGGCCCGGATTCTTCCGCTCCGGCAGGCGCAGCACCAGACCGCTGTGATAAAGCTCCAGCTCAAAGGCCTGCAGATATCCCGTTGAGGGAACCATGTAACCGTAATGATAATCCACGAATCCATCCAGAGAATAGACATTCACGTACGAGCTGCGGCGGTAGCGCAGCAGCTTCTCCTTGCTGTACATCCTGGCCTGATGAAAGAGAGCCAGAGCTTCGTTAACATGAAGGAGCGTCTTCCGGATCGGCAGATCCGCTTCGACCAGCTCCCGCATCCTTGTCCGCACCCGCGCCAGCCACGCTTCATCCAGCGGGAAATCTCCCTGCACCTCAACATAGATGCCTCCGGTCACGGAGAACTGGGAGGTCACCCTCTCCAGCCGCTCCGGCGGCGTCACATCATAGATTGCCTTATTCATTAGCAGCTGCGCGCTCCGCTCGTAAGCCCGCATGCCAGAGACGTCCGCGGTGGTCAGAAATCGAACCGTACATGGCTTTGTCAATGTCTTATGTAACTCCTGCAGCTTCCCGTCCACCAGAGCCAGAACGATCTGTGGCTCTCCAGGCCTCTGATACTCCCGCGCCAGTCGCTCCAACACCGTTCCCTCCGGTACCCGGCGCCGCCGTTCCTCAAGCTGTATTTCAATCATCATACCGCGCCTCTCCTTCTCCCCCGCTGTCTTTCGTCATCTCCCGGCCGGAACTCCCGGGCATCCGCGCCAGAGCCCGCTCTGCCAGGGTCAGCGCCGCCCGGATCTCCCCGCTCCGCGCCCGGCTGCGCTCCGTCCCGGCTCCCGCCAGGCGGAGCAGCAGCGCGCGGTCGCGGGCAAGCTCCCGCTCCAGCCGCTTCCGCAGCAGCGGGTCCCCCCGCCGGAGCAGCGTTCTTCCGTATTGAAGCTCCTCCTCCGTCCACAGATCCTCCTCCCCGGGGCAGGCGCGGAGGATCACGTAATATTTCCCGTCCTCCTCCAGCGCCGCCTCCTCCTCGATCCGGTAACCGTGTGTAAGAAGGAACCTGCGGAAAGCACCCACATCAGACTGAGGAGACAGGATCAGCTCCTCCGCCGCCTGCGCCGTCTCCGCCCCGCGCTCCAGGATGGAGATCATCAGCGGACCTCCCATCCCGGTGAGAAGAAGCGTCTGCGCCTCCCCCGGCGCCACCCGCTCCAGACCGTCTCCCAGGCGGGTCTCAATCTGCCCGGAAAGTCCGGCCTGCCGAATGTGCTCCTGCGCCCGGGACAGAGGCCCCGGACGAATATCACAGGCAATGACCCGCGGGCAGATCCCCCGGCGGACCAGCTCGATCGCGGTATAGCCGTGATCGGTGCCGATATCCGCCGCCGTCCCCCCGCCGCGGGTCAGCGCCAGAATCCCCTCCAGACGCCGGGATACTCTCATACCTGTCTCCTCCTCATAAACGGCCGCGCCATTTTCCTTTCCCTCCGGCGCAGCCGGGTAAAATCGTCTCAGTCATCCAGAAAATCCCGCAGCCTCCGGCTGCGGCTGGGATGGCGCAGCTTACGCAGCGCCTTGGCCTCGATCTGGCGAATGCGCTCACGGGTCACGCCCTCCTCCTGCCCGATCTCCTCCAGCGTGCAGATCCGTCCGTCATCCAGGCCGAACCGCATGCGGATCACCTTCCGCTCGCGGGGCGTCAGCGAAACCATGGCATCATCCAGCTGCTCCCGCAGCAGCCGGTCCGCCGCTGCATCCGCCGGTTCCGAGGCCTTCTCATCCTCGATAAAATCCCCCAGATGGCTGTCCTCTTCATCTCCCACCGGACAGCTCAGAGAGACCGGTTCCTGCGTCATCCGCAGAATCTCCGCCAGACGGCTTTCGGTCATATCCAGCCGCTCTGCCAGCTCCTCCAGCGTGGGCTCCCGCCGCAGCTCCTGTGCCAGCTCCCGGGCCGCCCGCACGGTCCGGTTCATCGTCTCCGACATGTGCACCGGCAGGCGGATTGTCCTCCCCTGATCGGCAATCGCCCGGGTGATGGCCTGACGAATCCACCAGGTCGCATAAGTGGAGAACTTATACCCCATGTCCGGTTCAAACTTCTCCACAGCCCGGATCAGCCCCAGGTTGCCCTCCTGGATCAGATCCAGAAGCGGCATGCCCCGGCCCGTATAACGCCTGGCCACACTGACCACCAGCCGGAGATTGGCCTCGGCCAGCTCCCGCCCGGCCGCCTGGTCTCCGGCCCGGACCGCCTCCGCCAGCTCCCGCTCCCGTTCCGGGCTCAGCAGCTCCACATGTCCGATCTCCTTCAGATACATCTGCACGGCGCCGTCCACCGCCGCTTCCTCCTCCGGCTGTTCTCTGCCCTGCTTCGACTCCATCTGCGCGCCCGCACTCCTTCCGTCCTCCGACCCGGCATGAACTGCTCCTGTCGGGGATTTTTCATAGTTTTGCCACGATTTCAGAAAAATATGCGCGTGTCTCCACCCGGGCTTTCTGCCGGATGATCTCCTGAAGTCTTTCCCGGTCCGTCTCACGGCGGGCCGCCTGATCCAGACTGTTTTTGCGAATCCGGCGGATGCTCTCCGCCAGAATTTTTTTTCGTTCCTCCGCGTTCCTCTCCGGCGGCAGCTCCGTGTTAAAAACCGCCGTCACCTGACTGCGCTCCTCCTCCGAATCCAGGAAATAATTCATCAGAGAAGCCGGTTCCGGCTGCTGCCCCTCTCTCCAGGCCGCCCAGATCAGCTGCGCCATCCTGCCGCAGACGGCGTCGGTGAAATCCTCCGGTGCCAGATATTCCCGGATACAGGCCGGTTTTCCCTCCTCCGAGAAAACCCACGAGAGAATCAGGCGCTGCGCTTCCAGCAGCCCCTCCTCCTTCTCCCGGCTCCGCCGATGGCGCATCTCCTGCACCTTGGGCCCGGGCGTCCCCTCCCCAGCCGGACGCGCCGCACCCACACGGCGCACCATGTCCCGCAGAGCGTCCGGCGGAATCTGGTGCCGACTGCAGACCGCCTCCAGATAATTATTGCGCTCCAGCTCATCCGGGAACTCGGTCAGCTTCCCCGCCACCGCCCGGTGAAAACGGGTCTTCTGCTCCGGATCCGAGAAATCGTACTGGCTGCGCAGCACATCGCATTCATAGAGAAAGGAATTGACCGCCTGATCGATACGCTCCTGAAAGGCCGCCGCACCCTCATGAACGATGAACTCATCCGGATCCTTATACGGGCGCATATTCAGCACCCGGGCCGTCAGCCCCGCCTCCTTGAGGATCGGGATGGCCCGCATGGCTGCCTTGACCCCCGCGCCGTCGCTGTCATAGGTCAGGATCACCTCTTTGACATACCGTTTGATCAGCAGGGCATGTCCCTGCGTGAAAGCAGTTCCCAGCGAGGCCACGGCGCAGTCAAAACCGGCCTGGTGCATGGCGATGACGTCCATGTAACCCTCGCAGAGAAGAAAATACGGCTTCCGGGATTTCCGGGCCAGGTTCAGCCCATAGAGATTCCTTCCCTTATCAAAGATCCGCGTCTCCGGTGAGTTCAGATATTTCGGTTCTCCGTCACCCATCACCCGCCCGCCGAAGCCGATCACCCGGCTGTTGGCATCCATGATCGGAAACATGGCGCGGTTCCAGAAGCGGTCGCTCACGCCCCGCTCCGCGATCTTCACCAGACCGCTCTGATTCAGGACCTCATCCGAATAGCCTTTCTCGCGCAGATACTGATACAGATCGTCGCGATACATGGGGGAATAGCCCAGCCCGAAGCGGCGGATCGTCTCCTCCGACAGGCCCCGCCCCTGAAAATACTCCCAGGCCCGGCGTCCCTGCGGGCTCTTCAGCTGATAATAATAATAGCGGGCCGCCTCCCTGTTGGCCTCCAGAAGCCGGCTGCGCAGACTGGCCGCCTGCCGCTCTTCCTCGGTGGCCTCGCCCTCCGGCAGCGTGATGCCCGCCCGGTCCGCCAGATATTTCACGGCCTCCTGAAAGCTGTAATTTTCATATTCCATCACAAACGTGAGAACATTTCCCCCGGCGCCGCAGCCGAAGCAGTAGTACATCTGCTTGGAGGGAGACACGGAAAAGGAGGGCGTCTTCTCACTGTGAAACGGGCAGCAGCCGAAATAATTTGTGCCCCGCTTCGTCATCTTCACATACTGGGAGACGACGGCGACAATATCATTGCGGGTCCGCACTTCTTCCAGAATCTCTTCCGAATAAAACACAGCACTCCCTCCTCTCCCCGTCGGCCCGTCCCATCACCAGAACTGAGGCACAAACAGCTTGTTAAATGTATCCACCGCATAATTGTCCGTCATCCCGGCCACGTAATCGCAGACCACCCTGGAGAGCGGCTGCTGCCGGATCCAGACCAGATTGATATATTCCTCCGGCATCTCCTCCATGTGGTCCATATAGTAAAAATAAAGCTCCTGCAGGAGCCTCTGCGCTTTACCGTCCTCTTTCTTGGGCTCGGTGCCAGTGTAGACATTCTCAAACATGAAGCGCCGCAGCCCCTGCATGGCGATCTCCACCTCCGCGTCCATACGGATGTCCGGCTGATCAAGGCTGGTTTCAATGACGCTGTGAATCAGTGTGTTCAGCCGCTCCCGCACGGTGCGTCCCAGCACGCGGGTATAAATCTCCGGCAGCATCGCTTCCGTCAGAATCCCCGCGCGGATCGCATCATCGATGTCATGATTAATATATGCGATCTTGTCCGAAAATCGAACCACCTTTCCCTCCATCGTCGCCGGATGGCCGCTGGTCCGGTGATTCAGGATGCCGTCCCGCACTTCCTTCGTCAGATTAAGTCCCCGCCCGTCCTTCTCCAGAAGCTCCACCACGCGGACACTCTGCCGGTAATGGGAAAATCCTTCCTCGCAGATCTCATTGAGGACCTTTTCGCCCGCATGGCCGAAGGGCGTGTGTCCCAGATCATGCCCCAGGGCGATGGCCTCCGTCAGATCTTCATTGAGCCGCAGAGCCCGGGCGATTGTGCGGGCGATCTGCGAGACCTCCAGCGTATGCGTCAGACGGGTGCGGTAGTGATCTCCCGAGGGAGCCAGAAATACCTGCGTCTTGTGCTTCAGACGCCGGAAAGCCTTGCAGTGAATGATCCGGTCCCGATCCCTCTGATAGACCGTGCGGATATCGCAGGGTTCCTCCTCCACGTCCCGGCCCAGGCTGTCGCGGCTTTTCGCCGCGTAAGGACTCAGGAACTGCGCCTCCCGGGCCTCAGTCTCCTCCCGGATATTCATACACGCCCCTCCGCCGTCATCCGGCTCTCCATCCAGCGCAGGATATCCTGATGTACCTGATCCCGGTCCAGCTCATTGAGAACCTCATGGCGGTCATCCGGATAGAGATAGATATCCACGTCCTGCATCCCCATTTCCACGAAACGATTGTAGACACGAAGCACCCTCTTCGTGTAGCCGCCCAGGGGATCATCCATCCCCGATACGAAGAGCACCGGCAGATCGCGGGGAATCGCCTCGAAATCGCGCTCCTCACAGAGATCTCTCAGAAGATGGAAGAAATCATGATAGGCTCCCACCGTAAAGGTAAAGCGGCAGAGAGGATCGCTGCGATAGGCCTCCACAGATTCCTCATTCCGGCTGAGCCAGGAGCCCGGGCGCAGCCGGTTGCCGTACTGCATGGCAAACTGTCCCAGAGCCACCGCGTTGAGAAACTGACTGCGGAAATGGCGTCCGCGCAGCTTCTCCAGGCGTTCCGCCAGAGCCAGCCCCGTCCGCACCTCCGCCTCGCGGAAGTCGCCGGTCCCGCAGATCACCGCCCCCTGAACCTCCTTCCCGTACCGGGTCATATACCGCCGCAGGAGGAAGGACCCCATACTGTGTCCCAGGATGAAGACCGGCACGCCGGGATGCAGCCCTTTTGCCAGGCAGGTGACCCGGTGCATATCCTTCACCAGACAGACATCCCCCTTCTCATCGGCAAAATAACCCAGATCCTCCGGATCACGCGCCGTCGCCCCGTGCCCCAGATGATCGTGACCGATCACCGCGAAGCCGGCCTCCGCCAGATGCTCCGCGAGTTCCTCATAACGCCCGATATGCTCCACCATCCCGTGCGCGATCTGAAGGACAGCCCGCACTTCGCCCTCCGGGAGCCAACGCATCCCGTGGAGGGTCGTTATTCCATCCGAAGAGGGAATGGTAAATCGCCTTTTTTCCATAAGTGCCTCCTGTTCCTGTCTCTTTTTCTGAATTATAACAGTTTTTTTTCTTACATACAAGAATATTCGGCCAGGCTGCGTCGGCATTTGCCCAGCGCCCGCTTCTCGATCCGGCTGACATAGCTCCGGCTGATACCCAGAGACTCTGCCACCTCCTTCTGCGTCACGCCCTCCCGGCAGCCCATCCCGTAGCGCATGGTCAGAATCCGGTACTCCGTCTCCGTGAGGATCTGCGGCATTGTCCGCTGCAGCCGTTCCAGGGTATCCGTGAAATACAGCGCCTCCACGATATCCGTTTCCTGGCTTTCCATGATATCCACCAGCTGGATCTCATTTCCCTCCTTATCCGTCCCGATCGGGTCGTACATGGAGACGTCCCGGCGGTATTTGCGGTCAGAGCGCAGCGTCATCAGAATCTCATTTTCAATGCATTTCGCCGCGTAGGTCGCCAGCCGGCTCCCCTTCCCCAGACGATAGGAGTCTACCGCTTTGATGAGACCGATGGTACCGATCGATATCATATCCTCCAGCTCCCGCTCCGGGAAATTATATTTTTTCGCCACATGGGCGACCAGGCGCAGATTCCTCTCGATCAAAACCTTCCGTGCTTCCGGATCCCCCTCTTCCAGGCGTTCCAGATACGCCCTCTCCTCCCGGGCAGTCAGCGGCTTGGGAAATGTCTTCAAAAAAGCACCCCCATCATAGGTTTTACTTCTAATCTATGAGGGAGTGCTTTTCTATGTTCGATTCATTTTCTGTCCGGAGCTCTGCCGGAAGAAGTCCTTTCTCTATTCACCGGCATCCTCAGCGGCGGCAGCGGCCTCCTGCGTCGTCGCTTCCGTCGGAGCTTCGGTCGCCGCTTCCGTGGGCGCCTCGGTGGGGGCTTCGGTCGTCGCTTCCGTCGTCGCCTCTGTCGGGGCTTCGGTCGTCGCTTCCGTCGTCGCCTCCGTGGTCGTCGTCTCCGCTGCCGTGGTCGTCGTCTCTGCGGCCGTGGTCGTCGTCTCTGCCGTCGTGGTCGTCGTCTCTGCTGTCGTGGCTGTCGTCTCAGGCGTGTAGCTGGTCTCACCGCCATAGACCACGACCGGCGTTCCTACTGAGACATAGCCATACAGCTCCTCTGCCACGCTGCTGGGAAGATTCACGCAGCCGTGAGAACCATTCGTCAGATAAATGGAACCACCGAAGCTGCTGCGCCACGAAGCATCATGGAAGCCGTATCCTCCGTAAAAAGGCATCCAGTAGGAAACATCCGTCTCATAATCCTCGCCCGTGAGTGTCCGGTCCGTCTCCTTGGAATAAATGGAATACACGCCGGTCGGTGTGCAGTTGCCCTCGGATACGTCGCCGGAAACCACGCTGCTCGAAAGCAGGCAGACACCGCTCCGATAATAATACATCTTCTGCGCCGTCAGGTTCACCTCGACGTAGGTGCTCCCCACGTCATTTCCCGTATGACTGGCCGCCGTCTGCGAATACACCGGATCCTGCGAGAGCGTGGCTCCGCTTGTCACCGCTTCCACCACCGCCTCCAGTGTGGAGGTCTGATCGATCTTCCAGCCGTAGGTTCCGCCGCTGACCGTGATCGTAGTCCCCGCCGTCGTGGTAAACGTGTGATTCGTGCCGTAGGTATCGTATTTGTCAGCCAGAGAAGCCACCCACTCCGCCAGCGGCGTGCTGTCGAAGGTAAGGTTGTACTCGTCATCCAGCGTCAGGCAGCTCTGGATGGTCTCCTTTGTCAGGCTCTCCGCCCCGGCATCGTCGAAGGTCAGTTCCACATCTGCCTGCAGATAGGTATTCATATCCTCCACCGCCGTGCGCATGGCATCCGTCGCTTCGAGCGTCTCTCCGTAGAAGCCCTCGGCTTCCAGGTCAAGGGTCTCCTCCAGGGTCGTATAGCACTCCACGATCCGGTCGGTCACCGCGTCCACGTCCACCTGCGTGCCGAGAACGGCTTCCTCCAGAACATAGAGGCCGGTTGTTTCATTATAAGTAATGCTGCAGTTCTGCGACTCCGTCATATCCTGAAAGAGATCCAGCGCCTCCACCGCCGAACGCAGCGCTTCCTCATCCAGCGTCACAACAGTCGTAACCGTATAATTCTCCGGGTTCTCCCCGGCGTCCTGATAAGCGCTGTGATCCTGCTGATCCAGCAGATCCTGCAGATCGACACTGAAGTCCATCTCCATGCTCGCCACGTCGGTATCCATCACGACGTCCTCACTGCGCCCGGAAATCGTCAGCGTATAGTTGCTGACCACCTCCGCCAGGGCCTCTCTGGCCTCATCGACGGACAGATCGCCGCAGGCCACGCCGTTGATCGTGGTTCCCGGCAGGAAGTGCTCCTTATAATATGTAATCTTCTGCTGGTTCTGCACCAGAGACACCACTGCGAACGCACAGACAGCCAGCACCGCCACCCCGGCAAGCCCCAGTACAATCAGCATCTTCTTCCGGCCGGAACCGCCGCGTCCGTCGCCTCCGTCGTCGTCCTGATCGAACGGTTCCTCCTCGTCGAACGGTTCCTCCGCCGGAATGTCCGTGTGATCCGCGGCTTCGCCGACGATAATCTCCTCAAAATCATCGTTCGGCTCTTCATAATCGCCCCCGGCTCCGGACGTTTCCGTTCCCCCGGCCTGCACAGCGTCTTCGTAACGCACCGTCTCTTCCGGTTCACCCGTTTCTTCCGGAAAATCTGTTTCCTCCCGGCGCACCGTCTCCTCCGGAAAATCCATCTCTGACCGGCGTGCTCTCCGGGAACGCCGTCTTCCACGGCGGTTCTCACGGCTCTCACGCTGTTCCTTCCGTTCCGCCTCCCGCTTCTCCCGGCGGCGCCGTTCCTTCCTCTCCTCGCGGGTCTCGCCCTCAGCGGCCCGGGCCCGGATTGCCTCCGCCACAGGATTGTTGGCCACTGCGTCCTCCGCCTCACTGGCATCCTCATCCAGCTCATCCAGATGATCCAGATAATTCTCTGTCACCGCGCCGATTCCCACCGGCTCCTCCTGCGCTCTGCGTGCCCCGGCATCAATCTCCTCAAACAGGTCGAGATCTTCAAGCTCCGTTTCCTCGTCGGCCGACACGCTCCCGAATCCCTCGCTCTCCAGAGATGACAGCAGATCCTCGAAATCGTCATCAAACTCTTTTTTCATATTCTATACACCTTCATATAAGTCCACATGTCTCCCGCACCCGCCCCGTCTCCGCGGGCCCGGTTACTCTGGTTCATTTTACAATTCCCGTCCGGCAAATGCAAGTACTTTTACCGGGCGGAGTTCACAATTCGAAAATTCTTCACATTTATTTATTCAGGACCTGCCCGCCTCTCCGAACCCCCGGGGCAGACGAAAATCCCCTTCTCCGAAAGTATCCTGAAAGGCAAAAATCCGGTTGACAAACCTCCTTCGGATATGTATAATACGAAAAGTACGGTTTGAAACGTGATGAACACAAAGAATATATTATGACAGGAGGTTGTGTCGGATGTCTATTTGTCCTAAGAATAAATCCTCAAAGGCTCACAGAGACAGTCGCAGAGCGAACTGGAAGATGAGCGCCCCTACACTGGTCAAGTGCAGCAAGTGCGGCGCCCTGATGGTTCCTCACAGAGTATGCAAGGCCTGCGGTTCCTACAACAAAAAAGAGATCATTCCCCAGGCTGACTGAAAAAGAAATGGCGTGAGAGCTTCCTCTCAGCCATTTCTTTTTTTCAAAACGGAGCTCCGGTATACGGCGCTCCGTTTTTTGATATGTAAAGCCCAGGATGGATTCTACGGTTGACGCCGGGCGCCACCCGCACAGAAAACAGGAGGCGGGAACCGCCTCCTGCTCACTCTCATCAATCTGTTATTTTACTGAGCCTGCGCCTGCACGGCCGTGATGGCAACCACACCCACGATGTCGTCGGCGGAGCAGCCTCTGGACAGATCGTTGACGGGCTTCGCGATACCCTGCGTGACCGGGCCGTAGGCCTCCGCCTTGGCCAGTCTCTGGGTCAGCTTGTAACCGATGTTGCCGGCATCCAGGTTCGGGAAGATCAGGACGTTGGCCTGTCCGGCGATCTCACTGCCGGGTGCCTTGGAAGCGCCGACACTGGGAACGATGGCCGCATCCAGCTGGAACTCGCCGTCCACGGTCAGATCGGGGAACTGCTCGTGTGCCAGAGCCACGGCATCTGTCACCTTGTCGACCAGCGCATGCTTTGCGCTGCCCTTGGTAGAGTGCGACAGCATAGCCACCTTGGCGGGCTTACCCACCAGCAGCTCGAAGGACTCGGCGGAGGAGTTGGCGATGGAGGCCAGCTCGTCGGAGGTCGGATCCTGATTCAGGCCGCTGTCAGCAAATACGAAGGTTCCTTTCTCACCGTACTCGCAGTCAGGCACGATCATCAGGAAGAAAGCGGAGACCAGCTTCGTGCCGGGCTTCGTCTTCAGGATCTGCAGGCAGGGACGCAGCGTATCCGCGGTGGAATGGCAGGCGCCGGAGACCATGCCGTCGGCATCTCCCATCTTCACCATCATCACGCCGTAGTACAGATAATCCTTCAGGAGAATCTCCTTCGCCTGCTCAGGCGTCAGACCCTTTTTCTTACGGATCTCGACAAGGGCATCTATGTAACCGGCTGTCTTCTCGCTGGTCGCAGGATCCACGATGGTCACACCGGTCAGATCGAATCCGGCGCCGAACTTCTCGACTTCGGCAGGGCTTCCCACCAGCACAACATTGGCAAAGCCTTCCTTCATGACCTTCTCCGCCGCCTCATAGGTACGCGCGTCCATGGACTCCGGCAGCACGATGGTCTTCTTGTTCTCGGCAGCTCTGGCTTTCAGGGTATCAATAAAACTCATTTTCTTCTGCTCCTTTCCTGTTCGGAACTCTGACTTCTCCTGGTTCTCCGAAGGGACCTGGAAATCTCTTCGCATCCTTCCAGACTTTTTAAGTATACACATTTTTCTGTCGTTCGACAAGTGTATTTTGCCCTTTTTCATCAGAAGCATATCGTCCGTTTTATTTTTACGGCACTTCGGGCGTTTTCCCGTCGGCAGGCGGATTGGGACTGGAAATTTCCCTGTTTTCGGGATAGAATGTAATGACACCACTCATTTGCCACAGAAAGGATATCCTCCATGAGAGTCGTCGGAATTATCGCCGAATACAATCCGTTCCATCGGGGTCACCTGTACCATCTGCAAAAGGCCCGGGAAATGACCGGCGCGGACGCTGTCGTCGTCGTTCTGAGCGGCTCCTTCGTCCAGCGCGGGGAACCGGCTCTGACCGACAAGTTCTGCCGGGCCGCCATGGCAATCCGGGGCGGCGCGGATGTGGTGCTGGAGCTCCCCGTCCCTTATGCCACGGCCTCCGCCGAGGCCTTCGCCGACGGCGCCGTGGAGATTCTGGACTCTCTGGGCGTGGTGACCGACCTGGTCTACGGCTGCGAAGACGCGGAGCCGGAATCTTTTACGGCCCTTGCCCGAATCCTGACGGAGGAACCGGCGCCCTTCGGAGACCACCTCCGCGGGGCGCTGCGCCGGGGCCGCACCTGGCCGGAGGCCCGTGCCGAGGCCCTGGAAGCCTGCTGCCCCGGGCAGAGCCATCTGCTGCGCACGCCGAATAACATTCTCGCCGTCGAATACCACAAGGCACTGCTGCGCCGGAACAGCTCTCTTCATCCCGTCGCCCTGCCGCGTTCCGGAGAGACCTATCATTCTCTTCGGCTCTCCGCGAACGCACCGGCCTCCGCGTCCGCCATCCGCCAGGAGCTGGTACGGCTGGATGAACGCCTGGCTGCGGAAGACCCCCGGCACGCTCCGGGCTCCCTTCCCGCCGCAGACCTGCAGGCCGCCTTCCCGGATAGTCCCCTCTGGAAGCAGCTCCCGGAATTCTGTATCCCGGAACTTCCCTGGCGGCTCTATCCCGATGATTTCTCGGTCCTGCTCCGCTATGCCCTGCTGCGGACCGCGCCCGAAGAGCTGGCGGACATTCAGGATATGTCCCCCGAGCTCGCCGCCCGCCTGGAACATTTTAGAGGACAGCTTCTGACGTATACAGAACTGGCGGAGCAGCTCAAGACCCGGCAGCTCACCCGCACCCGGGTCAACCGCGCCCTGCTCCACACACTGCTGGGGCTGCCTAGAACTCCCGCCCCGATCACGGCAGTCCGTCTTCTGGCCCTGCGCCGCGGCACGCCGGTGATGCGGGCGATTCAGGATCGTACCTCGCTCCCCGTCGTCACCAAGGTCGCCGACGCACCGGCCGGGTCTCTGGAGGCAGACCGGCGGGCGGATGAGTTATACCGGACGGCTCTGTGGCAGAAGACCGGACGCCGCCCGGCTCCCCGCCTGGGGCCGCTGCTTCTCTGAAAATATTCTCTGCTCCGCAGCTCTGCGCAAAAACGCACCGGGGTGCCGCCGATTCCTTCGCTGCACTCCGATGCGTTTTTCTATTCCTGTCCTTACTCCTCCGCTTCCATCAGATACATCCGCGAGCTGAAATCCGGGAAGAACCGTACCTCCCCGCTGTAGCCGGTGGCCGCGTAGGCCGGTTTCAGCCGCACGCCGCCGTACATCAGCACATCGCCTCCGGCGCGGCAGTCCTCCGTCTCCCCGTCCAGGCGGATGAAGCGGTCATCCAGAGCCTTCGGATTCTTACAGTCTCTTTTCGCCCGCCGGACCAGACTTCCCAGACTCTCCAGCTCCTGGCGAACGGCACGGCTGGTAAAATGATAAGAGCGCGCCGCGTCCAGACCCCGCGCATGATAGCAGGCATACTGAATGTTCGGCACCGTCAGCTTCTGCATGACAAATCCCACGGCGCGGCTTCCGTCCGGCGCCGCACAGGTCCACTCCAGCAGATCTTCCGGAAGCTGCATTAACACGCTTCCGCCTTCCCCGCTGCGGAAGGACCGGCCGCGATAGAAATCCCCCCATTGAAGGACCGGCCGCCACTTTTTATAGAAAGTGATCTGCTCCCGGATGGTCGTCCGCTCCTCCGGCGTCATTTCACACAAGTTGCATTCGTATCCGCACACGCCGAAGGCCGCCACCTGAAAACGGGTCTCCAGAGGCGTATTCCGCAGCGTCTGATGGTTCGGGCAGGCCGATACATGCGCCCCCACCGTCGACAGCGGATAGCCATAGCTGTAGTTGTTCTGCATTTCCGCCCGGCGCAGGGCATCGGTATTGTCACTGGCCCAGATCTGCGGACAGTAGCTCAGGATCCCCAGATCAAAGCGGTTGCCGCCCGCGGAGCACCCCTCGAACAGGATCTCCGGAAAACGGCGGGTCAGCTCATCCAGACACCGGTACAGTCCCAATACATAGCGGTGCGCCACCTCCCCCTGCTGCTCCGCCGGCAGGGCGGCGGAATAAACATCCGAGAAAATGCGGTTCATATCCCATTTCACATAAGAGATATCCGTCGAAGAAAAGACCCGTGTCATCGCCTCAATGATATAATCCTGCACCTCCGGCCGCGTCAGGTCCAGCACTCTCTGGTGCCGTCCTTCCGAATGCGGTCTCCCGGGAATGGCCAGCGCCCAGTCCGGATGCGCCCGGTACAGATTGCTATCCACATTGACCATCTCCGGCTCCACCCAGATGCCGAAGTCAAGCCCCAGCGCACGGATTTTGCGGCAGAGCCCGTCCAGGCCGTGAGGCAGCTTGCGGGTATTCACTTCCCAGTCGCCCAGAGAACGCAGGTCATCATCCCGCTCTCCGAACCAGCCGTCGTCCATGACGAGAAGCTCGGCTCCTACATCCCGCGCGGCCTCCGCCAGCTGCACCAGCTTCTCCTCGTCGATATCAAAATACGCCGCCTCCCAGCTGTTGAGAAGAACCGGACGGTCCTTGTGCTTCCAGACGCCGCGCACGATATGCTCCCGGACAAAACGATGCATGCACTGACTCAGCCCGTTTCGCCCCTCACAGGAGTACGCCAGGACCGCCTCCGGTGCGGCAAAGGATTCCCCGGGCGCAAGATGCCAGGAGAAGGACTGCGGATTAATCCCCGTGACGAACCGGGTCTTCCCGTAGCCGCTGACCTCCGCCGCCTCGTAATGATTGCCGCTGTAGATCAGATTAAAGCCGTAGCAGCTCCCGAAATCCTCTGTCACCCCCGGTTCCGCCAGCATGACGAAGGGATTGGCATGCCCCGAGGAGGTTCCCGTATACGAAGCATTGACATGCTTCCCCGCGAAGAGAGGAATGTCCGTTCTCTTCATCTCCCGCCCCCAGGCGCCGCTGAAGGTGGTGAACGTATAGCCCGGCTCGTCAAAATCCACCTGTGCGCTCATCAGCCGCTTTACCTGTACCGGAGTCTTCCCCGTATTGATCAGCGCCGCGCTCCGCGTGATGACATCGCATTCTGCGAAGATACGGTAATACAGCTTCAGCGTCAGGTCATACTGCCGGTCCCGCAGCGTCACGCACAGCCCCTCCGCCGGACCGGTCTCATCGTACGCATGAGGGAGGCCGGATGCATCCTCCCGGTCTCCTCTTTCCGCCGACTCAAAGAGGAAATCGCTGGTGATGCTGCCGTCGGCATGCACTGCCTCCACAAAGGGCTCCCGGACATCCCCCTTCCCGTAGGATGACATCTCCAGACGCATGTCCTCCAGAGAAAAATTCGTGTGCCCGTCATCGTACACGTTGGCATTTCCCGGCGGGAAAGCGTGCGGTTCTCTCAGCGCCTCCGTCCCGTTCTCTGCCAGGCAGAGCTTTCTTCCATAATATAAGTGCTCCAGATGCCCCGTCTCCGTCACACGAAAGCAGTACGTCGTGCGGTTCGTTTCCAGGATGTAACAGCCGTGATTCTCTCGGATCATTGCTTCGTCCTCCCACTCTTTCTCCTTCCGCTCAGCCTCCGCCGGTTCAGATAAACCGCAAAGTCTGCCCGGAATGTCAGATCAATTCTAGCATCCCGGGCAGACTTTGTCACCTTTCTTTCACTATATATTTTCAAAAAAGTGAATTTAATTTCATCATCTTATTTCGTCAACAGAAGCATGATTTCATTGCTGCGGCGAACGAATTCCGCCATGGCGTCGGCCTTCATGGGCTCATGGCTGATGGCCGCCAGGTCATAGACCTGTTTGCAGAACATTTCCGTGTGCTCGCCCTCCCGGTTCTCCAGGATATAGCGAACCAGCGGATTGCGGGCGTTCAGCACCAGCGTCGCCGGGGTATCCTGTCCCATGTCGCTGATACCGTACATCTTCAGCATTTCCTGCATCCGGCGGCTCTCCTCAGAGAGGGTGAGCATGGAAGCGATGCCCTCATCCTTGAGATTCTCCACCTTCACAGTCAGATCTTCCCGGTCGAGCGCCTTGCGGAAGATTTCCGTCAGAGCGTCTGCTGTCTCCTGCGGCACGGCCTCATCCTCCGCGTGCAGGTCCCCGGTCACATCAGCGTCGATCCGCTGGAAATGCAGCTTCTCATTTTTCTGCTCCAGCATCGTGATAAAGGGCGAATCCAGGTTGGAGGGAAGTATCACAGCGTTCATGCCGGCATCCTGATACATCCTGATATACTGGCTCTGCTGCACCTCATCAGTGACATAGCCCACGGTGATGACTTCCTTCTGCGGCGTCTCCTTGCCCTCTTCCTTCGGGGCGGCCGGATCGTCCTCCATGTGGGAAGGCATCTCGTTCAGATCCTTCAGCGTCAGGTATTTCGAAGACAGATCACGGAACAACAGGCTGTCCTTCACGCGGTCATAGAATTTCTCGTCCTTCAGGCAGCCGTACTTGATGAAGGGATGAATGTCCTCCCAGTATTTCTCATAGGACTCGCGCTCCGTATTGCAGAGGGCGTTGAGCTTGTCAGCTACCTTTTTCGTGATATAATCGGAGATCTTCTTCACGAAGCCGTCGTTCTGCAGGGCGCTCCGGGACACGTTCAGCGGCAGGTCGGGGCAGTCGATGACGCCTTTCAGCAGCAAAAGGAACTCAGGGATGACCTCCTTGATGTTGTCGGCGATGAACACCCGGTTGTTGTACAGCTTGATCGTGCCCTCAACAGACTCATACTCGTTGTTGATCTTCGGAAAATACAGGATGCCCTTGAGGTTGAAGGGGTAATCCATGTTCAGGTGAATCCAAAACAGCGGTTCCTTATAGTCATGGAAGACCTTGCGGTAGAAATCCTTATATTCCTCCTCGGTGCAGTCGTTGGGATGCTTCGCCCAGAGAGGGTTGGTATCGCTGAGCGACTTCGGCTCCGGCTCTTCTTCCTTCTTCTCTTCGTCCGCCGCCTTCTCTTCATCGGTTGTCTCCGCGCCTTCTCCGCCTTCAGCGGTCTCCGCGGTTTCCTCTTCGGCAGCGGTCTCCGGCTCGACGACCACCGTGGCCTCGCGCTCCAGCTGCTTCTCCCACGCTTCCGTGGTAAACAGAAAGATCTCGACCGGCATGAAGGAGCAGTATTTCTCGATGATCTCACGCGCCCGGTATTCATGAGAGAACTCATAGCTGTCCTCGTTCAGATACAGCGTAATCTCCGTACCGACCTCGGTGCGCGTTCCCTCCTCCATAGAATATTCGGTGCCGCCGTTGCAGGTCCAGTGCACCGGCGCCGCCCCTTCCTGGCAGGAGAGGGTATCGATGGTCACCTGATCGGCCACCATGAAGGCCGAATAGAAGCCCAGACCGAAATGTCCGATGATCTGGTCGTCAGAGGTCTTGTCCTTGTACTTCTCGATGAAGGCCGTCGCGCCGGAGAAAGCGATCTGGTTGATGTATTCGTTCACTTCATCAAAGGTCATACCGATACCGGTATCAATGACCCGGATCGTGTGCTCCTTCTCGTCTACGACGATGACGACACGCTCCTTCTTCCCCTCGGGGATCGTCACCTCGCCCATCCCGGACAGCTTGTTCAGCTTGGTCACCGCATCGCAGCCGTTGGAGATCAGCTCCCGGTAGAAGATGTCATGGTCGGAGTACAGCCATTTTTTAATGATCGGAAAAAGGTTTTCACTGTTGATCGAAAGGTTTCCCTGTTTATTTGCCATTGCGAATCTCTCCCTCTGAATTATTAGCACTCACTTCGTTTGAGTGCTGATTTTCTTTAATTCAGAGTTATAAACCCATTTGCGGGAAAAGTCAACCCTTTTTTTCCTCTTCCTGCTCCAGCAACCGGATGGACAGCTCCAGATAAAACAATTCGTCCGGGTTCTCCAGGTCGGAGCCCAGAATTTCCCTGATCTTATCCAGACGGTACAGAAAGGTGCTGCGATGGACGAAGAGCTGCTTGGCTGCCTGGGTCGCGCTGAGATGCTGCTCCAGATAAGCCTTCAGCGTACGCATATATTCGGTGTGATTCTTCTCATCCGCCTGCTTCAGCCGCAGCAATCCCTCGTGACAGAGCATATTTCCGGGCAGACGCCGCGTCGTCTGCTCCATGATGTAGGTCAGCGCCACCTGACTGAAATGATGGATCCACAGATAGGGACTCTTGCGGCTTCCCACATCCAGCGCCGTGCTGGCCTGCACATACTGGCGGCGCAGGTTCATATGCCCCTGCATGGTGCGGCTGTAACCGGCTTTCAGGTAGCTGTCGCGGATAAAATACACCAGCTGCGAGGCCACCTCCTCCTCGCCAAGCTCCAGCCGGGTCAGGTTGAAGAAGGTCACGATCTCGTCCCGGTACAGGAAGCTGACGGAATCCTCCATCTGTTTGCGGATGTACTGACAGATCGCCCGGGTGGAGAGCTGCTTCTGGTTCAGATAGGTGATCTGCAGGATCAGACAGAGATACTCGTGACCGGCGCTCCAGCCCGCCGCTGAAAGCTGACGGCTGATCTGCATATAATCCGCCGTCCGGTCCGCCAGGATCCGCTGAAAAATCTGCTCCAGATCGTCAGCCGCCGGGGCGGAAGCCTCCTGCGCCAGCAGATATTCCAGGCGTTCCGTCAGCGCTTCCAGGATGCAGACGCATCCCTCTGTCAGCGGCCGCTCACACTCGGTCAGAATCAGACGGTGCGTGGGCTTACCCTCCACATAGAGATTGCGGTTCAGCGTGCGGCAGCCGCTGATGTATCCGGGGAAGAGCACTGTTTCCCGCTTTTCTGTCATTTTCTGATATGTGGCGTCCTGCAGCAGCGCATTCATATATTCCATGTTCACACCGTCTTCAGAGAAGAGTCTGGCCCTCTCCGGGAACTTCTCCGCACCTGCCTCCGCGGTCCTGGTAAAATCCATTCCCATGACCAGCAGCGGATTCCCGAGAAATCCGGCCGCAGCCTCCAGAATCGGCGTCATCCCCGCCCCCTCGGTCACCAGCCGGTGAATGCCGTAGTCCCAGGCGTCACAGCGGTCGAAGATGCGCTGGATATCATTAAGGACCTGAAACCCTTCCTCTCCCGTCTGCAGAGCCAGACACAGATAGACATCCCCCGCGGAGGTTTCCGGATTCCCTGGCTCTTCCGGCAGCTCCGCCCGGGCCTCCTCCGGAGGATTCACCGTTTCGGCGAACTCTGCGTTCGCAAAGCAGATTCCGCAGAAGATGCGGAACCGTCCCTCGGACTCTCCCTCCCAGAGCAGGCGGCGGAACGCCTCCCCGCTCTCCACGGGAATCACACAGACATGACCGTCTGCAAAGGCCTCCTCCGTCCCGCCGTCCGGACACCAGAAAGGCCGCAGATACCGGTCCCGTCCGGACAGTCCCGCCTGCACGGGAATCGAATAGCTCTTCCGCAGAGCCTCATATATATACGCCGACGACAGTTCCACGCTGCCACCTCCCTCCGGGTCAGACGATAAAGGTTCGGGCCACCTCCGCGGCCTCCACACAGTTTTCCGTATAGGCGTCCGCGCCCATGTGTTCCGCCAGCTGTCTGTTCATCGCGCCGCCGCCCACCATGATCTTATATTTCTTCTCCGGATCATTGCGCCGCAGAGACTTCACCACCTGTTCCATCTCCGGCAGCGTCGTGCTCAGGAGCGAAGAAATGCAGACAATGGAGACATCCGGCGTCTCCCGCACCGCCCGCAGGAACTGTTTCTCAGAGATATCCACCCCGAGGTCGATCACCTTAAACCCGGCGCTGCGGAACATAATGGCCACAAGATTTTTCCCCACGTCATGCAGGTCGCCCTCCACAGTTCCCAGAATCACCGTGCCGATCTTCTCCCGGCTCACAGACCCGCCCTGCTCTTCGATCAGCTCGAAGCCCTTGCGGATGCTGCGGGCCGCCGCCAGAATCCGCAGAATATCTGTTTCCTGATTCTTATAATGCTCCCCCACCGTCCGCATCGCCGGCATCATGGCTTCGTCCACCATGCGCATCGGCTCCACGCCCTGCGCCAGCGCCTCCCGCACCAGGTTTTCCGTCTCTCCCGGATGTCCCTCCTCGACCGCTTTTCTCAATGCCTCCAGTACTTCCATGCTCTTCTCACCTTCCAGTCACTCATTTCCGGCCCGCCGCACGGAATTCCCTTACGCTGACATGCCCCTGTCTACGCCAGCAGATAGCAGCTGGTATAGGAAATGGTACACGGGCCATAATAGTAGTCCAGATGATTGGCCTGACAGACCTGCGTCACCAGCAGCCCGTAGGCCTCCATCGAGGAAAAGGCCTGCTTCGGAAAACGGCAGGGCGCATCGGGATAGGTACAGGTCCCGCACCGGGTACAACATCCGGCTCCGAGGACGAGCATCTCCGGGTATTTTTCGCGCAGGACCTTTTCAAAAGCGGTAAAGGTCTCTTTATGCCGCGCCTCCGTCTCCATCATGGTCTCCCCGTCCAGTTCGTCCTCCAGCTCGCCCACGGTCTGTACGATCAGACCGTGCTCGTAGTGAGACACGCGCTCCCGGCACTCCTCCAGCGTCCCGCATCCGGGCGGGCAGCTCCAGCATCTTCCATACATATGGCAGCTGTTGGTCTCACACATCTGACGCACCTCGGGACGCAGCTCGAGCGTGGCACAGTCCAGCGGCGCCACATGGGAGAAGCCCAGTCTCTCTCCCGCCTCACACAATGCCTGCAGTTCTGTCATCTCATGGCCTCCTGTATCATTGAGATCCCCCCGTATTTCCCCGAAGAGCCTCCGGCAGGTGTTCACAGGGACACATGCCGAATTCCTCAGAAACCCAGCTCGTCCACAAAGCAATCCTGAAATGTCGGCAGCGTGGCCAGCTCCAGGAAGCCCACCTGCTCCGCCAGCGCGTCCGCCTGCTCCCACTCCTCACGGTTCAGAAGTGCGATCTTCGCCCCCTGCCCCGCCGCATTGCCGACGGGCTGCACGCGGGCCGCCAGAGACTTCGGGAGCATCCCGATCTCCGCCGCGCTGGCCGGATCCATATAGTTGCCAAAGGCTCCCGCCAGCCAGACACAGGCGACCTCGTCCTCCGAAATGCCCAGCTCCTCCATCAGCAGCGAAATCCCGGCCGCGATGGCTGCCTTGGCCAGCTGAACCTCCCGGATATCCTTCTGCGTCAGATAAACGCCTGCTTCCCGCGCCGATTCACCGGGCGGCGCCAGCATAAAGACCCGCGGATCCTCCTGCCCGCTGGCAAGCGTCCCGCTCTCATCAATGAGACCGGCCCGCAGCAGACAGGCCACCAGATCGATGAGCCCCGAGCCGCAGAGTCCCGCCGCCGGCTGCCCGCCCACCGTCGTATAATGCCAGATTCCGTTCTCAAAAGACACATGATCCACGGCTCCCGCTGCTCCCCGCATACCACACTCGATCCTGGCTCCTTCAAAGGCCGGTCCCGCCGCCGTCGAACAGGCGATCAGTCGGTCCCGGTTCCCCAGAACCATCTCTCCGTTGGTCCCGATATCCAGAAGCAGTGTCACCTCCGGCCGCTGATCCGGCCGCAGCGCCAGCAGACAGCCGCAGGTGTCCGCCCCCACATAGCCCGCGATGTCCGGCAGCACCCGCAGCTGTCCCCGCGGATGAATACCCAGGCCGTACTCCGCCGCCGACAGAACCAGGCTCTGGCGAAGCGCCGGTGTATAGGGGGCATGAACCAGAGAGGCCGGGGAAATTCCCAGGAACAGATGGTGCATACAGGTATTTCCCGCGACACTCACCTGAAAGATCTCCTCCGTCCGTACCCCTGCCTCCGCCGCAAGCTGTTCCAGCATCTGCCGGATCAGCTCACGGATACAGCGGCTCAGCGGCTCCGTGCCGTTTGTCAGCGCATAATTGGCCCGCGCGATCACATCCGCCCCATACTGTGCCTGAGGATTCATCCGGCTCACCACCGCCGTCTGGCTCCCGTCTCCGGCGTCCAGCAGATATCCCGCCACGGTCGTCGTACCGATATCGAACGCGGCCAGATACTGTTTCCCCGGCTCCCGGCGCAGATCCAGAATCTGCGTCTTTGTGTGAATGACCCACCACTCTGCGGCTTCCTGCCTCCGTTCATACAGAGAGGAAGCCAGCACCGGATCCGGCCTGACCCAGGAAGGCTCCGGTCCCCCGGCTGCCTGCAGAGCGAGGAGCAGGCGTTCCCAGTCAGAACGTTTTTCTCCGGGCTCCGGCTTCGTAAGGCGCACCAGATGCACCATAAGATCCGGCTGGCAGGGCACCGGCCGTGTGAAGCCTTCCGTCAGAATCACATGCTCCTGTTCCGGATCTGTGCAGGTATCGACCCACAGATCGCTTCTCACCTCCGTGCGGCAGGCACGGACCAGACTTCCCGGCGCATCGGCCCTGTCCCCGTCTTTCTGACTCAGGATCCGTACCAGACATTTCCCACAGATCCCATGGCCGCCGCAGGGAGCGTCCGGCGCCAGCCCCGCACGGATCTCCGCCTCCAGAACCGTCGTGCCCTCCGGCACCTGAATCTCCTTCTTCTCTCTGACAAATATAATCCGGCACATCGTACAGCCTCCCTGCCAATATACAGCAAAAAGTTCAAAAAATATTGTATCACAAAAAAAGCCGTCCTACAACGCATCGTTTTCTGCGCTGCAGGACGACAATTCTTTTTTCACAGGCAACCGTGAAGACATTGCCTGCGGGAATCATCCTGACCCGCCGGGTTGTCTTCCGCCACTCACCGGCCGACGATTACGCGGCGACCAGCTTCCTGGCAAGTGCTGCCGCACTGGCTGCGTCGTCGGAATAACCATCCGCACCGATCTCATCGGCAAATTCCTGCGTGATAGGCGCGCCGCCCACCATGACCTTGATGCTGCCGCGGAAATCGGACTCGTTCAACGCCGTCACAGTCTCCTTCATGGCCGGCATGGTCGTCGTCAGCAGCGCCGACAGGCAGATGATCCGGGTATCCGGGTTCGCCCGGTAGGCCTCGATGACCTTCTCCGTGGACACATCCACCCCCAGATCGACGACCTCGAAGCCCGCGCTCTCGATCATCATCGCCACCAGATTCTTCCCGATATCATGCAGATCGCCGGAAACAGTGGCGATCAGGACCTTGCCCAGAGCGCCGGTGGAACCGGATGCCAGATGGGGCTTCAGCACCTCCACGCCCTTCTTCATGGCACGGGCTGCCACCAGCATCTCCGGAACGAAGATCTCGCCATTCTTGAACTTGTCACCCACCACGGACATGGTTTTGATCATGCCGTCATTCAGGATATCCATGGGATCGCAGCCCTCGTCCAGCGCTTCCTGTACGGCCTGACCCACCAGTTTTGCCTTACCCTTCTCGACCAGAGCGGCCACTTCTTCAATCTTAGACATATGTAATTCCTCCTTCTGCCCGGCCCGGCGGCCGGTCTGCTTCCGGGAGAAGTCCTCCCGCTTTACTTCTGCTTTTGGATCAAAACTCTCTATACAAAGAAATTCTACTTCACGGGACCGATCAGACCCTCGCGGTACGCCCCGATATACTCCATACAATAATCATCCAGTCCCAGCAGCGCCTCGGTGGAGTAGACCAGCCCCAGCATATCCCGGTTCGTGGGATCCATGATGGCGCTGTCCAGCCCCGCGTTCATCGCCAGCACCAGGAAGCCGTAATTGATCAGCTTACGCACCGGCAAATTAAAGGAAATGTTGCTGACGGCCGCCGTGATATGGATGGACGGATACTGCGCCCGCACCGTCTGAATGACCTCAACGTTCGTCTCGATGCCATTCTCAGAGGTGCAGAGCATCTCCACCAGCGGATCGATGTGGATGCGATTCGGCGCGATGCCGTACTCCTTCGCCTTCGCCATGATCTTCTCAAAGACCTTCAGACGGTCCGCCGCGCATTTCGGGATGCCCGTATCGTCGCTGAGCAGGGCGATCACCTGCCAGCCCTTATTCTCCGGCTGCGCCAGAATGGGGAAAATCGTATCAATCTTCTTCCCCTCACCGGACACAGAATTGAAAATGCCGGGTTTCTTACAGAATTTGTACGCTTCGGCCAGAACATCCGGGCTGGGGCTGTCCACGGAAATGGGAAGATCCGTCACCTCCTGGATGCAGTCGATCATCCAGTGCAGCGTCTCCACTTCCTCCGCCTCCGGCACCGAAGCACAGCAGTCGATGTAGGTCGCTCCCGCCTTCTCCTGCGCCTGCGCGCGGGCTTTAATGAAATCCGCGTCCCGCTTCGAGATGGCCTCCGCCACAGAGGGAATCGAGCCGTTGATCTTTTCGCCAATAATAATCATTTTGCAAATCCTCCTCCGGAAATGACTCAGAACATAATCTGCCAGGGCAGACGGGTGGACTCAGAGGCTTTGATGCCGTACTGTTCCTCGTTCAGCTTGTCGATGGCGTTGCACAGAGACATATACACGCCCGGATACACGGAACCGGGGCCGCCCTGCGCGATGCAGGGGATAAAGTATTTGTTCCCGCACTCACCGCAGATCTGCCGTACAACCTTCTCGCAGTTCTCGTCGGTCCAGCCCTCGAAATCCACCGCGCGGTTCTCGATGCCTCCCATGAAGCTGATCTTGCCGCCGTATTTCGCGATCAGCTCCGGCAGATTGTTGGTCGCCATGCAGCCCTGCCAGACATCGATGCCCATCTCGATCATGGAAGGAACCAGGGTCGCCGCATAGCTGTCAGAATGATGGATCACCAGATCCACGCCATGACTATGATAATATCCGTAAATCTGCTTATAGGGGTCCAGGAAGAACTCATCGAACATGGCCGGGCTCATGAAGGTGCTGTCCAGGCCGCCCCAGTCATCATGATGGAACACCGCGTCCGGATGCAGATGCGAGCAGATGCCCTCCGCCAGCTCCAGCTCCCACTCAGTCAGATACTTGATCAGATCATGCATCTCATCCTCGTTGGTAATATAATACATCAGCGCATTGGTGATCTCACAGAGATGATGCGTCTGCTCAAAAAGTCCCGGCGCCACAAAGGCCGCCTTAAAAGCCTGCTCACCGTCCACCGGATCCCACATGGTCTCCTTGATCTGCGCCCACTGCTCCTCGCTGAACTTCAGAGAGGGGGCATGGACATATTCCTGCCAGTCCTCGATGTCCTTGACCACGATCTTATCCGGCGTATGAACCGGGAAGGATCCGGGCACGCCCTCCGGGAACGTATTGGTCACGCCCCAGGCGTTCACCACATTCTCCTGCCCCTTCTGCAGCAGCGGGCTGGAAAACGAATACGGATGGAACAGAAGCTGTACCGCCTCGTACTGATTGACAAACCGATCCGGGTTTCCGCCGCGGATTACCTCCAGCATATTCTGTTTAGGTGTCAACATAGTGCCTGCCTCCTTACATTGCGAATTAATTTGTTAAGATTATTTTATCATTTGCATTTTCTGTTGGGCATTGTCAAATCTTAGGAAAATTCAGACGCTTTTTGTACAAATTGACCAAATCGGATTCGTTTAGGAAACTCAAAGCTTTTTTGCAAAAAAATAAGCCGCCCTCCGACAAATGTCGGAAAGCAGCTCTCTGCGATGCGGCCGGGAAATTTTCCGCTGACGCATCCTTTTTTTATCTCCGGTCACCCGGATGAAACCCTTACTGCAGGCTCTCTGTCAGCCCGGCGGCGGCCAGACGCTTCCGCACAACGGGTCCTGCCGCCAGCGCCGCGACAATCTTCACGCAGTCCCCGATCAGGAAAGGCGTGACCCCGGTCGCCAGAGCAGCCGACGCGCTCAGATTCGCCTGAACGGCCAGCCACACGGTGCCGATCAGGTACAGCACTGCCGTGCCCAGGACCATGCCCAGCGCATGCAGCACCCGTTTCCCCGGGAACCGCTCCACGAACCAGCCGCAGATTGCCGCGGTAAACAGATAACCGATGAGATAACCGCCGGTCGGGCCGAACAGCTTGCCCGCGCCGCCGCTGAAGTTGGAGAAGACCGGCAGCCCCACGAGTCCCAGAATCAGATAAACCAGACAGCTGATCACAGCCCGGCGGCTCCCCAGCACATAAGCAATAAAATAGACTCCCAGAGAAGCCAGGGAAATGGGCACCAGCCCGATGGGCAGTGACAGCGGCCCCAGGATACAGAGAACGGCGCTCATCATCCCGACGAGCGCCATCTGTCTCACATCCATACTCTTCGTCTTCGTCATGATCATATCCTCCTCGCGCATTTTTCATTCTTTCCGCGCCAGAACATATCATAACGATTTTACCGCAGATTGTCAACCTATTTTATTCAGAAGTTTACATTCCCCGTAATCATACCGTCCTCACATGCAACATTTTCTCTCCGGGAACGGATTTCCCCGGGTCTCACACCTCAGAGGCGCCGGTCTCACTGACGGTCACCGTGATCTCGTCCGTCGTAAAGACATCCTCAAAGGTCACCATATCATAGGCAAACAGCTGGAATGTCACATCCGTCAGATCACTCAGAGCCTCCAGAGCCTCCGAGGCGGCGTCTCCCGACTCCACAGAGAGAGAGGTATAGATACAGCTCCCCGCAAACAGGTCTGCATAGAGGATGGCGCTGACCTCCTCACCGCTGCTCGCGATGGTTTCGCAGCCCATCGACAGGTCGGTCTCCGTCTTGTTGATAATGCACAGCGGAAGCTCCAGAGTATACGTATCGTCCTCCCAATCAGACGTAACAATAATCTGCACATAATCATCTTCGTAAATCGTTTCCAGACTCTCATCGACCTGATACACAGCCGCATCTGCATCCAGCACGAGCTCCAGCTCCGGGCTGTCCAGCACGGTATCGTAGTCCGAAAGAGACACCGCCGAAAGCATCACCGACACCGAACCGATCTCTTCCACCGACAGATCGGAGAGACTCTCGATATAGAGGACGCTCTCCACGGTCTCCCCGGCTGCGACTTCCTCATAAATACTGCTGTCCGGCGCCATTGAATGATTCACCGCCGCGCCCAGCGAATAGATGCAGATGTCCTCCTCTGTACCATTGGTCAGACCCAGGTCCACATAGAGCCGGTCATCCCCGTCCGTATAAACACGTGTTACGGTGACCGTCACCCCGCCATCATCCAGCAGGACAGCGTCCGCATCCCCCTCCGCGTATTCCTTCAGGAGCTCCGGACTCGTAAGGTCGTCATACTGACTGCCGCTGTTCTCCGAAGTGGGCACGCCTTCCTCATATCCATCCTCCGTATCGTCACCAAAAAGCCCGTCCAGCGCCTCGTCCCCGGTCACTTCCTCCGCATTCAGGGCCTCCTCAGGAATCACGATCTCTCCCTCCTCCGGATAGGAAAGGTCCATTGTGACGGAAAGTACGTCAAACGAATACTCCACATCCTCCGAGGTCTCCTCTTCACTCTCCGCACTCTCTGCCGAAGTTTCTTCCGCAGCGTCGCTCTCCGCAGCTGTCCCGGAGACGTCCTCACTCTCCGCCTCCGAGGTCTCTCCGGAGACGTCTGCCAGAGCAAGCTCCACATAACGGAGCAGATATGTACTTTCCTCCACATACATTTTTATGGTAAAAACACGTCCGTTCAGCGCGCTGACATCCATCAGCTCCGCCAGATCCAGCTCTTCCAGGTAGCTCTCGAGATACTCTGTCAGATCGTCCACGGCCAGCTCCGCCTGCAGCTCATAGCACGAAACATTCTCTTCAGAATATGTCACCTTTTCCTCTGCGAGGACAAAGGAAGCCTGATACTTCTCCAGCAGCTCCTTCAGTTCCGCTGTATCCGCCTCCTCCGCGGAAGCGGTGCTCTTCGTCCATGTACCATCCATTCCGGTATAGGTCGTCGTATTCTGTTCTGCATCCGTCTGCGTATAAACCTCCATGTCCATACTGAACGAGGTTCCAAACAATTCCATGCCGATAACAGCCGAGGTATAAGACAGCACCTCCTCGCCCGACGTATTCGTCAGCGTATTTCCCTCACCGCTCATTGACAGATCCATGGTGCTGTCCACGCCGAAGAGATCCATGGAAATGCCCATCTCCATATTCATGGTCCAGTCCGCCGACATGATGTTCTCCGCCTCGGAGGCAGCTTCCATCTTCTCAATCAGTTCTTCCACCGTCATCTTCCGGGAGCACCCGGGCAGGGCTGCCGCCAGAAGCAGCGCCAGCGCACCGCAGATGACTCTGTACATCCTCTTCTTCATACAGTTTTCCCTTCCTTCCGACGCCGCAGCGTCTGTTTTTGTATGCATTGATTATACCCTTCTCAGGACACACTTTCAACACATTTATAGTAAACGACTTTATATCGTTCACCATAACATTTCTTAAGAAAAGCCCGGGCTGTACACCCGGGCCTTTCGCTGCGTCATGTCTTTTTTACTCGGTCTCCGTGAACTGATCCTTACCCACCGCGCACAGAGGACATGTCCAGTCCTCGGGGAGGTCTTCAAAAGCCGTTCCGGGCGCGATTCCGTTATCGGGATCTCCCTTGGCCGGGTCATACACATAACCGCACACATCACATACGTATTTCATCCTGCACTTCCTCCTTAAAATGGCATCCTGAGGATGCCGTACTCCACAGCCATGTTCAGCCTGATCCTCTGCCAGACTGCTGCGGGGATTGACAATCTTCTGTCGTTCTCTATCGTATCACGCCCCTCCTTGTTTGACAAGTAAGAAACCGACGCCCCTCGCCTTACAAAATGAAGTCCGTGCTGTTCCGCATCACAGTTCCTTTTTCCGGCCCCATCCGGTAAGAACCGCAACAAGGAATACCGCAAACAAAGCGAAGCCGTAGATGGTTCCCCCGGCGACCACCACCGGCGACAATCCGGTCAACGCCGCGCCGATAAATACGAAAACACTCATAAACGGTACAATCGCCGGAAGGCTGTTTGCCGTGCCGTCCAGAAGGTTGGCCCGGCGATAAGGATGAATGTTCTTCGCCGAACCGATTTTATTCAGAATAGGACCAAACGTAAGAATCGAGGCACTGCTTACACCACCCAGCAGAACAGTCGTCACCGCAATTCCAGCCATACATACCAGCTCGGCTCCCGTATCCGTTTGCGCCATCTTACTGTTCAGAATCTTTTCCGCGATAAGATTCAGCATGCCGGCATCATTTAACACGCCCATAATTCCAAATACCGAAATCACCAGCGCACAGGTCGGAAGGATGTTATTCACACCGTCAATCAGAAAACCGGTCGCCTCGTTATTCGCTGCGTCATTGGCGAAAACCGCATCAAAGGTGAACAGTCCCGTTGCGAGTCCGACCGCGGTTCCCAGAAACAGACCTACAAAGATACCTTCGTAAATATTTCTGGTTTTTGTAGAAACGGCCAGCATCACAACCACCGGAATCAGCATCACCAGAGAAACGGGATTCGAGGCTGCGTCAATTTCTCCGCCCTGCCAGGTGCCGCCCATCCCGCCAAACACCGCGAAAATCACAATGGAAATCAGGCCCGCCACCGCCGAATATTTCAGACGGCTGGAGACCACACCGCCGATATCTGCCGGACGTCCGTCTTTAAACTGCTGCGTCGAGGAAGAAGCAATCGTTGTATCGGAAATAGGAGCCAGATTGTCTCCGAAAATCGCCCCTGATACAATGCTTCCGGCCATCAGCATCTCATTCCCGCCCAGGATCAGTCCGGCCGGATAAAAGATGGGAAATGCGATAAACATCGTTCCGATGGACGATCCCGTAGCCGTCGATACGATACAGGTGGCAAGAAATGTGAATGCCACAAAAAGTCCGCCCCGGATTCCCAACGTATTCGCGATCCACACAAATCCTCCGGACAGCCCGCAGGTCTTGATCAGCTGGCTGAACATGCCCACCAGAAGAAGAATCACAACCACGGAAACCGATGTGATCGACGAAATACCGCGGATTGCGCTTTCCCAGTATTCCATGTAGCTCGTGCAGAATATTCCTCCGACAAGAAGTGCGAGAAATCCGCCTACCGCCAGCGCCTCCATGTTAAAGGCCCGAAACCCGATAAAGAGTACCATGCAGAAAAATACATAAATCACGACCGGAACAAGTGAGAAACCAATTCCTCCCCGAAATGTCAGCTGCTTTTCCTTTTGATCCATCATCTTTTTCCTCTCTTTCCTGATTAATAATAACAATCGTCCGACCGCGGCTCCCTGTTCATTGGTCGTTCGCCCGGTCACGCCTCCCGGTTCCTAAGCTTTGTTCAGATTCATTTTCATAATATTGCGATAGCGGGAGCCAGGCGTTCGCTCCAGACTGAACGGCTCGCCCTCCGGCATCGGATATTGCCCGATAAAGGAACGGATCCTCTCCATCTCTTCGTCCGTCAGGTTAAAGCTCAGAATATTCGCATTATCCCCGACATGCCGGCTGTTTCTGCAGCCTACCATCACCGCGCCCACGCCCGGCTGATTCAGAATATACCGTACCGCCACATTTGAGATACTGACCTGATACTTGTCCGCAATCTCCTTCAGCAGCAGCAGAATCCCCTGATATCCATCCCATCCAAGGGAATCCTCGATAATCTGCAGATATTTCACATGCGATCGGGTCTCCGGCTCAAAGTCACTGCGTTTTACACCGATCCAGCGTTCGGCGAGAAAACCTCCCGCCAGTGTGCCATAGCAGAAGCTGTAGACATCATGCTCCCTCGAATACGGCAGCAGTGCCTTCTCCGGTCTCCGGTCGAACACGGAATACTGCGTCTGGTTGGATATCACCGGTATTCCCGCATCAACCATCTGCTTCAGATGCTCCGTATCAAAATTGCACATGGCAATATTACGGATCTTTCCTTTCTCCTGAAGCTTTACCAGGTCAAACGCCGTCTCCAGCATTCCCGGCACCTCATAATCCCACCAGTGAAACTGCACCAGATCCAGACAGTCCCGATGCATCCGCATCAGACTGCGGTCTACCACCTTCTCCGTATATTCAAAATTCACCTGATCAAGAATATTCAGATCCGGGACATACTTCGTATGAATCTGAATATCGTCATGCGAATATCCGCCCATCGCCTTTAATTCTTCTACAAACCTGCCAAGGATTTCCTCCACTCCGGTATAGATATCCGCGCAGTCAAACGTGGTCAGGCCGCGTTCCTTTAACATATGAAAGGCCTTCAGCGCATCATCATAATCCAGCTGCCCCTTCAGACAGTGTTCCGCAGACAGCTGCCAGCACCCATTAATGACCCGGCTGAACGTATACCCATTATCCAAAGTGATCTTTGATGAAGTAATCTGATGAATCATCGTTTTTCTTCCTCTTTCTGAACCGGCACAAGTGTGCAGTCCCCATGATGAAAGATCCGTTTCCCAGTCCTCGTGATCTTGAATTTTGCTCCGCAGTTCGGATCCGGACACGCAATCAGGCTATCCGAAAGCATCCAGTCATTTTCCTGAAGCGGACGCTGTTTCGCAGGAAGGATCGGAAGCAGCGCAGCCAGCGCGTACATCGAAAAGGACTGCGTCTGCGGAAAGATCAGATTCTCTCCTTCGACCAGGAAATAGTCGCCTGCCTGGTGACTGCATACCATCGGTCTGTCCGTCGCAACCACCTCCACTTTTAAATCATACAACCAAAAACTGTCATCCATCATTCCTCTCCCCTTTCCCTGCTTCTGTCCATGATGATTCGCCAAGAGAAACCACAAAAAAAACCCGTCCCTGAATAAAATTCAAGGACAGGTCTGTAAACCTGCGGTACCACCTTCATTGACATCCGGACGATGTCCACCTCTGCGGAATGGATTCCATTCCCGGCCCTTTAACGCCTGCCACACGTCTCAACTAACAGGTTCTCTCCTGCTCATCTCGCCCTCCGGGGCCCACCCGACTTCACTGACATCATCCGGTTTCCACCCTCCCGGACTCTCTGAGGACCGTTTAAAAATCGGAACTCCCCCATCACTGGTTTTTTTTCATTATAGTTACAATTTGGGAGGATGTCAATCAAATTTATCTTTGAAGGTCGAACTGTTTTCCAATTTGTCGTCACTGACCAGATGCAGCCCCGCCAGCTTATAGAGCACCACGCCGGAGAGGATCCCCTCAGCCGGGCAAGACTGCGGAGATTCCCTCTGCGATACCGCGATCATCCTCTACGATATAGATTCGGTACATGCTTTTATTTATTTCTCCTGCTTTACTATAACCCATTTTCCCTTCTTTCTTGACCCCTCATGCATGACAACATTATCTTTCTGCAGTTTTGCTAAAAGTCTCTTAACCGTTGCATCTGAAACATTCAGGATTTCGCTGTATTTTTTTCGTGTCCATTCCGGATGATAATAAATAGCAGCCAGTAATCTCGTTTGTACATCGACGTTTTCATCAAATATCCCATTCTCTTTTGGGTCATTTATTGGGTCATTTATTGGGTCATTTATTGGGTCATCTGTTATTCCTGACCTTTCCCCACCATTTTTCCTCAACAACTGCAAATACAAAGGGCAGGCATTACACAAAACCATCACCCCTCCCGAAAAATCATATTTCGGGAGCGGACCCTCATATTCTTCGCACCCATTTCGGATCTTATCGAAACCGCGCCCCCACGCCTCGATCATCCCGCTTTTGAAAAACGTGTTCGCCAGCTTCGGATTATATGGCCTGGATGAATGTTTCTCAAAAAGCTTTTCCGTCGAAGCCAGTTCTGCCGGCATGCTTCCCTCATTCCAGATATACATATGGTCTTCATAAATACTGATCTGAATCGGATTGCAGCTCTCGTAGGCCTTGTGAACGACAGCATTCAGCAAAATCTCCCTGCAGGCATCCGGATGAAACATGAACCTCTCAATACGCTGGATTCCCTCATAGGTAATCAGCGCTTTCATGTACTTCGTATAGATCAGCTCCATGGCCTTGTCTATCTGCTCGATCAACGGTCCATGTATTTCATCCTGATACTGCAAATCCGAATCCGAATCTCCGAAAAAGCCAATCTTAATATAGGCGCCGGTAATCCATCGCTCCGGGTCCGGATAAAAAGCCAGCGCCGCCGCTCTCGTCAAATATCCGTCATCATCATACAGACGCAGATTTTCCATCAGCACCTTGTCAGGAACTTTCGTCTCCTCCTCCGTCAGACGCCTTCTCCAGATCGCTTTCTTCTTGAAAAGTGCAATCGCACTCTGACTTAAATCCTCTACTCTCAGTCTGGGAACCGGCATGCCGTCCCATGTCCTGCCCTGAGAACGAAGAATCGCCCGATCCAGTTCTTTTCCTGTAATCGTACGCATCGTGCTTCCGGAACGATAATAATACACTCCGTGAAAACTGATCATCGTCGGATATTTCTCTACCACAATTTCCAGGTAATCAAGACCATCCTTATTGCGCAAATTTACATCGACAATGATCCCCATTGTATCGGTCACCTGATTGGGAATCCGCTCCAGCAAAGCCACAGCATTATTGATTCCTTTCACATGTCCGCAATCATCGATACCGATCAATAAGGTTCCCCCACTGGCATTGGCATAGCCACAGATCCATTTCAGATAATCGTCATGCCAGGCTTCTTTCCACTCAACAGTCTGATCTTCCACCATCCGCTCCATCACCGGCTTCCCCCTCCTTCTTTATATCGAGTTGCTCCATGCGAATATAATACTCCAACAGCCGTAATACATAATCCGGTGCGTGCCGGTTCCCCAGTTCCCATTCTGTCACCGTCCGATAGGGGATCTGAAAATATTCGCAGAATTCCTTGCGGTTCATGCCCGTACACTCCCGAAGTTCTTTGATTTTCTCTTTACATTCCACTGTTATAATCCTCCAATTCATCAACACATTGTGTATTTACCATAGCATATTTTCGGTTGACACGCAACGTGTAAAAACAAAAACGTCCACCGTTTCCGGCAGACGCTCCGTCATTTCTGTTATTTCTTCACGATCAGATCGTAGCTCTCCACCACCATCCGCTTTATTTCATCATCCGGGATACTCCCGTCCAGAATGATCGTATTCCAGTGTTCCTTATTCTGGTGATATCCCGGCTGAACAGACGCATACACGCTCCGCCAGAAATCCCGCCACGCCGGATCCACCTTCACATTGACGCAGATATTTCCATTCCGCTCATACGTCCATGCAAAAACGCGTTTATTCTTCTTATAACGAAGCAGGATCCAGTTCGCGTCACGAAACGGCGCGTCTATATACACATCCGGCAGCGTCATCCCATAATCCAGGATTTCTTTTCGTTCTTTCACAATATCACCTCGATAAACTGGAATTCATCCTTTCTCGTGAGAAGAAAAATATTGCCTTAATACAGACAAACTTTCTTTCCTTAAGACTCCTGATGTAACCTCTGGCTTATGAAAGGAATTATCAAAAACGATTTTGCTGCAGTTGCATCCTTCATTGCCTAAAATATTCTCCAAATCAATATTGCTGGCACCATATACTAATCGTCCCAGCCTAACCCATACCATTGCACCGCTGCACATAAAACACGGCTCACAACTGGAATACATCGTATATTCT
>JAJQCZ010000051.1 GCA_021202465.1 Lachnospiraceae bacterium | reverse complement strand
CCTAAAATAGTAAGCGAAGAATGAACACATAAAAAGCTTCGTGAAACAGCCCTAAATGAAGAACTGCACGGTTGACATTTTGAGCGAATATAGCTATAATTTAATAGCAATTTTGCAAAATAATTGCAGAATGGAGGAGTGAACATGCTGTTGCAGTTTAGAATGAAAAATTATAAATCATTTGCGGAAGAGGCGTTTTTTTCCATGGAAGCTGCTCCGAAGCAGAAAGGCCTTGATTATAGCCTGGGTATTACGAAATTCAAAAAAAGAACAATCAAGAGCCTGAGTTCCTCGGTTATTTATGGACCCAACGCATCAGGCAAATCGAATGTGATTGGCGCAATGGATACGCTGCGTTCCATTGTCCTCAGAGGTCATATACGGAATACGGAAGAGCAGGGGTCACCTAATCCTGCGGCAGAATCGTTGGAGCTTATACCGAATAATACACTTACGTCGGCACAGCCGGTAGAATTTGGCATTACCTTTATGGAGAATAATCTCCTGGTAGGATATGAAATTGTCCTGGATATTGGTTCATTTTTGGATTATAAGCATAACAGGAAAATCATTCGTGAAACTTTATGTATTAACGAGTCGGTGATTTTCAACAGGGGCGAGGAACTTGAGGTAGGGAACCTGAACGTGATAGGGGAATATTTGTCACCCTCTGTGGATTCCAACATGGGCGGGATTAACCAAATAGCAAAGGGCAGCCTGAATCCGGAAGAACTGTTTCTTATGAATGGGTTTAAGCTGTTGTATTCACAGGAACTGGTGAAAATGATATCGGGATGGTTTGCCAATAAGTTCATGGTTATCTGCAGGGCGGATTCCCTGCAGCTGATAAAGCGTTTTTCCGACCCGCAGAAGCCGACGTTATATATTGAGAAAACGACCAATCAGGCTGCCGAGTTGTTTGGTATTAATTCCAATGCGGTCGGATATGTCACAGGTGATGATGATTCGGGCGCAAAGCTATGCTCCATCTTCAAGGATGAGGAGAACCGGAAAATTACAATAATGGCAGCAGAAATGTTTGAATCCTATGGAACCATCCGGTTTGTTACGATTTTTCCATTGGTAATAAAAGCAATCCTGACAGGGAGTACCTTAATCGTAGATGAATTTGATGTCTCCATTCATCCGATGGCGCTTATGAATATCATTAATATATTCCATAATGACGACATCAACGTCCATCATGCGCAGCTGATATTTAATACGCATAATCCGATATTCCTTAATTCCAACCTGCTCAGGAGGGATGAGATTAAGTTTGTAGAGCGTGATGATGACACACACCTCAGTGTTCTTTATGCCCTGTCGGATTTTGGTACGACCGGCGATAAAGGCGTCCGGATGCATGACGACTATATGCAGCACTATTTTGTCAGTGAATATGGTGCAATTAAGGATATAGACTTTACTCCGATTTTTGAGGAGATTATGAACCGGGAAAGCGAGGCGGAACAGTGATAAAGAGGAAAGCCACTAAGAAGTATTATTTCACTGTTGAAGGAGAAACGGAAAAATGGTATCTGGACTGGCTGAGGGAAAGGATTAATGAATGCGCAGACTCGGATTACAAAGTTTCGTTTGATGCCCAGGTGCAGAAGAATCCGTTAAAGAGGGCGAAATCGCTGGCAGTAACCGGAAAAACAGAAATATGGCATCTGTCCGACTACGAAAGCGATGAGCCTATCCATGTAAGACAGTTTAGGGAGACAATGGACAACATGAAGGCGGCATCAAGCCTTGGAAAACAGATTTCATATAAATTTGGGTATACCAATCTGACTTTTGATTTATGGATAATCCTGCACAGAATAGACTGTAATGGAGCACAGGCTCACAGGAGGAATTACATTAACGCGATAAACCGCGCCTACGATGAGAAGTTTGAAAGTATGGATGAGTACAAGCATGAGGACAATTTCAAAAGGTGTCTGGGAAAGCTGTCCCTGGACAATGTGCGGACTGCTATAGCCGGGGCGGATGCCATAATGGAAAGAAACCGGGATAACGGATACAGTCTGTGTGAATATAAGGGATATAAGTATTACAAGGAAAACCCATCTCTGGCGATACATGAAATTGTTGGAAAGATATTAGAGAATTGTGGTCTTGCCGAAAGCTAATGATTGATACGGGTATGCTTGCGAAACAAGTGTGGTAGGTGTGGTTAGTTTAATGTAATGAATAGTTGGTGAAGCAATGAACATAGAAGCATACGATTCAGACTCCCTAAGACGTATAGTACGTCTCCTTGAATATGAGAACCGGCTTCTGAAAGAGAAGCTGGACAAAGAGAATATTCCGTATGAAGACATCAGTCCCTTTGAGGAGACGATTGATCACGCACAAGAGTATGACCCGGATCAGGGTGGCAGGATTATACATCCGAGGTATATTACAGATGAGATGGCAAATCGGTTTTTTGCATTGTTCTGGGGAAGGCAGGATGTATATGCAAAGCGTGGCCGGAAGGGAGGCTATTTTCCCCAGTGTGAGAACCGCTGGAATGATAGACTCTGCCCATGGCAGCGTGGGGAAAAGCATAACTGTGAGAACTGCGCATATAAGAAGTGGAAAAGAATTGAATTAAAGAACATCATCGCTCACCTGTTGGGATATAAAGAAGATGGATCGGATGTTATCGGGGTGTACCCGCTCCTGCCGGATGGAACCTGCCGCTTCCTCGTGTTTGATTTTGACAACCATGAGAAAGGTTCGGAGGCATCTGATTTTGCCAATACGGACAGTGAGTGGAATAAAGAGGTGGACGCCCTTAGGAAAATATGCGAGATGAACGGAATCCATCCGCTGGTAGAGTGCTCAAGGTCAGGAAGGGGCGCACATATTTGGATATTCTTTAGCAAGGCAATTCCGGCAGCCGTAGCAAGAAATTTCGGCTTTCTCCTTTTGGATAGAGGTTCGTCGTCGATTAATTTAAAGACATTCCATTATTATGACCGTATGTATCCGTCGCAGGATGTGGCGAGCAGCATCGGGAACCTGATTGCATTGCCGCTGCAGGGACAGGCACTGAAATGTGGGAACAGTGCATTCGTGGATGAAAACTGGAATGCGTATCCGAATCAGTGGGATATCCTGCTGTACAGGACGGTGAAACTCAGCCGGGAAGACGTGGAAGGGCATATGGCAAGATGGAAAGCTGAGATTGCGGAATCGAAGGGGACACTTGCCAATTCGGAAGATCATGCCATCCGTCCCAAGCCATGGAAGAAGAAATGTGAATTCCATTCATCAGACGTCACCGGAAAAATGCATCTGGTATTAAGCAATGGGGTATATGTTGACACGCTTAACTTGATGCCCAGGATACAGAACCAGATACGGAGCCTTGCGGCTTTCGACAATCCGGAATTTTATAAGAATAAAAGGCTTGGGTATTCTAATTATTACAATTTCAGTGCGGTGTATTTGGGAAAGGACGTGGATGGATACATACAGGTTCCAAGAGGTTTGCGGGAGCAGATTGTGGATGAATGCCGTAAGGCAGATATACCTGTGGATATTTCAGACCAAAGGGAAGCTGGAAGACCGATCCGAGTTTCGTTCAAGGGAGATTTGAGGCTTCAACAGCAGCTTGCTGCGGAAAGACTACTTTCTTACACGGATGGTGTGCTGAGTGCGGCAACGGCATTCGGCAAGACGGTGGTATGCAGTTACCTGATTGCGGAGAGGAAGGTCAACACGCTGATCCTTCTACAGAGTAAAGATCTGCTGGACCAGTGGGTGCCTGAACTGGAAAAATTCCTGGAAATCAGGGAGGAACCTCCGGAATACAAAACGAAGACAGGAAGAGTGAAAAAGCGCAGCAGTGCAATCGGCATCCTTCATGGGAGCAGGAATACATTGACGGGAATCATTGATGTGGCGATGGTCGGATCAATGTACAGCAAGGGAAAATTTAACGAGCGTATAAACACCTACGGAATGGTGATTGTTGATGAATGTCATCACGTGGCAAGCGCCACATCCATGGAACTCCTGCAGAAGGTAAATGCAAAATACGTCTATGGTGTTTCTGCGACTCCAAAGCGTGGAGACAAAATGGACAAAATAATCTGCATGATGCTTGGACCAATCCGGCATAAGTTTACGGCTCTTGAGAGGGCAGAGGAGCAGGGGATTGGGCATTATTTTATTCTGAGATATACCAGAGCGGTGGATACATCAGAAACCAGGGAAAACATCAGTAAGGCATACTCCCTGATAAGTGAAAGCAAGGTTCGTAATGAGATGATCATTCATGATGTGAAAGAATGTATTGCAAAGAACCGTACCCCTGTTATCCTGACCAGGTTTAAGGAACAGGCAAAGCTCCTGTACGATAATTTGGTCTCTTCTGCAGATCATGTCTTTTTACTTTATGGTGATAACACTGATAAGGAGAATGCGGAAATCAGAAACCGCCTGAAAGAAATCCCCGGAAGTGAAAGCCTGATACTTGTGGCGACCGGACAGAAAATGGGGGAAGGGTTTGATTTCCCGAGGCTGGACATCCTCATGCTTGCCGCACCCGTGTCTTATGAAGGGCGGCTCGAACAGTATGTCGGGCGCCTGAACCGTGATTATGAAGGGAAAGAAGCCGTTTATGTATACGATTATATAGATTCCCATATGCATTACTTTGACAGGATGTACGCGAAAAGGCTCCGGACATATAAAAAGCTGGGATTTTCCATATGGGAAGGTGACAAGAAAGAAAAGCAGGTTACGCATGCCATTTTTGATTCAGGGGATTACATGGAGCAATTCGACCAGGACATCATTGAGGCAGAAAAATCAATCGTGATATCCAGTCCGGACATAAGACAGAATCGGATAGACAGGTTGCTGTCGCTGGCAAAAGACCGATTGGAAGCAGGCGTCCGCATCACAGTCATCACAACGGATCCGGATGAGGTTACATATGAAAGTGCAAATATCTGCTATGAGCTGGTTGACCGGATGCGAAAGGCTGGAATTGAGGTTGTAACCAGGACGGAAGTGGAAGAACATTTCGCCGTACTGGATGATGAGCTGGTATGGCATGGCGGGATGAACCTGCTTGGCAAGGCGGATGTCTGGGATAACCTTATGCGAACCAGGGATTATCAGGCAGCAGCGGAACTGCTGGAAATATCGTTAGGATAGTAATTTCCATTTAACAGAAGAACTTTGAATCATATTTTTATTCAAAACATGGATAACATGAATATGATTCGCGATGCATGATGATTACGGTGTTGATGTAGCAGAGAAGACATTTTACAACTGGGAAAATGGAAAGTGTATGCCGGATTACAGCGTGATTGAACCGCTCTGCAGTGAACTGGGGATTACGGTTGCGGAACTGATGGACGGGGAGGATGCGGCGGATAACAGTGTGCGCACGTATGATGAAACACAGATTTTTTATTCGCAAAGGTTTATGCTGATAAATCGGATTTTTCAAAATGTAGTGTGAAACTATTTCAGGTATAAAAAAGAGCATCAGTCACGGCCGGCTGGTGCGTTTTTAACGCATGAAAGAAGGCTGTGGCGGATGTATGCGGTCAGTGATGCTTCCAGAGAAGCACATTACATTTGCAAACGAAAAAATCTTTTTTAATTCAAAAATATATTCCCGATAATAAAAAATCTATTCGTGAACTTTCTGTGAAAAATCACACCGATGTGCTGATTTTTCACAGCGCGATTTGTGCCGGAGCGTCACAAATCACACTGATGGCAGTTGAGAAATCGCATTCGCGATTTCTCGACGCCTCGTCGCTTACGCTCCGGAATGGAGATTATTGTGAGTAAAGAAAAAACAAAAGTCTACACATACACGAGAGTATCCACAACCATGCAGATCGACGGATATTCTCTGGATGCGCAGAAAAACCGTATGAAAGCGTATGCGGATTATAATGATTATAAAATCGTCCATGAATACGAGGATGCTGGAAAATCGGGCAAGTCCATTGAGGGCAGGGTCCAGTTTAATGAAATGATGGAGGACATTCGTTCCGGCAAGGATGGCATTTCTTTCGTGCTTGTTTTTAAATTGTCCCGCTTTGGCAGGAATGCGGCGGACGTGTTGTCCACTTTGCAGGTTATAAACAAGAAAATCATCAGTATGAATCAATTGTGCTCAGCGGAGGTTCACTTTACTAGTGGATGATTGATTATAGAGGAGCTGTAGAAAGCAGCTCCTCTTTTTGAATGAAGAAAAGACGAAACTTCCGGCAGCTTCATCGTCCAACAGGCCGGGACGGTCATCCATTTTGTGGCGGAAGCCCTCAAAATGTGATCAGGCGAGTCGCTCTTTCAGCAAATCGATCAGTCTCTCTGCAATCGGCGTAAAGACCTGATATTTCTTCCAGATGATGTACATTTTTGTCTCCAGCTTCGGAGACAGAGGGCGGAAGCACAGGCCGCTTTCCGGACTGACATCTGCCAAACGGTCAAAGACCAGCAGACATCCGATCCCTTCTCTGACAAAAACAGAACCGTTATAAAACAGATTGATTGTTCCGACGATGTTCAGCTGATCGACAGTCTCCCCGCACCATCTCGGGAGATCCGCGCGAATGGACTGGGGCGAAGTGATGAGCGGGACACCCTGCAAATCCTCTGAGCGGATTGCCGTTTTCTGTGCCAGAGGGTTGTCCGTCCGCATTAAAAGGCCCCAGGTGTCACCGCCCGGCAGGGAAAGATAATTGTATTTTGACAGGTCAGGCGGCTCCACAATAACGGCAAAATCCGACAGCCCCTGTTCCAGATCATTCACGACCACGCGGGTGTCTCCGCTGGTGATATGAAACCGCAGCCCCGGATATTGCACGCGAAAATCCTTTATAACATCGGCCAGATAGTGAATCAGCCAGGATTCCGCGCAGCCGATCCGCACATCGCCGCCTGTCACGTCATTCAGAGACTGAAATTCTCCCAGAGTCTTATCCGCCATGTCCAGAATATCTTCCGCCCGTTTGCGCAGCAGGATCCCTTCCTCCGTCAGATGGACATTGTAATTTCCCCGGACAAACAGCTTGCATCCAAGCTCAGCCTCCAGCTCCTTGAGCTGTTTAGACAAAGTGGGCTGAGAAATATGCAGTGTTCTGGCCGCACCGGTAATGCTGCCTTCTCTGGCAACTTCGATAAAATAACGTAAAACGCGCAATTCCATAATACACCCTCCATACTTCATGGGAAAATCTCTCGAATCGGTTGCATTTACCTCCAGGATTAACCCCACCTTGATTATAACGCTCTCAGATATTCTTTTCAAGAATATCCAGAAATAGAAACCGAGTATTTGCCATTCCTCGCGCATCAATATAAAATACAGATATGAGGAGGTGAGCTGTCATGCCGGAAGCAAACAACGAATCCCAGCGTTTTTATCAAAATCTCCAGGACATCGGTTTTGGAGAGGAAATGATCGCTCACTGCGTCCTGCTGCAAAAAGAAGGGCGAGACCGGGAATTACAGGTTACATTACAAAACAGCCGCAGAGATTTACTGAATCATATCCATACGGAGCAGAAAAAGCTGGACTGTCTGGATTACCTTGTAAACCGGCTGAGCAAAAAGGGGGCGAAGAAATATTGACCGTTGAGGATGTCATTGCAGATTACTATGATGAAACGAAGGAAAGCGCCGAATGTAACGCCTATGCCGATACGCTTTATCAGGAGGCGCTCCGCATCACTATGGAACTGAACAACCAGTACCATACGCCGGATGAAATCCGGGAAATCATGAGTCGTCTGACGGGGCAGCAGATCGATCCGTCCTTCCGGCTCTTTCCGCCGTTCTACACGGATTTTGGAAAGAACACACATCTTGGGAAAGACGTATTTATCAATTCAGGCTGTCATTTCCAGGATCAGGGCGGTATCGAAATCGGAGACGGCGCGATGCTCGGTCACAACGTGGTGCTGGCCACCATTAATCACGACCTGTCTCCGATGCAGAATCGGAAGAATCACTACGCTCCCATAAAAATCGGCGCTCATGTGTGGATCGGTTCCAATGCCACCATTCTATCCGGCGTCAGAATTGGCGAGTGGTCTGTCGTAGCGGCCGGGGCTGTCGTAACAAAGGATGTGCCGCCCTATACCGTTGTGGGCGGCGTGCCGGCAAAAATCATCAAAAAAATCAGCAGGGAGGGATAGGATGAAGCGACTGATTGCATTGGCGCTCTCAGTTAGTATGATTTTCATGCTGGCGGCCTGCAGCTCTGAGAGTGCGGGGTCGTCCTCTGATGCCGGGAGCAGAGCCGTCGTTTCGGCTACAGATGATCAACCGGAAACGGAGAGCGAGACCGAAGGAACAGATCCTGATACATCAGAGGAAGCCGGGAATGAAGCGATTGATTCAGATATCATTTCTTCCGGCAGCAATATCCTGGTTGCTTATTTTTCCTGTACAGGTACTACAGAACAGGTAGCAGGGTGGATTGCAGAAGAAACGGAAGCAGATATTTATGAGATCGTTCCGGAGACGCCTTATACAGAGGACGACTTAAACTACAATGATTCCTCCAGCCGTGCCAATCAGGAACAGTCAGATTCCTCCGCCCGTCCTGCGATCTCCGGCAGTGTGGAGAACATCGAGCAATACGATGTGATTTTCCTCGGTTATCCCATCTGGCACGGGCAGGCGCCGCGGATCATCAGCACCTTTTTGGAAAGTTATGATTTGGCTGACGTGACGATCATCCCATTCTGTACCTCCCACAGCAGCGGCATTGGCTCCAGCGCTGAAAATCTGCATGGTCTCTGCTCTGATACGGTTACCTGGCTGGAAGGGCAGCGGTTCTCCGGGGATGCAACAGAAAGTGAGGTGGCTGAATGGGTGGAAAGTTTAGAATTACCGGAAAGTGAGGGGCGCACCGTGGGTGAATTTGACTTCGAAACGAAAACTGTGCTGCTGAACAGCGGCTATGAAATGCCCATCATGGGGCTGGGCACATACAGCCTGACAGACGAGGAGTGTGCCGTTTCCATTGCGGCGCTGCTGGAAGCGGGAGGCAGACTGATTGACACCGCTTATATGTACGGTAACGAGGCGGCTGTAGGGCAGGCTATCCGGGATTCGGATGTGCCACGGGAAGAAATTTTTGTGATCACAAAGCTCTATCCCACACAATATGATAATGCTGCTGAAGCCATTGACGAGGCGTTAGAACGGATGGGGCTGGATTACATCGACATGATTCTTCTTCACCATCCGGGAGACGGTGATGTAGAAGCGTATCTGGCATTGGAACAGGCGGTCGCAGACGGCAAGGTGCATTCGATTGGCCTGTCCAACTGGTATGTGGAGGAACTGGAGGAGTTTCTGCCTCAGGTGAACATCACCCCAGCACTGGTGCAGAACGAAATTCATCCCTATTATCAGGAAAATGATGTGATTCCTTATATCCAGTCCCTTGGCATTGTGGTGCAGGGCTGGTATCCTCTTGGAGGCCGTGGGCATACAGCGGAACTGCTTGGGGATGAAACGATCTCTGCTATTGCTGAGGCTCATGGCGTTTCGTCCGCCCAGGTAATCCTGCGGTGGAATTTACAGAAAGGTGTCGTGGTGATTCCAGGCTCCAGTGACCCTGATCACATCCGGGAGAATCTTGATTTGTTTGGCTTTGAACTGACGGATGAGGAAATGGAGCAGATCAACGCTTTGGATCGAAATGAAAAACATGACTGGTATTAAAGGAGGAACATACAATGAATGATTTTATTTTTCACAACCCCGACAAGGTATATTTTGGGCGGAACCAGATGGGAAACCTGCCCGGCGAGCTTTTGAACTATGGCCGTAAAGTGCTGCTGGTCTACGGCGGAGGCTCCATCAAACGCAGTGATCTCTATGACCAGGTCGTGTCACTGGTGCGTGACAACGGCATGGAGCTGTTTGAACTGTCCGGCGTGGAACCCAACCCCCGCCACACTACAGCGAATAAAGGCGCGGCGATCTGCAGAAAAGAAGGCATTGATGTTATCCTGGCTGTCGGCGGCGGTTCCACGATCGACTGTGCCAAAGGAGTTGCTGCGGCAGCTAAAACCGAAAACGGCGATGTATGGCCGCTTGTATCCTCCGGCGTCTGGGTCGTGGATGCGCTGCCGCTTGTGGCTGTCCTGACCAATGCCGCCACCGGCTCCGAGATGGATGCCTGGTGCGTGATTTCCAATATGGAAACCAATGAGAAGATCGGGCTTGGCGGGGATGCGCTGATTCCAAAAGCGGCATTTGAGAATCCGGAGTTCAGTTTTTCACTGCCTCCCTATCAGACAGCCTGCGGTGCATTTGACATCTTTAATCATGTGCTGGATAACTACTATCTGGCGGGAGATGCAACCTTCGATCTGGTGCTGGAAATGCAGGAGGCGGTTATGCGCACGGTCGTCAAATGGACGCCGATTGCCCTGAGAGAACCGGACAATTATGAAGCACGCGCCAATCTGATGTGGGCCTCCTCCATGGCTTTGAATTCCATCCTCGATGCCGGTACGGTACACGCCTGCGCGTGTCATGGCATGGAGCATGAACTGTCCGCGTACTACGACATCACGCATGGACACGGACTGGCCATCCTGACGCCGAGATGGCTGACCTACATTTTGAACGAGGACACAGCACCTGCAATCTGTCGCCTGGGAGAACGGGTATTCGGCCTTGAAAAGAGCGACGATGTAATGGATGGGGCGAGAAAAGCCATCGGGGCTGTCAGCACCTTTGCTTTTGAGACGCTGGGACTGGAACCGTCTCTTTCCAAACTCGGGATTGACGAGACACATTTCCAGGCCATGGCGGAACACGTCTGCGGAGAAAGCGGGATCATCGGAGTCCGGTCTCTGAACGCGGATGATGTTGTGAATATCTATAAGATGTGTCTGTAAAAGAATCATCAATGAAAGTGAGGCGTTTATTATGGAAGAAAAACTGAATCTGACAATGGAATGGGATAAGACGTTCCCGAAGAGCGACAGGGTAAACCACAGCAAGGTGACTTTTCACAATCGCTATGGCATTACTTTGGCCGCTGATCTGTATGTGCCAAAGGATGCGCAGGGACAGCTTCCGGCGATCGCGGTCTGCGGTCCCTTCGGGGCAGTGAAGGAGCAGTCCTCCGGGCTGTACGCCCAGACGATGGCGGAACGAGGCTTTCTGACGATTGCCTTTGATCCGTCTTACACCGGCGAGAGCGGCGGACAGCCCAGATATATGGCCTCTCCGGATATCAACACCGAGGACTTTATGGCGGCCGTGGACTTCCTTTCTGTGCAGGATAACGTAAACCCGGAGAAAATCGGTATCATCGGCATCTGCGGCTGGGGCGGCATGGCTCTGAATGCGGCGGCGCTGGACACCCGCATCAAGGCGACCGTGGCCTCCACCATGTATGATATGACCCGCGTCAATGCCAACGGCTACTTCGACAGCGAGGACAGCGAGGAGGCCCGGTACGAAAAACGCAAGGCTCTCTGCGCCCAGAGAATCGTTGACTACAGGAACGGCACGTATGCCCTGGGCGGCGGTGTGGTCGATCCCCTGCCGGAGGATGCGCCGTTCTTTGTAAAGGATTACTATGATTACTACAAGACGAAGCGCGGTTATCATCCCCGCAGCCTGAACTCCAATGGCGGCTGGAATGTGACCGGATGCCAGTCCTTCATGAATATGCCGATCCTGCAATATAGCCAGGAAATCCGTAACGCCGTCCTGATCATTCACGGCGAGAAGGCCCACTCCTGCTATTTCAGCCGGGACGCGTTTGCAAAACTGACTGGTGACAACAAGGAACTGATGATCATTCCGGGAGCGGTTCACACGGATCTGTATGACCAGATGGATGTGATTCCTTTTGACAAGTTGGAATCCTTCTTCAAAGCTTATCTTAACTGACCGGAGATGGGGCAGGTACCGCACAATGAAGCAGTGTGCCGCCTGAGGAAATCGAACCAGAGACAGTAATTTTTTGAAAATCGAAGAGCGGAGACCGGCAACGGCGGCGGAAAGCAGGAATCCAGCCGCCGTTGATATATTTACCATAGCCTGCGTAGAAAGCAGTCACTGGCAGCTTTCGCTGCTGTTCATAGTTTAGCTTCGCATACAACCCTGATTATTTCATTCATGTCTGTCGATTTGAAATATTTTTGATAAACATAGTAGCTGCCATAGATATTGTAGGTTAGACGCATATCGGCTTCCTGATCCATCTCCGGATAGTGGCTTCGGATAAATGTTCGCAGTGTTGCTTCGATACGCATGGGGAGAATCGAATTTTGCGTTCCTGAAAACAATGTTTCGATCAGGCTTGATCGGTTTTCAGGAGTGTTGTTAAGGGGGCTGTCAGAGACAGAATGACTTGATTTGACGAGAATACGAGGCTGGCGGATCAGGCCGATTTCGATTGCTTTAAGGGGTGACTTGGGATATACTTTGAAGCAGTCGGGGGGGGAGTAATCCGACATATCGGAATTTGTTACGATATGAGTTGTTCGTAACAAATCAAACGAATAAAAAATATTGTAACTCGACTTTTTTATGCCTGCTTTCTA
>JAJQCZ010000058.1 GCA_021202465.1 Lachnospiraceae bacterium | reverse complement strand
GCTAATGCGAGTCCAGATGGCCTTTTCGATAGGGCTAATTATTTCACAGCCCCATCAAACAGTTTCTTCTTATTTTACCTGGAAGATCATATCGCCGTAGGACGGATAAGGCCACATGGACTTATCCACGATGAACTCCAGCGTATCAATGGGCGCTCTCAGCGCATCCATCGCCGGCATGACTTCATCATGATACATGCGGGCCGCCTTCTCGACATCCTCCTCCTCGCCGGCTTTGTTGGTGACATCCTCCAGCGCCGCCATAGCGACCTTGGCCTCAGACAGCAGAGCGGAAGACTCAAGGAGCAGCTCCTTCTGCACGCTGACATCCGCCTCCGGGCAGGCCGTGGTCACGGAAGTGAGCGAATCCGCCAGCTTGCCGACATACTCTACCACCGACGGGATGTATCTCTTGCCGGCCATGTTCAGCATGGTCTTGGCCTCGATGTTGATCGTCTTCACGTAGGTCTCATAGCGGATCTCTGCCTTGGCATTCAGCTCCGCCTCGTCGTACACTCCGAACTTGGAGAACATGGCAACCGCCTTGTCCGTCGTCAGAGCCGGAATCGCATCCACCATGCTGGGCAGGTTCGGCAGACCGCGGCGCTCCGCTTCCTCGACCCACTCCTCCGAGTAGCCGTTGCCGTTGAAGATGATTCTCTGATGCTTCTGGATGTTCTCCAGCGTCACTTCCTTCGCCGCCGCTACGGGGTCGTCGGCCTTCTCCATGATATCCGCCGCCTCGCAGAACGCCTCTGCCACGATGGTGTTCAGCACCGTGTTGCAGGTGGCGATGGAGTCGGAGGAGCCGACCATACGGAATTCAAACTTATTGCCGGTGAAGGCAAACGGCGAAGTACGGTTCCGGTCTGTCGCATCCTTGGAGAACTGGGGCAGGGTGCTGACGCCGGTAACCAGTTTGTCGCCCTTCAGGCTGCTGTGGGCTTCGCCGGTCTTCAGCAGCTGATCGACCACATCCTGCAGCTGCTCGCCCAGGAAGATGGAAATAATCGCAGGCGGCGCTTCCTGCTTGCCGAGACGATGGTCATTGCCTACGTCTGCGGCGGACAGGCGGAGCAGATCCGCATGCTCATCCACAGCCTTGAGGATGCAGGAGAGCACCAGCTGAAACTGCACGTTCTCATGAGGCTTCTTGCCCGGATTCAGCAGGTTGATGCCGTCATCCGTGGCAATGGACCAGTTGTTATGCTTGCCGGAGCCGTTGACTCCATTAAAGGGCTTCTCATGAAGCAGGCAGGTCAGGCCGTGCTTGCAGGCCACCTTCTTCATGGACTCCATCACCAGCTGGTTCTGATCGCTGGCCAGGTTGGCTTCACTGTAAATAGGAGCCAGCTCGTGCTGCGCGGGAGCCACCTCGTTATGCTGCGTCTTAGCCGGGATCCCCAGCTTCCACAGTCTCTCATTCAGATCCTTCATGAAGCCGCCGACGCTCTCGGGGATGCTTCCGAAGTAATGATCCTCCATTTCCTGTCCCTTGGAAGGCATGGCGCCGAACAGCGTCCGTCCGGTGTAAACCAGATCCTTCCTCTTGAGGAAGTTCTCACGGGAGATCAGGAAATATTCCTGCTCGGAACCGACCGAGGGAGTAACCTTCTTCGAGGTCGTATTGCCCAGTGCGCGGAGCACACGCAGCGCCTGAGTATCCAGCGCCTGCATGGAACGCAGCAGCGGGGTCTTCTTATCCAGCGCTTCGCCCGTATACGAGCAGAACGCGGTGGGAATGCAGAGAATCGTGCCAGCCGCGTCATGCTTCAGGAACGCAGGGGACGTGCAGTCCCAGGCCGTATAGCCTCTGGCTTCGAAGGTGGCGCGCAGGCCGCCGGAAGGGAAGGAGGAAGCATCCGGCTCGCCCTTGATCAGCTCTTTGCCGGAAAATTCCATGATCGTCTTGCCGTCTTCCGTGGGGGCCGTGATGAAGGAATCGTGCTTCTCAGCCGTCACGCCGGTCATGGGCTGGAACCAGTGCGTATAGTGGGTCGCGCCCTTCTCGACCGCCCAGTCCTTCATGGCATTGGCAACCGCCTCGGCCGTCGCGGCATTCAGCTCCGTGCCTTCGCTGATGGTTTTCTTCAGATCCTCATAAATCTTCTTGGGGAGACGCTCCTTCATGACTGTGTCATTAAAGACATCCTCGCCGAAGATCTCAGAGACATTGATTACATCACTCATTTTCTGTCCTCCTGTTAAATTCCTTACTTGCCTGTTTGCTTGCCCTCTCGGCCTTTACTCTACATCATTTTCATAAGTTTTTCAAGTGCATTTTTAAAAAAATTTTGTTTTAGCTTCATTTTGTTATTTTTTTAAAGATTTAGCATTCATTTTCGTTCCAAATATTACTTATTTGGTGATTACTTTGAAGAGCACCTCGTGCTCCATGGCCATCTGCGAGCGGTGCGCGAAGAACACCCGTCCGTCGACAGGAGAAAGAACATCGTCCAGTACCGTGCCCTCATAGGGATGAACGATCCGCCCCATGAGTTCGCCCTTATAAATCGGATCTCCCTGTCCCTTGAGGCGCTCATAGATGCCGCCCGCCTCGGAGCGGACAGTGATCATGTCTTCGTCCCGCAGAAGCACGGGGCGGGTGCAGCCTGCCGGCACGTCCACGTTCAGCACGCCGCGGCTGCGCAGGAACCGCAGGATCGCGTTCACGCCATCCCGGGCGCCCTCCGGATGAATCTTCTGCGTCTCCTCTGTGAAGAGCGAGAAGGCTTCACAGTTCCAGATCTGCCAGTTGTAATTCAGCGTGGTCGTGTCGAACGGCGTGGGCGTGCGGAGCGCCACATATTCCATGCCGAACTGCTTCGCCATATTTTCATTCTGATAGCCCGTAGCCAGAATGCGCACATGGGGGATGAACTCTCCCTTCATATAATAACTCGCCAGCTGGATGCCGTAGGTATAATTCTTTACCACGTCAAAGACCCCCGCCGCGATGCGCTGCGTCGTCTCGCCCCGGTCATAGCCGGGGAACATGCGGTTGATGTCCGTGCCGTCCACGCCCCAGAAGCGCTCGCCAATGTTGGTGCCATAGTGGTTCACCGCGGGAATCACCAGGATCTCGCGATTGTTGCGGATACATCCCGCCGCCTCCAGCTCCCCCAGTACCTTGATCATCTGCGAGCAGATATACATCTGCTGTACTTCATTGCCCCGGAGACCGCCGATGATGCAGGCCGTCTGATGCCCGCTGCCGAAATGATAACCCATCACCTGGAAATCATCCCGGTAGATCGATTTCATGGAATAAATAATTTCTTTACGCAAGAGAAGCACCTCCCAGGATCCGGGCCAGCAGAGCCCCCTGATAAACCATCGGATATTCACGGAGTGTGAAGAGGATGCCGTCCGCCTCCGCCTCCACCCGCTGCAGGACCTCGCCGGTCAGAGGGCTCACGATGTCCCCGATGTGCTGTCCCGCCACCACGTCTGACCAGAACGGGACGTCCGGCAGGAAAAGACCGGAGGCCTCGGCGTTCAGGAAACTGACATTGTCATCCTCCGAAATGATCGGTTCCCGTACCGGCCCGGTCGGACCGTTCCAGACGCCGATCTCGTGCATCAGGTTCAGGATGCCCATCGTCAGCTGCTCACAGTATTCCCGGGTCACCCGCATGCCTACACCCATTTCCACCACCAGCGTGGGCACGCCGCGGCTGTTCATCGTATGCGCCAGCGTGGACTGGAGCACCGTCGCCGAAGCATGAACCCAGATGAAGTCCGCATTGATATGCTTCGCCAGCGGCACCAGGAAGGGCGCCGTGGACTCGCTGATCCGCACCTGCGGAATCTCCCGCAGGAAAATATTGCTCGCATGAATATCAATGCAGAGATCCGCCCCGCTGATATCTTCCACCGCCTCATGGGCTACATATTCCGCCACCGTTCCCGCCCCGTCACCCGGGAAGATCCGGTTCATATCGAGGTCAAACAGGGGAATCCCCCGCCGAATGGAATCGATCCCCAGCGGATTCAGAGCCGGATAGATATCCACAATTCCGTCCAGGTATTCCCGATGGGCGCGGATCTCGTTCAGCAGGCGATACGCTACCGCCTGCCCCTCCAGCTCATCGCCGTGAATCCCGGTGACGATGCAGACGCGCTTGCGTCCCTCCCGCGGTTCCTCCGGCTCCACGCGCTGCTTTCGCACCAGCAGCCGCTCTCCCACCGGCAGAGCCACACTTGCCACATCCATAATCATATCCCGTCTTATCTCCTTTGTACACATTTTCAATCGAGTAGGAGGCGGCTTTTTCGCCTCATACTCGCCGCGCGGGGCGCGTCCGGCAACAGCCGGAAAATACCTTACGCGCCCCTGCGCACTAAAACCAGTCCCAGCGGTCCACAGGCTGAGGCAGCGTCTCCGCCACCTTCACCGCGACCTCCTGAGACTGGACGGCATAGCCGCGGAAGCTCCCGCGGTCCATGATACAGTCTGCGTAATCCCGTCCCCGGGCCACCTGAATATAATCCTCATCCAGTTCCCGGTCATGGGTCGGGTCGAACCCGATCCAGACACCGTCGCACCAGGCCTCGCACCAGGCGTGGGTCGCCCCCTCACCGATCAGCATCCCGGCGATGTAGCGGGCCGGGATTCCGTCCAGACGCAGCAGCGCCAGCAGAATCTGCGCATAATCCTGACAGACACCGGCCCCGCCGGTGAAAGCTTCTTCCGCCGTGGTGTGAATGTCCGTCGCACCGGGCACATAGGAAAAATGCTCCGCCAGCAAATGCATCCACAGCCTCGCCCGGCCCCGCATCTCTCCGTCCGGGCAGGCAGCCGCCTCCCGGTGGATCCGTTCCCGGCTTTCTCTGTACAGCGTCCCGATCCTCTCGCCCGGCCGTGTCAGTGACGTGGCAAAGCGGTAAATGGGAAGCGGCCGCGCCTCCCATTTACAGGGCCTTCTTCGGTCAGTATAAGCGGTCCCGGTCACGCAGAACGAAAATCGGTCGTGCGGCTCCGCCAGCCGGCCGCTCACGACCTGGTTGCCGAATCCGTCCAGAGAGACGCCGCAGCTCGCCCTCCGGCAGCAATCCGTCAAAGTCCCATACAGGGAAGAGCCTCCGAACACACTGTATTCGGAGGCGTATATGCCCTGTTCCTCATCGGTGACCGGCAGAATCCGCAGCGCGAAGCAATGCTCCGACACCGGCTGACTGAACGAATAATTCACCTCATAGGAATAATTTAATTTCTTCAAACGTCCACCTCAAACAGGCCGTTGACACACAGAAGCGCCTCACCAGCCTCTTCCTTCCAGTTCTCTTTCCGCGCCATGATCTGTCCCAGACGGTAAAGCCGAGCATCATTGTACGGACGGCGCAGACGGCGCACCCGGTTGGACAGCTTCCGGTAGGCCTTATCCAGATGCGGGTAATCCAGATCCAGACGCAGGCTCAGATCCAGACGCTCCACATAGCGGCCCGTCTTCATGATGTTCCGGTTCTCCTCGTCCTCCACTTCATCATCCACACAGCCCCAGAACGCATAGAGATGATCCATGACCTTCTGATGCTGCATATAGCGCTCCGTGTAGGCCTTGCTCTCCTTCATCGTATCCAGCGCCATCTGGATGTAACCCAGAGCCGTCGTCCCGATCTCCTCGCGGAGCACAATGGCATTGTCGTAGGCACGGTTGATACTCGTGCAGACCGAATCAGGATTGCTCTTATCATAGAGATAATCCTGTGTGAAGCGCTCCGTGGTGTGGTAGACATCCGGGAGCCCCAGCTGCCGGCAGAACACCTTGTAAGCGTCGGCGTCCTCATCCAGCATCTTATCATAATACTCATAAAAAACCTTCAGCGTCGTGAACACCCGCTCACTGTAGCGTCCCAGCCAGTAAAGGTTATCAGCTTTTTCTAACGAGATAATACCCATGTATCTTTAAAACCTCCTCCCTGTGAAGAATTGACAATGAAAGAATCCGGATTCCGCGAGAAGCGGGTCAGGCCGCTCGGCCAGGCCACCGTTCTCTCTCCGGAGAGCACGAAGGCCCGCAGATCCGCCTTCCTCTCCACCTCGGTGACTCCGTCTGTATCTAAAATCGGCAGATCGCGGAAATCAATGACCTCCTGAGCGATAAAGCGGCGGGATTCCGTCTCAATGATATGACGCATATTCGCCAGCTCCTCCCGGGTCAGCTTATTTCCGAAAATGACGCCGTAGTCGCCGGCCTCCGCCACATCCTTTACCACCAGCTTCTCAAGGTTGTCAAGGACATATTTCCGGTCCTCCTCGTAGAAGGGCAGGTAAGTGGGCGCATTCTTCAGGATCGGTTCCTGATCCAGATAGTAGCGGACCATCCTGGGAACAAAGTAATAGATTCCCTTGTCATCGGCCACGCCGTTGCCCGGCGCATTGAGGATGGCCACGTTCCCGGCCCGGTAGGCCGACATCAGACCCGGCACACCGATCAGGGACTCAGGCAGGAAGGTCATCGGATCGAGATATTCATCCGACAGACGCCGGTAGATCGCGCCTACCTTCTGACGGTTGCCCTCCATATCCCGGTAATAGACCCGGTTGTTCTCCACAAAGAGGTCCTGATTCATCGCCAGGACACAACCGGTCCGCTCTGCCAGGAAGGAATGCTCAAAATACGCCGAATTGTAGCGCCCGGGCGTCAGGATCACCGAAATGCCGCCGACATTGGCGTAATCCATGACCTCGCGGAGCAGCCGGGGATACTGGCGATTATCCACCACATGATTCACCCGGAAGGTCTCCGAACTGGCCCGCCGCGTCAGATCCCGGGCGATCAGCGGATAGGAGACCCCGGAGGGGATCCGCAAATTATCCTCCAGCACATACCACTCTCCGTCCTTCCCTTCCACCAGATCGATGCCGGAAATATGGCTGTAGATTCCGCCCGGAGGAAGGATTCCCTGACAGGGGGGCAGATAGCCGGAGGAGGCAAAGATGAAATCTTCCGGAACGACGCCGTCCTTCACGATCTTTCTCTCCCCATAAATGTCCCGCAGGAATGCGTTCAGCGCGTCCACCCGCTGAATCAGTCCCTTTTCCAGAATATCCCACTCGTTCTTAGGGATAATGCGGGGAATCGGGTCAAAGGGAAACAACTGCTCATGAAAGGTCCCGTTCTTATAAATGCCAAACTTAACACCGTAGCGGGCCAGGAGCTCGTTAATCCCTCGCGTGTGTTCCTTTAGTCGTTCCATATGTGTTCACCTCGCTGCTTAAACTGAAAGAGAGGGCAAAGGTGCGTCACGGCGCCTCTGCCCTCTGCGTTTTCTATTCTACTACAGCTCACTTCCAATGTCAATGAAGTTTCCGAAGGAAATAATCTTTTTCAACTTTTTACTTAATTTCCTTAATCGGTTCGCCGTATTTTCCGTCATTTCCACAAATTCGCCCGGTCTCTCCCCGGGTTTCATTTAAGTGGCAATCGTGGCTTCAATTTTCATCAAAACGAGCGCTTTATTCCGTCTCTTCGAAATTTCCCGTGTAGAGCTGGTAATACTTGCCCTTCTGCTCGATCAGCTGATCGTGCGCACCCCGCTCGATGATCCGTCCCAGCTCCAGCACCATGATGCAGTCACTGTTGCGTACCGTGGAGAGGCGGTGGGCGATCACGAAGGTCGTGCGGCCCCGCATCAGATTGTCCATGCCGTCCTGCACGATCTTCTCGGTCCGGGTGTCGATGGAGCTGGTAGCTTCATCGAGAATCAGCACCGGCGGATCGGCAATCGCAGCCCGGGCGATGGCCAGCAGCTGTCTCTGCCCCTGGCTCAGGTTCGCACCGTTGCCGGTCAGGACCGTGTCATACCCCTGCGGCAGGCGGCGGATGAAACCATCGGCGTTGGCCAGCTTCGCAGCAGCGATCACTTCCTCGTCCGTGGCGTCCAGACGGCCGTAGCGGATATTCTCCCGCACCGTGCCGGTGAACAGATTCGTATCCTGCAGCACGATGCCCAGACTGTGCCGCAGATCGCGCTTCTGAATCTTCTTGATATCCTGCCCGTCGTAGGTAATGGTTCCCTCCTGAATATCATAGAAACGGTTGATCAGGTTCGTGATCGTCGTCTTGCCGGCACCGGTGCTGCCGACGAAGGCGATCTTCTGGCCCGGCTCCGCATAGAGGCTCACGTCATGGAGCACCCGCTTCTTCTCATCATACCCGAAGTTCACATGTTCGAAAATCACGCGGCCTTCCATGGGAATATACTCCACGGTTCCCCGCGACGGATACGGATGACGCCAGGCCCAGCGGCCCGTGCGCTTCTCGGTCTCACGCAGCTCTCCGTCCACCGTCTCAGCATTGACCAGCGTGATGCAGCCGTCGTCCACCTCCGGCTCCTCATCCAGCAGACCAAAGATCCGTTCGGCTCCGGCCAGAGCCATGACGATGCTGTTCATCTGTGTACTGATCTGGTTAATCGGCTGGCTGAAGCTCTTATTAAAGCTCAGGAAGCTGGCCAGAGAACCCAGAGTAAATCCCCCAAAACCATTCAGCGCCAGCGCGCCGCCAACGATGGCGCAGAGCACATAGCTGAGGTTCCCCAGCTGAGAATTGACCGGTCCCAGGATATTGGCAAACGTATTGGCCCGGTCGGCGCTGTCATAGAGGATATCATTGAGCTCATTGAATTTTCTGACGCTCTCCTCCTCGTGGCAGAACACCTTGACGACCTTCTGGCCCTCCATCATCTCCTCAATGTTCCCGTTGACATCCGCCAGACTGATCTGCTGCCGCAGGAAATACCGTCCGCTCTGCCCGGCCAGCTTCCCGCTGGAAAAAAGCATGATGCCGACCATCGCCAGCGTCAGCAGCGTCAGCGGGATGCTCAGATAGATCATACAGACCACCACGGTCACGATGGTCAGACCACTGTTGAGCAGCTGCGGGATGCTCTGGCTCACCATCTGCCGCAGGGTATCTGTATCGTTGGTGTAAATAGACATGATATTCCCATGCGCATGCGTGTCAAAATATTTAAGAGGCAGGCCTTCCATGTGCTCGAACAGATCGTCCCGGAAATGCTTCAGGGTTCCCTGCGATACATAGACCATGATGCGGTTATACGTGAAGCTGCCCACAACACCCAGAGCATAGAAACCGGCCACCCGCAGGATCGCCGCCGCCAGCCCGCTGAAATCCGGATTATCCGACAGCAGCAGCGGTGTAATATAATCATCGATCAGCGACTGGATAAACATGGTTCCCTGCACATTACACAGCACACTGGCCACGATGGCGACAACCACGACGATCATCTGCACCCGGTAATATTTCAGGATGTAGCGCATGAGACGCATAAACAGAGGGACGGGATTCTTTACCTTCGGAGCGGGACCGCGCCCTCTTCCTCCGGGGCCTCCCGGCCCCCTCACGGGCTTTGCATTCTCTGCCATCAGTTGTCACCTCCCTCGTCAAAGTCTCCGCCGGCGCCCACCTGGGACTCATAGACCTCCCGGTAGATTGCGTTGTTCCCGAGCAGGTGCTCATGCGTGTCAAAGCCGTTGATCCGGCCTTCATCCAGCACCAGAATCCGATCGGCGTCCATCACGCTGGAAATACGCTGGGTGATGATCAGCTTCGTGGTTCCCGGAATCTCCTCCCGGAAGGCATGACGAATTCGCGCATCGGTGGCCGTATCCACCGCGCTCGTGCTGTCATCAAGGATCAGCACCTTCGGATTCTTGAGAAGCGCCCGGGCGATACAGAGCCGCTGCTTCTGACCGCCGGACACGTTGCTTCCGCCCTGTTCGATATACGTATTGTAGCCGTCCGGAAACTGCCGGACAAATTCATCGGCGCAGGCCAGTTTGCAGGCGCGAATGCACTCTTCCTCCGTCGCTTCTTTATTCCCCCAGCGCAGGTTCTCCAGAATCGTGCCGGAGAAAAGAACATTTTTCTGCAGGACCACCGCTACCTGATTACGCAGGGTCTCCAGATCATAGGTGCGCACATCCTTGCCGCCCACCAGCACCGCGCCCTCGCTGACGTCATACAGACGGCTGATCAGACTGATCAGTGTCGACTTGGAACTGCCCGTCCCGCCGATGATGCCGATGGTCTCCCCGGAGCGGATTGAGAGATTAATGTCACTGAGCACATACTCCTCGCTCCCGGCATGATAGCTGAAATTCACGTTCCGGAACTCGATGCTCCCGTCGGGCACCTCATAGTCCGGATTCTCCGGATTCGTCAGGCTGCTCTTCTCATTCAGCACCTCCGCCACACGCTGGCCGCTGGCATAGCTCATGGTGATCATGACGAACACCATGGAGAGCATCATCAGACTCATGAGGATATTCATACAGTAGGTCAGCAGACTCATCAGTTCGCCGGTCGTCAGACTGTCGCTGACGATCATCTTCGCGCCGATCCAGCTGATCAGCAGGATACAGCTGTACACGGTCGTCATCATGATCGGCGCATTCAGAGACAGTGTCTTTTCTGCCTTGACGAACATCCGGTATACATTTTCACTGGCCTTCTTAAACTTCTCCCGTTCAAAATCCTCCCGCACATAAGCCTTCACGACCCGCACGGCGGAGACATTTTCCTGCACGCTGGCGTTCAGATCATCGTACTTGCGGAATACCTGCTGGAAATATTTGGTCGTCCTCGTCATGATCAGCGCCAGCAGGGACCCCAGAATCAGAACCGCCACCAGATAGATGGAGGCCAGCCGGGGACTGATGTAGAAGGACATGCACATGGCGACGATCAGACTGATCGGCGCCCGGACAAACATGCGCAGAATCATCTGATAGGCATTCTGCAGGTTCGTCACATCCGTCGTCAGCCGGGTCACCAGACCGGCCGTGCTGTACTTGTCGATGTTGGCGAAAGAAAATGTCTGAATATTTTCAAACATACTCTTCCGCAGGTTGCGGGCGAACCCCGTGGAAGCCTTGGCGCCGAACCGTCCTCCCAGCACGCCGAAAAGCAGGCCGAAAGCGGCGGCGATGACCATGAAAATACCCACGGTGAAGATATGATTCATATCTCCCTTCTCCACCCCGTCGTCGATAATGGAGGCCATCAGAAGAGGAATGACCATCTCCATAATAACCTCCAGGATCATAAACAGAGGAGTGAGGAGGGAGGGCGTCTTAAACTCCTTCACCTGAGCCCCCAGTGTCTTTAGCATAGGGCAGTTGCTCCTTTCCGTAACTGTCAAATTCAGAATTATTGTATCATGGGAAAATCGAATGTCAAGTGACTGGTTCCCGGGTAATGATCCCCAGATGAAGAAAGATCGGATAGAGGTAGGAAGCGCCGAATACTCCCAGCTTCTTGGGACCGGTAACTACCTGCAGTTCCAGAGCCCTGCGGAATGCCAGATTCACCGTGGCGCGGGTGATTGATTTCTCCTTGCGGTCTGCGAAGAGTTCTCCGCCCCGGACCGTATAGGTGAACGTAAGCCCCTTCGCCGTGCGGAAGGGATAGCCCTGAAAAGCGCGCAGCGCGGCCCAGAGCGTGTCCTCCGTCGGATGCTCCCGCAGCCGCCGCGCCGCCTCCTCCCGCGCATCCGGCCAACCTGCCTCCGCCGCGCATGGATTCTTCTCACACGTACCTGACTCTTCCATATATTAGAACCCCCTCCTCTCCCTCGCCGAAGCTCACAACCATACGTTCCGGCACACAGATACCTTCCGGTATCCTTTTCATCTTCTCCGGGTATTGTAACATGCAGGATTCAGGCGGACAAGGCATTTTCGTCAAAACACTTCGCCAGCCAGAGGGCTATGTCTTCGGACACGCTTCGCTCAGTGAAATGGTCCTCAGACATAGCCCTCTGGCTAGCTTACACTGGTGCAGGGCAGACTCGCAGCTGCATAGTATCTTCCCTTTAAAAACACAGCCGCCCGGGAAGCAGCATCCTTCGAAGACTGTTTCAGCTGTCTGAGAAGGATGCTGCTTTTCGGGCGGCGTCACTTCCCACTCTGTTTCAGCTGTCTGAGAAGGATGGGCCTTCCGGGCGGCGTCACTTCCCACTCTGTTTCAGCTGTCTGAGAAGGATGCTGCTTTTCGGGCGCGTCACTCGTTTCTTGCGTTTTCTCATCCGGGAATATTTTGTCGAATTCCTTTTATTTTGTTCCCATTTCGGATTATTATTTGACTTATTTCTTTGTATGTTCTATAATCGGATTGAAAATGGAGGTGTAAATATGATCGAACGCACAGAATACCTGCGACGACTGCTTTCCTGGAAAGATGAAATGGTCATTAAAGTTGTTACCGGCCTGCGGAGATGTGGAAAATCCACGTTGCTAAGACAATATCAGAATCTTCTGCTTGACAACGGTGTTGAGGGCGCTCAGATCATCTCCATCAATTTTGAGGAACTGGAGAATGAACCGCTCCTGGATTATAAAGCCCTGTATCGGCATATTAAAGACCGGCTATGTCCCGACAAGACAACCTATATTTTCCTTGATGAGATCCAGAAGGTTCCTTCCTATGAAAAAGTCGTGGACAGCCTCTACGTAAAACCCGGAGTAGATATATATATTTCCGGATCTAACTCCTATATGCTGTCCGGCGATCTTGCCACTCTTTTGTCCGGAAGATATGTAGAGCTTTCCATGCTTCCCCTCTCCTTCCGTGAATACTGCCAGGCAACAAAACTCAAAGACGAATCCGCCTTTGCAGACTATATGAAATACGGCGGCCTTCCCTATCTGGCCGTCATGGAGAAAACCGATGAAAAAGCAGAGGTCTATCTGGAAGGAATCTACAACACGGTCATCGTGAAGGACATCGAAGAACGTCAGAACCGCCGAGAAAGCGAAACGGCCAGAAGGAAAGTCACCGACATTTCACTTTTGAAGAACATTGCCAAATTCCTTGCCGGTTCCGTAGGCAGTCCGATCTCTATCCGGAGCATCACAGATTATCTGATATCAAGCGGCCGAAAAGTATCTGCTAATACTGTAACCGATTACGTGCTGGCTTTATCGGAATCCTTTATCTTCTATCCGGCCGAAAGATACGATGTTGTCGGCAAGCAGATCCTTAAATCAAATAAAAAATGGTATATCGTTGATACCGGGTTGCGCAATCACATTTTGCCCAGACGAAATTATGATCTTGGATTTACCATCGAAAATATTGTATTTCTGGAATTGCTGCGGCGAGGATACTCCGTGTATATCGGTAAGTATGAAACCGCGGAGATTGATTTTGTCGCCTGTAAGCACGGCGTTTACACTTATATTCAAGTCACAGCCGATATGAATTCGGAAACTACTTTTGAGCGGGAAATGCGCCCCCTTCGCAGAGTCAGAGACAACTATGAAAAAATTGTCCTGACGCTGGACCGTTTTACCATAGGAAACTATGATGGAATCAAGGTCATACATGTAATAGACTGGCTCTTAAACGACTAAAGTGCACCGGGAAAGGCGGTGCAACTTAGGGATTTTTAATCCCTCAAAAAAATAACGGCGTAGCT
>JAJQCZ010000025.1 GCA_021202465.1 Lachnospiraceae bacterium | reverse complement strand
TATTTACAATAAAAAAGAGAGGCGTAAGCCTCCCCCCAAAGTGTTTAACTACCGAATGACAGAGTTATTATACGACAGGTGGTGATAAAATGGAATAAAAAGTTGAACTGAATATCCATTTTTTTTCAGGACAGGAGGAAAACGCATCCATAGGGTGTGGATAACTTTCGCTCAAAGCGAAAGAATGATGGAAAACTCCTTTTTCAGGAAAAGAATCTGGAATTCGGTTAAGCCACAGCTTTTTATTCTTTGCCGCTGCAGGGGTGGAGGAATGACTTGACAATACGCAAAATATATGATACTTTTTTACTCGAATCGGACGGTATATGTATATATCCCATATACCCTGCAAGGCACAGGAAACTGTAGCCGGATGGACAAATGCGCCGGATAAGATTTCGGTCTTATCTGGCGCATTTGTGCGTAAGGAAGTATGTCGCCTACATCATTATATGGAGGAACGATGAAATGAAGATTTATGAAGAGCTGCAGGCAAGAGGCTTAATTGCTCAGGTGACGGACGAAGCAGAAATCAGGGAATTGATCAACAGCGGCGGTGCAAAATTTTATATCGGTTTTGACCCAACGGCTGACTCTCTTCATGTTGGACATTTCATGGCACTGTGTCTGATGAAGCGTCTGCAGCTTGCCGGGAATAAACCGGTGGTGCTGCTGGGAGGCGGAACCGGTTTTATCGGCGATCCTTCCGGTCGGACAGACATGCGTTCCATGATGAGCGCGGAGACCATTCAGCACAACTGCGACTGCTTTTTTAAGCAGATTGGCAAGTTTATTGAGTTCGGAGAGGATAAGACTATCGTAGTTAACAATGCGGACTGGTTGCTTGACTTAAAATACATTGATTTGCTCCGGGATGTAGGGGCGTATTTTTCTGTCAATAATATGCTTCGCGCCCGGTGCTATGAGCAGCGCATGGAGCGGGGGCTGAGCTTTTTTGAATTCAATTACATGATTATGCAATCCTATGATTTTCTGTACCTCAACGAGAAATACGGCTGCAATATGCAGTTTGGCGGAGACGATCAGTGGAGCAATATGCTGGCAGGGACCGAACTGATCAGAAAGAAAACGGGGAAAGACGCCTATGCGATGACCATCACGCTGCTTTTGAACAGTGAAGGAAATAAGATGGGTAAAACAGCCAAAGGAGCTGTATGGCTTGATCCGAAGAAGACCACACCCTTTGAATTTTATCAGTATTGGAGGAATATTGATGATGCGGATGTGATGAAGTGTCTTCGGCTGCTTACCTTTATTCCGGTGGAGGAAATTGAGGAAATCGAGCATTGGGACGCCAGCCGTATTAATGAAAAGAAAGAGCTTCTTGCCTGTGAGCTGACGGCTATGATCCACGGAAAAGAGGAGGCTGAAAAGGCAAAAGAAACCTCTCTGGCTCTTTTTTCCGGAGAGGGAGATGATAGCCATATGCCGACGACGATTATCACAGAAGCCTCTTTGGCGGATGGTCAGGTGCCGCTTGTGGATTTGCTTGTGATGGGCAACCTTGCTAAAAGCAAAACGGAAGCAAGACGGTTGATCGTACAGGGCGGTGTTACCGTCAACGGTGTGAAGGCTGATTCGGTGGACAGGATCATTGATCGCGCGGAAATTGCAGATTGCCTGAAAATACGGAAAGGGAAGAAAATTCATCGTAAATTTATTCTTGAGGAGAGCCGCTGACAGAGAGGCACAGGCAGATAAAAACTATAAGATCGTTTGATATATGAAAAGAATCCCCAAAAGTCAATCCGGTAATGGATTGACTTTTTTGGAAGACAGGTATTTACTTCAAATGGTCAGACGCGTACTTGACGACAGGAATCAGCCGTGATAATTTAAGACGTAGGAACACAGGTTTCTTCTAAAGGAATCAGCAAAATCATCAGACAATCATGGGGGACGGATATGTACAGGCATCACGAGGAATCTCTGGTGATCATGAAGGAATACTTTGCACAGCGCGAGGACGTCATCGCGTTGATTTTCGGTGGTTCGGTGGCGAAGGGCTGCGAGCGTCCGGATTCGGGCCTGGATGGGATGGTCGTGGTCTCGCAGGAGGAGTACGAGAGGCGTGTGAAGGAGGGAACGACGGCGGAGGCCATCCGGGGTCTGTGTACCTATGAGGAAGGATATTTCGATGTCAAATACATGACGAAGGAATATCTTGCGGACGCCGCGGAGAAGGCGAGCGAACCGACCAGGAGCTCGTTCATAAAATCAAGAGTGCTTTTCTCGAAGGATCCCGAGATTGCGCCGATCGTGGCGAGAATCCCGGTTTTCCAGAAGCAGGAGAAAGAGGACAAGCTGCTGTCCTTTTACTCGGACTTCTATCTGAACTATTATTATTTTCTGAAGATCTGTCAGCCGGAGGGATATATGCGGATTCATACGGTGGGGGAGATCATCTACAGTCTGTACCGCATGGTTTTGCAGGAGCAGGAGATTCTCTTTCCCAGCAACCGCCGTCTGGAGGAGACGGTCGCCGCGGTTTCCGCGGAGGCGGAGGAGCTGACCTGCCTGGGGAAACTCTTAGCCGCCTCACAGACCGAGGAGGACGCAGATGCGTTTGTCGCGCATTTTCAGAAGATTACCACCTGGCAGCCGCCGGAGGACATGAGCCGGATGCAGACCCGCTATGTGGAGGATTATGAACAGTGGTGGAGGAATCCGCGGCCGCTGGTCAACGAATGGTAGAATTCGCGTGGTGTATCGCTTTTACTATGAAAGCCCTGCCCGCAGGCTATGACCTGATTTGTATGCTTTTCGGGCAGAGCTTGACAGAGTCGTTCAGAGGAGAAGAGAGATCGTGAAGAGTTCGATTGCGTTACATGAGGTTTTTAATTACACGAATCCGCCGTTTACGTTCAGAGAGATTTATTTAAATGATACAGGCCCATATATTGTGAATCCGCACTGGCATGAAGAACTGGAGATTGTTTATACTTTGAGAGGGAACCACTGCCATTATATCAATGGAAGATGCTATGAATCTGCACCTGGCCGCCTGCTGACGGTCAATTCAGAATTTGTCCATCATACTGTTCCCAATCCGGCGCTGCGGAACATACCGGAGATTGCTGCGTTTCTGATTGTAATCAGCATGGAGTTTCTCGATGATAATTTTCCACAGTATCGGGATCTGTATTTTGTAAATACGAAGAAACAGGCTTCTGAGAAAACAGTGCACTGTATTCAGAAGATTATGGACTTCCATGCCAGTCCAAGGCAGGATGAATATGATTTTCTCTTTGCGAAAAGTCTTGTTCTGGAGCTGCTGTATCAGATGTGCCGGAACGAGGGCGTGGTGAAGAGGGAGGAAGTCGATCAGGTCAATTCTCTGAAGAACATTGAGCGGATCAAGGGCATCCTGACCTATGTGGACGAGCATTATATGGAGCCGCTGACCCTGACACAGATGGCGGAACAGTTTCATTACAGTCCGGCGTATTTCGCCCGTTCTTTTAAGAAATGCACCAGCATGACTTTCATGGAATTTCTGTTGGATTATCGGGTAGAGAAAGCGCGGATTGCTCTGGCGCATACGAAGAAGTCGGTCTGTGAAATCGCAATGGAAAGCGGATTCTCGGATGACCGCCGCCTGATTCTGGCATTTAAAAAGAAATACGGAACCACGCCGCTGCAGTATCGTAAGGCGCAGAAAATGTAGAAAAAAAGCAAAAAACGGTAATTTTATGTCAAAACCAGAGACGAAAAACTCCGTACTTTCCTGTATACTTTACTCGGACTCAAAAGGCGGATGCGATGATGCATCCAGATTCAAGGAGGAGAGAGGAGTTTTCTTATGAGCAGTAAGAGTAACAAGCTCAGCATGGCGGAAAAGCTCTGCTACGGCAGCGGCGACTGTGCAGCGAATGTGTATGTGGCGATGGCCGGTACCTTCCTGACCGGGTATTATACCGACACAGTCGGCCTGGCCACTCTGGCGGTCGGCACGATGATGCTGGTGGCCCGTGTATTTGACGGTGTGACAGATCTGGCGATGGGCGCCATCGTCGATAAGACGAAGAGCAAATACGGCAAAGCCCGTCCCTGGGTGCTGTGGACGGCGCCGTTTATGATGATTGGCCTGATTCTGTTGTTCAGTGTACCGAAGTCTCTGTATGGAACGGGCGGCGGTCTGATCTATGCCTATCTTTCGTACATTTTCATGAACTGCATCGTCTATACGGCAAATAACCTTCCGTTTAATGCGCTGCTGTCCCGTATGACGCTGGATGTGCAGGACCGTGCTTCGACGGCGTCGGTGCGGTTTATCATGACACAGTTCACTATACTGATCATTAACGCAGTGACTGCGAACCTGGTGACCTCAATCGGCTGGAGCGCGCTGGCTGTGATCTATGGTATCATTGAAGTAATCCTGCTTTTGCTCTGCTTTATCGGCTGCAAGGAGCATATCGATGAGGATGAGAGCGGCGCTGTGAAGCTGGAAGATGTTCCCATGAATATCGCCTTCCCGGCTCTGCTGAAGAACAAGTATTTCTATCTGCAGACCCTGGTATTCCTGACGCTTTATATCAATACCGTGGCTGTCGGTTCCTGCACCTATTATTTCTGCAATACGGTTCTGGGAAGCATCACCATCATTACCTATACGTCGATGGCGCAGACCATCCCGGCCATCATCGCCAACTTTGCCAACCCGGGACTCGTCGCGAAATACGGCAAGCGTAAGGTCATGCTTGTCGCCTGTGTTCTGATGATCATCGGCCGTCTTCTGGTTGGTCTGGCGGGATCGAGTATCCCGATCGTCATGGTGGGTATTCTGATCTACGGTTTTGGTACGGGCCCGGTCATGTCCGGCGTCTTCGCAATGACTGCGGATGTCGTTGATTATGGTGAGTGGAAGACCGGCGTACGTTCGGAGGGTCTGGTCAACAGCTGCACATCCTTCGGTATGAAGGTGGGCATCGGCCTTGGCTCCGCTGTCGCGACCTGGATTCTGGCCTTTGGCGGATACGATGGGACACTTGCGGTGCAGAGTGCATCTGCGGTGGCTGCGATCCGTTTCGGATTCGGATACTTCGGTGCGATTCTGGGCGCGGTCCTTCTGGTTCTGCTGCTGCTCATGAATATTGATAAGAACATCAAGCAGATTCAGAGCGATCTGGAAGCCAAGAAGCAGAGAGCGTAAACAGCATAAGAGTAAGTATATGTAGCCGCGCATTTTGGAGACCGTGTTTCCGGGCGCGGCTACACATGAAGTGAGAAAAATATTTCGGTTGCAACCTGCAATCCGAAACCCTATACTTAAGGAAAAGGAGTGAAGGTACAAATGTCGCAGGCAAGTGATATGGTAAGAACGAATTTTGCAAAAGGGGACGATATCCGGGACGCGGGGCTGACCACCCCGGAGGACATTCGCCGGTATGATGATCTCCGCTATGGCGAGGATGCCGACTGCCAGGTGCTGGATGTGTATCGCCCGAAGGAGAAGGAGGGCGAGGTGCTGCCGGTTATCATCAGTATCCACGGCGGCGGCTGGGTGTACGGCGATAAGGAACGGTATCAGTTCTACTGCATGAGTCTGGCACAGAGAGGCTTTGCCGTGGTGAATTTCACCTACCGTCTGGCGCCGGAGTACAAATTCCCTGCCTCGCAGGAGGATACGAACCTGGTGGTGACCTGGGTGCTCGCTCACGCAGAGGAATATGGCTTTGACACAGAGCATATATTCATGGTCGGAGATTCCGCCGGAGCGCACGCGTTGGGAATTTATGCAGGAATCTGCACGAACCCGGAGGCTGCAGCGCTGTATCCGTTCACGGTGCCCGAGGGCTTCCGCCCGACGGCGATCGCTCTGAACTGCGGCGCCTACTGGATGAATGAGGATGTTGGCATGGACGGACTGACCATGGCGCTGATGGAGGATCTGTTCGCAGATGGGGCGACCGAGGAAAATATGGAATGGATCCGCGTACCGAAATACATCACGGAGGATTATGTACCGACGTATTTCATGACCTGTACCGGTGATTTCCTGCTGACGCAGGCGCCGCTGCTTTACAGCAAGCTGTTGGAGTGCCGGGTTCCCTGTGAATTCCAGTTTTATGGGGACAAGGATCACGAGCTGGGGCATGTCTTCCATCTGAACATGAAGTCAGAGCTTGCCGCCAAGTGCAACGACGCGCAGTGCGAATTCTTCCGGAAATTCCTGTAGATATCAGGTTTCCAAGGTCAGGAATGGAACGCTTACACAAGGTACGCTTTGTGGGTGGGTATTCCGATTTATGATATTGGAACCGCAACAATATGAATGAGGTGAAATCATGAAGACAAGAACCTTTTCAGGTACGACAAATCCCGATGTGCAGCCGTATGAGATCGCACACCGCGCCGTGGCGCGGAAGGCCGCGGCGGATTCGATCATTTTGTTGAAAAATGAGGGGGCGGTACTTCCGGTCCCGACAGACCAGCCAATCGCGCTTTACGGCGCAGGCGCGGGCCGCACGATCAAGGGCGGCACCGGTTCCGGGGATGTCAACGAGCGCTACAGTGTGACGATTCAGGAAGGTCTGGAGCAGGCCGGATACCGTATCACGACGAAGGACTGGCTGGAGGATTATGACCGGCAGTTTACGGCGGCGCGGGAACAGTGGAGAGATGAGATCTGGGAAGCGGCGGATCGCGGTGAGGGCGGTGCGCTGGGGCTTTTTGATATTTATTCGAAGAAGCAGTTTGCTTATCCGGCCGGATGCCTTTCCGTCGGGAAGACGGAGGCGGAGATTGCCGTCTATGTTCTGAGCCGCGTGGCCGGAGAGGGCGCGGACCGTTACGACCGGGAAGGAGACTATTATCTCTCAAAAGAGGAAAAACAGCTGATTGCGAACATCTGCGCTGTCTATCCGCAGGTCGTGCTGGTGATCAATACCGGCGGGCAGGTGGATCTGTCTTTCGCGGATGAATATAAGATTCCGGCAATCCTGCAGATCTCGCAGCTGGGCTGCGAGGGCGGCAATGGCTTCGCGGATGTGTTCTCCGGGAAGGTGGCGCCGGCCGGCAAGCTGACCAGCACCTGGGCATATCGTTACGAGGATTATCCGAACAGTGCGACTTTTTCTCACAACAATGGGGATGTAGAGAACGAGCCCTACCATGAGGGCATTTACGTCGGCTATCGCTATTTCGATGCCTTTGAGGTGCCGGTGCGCTACGGTTTCGGTTTTGGTCTGGGATATACCAGGTTCAGTCTGCGTGTGCTGGATCTGGCAGGTTCCGGCAGGGAAGAGAAGAAGCCCGTCCTCAGCGTGAAGGTGTTCGTGAAAAATGTTGGCACAGCTTCCGGGCGTGAGACGGTGCAGGTCTATGCTTCCTGTCCGCAGGAGCGGATGGTGAAGGAATACCGCCGTCTGGTCGGTTTCGCCAAGACAAAGGAGCTGAAACCGGGCGAGAGTGAAGAGGTTACCGTAAGCTTTTCCGCCTATGATCTGGCCTCCTACTGTGAGAAGACACCGGGCTGGGTGCTGGAGCAGGGCGTATATGGGATCTTTGTGGGGAACAGCCTGGAGGAGGCTGCCCTGAGCGGAACAGTGCGGATCGACGCAGATCAGATTCTGGTGAAGACAGAGAATATCTGCCCGCTTACGGAGGAACTGGAAATGCTTGCCGCACCTGAGGAGAAGGTGCAGGCGCGCCGCGCGGCCTGGCTGCAGGCGGAATCGACTGTTTCACTGCCGAATGTCCTGCTGACGGCAGAGGATTTCTCCACGGAGACGGTTGTGTACGGACAGGATGCTGACCGTATCCCGGAGGATGTGAAGGAATTCGTGGACAGTCTGACCGTGGAGCAGATGGCGATACTGGCCACGGGCGACCCGGGACAGGGATCGCTGGCTGCCCTGGGGTCTGCGGGCATCTCAGTGCCCGGCTCCGCGGCGCAGAGCAATGCCTGCCTGCGGGAGCGCGGCCTCGCGGATATCGTGTTCGCGGACGGGCCGGCCGGACTTCGCCTGAATAAAACGTATTTCGTGAAGGACGGTCAGGCCGTGCCGGAGCCGTTTGAGAAGAGCCTGGAGGGCGGGTATCTCTGCCGCAGCCAGGAGAAGCCGGAGGGTGAAGAATATTTCCAGTACTGCACGGCATTCCCCGTGGGAACCGCGCTGGCACAGACCTGGGATCCGGAGCTTATCGCGGAGGTCGGCAAGGCAGCCGGAGAGGAAATGCAGATGCTGCTGGTCACCTCCTGGCTGGCGCCGGGCATGAACATCCACAGGAATCCGCTGTGCGGCCGGAACTTCGAGTATTATTCAGAGGATCCGCTGCTGAGCGGAAAGATCGCTGCCGCCATGACAAATGGTGTCCAGTCTGAGAAAGGCTGCGGCACGACGATCAAGCATTTTGCCTGCAACAATCAGGAAGATAACCGCATGGGTTCGAACTCCATTCTGTCCGAACGTGTGCTGCGTGAGATTTATCTCAAGGGCTTTGAGATCGCCATCCGCGAATCTCATCCGCTGATGATGATGACCAGCTACAACAAGGTGAACGGCGTGCATTCCGCCAACAACTATGACCTGTGCACGAAGGCGGCCCGGGACGAGTGGGGCTTCGACGGCTTCATCATGACCGACTGGACGACGACCCACAACGGTCCGGACTGTACCGCGGCCGGCTGCATGCGCGCCGGAAATGACATGGTCATGCCCGGACGTGTGGAGGATCAGCAGAACATCATCCAGGAGCTGGAAGCCGGGACGCTGGAGCTTCAGGAACTGAAATCCTGCATCTGCCATCTGGTGAGTGTCATCTGGAAGTCGAATATGTATGATACCAGGGTCGAAAGGTCGTGAATCGAATGCTTGCATTCGTATTCATGACTTTGAGACCCGCCCAAAACATGAGTAAGTAGCCATTTTTCGAAGAAAAATGTGCGGATTACGAATGTTTTGAGGATTGCGGGAGTGCAAAGCACGGAGCAATCCGTGGTATCATATAACTCTTAAAGAGAGGCCGGACAGGAGAAATCCTATCCGGCCTTTCATCATCGGTTCATCTTTATAATTTCCTTTGCGCAGGTTAAAGCATCATCTGTCTGCGTTGAATTTAAAAGGTTCAGATGAATACAAAGATCATTTTCTGAATCAATCCAGGTCACGATGACATTGGAAGCTGAGCCATTTTCATAGGCTGTCCCCCACATGGTCATCTGAGCATAATAAAGAATCACATCCTCATATTCCTCTGTCTGCACTTTTTCATAGCTGGTATTATTGTTTCCCCCGGTGGAGTCTTCCGGAACCCATATCTCGTCATCGTATGAAAAATAAGTTTTCCAATACGCGTTTTTTGTTGATCCAACGCTTATATCGCAATATGCTTCCGAATCATCCAGATAATAGGTCACGCTTGCTACGGTATACAATGGATTGGTCAATGCGTCTTTCCGTGAAATTCCATGAGGAACGATTTTAAGCCATTGGGTTTCTTCGCCCATGGAAGCCGACGCCAGCTGCTCCGGAAGCGTTAAGTTGAATTGGCTCAGGTACGTGGAGGACGCTCTGTAAAAGGCCCACATACCATTTCCGGTCTGAACGGCATATACGGAAAGGCCGGAGACGATCACCAGTGCCATAACCAGCGCTGCCGCAAGAACTTTTCTCCTGTGGGCAGATGTCTTAACCACGGGCTGCCGCATCCTCATCTCCCTTTTCCTTTTTAAACTTTCAAAAGAAGCTTCTGCCCCGGGACTCATTTTTACTATGTTAATGGCCATATTTTCAAATTCTGAATTCGTCATTGTCATCCCTCCTCAAATGTTTTACGTAATTTTCCGATGGCTCTTTCATAGCGTTTTTTAACACTGTGTACAGAACGATTCATAACCCGCGCAATTTCCTGATGGGACAGCTGTCCCAATAATTTTAAGCGTACGATTTCGCGGTCCGGTTCGTTTATCGCATCAATCATAAGCAGCAGTTCTCTCATGCTTAAGATGGAATCCGGAGCATCTGGCTGGCTTTCCGGTAAAGTTTCGGGAAGTCCGACCATCTCGTGTTTTCTGTGTCGGAATTCATCCATGGCCAGGTTTCTGGCCACCCGGAACAGCCAGACCTTTTCAGCTTTGTCGTTATGGAACCGTGGATGTTTTTGCCATGCCTTCAAAAATACTTCCTGCATCAGATCCTCTGCCTGAAATCTGTCGCCGAGGATTGAAAAAAGAAAACGAAATATGTCCGTACTGTACTTTGAATACAGGATCTCTATCCAGCGGTCCGGATGCTCCTCATTCATCTTCCCCACCTCTCTTTGTTCCGCAATTTGAGCTGACCCTCAATATGCTTTTATATTATAAACGTTTGGCGAACCTGAGAAGCGACATTTATATAAATATTTTCGGATTCGGCAACCCCACGAAACTTTCCTTGCGATTTCTGATGGATGGTGTAAAATGGTCAGTAGCACTTATGATGAACGACAAAAGAAGGAGAAAATCACCATGGAAGGTCTCATTGTATCGCTGCGGGCGGTATTTCCCATCTTTGCCATGCTTGTTATCGGCTACTGGGCTCGGTGGAAGGGGATTGTGGACGATCCTTCTATTAAGAAGATGAACGCTCTGTGTTTTCAGGTGTTCATGACGGCCATGATGTTTTATAATGTATACAGCATGGACCTGGAGAGCGATCTGAATCCCCGGCTGATGGTCTTTGCCATTGTGGCGATTCTGATGATTCTTGCCGTGACGACTGTCATTGTGTTGTGGCGGGTGAAGGAGAATGCGAAACGGGGTGTGATCATCCAGGCCATCTACCGCAGCAATTTCGTCGTTCTGGGGCTGCCGCTGATCACAGCGGTCTACGGATCGGAGGCGGCGGGCGTTCCGACCGTGCTGATCAGCGTGGTGACGCCTCTGTACAATTTCTTTGCGGTGATCATTCTGGAGATCTTTAACGGGACAAAGCCTTCTGTGGGAAAGATCGCCAAAAATGTGATCCTCTGCCCTTATATTCTGGGAGCCATCGCGGCGATGTTCTTCGTGGTGACAGGGCTGCAGCTTCCGGAGGTGATCGTATCTCTGATCCAGACACTGGGACAGGTGGCTTCGCCGCTGGCGATCGTCATTCTCGGCGCCAGTTTCTCTTTCGGAAATGTACGGAAATACGCCGGGGTTCTGGCGGTGATCTGCAGCGTGAGGCTGTTATTGATTCCGGGGATCACTCTGACGGTTGCCGCTGCATTGGGCTTCCGCGAGGTAGAACTGATGACGGTGGTCGCTCTTTTCGCCACGCCGACCGCGATTGCTTCTTATGCCATGGCGCAGCAGCTGGGCGGCGACGCTGATCTGGCGGGAGTGGAGGTGGTGATGAGCACCATGCTCTCTGTTGTCACGCTGTTCTTCTGGATCTTCCTCTTAAAAAATCTGGGGCTGCTGTGAAAACATTGCCCGAAGAGCATGCCTCGCAAAGAAGTCAGGCCGTCAGGAGTAGGATGGGTGTACATATTCCTCTGGCAGACTGGCGGCGTTCATGTATGATGGCGAACCGCGACAGCGGTTTGTGTTTGTTTAGAAAGTACAGGTGAATTTTGTGAAGATCAAATTGCTTCAGCTGATCGAAGGGGCCCGGCAGGCCCGGGGCCTAACCGTGATTATTGATGTATTCCGTGCTTTTTCGGTGGAGTGCACTCTCTTCGATGCCGGTGTGTGTGAGGTACTGGCCGTGGGACGGACGGAGACCGCTCGTCGCCTGAAGGAGGAACATCCGGAGTATATTCTGGTAGGGGAGCGCGGCGGCGTCATCTTGCCGGGGTTTGATTTCGGCAATTCGCCGTCCCAGATCCACCGGGAGATGCTGCCGGGACGGACGGTGGTTCATACCACCAGCGCGGGAACGCAGGGTATTGTGAACGCCGCCGGGGCTTCGGAGATCGTCACCGGCAGCCTGGTCAATGCCCGGGCGGTGGCCAACTATATCCGGGAGAGGAATCCGGAAGATGTGTCGCTGGTATGCATGGGACTGCGGGGAGAGATCGAGGCGCCGGAGGATGTGCTCTGCGGGCGTTATATCCGCAGTCTTCTCACCGGGGAAGCGCTGGATATGGAGCAGGAGATGGCAATCCTGCGGGAGAAGCCTTCGGCATGTAAATTCTTCGATCCGGAGAAGCAGGCCGTCTTCCCGGAAGCGGACTACTGGATGTGCACGGACCGCGACCGCTTTGATTTCGTGCTGCAGGTGACGCCCCGCGGGGAGGACGTCTTCTCTGTGCGGCGTCTGTCCGGACAGGCAGACGGGAGGCGTGAAGCATGGATCTGAGTAATCTTCTGGAAATGCAGGTGATGCTCGTCTTATTGATGGCGCTGGGTCTGTTTCTGTCGGAGATCGGCATGATTGACGCCGCGGGACGGACGCTGCTGACGAACCTGGTCATCAATGTGCTCCTTCCCTGCAGTATTGTGAAATCTTTCCTGATTGATTTTGATATGGAGACGCTGCGCAGCTGTCTGACGATCTTTGTGATCGCTATCCTGATTCAGATTGGCACGCTGCTGCTGGGGAAGATCCTCTATCCCCGTTATGCGGACCGTCGGAAGAAGGTGCTTCAGTATGCAACGATCTGTTCGAACGCCGGAATCCTCGGCAATCCGGTGGCGGAGGCAGCCTTCGGCAGCATGGGACTGCTGTATGCCTCTATTTACCTGATTCCGCAGAGAACCTTCATGTGGTCCTTCGGGCTGACCTACTACACCGAATGTCCCAGCGGAAAGGAGCTGGCGAAGAAGGTGGCGACTCACCCGTGTATCATTGCCGCCGTTCTGGGTCTGGTTCTGATGATCAGTCAGTGGCAGCTTCCCGGTTTTGTGGAATCCACGGTGGAATCTCTGGGCAGCGCCAACACGCCCATTTCCATGCTCCTCATCGGCTCAATCCTCAGCGGGGTGAAGTGGCGGGAAATGATCGACCGCGACAGCCTGTATTACTGTTTTGTGCGTCTGATCCTGGTGCCGGCGCTGGTCTTTCTGGGCTGCCGTCTGGCCGGGGTAGAGGGCCTGGTCATGGGCGTCAGCGTTCTGCTGGCTGCCATGCCCGCCGCCAGTGTCACGGCCGTCCTGGCCGCCAAATATGAGAAGGATGAGGCCTTCGCGGCCCGCATCGTGGCCCTGTCTACCATCCTGTCGATGGCGACGGCGCCGCTGTGGTGTGTGATTCTTACGCTGTAGAGATAAGGAAAGGGATGTACTTTGCTGTCTTCGATGAACAGAGTACTTTACGGAGGATGCAGCTCTGTGTTATGATCGTCGTATGATAAGAAAAGGCAAGGATATTGCACAATTGTGCGAGAAGCGGCTGTCTGTGAAGTCCGCTGACTGGCGTAACAGGAAAGGAGATTCTGCATGGTCGAATATACCCCTGCTCAGTGGCTGATGTTTTTTTATCTCTACTGCTTTATGGGATGGATCTTTGAGAGCTGTTATGTCTCTATCCTTAAAAAAAGATGGGTCAACCGCGGCTTCCTGCATCTGCCGCTGCTGCCGCTGTACGGCAGCGGGGCGGTTCTGGTGCTTTTTGTTACGATTCCCTTCCGGAACAATCTGCTTCTGGAATATCTGTCAGGTGCCGTGGCGGCGACGATTCTGGAGCTGGTCGTGGGGCTTGGCATGGAGGCCCTGTACAAGGTAAAATACTGGGATTACTCGGATAAGAAACGCAATTTCCGCGGCGTAATCTGTCTGGAATCCTTTCTGTGCTGGGGTGTGCTGACGCTCTTTCTGGTGGAGATCGCGCAGAATCCTCTGGAACAGCTGGTTTTCGTGATGGCGCCGTGGCTGCTGTATCTGCTGGATGCGGGAATCAGTGCGGTTTTTCTCTATGACGTTTATATCTCCAACCGGGCAGCCCTGCAGCTGGCTCACCTCATCACGGCGATGGAGAAGGCGCGGGCCGAGCTTCGGGAGAATCTGGACGATCTGGAACTGCAGCTGGCGGAGCAGCGCGGCCGTCTGGAGGCGCGGATGGAATATTCCCGGGAGCATGCGGAGGCTCGCAGGGAGGAATCCAGACTGCTTCTGGGGATTCAGGCTGAGCTGGCCCGGGAGAGTCTGGAAGAATTTGCGGCGGAGACCATGGAAGATCTGGGCGAGTTCACCGCCGAGACCCGGGAGAGGCTGATGAGGAGATACACGGAAGCGCGGCAGGCGTGGACAACACGTGCTGCCAGAACCAGAGAGAATCTGGAAGATCTGGCCGACGAGGCCCGTGAGAGTCTGGACGAGGCAGCCACCGATTCCCGAGAGACACTGGCCGATCTGCGGGATGGTTACGAACAGAAAAAGGAAGAGCTGCAGCAGCTGCGTCAGTCCTACCGTGAAGATTGGAAAAAACAGATGCAGCGGGCGGAGATGCTTTCCCGCGGCATGATTAAAAGAAACCCCAGCGCCCGGTCTGCCGGACACGAGGAGATCTTTAAAGAGCTGCGTGAACGCTCGGTGAAATGGAGAACCAGGAAAAAGAAGCCGGGAAAATCCGATTCCGGAGAGGACTAGGCTTCCGGAAAAAGAATAAAAAAGAATCGCCCATGGGAACGGGGGGGGAATCCATGGGCGACGAGCTAAAAAGCTCATATCATTCAAAGAATGATATGAGTAATGTAAACAACAAATATGAATAAAATGTTACTAGTTTAAAAATTTTTTAGAAAAACCTTTTTTTACGAGGGAGAAGGGAGAGATCATGATCCGAATTGCCATTGTTGAAGATGATGATCTGTTTGTCTCTCAGGTACAGCAATTTCTTGCCGATTATCAGAGAGAGAAAAAGGAGGCGTTCGACATCCGGGTTTACCGGGACGGGGATGGGATTACGGCAGATTACAGACCGGAATTTGACATCATTTTGATGGACATTGAAATGCGTTTTGTAAATGGTATGACAGCTGCTGAAGAGATTCGCCGGATAGATTCTGAGGTAATCATCATTTTCATTACGAATTTACCGCAATACGCAATCCGTGGTTATGAAGTGGGCGCTCTGGATTACATTCTCAAACCACTCTCTTATTTTGTGTTCAGCCAGAAACTGGAGCGCGCCATCGGGAGGCTGCGTCAAAAGGGGAAGCATTATGTGACAGTTCCCTTCCGAGGCGGTATTCAACGTCTGGATGTCTCGGATATTTATTATATCGAAAGTGAAGGGCATACTCTTGTATATCATACCAGCCGGGGAAATCTCTGTTCCAGCGGGACGATGAAGGCGGCGGAAACCCGGTTTGAGGGAATGCATTTTTTCCCGGGGGAATAAGGGATACCTGATTAACCTGAAACATGTGGAAGCCATTGAGGAAAAATGTGCTGTTGTGAAGGGAGAGAAACTGCTGATCAGTCGGCCGCGGATGAACGATTTCATGAGAGACCTGACGAAATACTGGGGGGAGGTTGAGTAAGCGATGGGTACCTGGGCTTCGGGAATGATGCTTCCGGATATACCCAGATTATACACGGCGGCGGCAGAATGGCTGGCTTGTCTGGTGTATATCCTGCAGGTGAACCGGCGTCTCAAAGGTCGGCGGCTGGCGGTGGCGGCAGGGATTTTTCTGGTCTGGCAGATTTCATTTTTATCTGTGACGGATGGCCTGGATGGTTTCTGGTGGGTCCTCTGTATGCTGGCAGCCATCCTTTCCATGTATTTTTTTCTGTATATCAGCTACGAGGGGAGTGCTTTCGATGCGGGCTACCGCTGTGTGGAATCTTTCGTCCTGGCGGAATTGGCTGCTTCTCTGGGATGGCAGCTTTACTGTTTTCTGTACTATGAGATGGGGATGACCGCGACGGTTTTCGGTGTGCTGTTCCTGGTTTTGATCTATGTTTTTTTCTTTGGAGGGATGGGGCTTCTGGTTCAGCATTTTTTCCGGGGAGAAGAGACTCTGGATGTGACATGGAAGGAATTCCTGCTGTCTGTCTTCATTGGAGGCGTGATTTTTCTGGTGAGTAACCTGAGCTTCACGTACATCAACACACCGTTTAGTTCGGAGTATTCTTCGGATATCTTCAACATACGGACATTGATGGATCTCTGTGGAGTGATTACGCTGTTTGCCTATCATATTCTGCGCATCAATATGAAAATCCAGTGCGAGCTCGATATCTCGGAGTCCATGCTGGAGCATCAGTATCTTCAATATCAGCAGTCCCGGGAGACGCTGGATATGATCAATTATAAATACCACGATCTGAAGCATCAGATCATTGCATTGCGCGCGGAGGAGGACAGTGACAAACGCCGGGAATATCTGGATCGGATGGAGGCCTCCGTCAGCAGCTATGAGACACAGGTGAAGACAGGAAATAAAGTGCTTGATATCATTCTGACCAGCAAGAGTCTGAGCTGTTACAATGATCATATTACCTTTACCTCTGTGGTGGATGGGAGCCTGCTTGATTTTCTTGAGACCATGGATATCTGTTCTATTTTTGGAAATGCTCTGGACAACGCCATCGAGTGCGAGAAAAAAATTGAAGACGAGGGAAAAAGGATGATTCATCTGTCCGTTTTTTCTCAGCAGAGCTTCCTAATCGTCCGGTGTGAGAATTATTGCGAGGAGGGAATTGCCTTTGAAAAAGATCTGCCGAAAACAACCAAGAAAGGAAGGGGATTCCATGGTTATGGACTGAAAAGCATCCGCAATACCGCTCAGAAATACGGCGGGGAGGTGGATGTGGAAGCGGTGGATAATCGTTTCAGTTTAAAGATATTGATTCCTCTTCCCATACAGACTTCACAGTAAGAGGGCGGCGCTGCCGCTCTTTTTTTCTGAAAATAGCTGTCTGCCTGCCCCACGTAGCTTCCGCGGCGTATTATAAAATGGTCCGGAGACAGGGGGAGGGAAACAATTTATGCAGAAAAATGACAGTTTATGAAAAGAAAAGAGAAGAAATTCAGAACCTGTTATACTGGAATCAACTAATCCGAATGGCGCCGTCGGATTTGTGGAGAACAAAGGAGACAGCAATGCGGATAACAAAAAATTATCCGTAAAACGAAACAAAGGAGGAAGAGAGTACCCCATGAAGAAAAATACAGCGGTTTTTCGTGGTCTTGCTGCCATCATGGCGTTTGTGATGCTGGTGAGCATGACGGCCGCCACCATCACTTTCCAGTATGACGGAATCATCAATACGTATGCGGGCATTGACGTGACCCGTACGGAGGCATCGGACGACACGGTCAGCACAGCTTATTATGAAAATGAATACGGCTCTGACGCAGACGCGTTGGTGGATGCTTACGCGGCAGCGGCAGATCTGAACATTGAGTCGGAGGAGGAGGCAATTGTTCTTCTGAAAAATGAGGATGACGCATTGCCCATTTCTTCAGACAGCCGTCTGACCATTTTTGGAAATGCGTCTGTGAATTCATCGATTTACAGCACGCAGTCCCCGGACTATATGACATATACAAGCTTTGTCGACGCCATGGAGGACACATTCGGGGCGGATAATGTCAATACGGAACTCTGCACGAATGTCTATGAAGGTCTTGGTTCCAACAGCAATACAGAGTTGGTCGAGGCAGATATCGATTCTGTAAAGGCTTACGAGAGTACCTGGCAGAATGACTATAATGATGTTGCTATCGTCGTCCTGGCCCGGGAAGGCGGAGAGGGAAATGATCTGCTGAAATACTCTACGACAGAGACCTATGAGGACGGGAGCGCCCGGCATTTCCTGGATCTGTCCGAAAATGAGGAGGCTCTGATTGAGTACCTGATGGAACAGAAGGAAGCAGGAATCTTTGGCAAAGTGGTCGTGATCATTTCCACGGAATACCAGATGGAACTCGGTTTCCTGGAGGAGTATGACATTGACGCGGCCATTCAGGTCGGCGAGTGCGGAAGCTATGGCTGCACGGCGATCGGAGAGGTCCTGACAGGCGAAGTGAATCCTTCCGGGCATCTGACGGATACCTACGCAGCCAATTCGGTCTCGGCCCCTGCGACGACCTACTCCAATCAGGAGGATACGATTCGCTGGACGAACTATGAGGAGATTAATGAGGCGAATCCGGACGACAACGAGGCGAACGGAGATCACATCGACTGGTATATCATCTATGCTGAAGGAATCTATGTGGGATACCGGTATTATGAGACGAGATATGAGGATACCGTCATGGGAACCGGCAATGCGGACAGTACAGAGGGATCTTCCGATGGAGAAGCGTGGAATTATGAAGAAGAGATGATGTATACCTTCGGGTACGGACTTTCGTATACCACCTTTGAGCAGACCATCGACTCGGTTACTTATGACGAAGAGAGCGATACGTACACCATGGAAGTCACTGTGACAAATACAGGGGATGTGGCCGGTAAGGATGTGGTGGAAGTATATGCGCAGACGCCCTACGGTGATTATGAGAAAGAAAATCTGGTGGAGAAGTCTTCTGTGCAGCTGGTTGCTTATGATAAGACAGATTCCATCGAGCCAGGGGCAAGTCAGACGCTGACGATCAGCGTGTCCGGATATTTTCTGGCCAGCTATGATTCCAATGGAGCTCAGACATATATTCTCAGCGCAGGCGATTATTATCTGAGTATCGGTGATGACGCTCACGATGCGCTCAACAACATTCTGGCCGCCAAGGGCTATACCACGGCTGACGGGATGACGGAGGAGGGAGATGCCTCCAAGACTTATACATGGACACAGGAAGAACTGGATACGGAAACATATTCCACTTCGATTTACACGGACGCAGAAGTGACCAATGCCTTTGACGAAGCGGATATCACCTATTATGGATATGACTTTACGTATCTGTCCCGCAGTGACTGGGAGGGAACCTATCCCGTCGAAACCGTAGAGCTGGAGGCGACAGAGGAAATTATCGAGGGACTGGCGGACGACTGGTATGATCCGGCGGATTATGAGGCGGTATCCGTGGATGATTTCACTCAGGAGGCGGACAACGGCCTGACGCTGCTGGATATGCTGGATGTGGATTTTGACGACGATGAGACCTGGAACCTGTTCCTGGATGAGTTCTCTGTCACGGAACTGGCAAATCTGATGACAGACAGCGTCTCGGCTCAGGTGGTGGCGGATCTCGACGTGGTCGGAAACGCGAGAATCGATGACAACAGCAGCGGCGGAGGTTCCGCGCGGTTTGTCTCAGAGGCCAATACGGCGAGAACATGGAACCTGGATCTGGCGACGCAGCACGGTTATCTGGAAGGCGTTATCGCCGGTTGCCTCGGTTATGATGAAGTGTGGTATGGCGGCGGAGATCTACATCGTACTCCCTTTGGAGGACGTGCCGACCAGTACTGGTCTGAGGACAGCACACTGAGCTATTACATGGGGTATGTGGAAGCGGAAGCAATGCAGTCAACGGGTGTCTCTTACTGCGTAAAGCACTTCACGCTCAACGATCAGGAGACCGAGCGGGAGGGCGTGAGTACCTTCGCACAGGAACAGGCCATCCGTGAGATCTATCTGAGAAACTTTGAAGGCTCCTTTGCCGGTGGTGCGCTGTCTACAATGTGCGGCCTGAACCGGATCGGTATCACCTGCTGCGCCAAGAATTCTTCTCTTCTGACGACGGTGCTGAAGACAGAGTGGGGCTTTAAAGGACATGTGACCAATGACGGTTATGTGGGACTGGGCTACCAGGTCGATTTCCTGGAAAACATTGTGGCCGGTATGGATTATGCCTGCATGGATACCTCGGGAGACTTCGCAGCGGCTGTTGTAGAGGCCGTTGAAGATGGCGACGGATATATTCTTCAGTGTCTGCGCGATGCAGCCAAGAGAAATCTCTATGTGATGGCGCATTCGGTATCAATCAATGAGGTATACAGCGGCGGTTCCGTGTACGTGATTGTGCCGGGCTGGCAGCTTGCGTTGATGGTCGCCAATGTGATTGGTATTGCAGGCTTTGTGGTGTTTACAGTGCTGGCAGTGGTCTCGTCCCGGCGCAAAAAGAGGACAGTCAAGAGTAAGGAAGAGGTGTAAGAGAATATGAAGACGAAAAAACTGGGATTGAGCGCGGCGGCAGGCTGGGCCTGTGCAGCGGTGACTCTGGTGGATCTGATTGCATTTTGCATCTACGGTGCGGTATATAATACCTATTTTGACCTGGCAGTGGTGATTTTTCTGGCTCTGGGGGCGGTCTGTGCAGGATTTTATGCGAAAATAGATACGGAGCTTTCGCAGTGGGCGAATCTGGCAGCGGTATTCTGTGACAGCTTTGCTCTGGGGGTGTTCTTCCTGAACAGCTTTCCCGTGTGGGCCGACTGGAACGGAGGATTTACCATGTACGGCTCTCAGGGCGGGATTCAGCCGGTGATTCTGATTCTGGTCATCTGTCTGGTGGCTATTCTGGCAGGCATTGTGTCCTGCTTTTCAAGGAAGGAGGTTGCAGCCGCATGAAGAAGGGAAAAAGAGGAATGGCAGCAGTGCTGGCACTGGCTCTGTGCGCATCTCTGACCGGCTGTACGACACTGGGGACGAATACGGGAATCTATTTCTCCGAGATGTCTGATGCCTGGAGTACCCTGGTTTCCAGCATGGGGAGGTCCTCATCGACGGCTTCCACAGGAACCGCGGAGGAGACTGTCTCTGAGAATGCTTTGGGAACACCGGGAGATTTCACGGTGGATGAGTCCGGAAATTATTCTTTCACAGGCGTGGAGAATGCCAGTTATTATCAGATTTTCATTTATGATACGGCAGATCAGTCTGAGTATCTCTCTGTCAGCGGACAGATCGAAGAGACGGGAAGTGGGACTTATACCGGAAATATTGCAGAGAGTCTGACATATGGCTACGGTGATTATACGGTGAAGGTAATTGCCTATCCTGACTATTCGGACAATGATCATGAGAAATCGGCGGCTGCTTCCTGTGAATTTGTCAACACCGGGACGGTCGACGAACCGGCAGTGGCTTACTACTGGGATTGCTTTACCGGAACGATGGGAGTGCAGCTGACAAATATCAATGCATACGAGTATCAGAGCCTGCCGACTCAGGTGGAGGTTACTTTCACCAATGAAACGGACTCCGCTGATGTGACGACGGTGACCATCGAAGGAGTCTCCCTGGAGGATGATATTTATTCGGCGGAGACGACAGAACTTACGGATGGTGCTACCTACAGCATAGAAGTATCTGCGATGTGGGATGAAACCTACGTAGACAATCCGGAATACACGGGGACGTTGGATCCGGTCACAATCAGCAGTGAAGCGAGCGTTATTACGGAGGGGTATGGATATTTGAATAAGGATATTTATTCCGACATCGATTATCCAGCTGTAGCGGAGAACTTCAATCTGGCAGAGGGGGGCTCCATGGGTGTATGGTATGCATTTACTCCCTATACAGTCAGCGACAAGGGCATGATCAGCTATGTCTCCTTTGACGGGACGGACATGAATTTTGTGGCCACCCCTGCCGAGACAACAGACGGCGCTGCGTATGCTTATACCTTCGCGATTGAAGTGGTAGAGGAAGGGGGCTTCGAAAGCTCTAAGACAGGAACCCTGAAGATTTATGAGGATGGAACTTTCACAGCATCGGTTGATTATGTGGAAGGCGTTATTGCAGCGATGACTACGTTCGCCAGTGATATCCAGGGAACCTGGAGTGACAATGGAGACGGTACGGTTAATCTGTACTATGATCATACTTCGACAGTCCTGTATGAGGACTAGAGACGGAGAGTCTCCTCTCTGCATAAGGGAGGAGACTCTGAAAGGACAGGATGTTGGGTATAAGAGATATTGTTAAGAAAATGACTTTGGAGGAGAAATGTTATCTTCTCTCCGGGAAAGATGTCTGGCAGACCCGGTCGGTAGAACGGTTGGGTGTGCCCGGAGTGACCCTCTCCGACGGACCCCACGGGGTTCGTCGGCAGGAGGGAGCCGGCGACCAGCTGGGAATTCATGCCAGCGTTCCCGCCACCTGCTTTCCGACGGCAGCGACGGTGGCTAACAGCTGGGATCCGGAGCTGGGCGAGGCGATCGGCCGGTATCTGGGCGAGGAAGCGGCTTCACAGGGTGTGTGTGTCCTTCTGGGTCCCGGTATGAACATTAAGCGGAATCCGCTTTGCGGGCGGAATTTTGAATATTTCAGCGAAGATCCATACCTGACGGGAAAGATGGCGGCGGGTTACATCCGGGGTATTCAGTCTCAGGGAGTTGGCGCCTGTCCCAAGCATTTTGCGGTAAATTCTCAGGAAACCAGGCGTATGGCCAGCGATTCTGTTCTGGATGAGCGTACCCTGCGGGAAATCTATCTGACAGGGTTTGAAATCGCGGTCCGGGAAGCGAAACCGAAAGCGGTGATGTCCTCCTATAACCGGGTCAACGGTGTTTATGCCAATGAAAACGAACACCTGCTGCAGGAGATCCTTCGGGATGAGTGGGGTTTCGACGGGTTTGTCGTGTCCGACTGGGGCGCATCCAACGATCATGTAGCCGGTGTTGCTGCGGGTTCTCATCTGGAAATGCCTACGACCGGTGGGGATTCCGATGAGGAACTGATTCAGGCAGTCAGAGACGGACGGATCCGCGAAGAGGTGATTGATCGCCGCGTGGAAGAATTTCTGGAAGCAGTTCTGCCCTGCCGGAAATCCGTGGAAGAGAAAGAGGGAAAGCCTTTTGATGTGGAGGCTCACCACGAAATGGCGCAGAGAGCGGCGGAGCAGAGTCTCGTTCTGCTGAAGAACGATCATGGAATCCTGCCGTTAGCGGAAGGAACAAGAGTTGCCGTTATTGGTGATTTTGCAGCGGCGCCCCGGTATCAGGGAGCGGGTTCTTCCCTTGTGAATCCCACGAAACTGGAGAGCACGTTGGATGTGATCGGGGACTTTCCCCTGGAGATGACAGCCTTTGCCCGGGGATATCTCAGGACAGGTCCGGCAAACGCTGAGCTGGAGGCAGAGGCTGTGGAGGCAGCCGGAAAGGCTGACGTAGTGCTTCTGTATCTGGGACTGGACGAAATCTCTGAGTCCGAGGGACTGGATCGGACACATATGCAGATCCCGGAGAGTCAGGTCGAGCTATTAAAAAAGATTGCTGCGGTGAACCGTCATGTAGTTGCGGTGCTTTCGGGGGGCTCCGCCATTGAGATGGACTGGATCGATGAATGCGAGGCAGTGATTCACGGATATCTATGCGGCCAGGCAGGGGCGGCGGCAATGCTTGCCGCTATCACCGGAAAAATTAATCCGTCCGGTAAGTTAAGTGAGACATATCCCTATAAGTATGAGGACACTCCCTCGGCGCCCTATTTCCCGGCCAGAGAGAGGAACGCCGAATACCGGGAAGGTCTGTATGTGGGGTATCGTTATTTTGAGACCGTGCAGAAAAAGGTTCGATTTCCCTTTGGGTTTGGTTTGTCCTATACGCATTTTGTTTACAGGGATCTGTCCGTCGACGAGAGAAAGGTATCCTTTACGCTGACCAATGCAGGAAAATGTGACGGTGCCGAGGTGGCGCAGGTTTATGTCGGAGCAGTCGAAGGAAGCGTTTATCGTCCTGCGAAGGAGCTCAAGGGTTTTGCCAAGGTGTTCCTGCGTGTGGGAGAGTCCCGAAGAGTTACGATCAAACTGGATGATAAAGCCTTTCGCTACTTTAATACGAAAACGAATCGTTTTGAAATCGACGGCGGAATCTACTATATTCAGGTGGGCGCAAGCTGTCGTGACATACGCCTGACGGCGGAGCTTGAAGTGGAAGGAAGCCAGGCTCCATGTCCGGCAGATCTGAAGGAGCTCCCCTCCTATCGCAGCGGCGCGATTGACGCTGTTTCAGATGAAGAATTTGCGCGGCTTCTTGGACATGCCGTTCCTGACGGGAGCTGGGGAGACAGGCTGGATGTCAATGATGCGATCTGTCAGCTTTATTATGCGAAGAGCCGGACGGCACGCTGGATTTACCGGATTCTGAATCATCGCCTGGATAAAAGCATGGCGAAGGGAGAACCGGATCTGAATCTGCTGTTTATCTATAATATGCCCTTCCGGGGAATCGGTAAAATGACAGGCGGTCTCGTCAGCCAATATATGGTGGAGGGTCTTGTCCGGGCAGCCAACGGTCATTTCTTCGGTGGCCTGGGACAGGTTATATCCGGCTTCTTCCGGCAGAGGAAAACCGCGAAAAAAGCGGAAAAAATGAAATAGGGGGGAGAGGATTTTGAACGGACTGAAAGAATTTTGGGAATCTTTCGCAGAGAGACATCCTGCGGCCTCTAAATGGCTTCGGGAGGGAGGACTGTTTGTCATTTTCAGCTATGTAGTGACATTTATGAAATACCTGCTCCTTCTTTTTTTACCGGCGCTGTTTGCTGCCTGGGCGGACATCGGCTGGGGCTGGCCCTCCATTCAGGGAAGCCTGTTTGGTATTCGTTTCACCTTCAACATCATTGGATACGCGGTGGAAGACGGCGGTCTGGCTTATCTGTACGCTTATCTGGTGTCCAGTTTCCTCGGAGAGTGCATTAATTTCCCTTTGCAGAGGAATGTAACTTTTCGAAGTAAAGGACCCTTATCGTTGCAGATCCCGATTTATTTTATGGGATGGATTGTGATTACGTTTATAGTGAATTCCATTAACAGCGTATGGGTCGGAGTGGCCGGATATCTGGTGCCGTCGGCCGTGTATAACATCGGCACAATCGTGCTGAACGGCGGTGTATCCATGGTAGTCTTTTTTGTTCTGAACAAGATTATCTTTGCGGAAGGATTCGGTCAGAGGAAAGGCACGTTAAAACAAAAGGCAAGAGAAAAAAGAGCATAAGATTCCGGACACATGCGGAAAAGACCCTGACGTTCGCCGTAAACCGTGGTACATATATACGGCAAGACGGGAAGCAGGGTCTTTTTGTGTATAAAAAGAGAAGGGGCTCTGTTCCGGGAGGAAGAATTGTTTTTGCCGAAAAACCATTTGAAAAACCCGGGATATTGTATATAATGATACAAGAGACGGAGTGCATTTTTTCGAATGTCCCACAGTGCGGGGCACGACCGTTTATTATAAAGAAATCAGGCAGGAGGACAAAGTATGCTTTCCATGGATATTGGAATCGATCTGGGCACAGCCAGTGTTCTGGTTTATATAAAGGGCAAGGGTGTGGTTCTGAAGGAACCGTCTGTCGTTGCCTATGACAGAGATACGAACGAGATCAAGGAGATTGGCGAGGAGGCCCGGAAGATGATTGGCCGTACGCCGGGCAATATTGTGGCCATTCGCCCGCTGCGCCAGGGCGTGATCTCGGACTATGCCATTACCGAGAAGATGATGAAGTATTTCATCCGAAAGGCCATGGGCAAGAAGACGCTGCGGAAGCCCCGTATCGCCGTTTGCATTCCCAGCGGCGCGACAGAGGTGGAGAAGAAGGCCGTGGAGGACGCGACCTATCAGGCGGGCGCCCGTGAGGTGAGCATCATCGAGGAGCCCATCGCCGCCGCCATCGGGGCCGGAATTGATATCAGCAAAGCCTGCGGCAATATGATCGTGGATATCGGGGGCGGCACCTCGGATATCGCGGTGATTTCCCTGGGCGGTACCGTCGTCAGCACCTCTGTCAAGGTGGCCGGGGATAATTTTGATGAGGCCATCGTGAAATACATGAGGAAGAAACATAACCTTCTGATCGGTGAGAGAACCGCCGAGGAGATCAAGATCAGCATCGGCAGCTCCTATCCCCGTCCGGAGATGATGACGATGGATGTGCGGGGCCGCAACCTGGTGACCGGTCTGCCCAAGACGATGACGGTGACTTCAGATGAGATGATGGACGCGCTGCGAGAGCCGGCCATGCAGATCGTGGAGGCCGTACTGGGTGTGCTGGAGCGCACACCGCCGGAGCTGGCGGCCGATGTATATGAGAGAGGTATCGTGATGACCGGCGGCGGCAGCCTTCTGGGCGGTCTGGACGAGCTGATTGAGGAGAAGACCGGCATCAACACGACCATCGCCGATGATCCCATGCGGGTAGTGGCGATCGGCACGGGCAAATTTATCGAGTTTGTCCATGAGAACAAGACCGGTCCTGAGGATTAGAGTGTGCGATGGCAACTGTAAAGGGATATGTGGAGCATATCGTTTATCGCAACCGGGAGAACGGGTATACGGTGATGGAGGTGGTCTCCGGGGCGGAGACCTACACCCTGGTCGGTGTTCTCCCCCATATTAGTGAAGGAGAACCCCTCGAAGCCGAGGGGTCCTTTGTTACCCACCCGGTGTACGGGGAGCAGTTCTCGGTGGAGAGCTGCCGGGTGACGGCGCCGGAGGATGCGGTTTCTGTGGAACGCTACCTGGGATCCGGCGCAATTAAAGGAGTGGGTCCCTCGCTGGCGGCTCGCATCGTGAAAAAGTTCAAAGCAGATACCCTGCGGATCATCGACGAGGAGCCGGAGCGGTTGGCGGAGGTGAAAGGGATCAGCGAAAACGGGGCGCGGCAGATTGCCGTCCAGATGACGGAGAAGCGGGAGCTGCGCCAGGCGATGATCTTCCTGCAGCAATACGGCATTTCTCTGAATCTGGCAGCGAAGATCTATGATCACTACGGGCCGGAGATGTATTCTCTGATCCAGACGAATCCCTATCGGATCGCGGATGATATTCCCGGCGTGGGTTTCCGGGCGGCCGATGAGATTGCTTCGCGGGCCGGGATTCAGGCGGATTCGGATTTTCGGATCCGCAGCGGTCTCTATTATACATTGATGCGGGGACTGGCATCGGGGCATGTTTATCTGCCGCGGAGCATTTTACTGCGCAATGCCTCGGAGCTGCTGGGCGTTCCGCCGGAGGAAATGGAGCAGCCCATCCTCGATCTGGTGATGGACAAGCGGGTGGTTGTACAGACAGCGCCGATGGCAGTTTTTTCTCCTGAGGAGCCGTCGCGGACGGAGGCCCGGGAGGCTGCTCCGCCGGAGGAAGATCGGGTTTACTCGGCCATGTACTACTACATGGAGCTGAATACGGCCCGCATGCTTCTTGATCTGAACGTGGACTATCCGGTCGATGAGGTACAGACAGAAGCGTGGATCCGGCGCACAGAGCGGCAGGAGAAGCTGGAGCTGGATGCGCTGCAGCGGGAGGCCGTTCTGACCGCCGTGCGTCATGGCGTCACAGTGATCACCGGCGGGCCGGGGACGGGGAAGACGACGACGATCAATATGATTCTGCGTTTTTTTGAGAGTCAGGATTGTGAGATTCTGCTGGCGGCTCCCACGGGGCGGGCGGCCAAGCGGATGACGGAGGCGACCGGCCGCGAGGCGCGGACCATTCATCGGATGCTGGAGTTCAGCGGGACGCCGGGGGAGAGAGCCGAGGACGATGTGAAGTTCGAGCGGAATGAGTCCAATCCCCTGGAGACGGACGTGGTCGTCATCGATGAGATGTCGATGGTGGACGTGCATCTGATGTATGCACTCCTTAAGGCGCTGGTCGTGGGAACCCGGCTGATCCTGGTCGGGGATGCCAATCAGCTGCCTTCTGTGGGGCCGGGCAATGTGCTGCGGGATATCCTCCGTGCGGAGTGCTTTCCGGTGGTGAAGCTGACCCGTATCTTCCGGCAGTCAGAGGCTTCGGACATCGTGGTCAACGCGCATCGGATTCACGATGGCCTGCCGATCGACCCGGCAAAACGGAGCCGGGATTTTCTTTTTGTCAAACGGTATGACGCCGAGCATATCATCGGAGCTGTGATGACGCTGGTGCGGGATAAGCTTCCCGCCTATGTAGGAGCGGAGGTTTCAGAGATTCAGGTTTTGACGCCCATGCGCAAGGGGCTGTTGGGTGTGGAGAATCTGAACCGGGTGCTGCAGCAGTTTCTGAATCCGCCGGATGCGCGCAAGAAAGAGAAGACCTTCCCACACGGCATTTTCCGGGAGGGCGATAAGGTGATGCAAATCCGCAACAATTATCAGCTGGAGTGGGAGGTCCGCAGCCGCTATGGAATCCCCACGGAGAAGGGAACCGGCGTGTTCAACGGCGACATGGGCATCATCCGGGAGATCAATCTGTTCACGGAGGATTTTATTGTTGAGTTTGATGAGGGACGCCTGGTGTCTTATGCCTTCCGGCAGGCCGACGAGCTGGAGCTGGCCTATGCGATCACCGTACATAAATCTCAGGGGAGCGAGTATCCCGCTGTGGTCATCCCCATTCTGACTGGTGCGCGGATGCTCATGAACCGCAACCTGATTTACACGGCAGTTACCCGGGCCAGACAGTGTGTCTGTATCGTGGGGCCGGTGGAATCCTTTCAGGCGATGGTGGATAATACGGCAGAGCAGAGGCGCTACTCGGGACTGGATCGCTGTTTGCGGGAGCTGGCGGCGCTTCCCGGGCCGGGGGCATTTCCTTCTATATAAGGAGAGATATATGAAAGCGGGATGGGAAAAAACGATGAGACGCAGCGCGGAGACAGCCGGTGATTTTGTGCTGTCTCTTTTCTTTCCGCGGCGCTGTCCGGTCTGTCAGGATATCGTTCGTCCCCGGGGCGCGCGGGTCTGCCCGGCGTGCCGGGAGAAGATCGCCTTCGTCCGCGAACCGCTGTGTAAAAAATGCGGCAAGGAGCTCGCCTCGGAGGACGCGGAATATTGCTATGACTGCCGCACCCGCCGCCGCTCATTTGACGGGGGGATCTCTCTGATGAATTATGACCGCGTTGGTCGGACGACGATGAAGGCTTTCAAATACGGGGGACGGCAGGAGTACGCCGCCTTTTATATGGAAGAAATCTGGAAGAGATACGGACGCCTGATTCGTGGCTTTCGCGCCGACGCCATCGTGCCGGTGCCCATTCACCGGAGCCGCCGGGCGAAGCGTGGTTATAACCAGGCGGAGCTCCTGGCGCGGGAGCTTTCACGTCTCAGTGGTGTCCCGGCTCTGCCCCGGGGTCTCATGCGGGTTCGCGCCACCAAAGCCCAGAAGGAACTCACGGCGGCGGAGCGTCAGCGGAATCTGGAGCATTCCTTCGCGGTGGGCCGATTGCCGGAAGGGACAAAGCGGGTCATCCTGGTGGATGATATTTATACGACCGGCAGCACAGCCGAGGCCTGCACCCGCGCTCTGCGGCGGGCCGGAGTGCAGCGTGTTCTGGTGGTGACGGTCTGCATCGGGAAAAATGAGTAGCTGGCTCTTGAAGAGTGCCCTGAGGGGCAGGATGTCAAAGGAGAATCAATATGATCACAGCGGCAGATATTCGTCGTCTTTGTTACGGCAATACATACAGCAAAGGCCGGGTCTATTTTCAGGATGGAAAAGTGAGGAACTTTCAGGTTTTCCCGTCGGAGGAGGATGTGGAGGTCACCGCGGAGGTGCGGGGAAGCGGGCGTCATATTTATGACGTGGAACTGAAGATCTCGCCGGAGGATGACATCCTGGAAACCAGCTGTACCTGTCCGGCCTTTGAGAGCTATTGGGGCATTTGCAAGCATTGCGTGGCGGTGGCGCTGGAGTATCAGCAGGAGCAGAAGCGTCAGAATACCGGGCGGATGATGCTGAGCGCGGGGCGGCGAAAGGGAACCTCGGAGCCGCTGCAGAAGCTTTTGTATCAGTACGCGATGAAGAACCGCATGAACCATCTGGGCGGCCCGGACGGGGAGATCAATCTGGAATGTTTCTTTCAGACGGACCGCAACGGTCTGCTTCTGGAGTGCCGTATTGGTTCGAAGAGAATGTATGTGGTCAAGAACCTGGTGAAGCTGGTGCGCGACGTTGAGGAAATGCGGCAGGTCCGCTACGGCGCGGGACTGGAATTCGTTCATGATCTTTCGGCTTTCACGGAGGAAGGGCGGGAGCTTTTCGCTCTGCTGGAAAATGCGGTAGCCGCCCGATATCCGGATTATCAGGATTCTTATTATGAGAATTCCGCGAATTTTCGTTATCTTCTCCTGCGCCAGGATTCTCTGGAGGGCTTTTTAAATCACTATCTGGGCGGAACGATTCGCCTGGATGAACAGGATATGCCGGTGAATGACGGCAACCCGCCGCTGACGCTGACACTGAAGGAGACACCGGGCGGCGCGGAGATTGACACGGAAGAGATGGAAATATACACGGGGAGTCATGATACTTTTGTAAAGAAGAAAAAGAAGTTCTGGCGCTGTACCCCGGAATTCGCAGAGCAGGTGCTGCCGGTCTGGCGGACGGTTCGCCGGGGGAGCGGACATCGTTACAGCCGGACACCTTTGTTCCTGAGCCAGGAGGACTACGGCAGCTTCTGCGGAAGTGTCCTGCCTGCGCTGCAGCCTTTTGTCAAGGTGAAAAGCGGCGATCTGAATCTGGAGGATTACGCTCCGGCGGAACCGGAATTCTCGATCTATCTGGAAATGCCGGAGGATCTGGTGGTGAGGGCGGCGGCGAGGGTGCGCTACGACGCCGAGGAGTACGATCTGCTGACAGAATCGGCTCCGGGAGGAGTCTTCCGGAGCCTGGAACGGGAGATGCAGGTACGGAACGCACTTCAGAAATATTTTCCGGATGCGGAGGAAGCTGCTTTGGGGAAGACGCGGCGCGCCGGCAGGAGTTCTCTGTGGGAGGAGGGACTCCCGGTGCGCGACCTGGATGAGGAGACAGTTCCGGAATCTTCTGCGGAGGCGGAGGGTGACTGGTACGGGACGCCGGTGCGCGATCTGGATGCGGATGTTCAGGCAGAAAATGAACACGTACAGGCGCCTGCGGGTAACCGCCTGACGGCCCGGGGGGAGGAGTCGCTGTGCCGTCTGCTGGAGGATGGCCTGACAGAGCTTGGAGGTCTGGCAGAGCTCTTTATCGATGAGTCTATTCGCAAATTGCGCATCCAGCCTTCGCCCCGGGTCACCATGGGCATCGGCTTTGCCGGAGATTTTCTGGATCTGGATGTGCAGGTGGAGGGGATGGATCCGGCGGAGATTGCCGGGATCCTTGACGGCTACCGCCGGAGGAAGAAATATTTCCGCCTCAAGAACGGCGATTTCCTGCGACTGGAGGAGGGCGGCATCGGCGCCCTCTCGGAGCTGGCTGACGGTCTGGATCTGGACGGAGAGGAGCTGCAGGCCGGGCATGTGGAGCTGGAGAAGTACCGCGCTCTGTATCTGGAAAATGTTCTCGGAGAGGCCGGGGAGGTGCGGGTGCGCAAGACGCCGGATTACCGGCGGATGATCCGCAGTATACGGCATTTTTCCGACAGCGAGTATGAGGTGCCGGAGACGCTGCAGGCAGAGCTGCGCGCTTATCAGGTGCAGGGTTATCAGTGGCTCAGCACACTCTGTGAATACGGTTTCGGCGGGATCCTGGCGGATGATATGGGGCTGGGTAAGACCATTCAGGTGATCGCGCTGCTTCTCTCCCATGCAGAGACGGGAGAACAGAAGCCTTCCCTGATCGTGGCGCCTGCGTCCCTGGTCTATAACTGGGAAAGCGAGGTGCAGCGCTTTGCGCCCTCCCTGACGGTGCAGGTCATCGCCGGAAACGCGGAGGAGCGGAAGGAGCAGATGCAGCGGGTCGGGGAATTTGCAGTGAATATCACGTCCTATGATCTCCTGAAAAGGGATGTGAGGGAGTATAAGGAGCTTTCCTTCGACTGCTGCGTCCTGGATGAGGCGCAGTATATCAAGAACGCCGGGACGCAGGCGGCGAAATCAGCCAAGAAGATCCGGGCGGCGCACCGCTTTGCCCTGACGGGGACGCCGATCGAGAACCGGCTCAGTGACCTGTGGAGCATTTTCGATTTCCTCATGCCCGGTTACCTCTTTTCCTATAAGAAATTCCGGGATGAATTTGAGGCGGCCATCGTCAAATCCTCCGATCAGGTGGCCGTGCAGCGGCTGCAGCGCATGGTGACGCCGTTCCTTCTGCGGCGCAAGAAAGGGGATGTGCTGAAGGATCTGCCGGACAAGCTGGAGGAAGTCATCTATGTCCGTATGGTGCCGGAGCAGGAGCGCATCTACCGCGCCAGTATGGAACGGCTGCGGCAGGATGTTCTGCGCAAGAGTGAGGCGGAGATTCGCGAGAACCGTCTGCAGATTCTGGCAGAGCTGACCCGGCTGCGGCAAATCTGCTGCTCACCGCGGCTGTGCTTCGAGAACTATCTGGACAGCTCCGGCAAGGTGTCCGCCTGCCTGGAGCTGCTGCGGAGCGCCGCGGAAGGGGGGCACCGGGTGCTGGTGTTTTCACAGTTTACCGGAATGCTGGAGCTTCTCATCCGCTACTGGGAGCAGCTGGGCATGTCGTATCTCTATCTCTCCGGGAAGGACAGCAAGCTGGCCCGCCGGAGCATGGTGGAGGAATTCCAGCAGGGGGAGATCCCCGTCTTCTTCATTTCCCTGAAAGCCGGCGGCACCGGCCTCAACCTGACCGCCGCCGATATGGTTATCCATGTGGATCCCTGGTGGAACGTGGCCGCGCAGAACCAGGCTACCGACCGGGCGCACCGCATCGGGCAGGAGCACGTCGTCAATGTCATGAAGCTGGTGACGAAGGACACGATTGAGGAGAAGATCGTGAAGCTGCAGGAGAAGAAAGCCGCCCTGGCTGACTCCGTGGTGGAGGGCGAGGGCGTGGCCGACTTCACGCTGAACCGGGAGGCGCTGATGGAGCTGTTTGGGTAGAAGACAGATGAAAGAAATACAGTGACCAATGAAGAATGAATAACGGCAACAGGCCGGGCGCATGTCGCCCGGCCTGTTGCCGTTATGAGAATTGCCTGGAAAGACAGCCTTAATACCCCTCCTCCTGCCGTTCCCGCCGCAGCTTCGCCCGCCTTTCGCCAGCCTCCCATTCGATCTGCTGGGTGACGCCTTCGACGATCAGATCCGGGACCTGGGCGGGGACGCGGTTCTCATCGGTGCCGACCATGACAAAATAGGCGCGGTTGATCATTTCCCGGGTGCCGTCGATGGCTTCCCGGTAAGAGTCAATGCGCACTTCCATGGAAGAACGTCCCACATGTGTCAGGCGGCCGATAAGGACAACGGTGTCGCCCAGTTTGGCACCCGCCCGGAAATACATGTTGTCTACGGCGACGGTTACGACATTCATCTCCGCATGGCGTCGTGACACGACGCCGGCCAGCTCATCAATCCATGACAGGAGCTGGCCGCCGAACAGATAGCCTGATGCATTCAGGCAGCGGGGACTCAGCAGGTAGGACTGTTCCGCCATGGAATCTTTGACTCTTTTCTTCCTTCTCTCTGACATGGAAATCTCCCTTCTGCCGTCCTTCGGGTGACGGCACAAACCGCGATGATAAAAAGTCCCTGTTTTGTAGAAATCGGTTCTATGGTTCTATCCTCTCACCCGGATCCCTTCCCGCTCCAGGGCCGCGGTGATCTTCTGCAGCTGTTCTCCGACTTCCTTCCCGGAGAGATCGCGGTCATCCGCCTGGAACCGAAGGTGGTAGGTCAGGGATTTGCTTCCTGCCGGAAGCGGGGCGCCCTCATAGACCTCCTCCAGCTCGCATTTCTCCAGCCACGGTCCGGCCGCGCTGCGCAGGGAGGTTTCCACCGCCCCGGCCGGGCGGCTGTCTTCCACCTGAAGACTCAGATCCCACACCACACGGGCGTGACGGTTGAGACCCCTGCAATGCAGCGTAAAATTCGCTCTCTTTACGATCTCCGGCATATCGAGCACCGCCAGGGTGACGCGTGCCGGAATCCCGTAGCTCTCCGCGACCTGGGGATGCACCTCTCCCAGATAGCCGATGACGCAGCCGTCATAGAGCAGAGCGGCCTGCCGTCCGGGATGCAGGAAAGGCTTTCCGGCGTGGGGATCGCAGACCAGTGCCTTTCGCAGTCCGGTCCGTCGCAGGAATTCTTCCACGATTCCTTTCAAATCAAAGAAATCGTCCCGGCCGTAGGCCCCCAGCGTGAACTGCATCCGTTCATCCGGCAGTTCGTTTTTCTCCAGATCCCGGGTCAGGTAGATATTGGCCAGCTCATAGAAACGCACATGACGGTGCCTGCGCCGGGCGTTGAGAGCCAATGTCTCCAGCATGTTTCCTACGGAGGTCGTGCGTAGGATGCTGTTTTCTTCATTGAGTGGATTTCTGATGCGGATCGTTCTCCGCTCCGGTGCGTTCTGCGCCAGGCGCAGCCGGTCGAAGACCGCCGGGTCGTTGAAGGAGTAGGTCATGATCTGGCTGTAACCGTGGAACTCCGCCAGATTCCGGGCGATGTTCTCGATCTGCATCTTCTGCGGGAAGCTGCCGCGGGTGGTCTCCACACGCGGGATGGTCATGGGGATCCGGTCATAGCCGTAGAGCCGGGCAATCTCTCCGGCGAGCTCCGCCTCCGTATCCACGTCCTGGCGGTCCGGCGGTGTGATCATGTCTCCGTTTTCCTGATCGTATTCAAAGCCCAGCCGTTTGAGGCAGGCGATCATTTCTTCTTCAGGAATCTGCGTTCCCAGATGGTGGTTGATCCACTGCGGATGGAACTCGATCCGTTTGCTGCCTACGACGGTGGAGCACTCGTCGATCATGCCGCCCACCACCTGAGCGTCCGCCAGCTCTTCCAGGAGCTGGCAGGCCCGGTTCAGACCCTCTTCGGCGTAATTGGCATCCAGCCCCCGGGCATAACGGGTGGAGATCTCCGTGGTCAGATTCAGTTTTCGGGACATGCGGCGGATGTAGGCACCGTCGAAGCAGGCCGCCTCGAGGACGATGTCCCGTCCGCTCGCAGAGACCTTGGTGCTGTTTCCGCCCATGAGACCGGCGATGCCGATGGCGCGTCTGGCATCGCAGAGCATCAGCGTCTGCGCGTCGACATTGCGCAGCTGGCCGTCGAGCGTACGGAACTGATGACCGTCCTCCGCGCGCTCCAGAGTCAGCGTATGTCCTGCCAGACTTTCCAGATCGAAGGCCAGGATGGGCTGCCCGAGCTCCTCCATCACATAGTTGGTGATGTCCACCAGGTTGTTGACCGGGCGGATGCCGCAGGAGACGAGACGCTGCTGCATCCATCGGGGAGAGGGAGCCAGCTTCACATTCCGAATGACCCGCGCACAATAGCGGGGACACAGGACGCCGTCCCGCACCCGTACGGTCAGGTAATCTTCCACGTTGCCCTCCCCGGCGGCGATCTTCACGTCAGGCGCCCGGAAATCCAGCCCGAAAACGGCGGCCACCTCCCGGGCCATGCCCACCACGCGGAAGCAGTCCTTGCGGGCCGGCGCCGGTTCGAAGGTAAAGATGACGTCGGAGAGACCCAGCGCCTTCACCGCGTCCGCGCCAACCGGCGCCTCCTCACTGAAGACATAGACGGCGTAGGCCGGTGTGTCCGTCACGGCTTCCCGGGTAAATCCCAGTTCCTCCACCGAGCAGAGCACACCCTGAGATTCTACGCCGCGGATCGTTTCCCGGCAGATACGGACCCCGTCCGCGCTGTCTGTATCACTGCCGTGAAGCCGGACGACCTTGCCGCCCTCCAGGGCGACGGGAACCAGATCCTCCGGTTCCAGGTTGGCGGCGGCTGTGACACACTGAATCTCACCATTTCCGGTGTCTACGCGGCAGACCGTCAGGTTCTCTGCGGCCGGGTGTTTTTCACAGGAAAGGACGCGTCCTATAACAATTTTCTCCAGGTTCCGGTCTGTACGCTCCCAGCCCGTGACCTTCGTTCCCGACATGGTCATGGTATCCGCGAATTCCTGCGCTGAAACCGCCAGATCCGGAACATATGATTTTATCCAGGATAATGTAATCTTCATGGTTTCTCCCCTCAGAACTGTGCCAGAAAGCTCTCGTCATTTTCATACAGCAGCCGCATATCGTCGATGCCCCATTTCAGCATGGCGATCTGCTCTACGTCCAGACCAAATCCGAAGCCGGAGTAGATATCCGGATCGATGCCGCTCATGCTTAGCACCTTGGGATGAATCATGCCGCAGCCGAGAATCTCGACCCAGCCCTCGCCGCCGCAGACCGGGCAGCCCCGGCCGCCGCAGTGGAAGCAGGCTACATCCATCTTGGCGCTGGGTTCATTGTAGGGGTATTTGTAGGGGCGGAATTTCACGCGGGTGGAGCCGAGCATATTCCGGGCAAAGACAGCCATCGTCCCCTTCAAATCGGAAAAGGTGATGTTCTTATCGATGACCAGTCCCTCGATCTGATGAAAATTCGGTGAGGAAGTGGCGCCGGCTTCCTGCGCGCGGAAGACCCGGCCCGAGGCGATGGCGCAGATCGGCGGCCGCTGCCGCTCCATGACGCGAATCTCCACCGGCGTCGTCTGCGTGCGCAGCAGGATATTCGGGTTGATGATAAATGTGTCCTGTTCCTCCCGCAGAGGGTGATCGTCGGGGATGTTTAACGCCTCGAAATTGTAATAGTCATACTCCACCTCCGGACCCTCCACGACTTCATAGCCCATGCCGATGAAGAGATTCTGAATCTCTTCCATGATCCGGGTAATCGGGTGGCGGTGTCCGTCCTGGATCTTTGCCGCCGGCAGCGTCACATCGATGGTCTCCGCCGCGAGACGCGCGGTCAGCTCCGCCTCCTCCATCTCCGCCTCCCGGCAGGCGAAGGACTCCTCCAGAAGCCGCTTTTCCCGGTTGACGCGGGCGCCGAAGGCGGCCCGTTCTTCCTCCGGCAGTTCACGAAGCGCCCGCATCTGCTGTGCCAGAGCGCCGTGTTTCCCCAGTATCTCTCTTCTCGCTTCCGCCAGCTCCTGCCGGTTTGCTGCCCTCTGCAGCTTCCCGGCGGCCTCGCGGCAGATCGCGTTCAATCTATCGCTCATAGTCTCCTCCTGATCAGGAAATATTCCCGGTCCTGTATCGTTGATCATTTTTGCTGTCCCTGCAGCCATTTTCTGTACAACTGAATGCATCGTTCTTTCTAGTATAATAGATTTTGTCCGGGAGTTCCACTGGAGATTTCGGAAAAATACACAAAAATATGTGTTGAGAAGGAACAAAGGGGATTTCATAAACATGAAATTTTGGCGAAACAAAATGAAACTGAAAAGGCAGTACTGTTCAATATATTGAAAATAAATACAATTACGAAAAGAATAAATATATCAAAAAATGGAATGTCTTGTTAAAAACAAAGAAATTTGATTTTCAAATTTGAAAAATTACGCAGACAAACACTCAAACTTTAGAAATTTAATTTTGGCCTTGACACAGATATAAATGTGTACTATACTGTCTGAGGAACAACGGCGTTCCGGATAAAGATTAGATAGGTTTAGTCTTTATTTTTTGTTGTCCAGAATTGTTTAATACAATAAATCGATAACGAATTAACTTGTTGACGCATTAACGCACAGGAGCATCCGCGTGCCGGGAACAGCATCTGCGGACTCTGAAGGAGGGTATCAGACAATGACGTACGTACAGGAAGTCATGGCAATGGTGAAGCAGATGAATCCCGCGGAGCCGGAATTTCATCAGGCAGTGAAAGAGGTACTGGATTCCATCGCCCCGGTGGTGGAAAAGCATGAGAAGGAATATCGGGAGGCGTGCCTGCTGGAGCGTCTGCTGGAACCGGAGAGAAGCGTCTCCTTTCGTGTACCGTGGGTGGATGATCACGGCAAGCTGCATGTGAACCGCGGATTCCGCGTGCAGTTCAACAGCGCGTTGGGACCGTACAAGGGAGGCCTTCGTTTTCATCCCAGCGTAAACCGCAGCAGCATGAATTTCCTGGCTTTCGAGCAGACCTTCAAGAACGCGCTGACCGGTCAGCCGATCGGCGGCGGCAAGGGCGGTTCCAATTTTAACCCGAAGGGGAAGTCGGACCGCGAGGTCATGGCTTTCTGCCAGAGTTTTATGACCGAGCTTTTCAAATATATCGGACCCAATGAGGATGTGCCGGCCGGCGATATCGGCGTGGGCGGCCGGGAGATCGGTTTCCTGTACGGTCAGTACAAGCGGCTGACGAACCAGTTTGAGGGAACCCTCACCGGCAAGGGCCTGTCCTACGGCGGCTCTCTGGTGCGTACGGAGGCCACGGGCTATGGTCTGGTCTACATCGCTGAGGAGATGCTGCAGGCACATGGGAGAACGATGGACGGTGCGACGGTGGTCGTCTCCGGTTCAGGGAATGTCGCCACCTACGCGGTAGAGAAGGCGCAGCAGCTGGGCGCGAAGGTCGTGACGGTCAGTGACTCCAACGGCTATGTGTATGACCCTAACGGCATCGATGTGGCGGTGGTCAAGGAGCTTAAGGAAGTGCGCCGTGCCCGCATCAGCGAATATGTGAAGCTGGTGCCCGGTGCCACCTACCGCGACGGCAAGAAGGTCTGGGAAGTGAAGTGCGATGTGGCGCTGCCCTGCGCGATTCAGAACGAGCTGGGTCTGGACGATGCGATGGATCTGGTTGCCAACGGCTGCATCGCCGTGGCGGAGGGCGCCAATATGCCCACGACCCGCGAGACGACGGATTATCTGCAGTCGAAGGGCATTCTCTTCATGCCCGGCAAGGCGTCCAACGCCGGCGGCGTGGCTGTATCTGCGCTGGAGATGTCCCAGAACAGCATGCGGGTGCACCGGAGCTTTGAGAGTGTTGATCAGGAGCTGCGTGAGATCATGAAGGATATCTTCCATCAGGTGTCCGCCGCTGCGGAGGACTATGATCAGGCCGGTAACTATGTGACAGGCGCGAATATCGCCGGTTTCCGCAAGGTCGTCAAGGGCATGCGGGAGCAGGGCTGGGTATAAATAAACCGCTTCCGGGCCGGAGCGTAAGATAAAGCGCCCGGCGGGAATATACAGAGAAAGAGATTTCAGACAGGCTGACAGGTAAATCTGCCGGCCTGTTTTTTTGGCGGCAGCGGGCGCATCAGGCCATTTCCCGCGCAGCGTCGGCAGCTGGAAAGGCGACGGAAGTGTTCATTTTGACGCGATTCGTTTTGACAATTGAGGGCAATCCTCTTATACTATAGTGAACGACAAATATTTTGTCGTTCAGTGAACAAGGCACACGTAAAGAAGGGTGTGCTTACAGGGGAGGGAAGACGGTATGAGCAGATTGCGGATATCCACGCCGGATGAGGCGCAGCTTACGATCGAGCAGCTGTACCTGGATCTGGAGCGCCATATCACGGCCAGTCCCCCCGGACTCTGCCCGGTGGATATGCAGATCTCCTTTCTGCGCCTCTGCCACGCGCAGTCCTGCGGCAAATGTGTCCCCTGCCGGGTAGGTCTGGGGCAGCTGCAGCGGCTGATGACAGATGTGCTGGAAGGACGGGGGACGGAGGAGACACTGGAACTGATCCGGAGCACGGCGGAGTCCATCGAGATCTCTGCGGATTGTGCCATCGGTTACGATGCAGCGCGCATGGTGTTAAACGGTCTGAAGGGATGCCGCGACGATTATCTTTCCCATATCCGGAACGGGCGGTGCGCTTACGGTATCACGCAGCCGGTACCCTGCCGGGCTCTCTGTCCGGCGGGCGTGGATGTGCCGGGGTACATTGCTCTGGTGGGTGAGGGGCGCTACGCCGATGCGGTGCGCCTGATCCGCAAGGACAATCCCTTTCCTACGGCCTGTGCCCTGGTCTGCGAACATCCCTGTGAGGCCCGCTGCCGCCGGAATATGATCGACAGCGCCGTCAACATCCGGGCGCTGAAGCGGATGGCGGTGGACCATGCCCGGGCCGATACGGTTCTGGTGCCCGCCAATCAGCCGGCGACCGGCCGGGCGGTGGCCATCGTGGGAGGCGGCCCCAGCGGTCTTTCTGCCGCCTATTATCTGGCTCTGATGGGACACCGGGTGGATCTCTATGAGGAGAAGCCCCACCTGGGCGGCATGCTCCGGTACGGGATCCCGCCCTACCGTTTCCCGCGGGAACGGCTGCAGGAGGACATTGACGCGATTCTCTCCACGGGGATCCGGGTGCACAGGAATGTGAAGGTGGGCTCGGATATCACGATCCGCGAACTGCACGACAGCTTTGACGCCGTATATATCGCCATCGGGGCGCAGACGAATAAAGAGGCAGGCATTGAGGCCGGTGAAAACATCCGCAGGGATACCGTGCTCTCCGCCGTGGAGATGCTGCGCAATGTCGGCATGGAGATTCCCATGGATTTCGAAGGGAAGCGTGTTGTCATCATCGGCGGGGGCAATGTGGCCATGGACTGCACACGCACGGCCATCCGCCTGGGTGCGAAGAAGGTGACGGTGGCCTACCGCCGCCGCCGCGGCGATATGACGGCTCTGCCCGAGGAGGTAGAGGGGGCGATCGCCGAGGGCGCCGAGCTGGTGACGCTGGCTGCGCCGGTGCGTCTGGAGACAGGAGAAGACGGGAGCGTCGAGGCTGTTATCGTGCAGCCCCAGATCAGCGGCGCCATGGATGCCCAGGGACGCCCGCGGCCTGTGCCCGCCGCGCAGGAGCCGGTGCGGATTCCCTGTGATCTGGTGGTGACCGCCATCGGCCAGGGTATCGAGACGCAGCATTTTGAAGAATTCGGCCTGAGTGTGCGGCAGGGCATCATGCAGGCTGTGGATGACAGCCTGGAGGGGGACGTCCCCGGGGTGTTTGTCGGCGGTGACTGTGTCACCGGACCGGCTACGGTGATTCAGGCGATTGCCGCCGGGAAGGTGACGGCGGCCAACATCGATGAGTATCTGGGATTCCATCACAGCATTGGCTGCGATGTGGAGATTCCGCCGGCGAACCTGGCGGACCGGAAGCCCTGTGGCCGCATCAATCTGCGGGAAGCCGGGACCGGTGAGCGCCGGAACAATTTTGAACAGATCGAAATGGGGATGACGGAGGAGGAGGCCCGCCAGGAGGCGGGACGTTGCCTGCGCTGCGACCATTTTGGTTACGGAATTCTGAAAGGGGGCCGGGAGAACCGATGGTAAATCTGATGATCGATCACATTCCGGTGTCGGTCCCCGAGGGGACGACGGTGATGGAGGCGGCGGCCTCCGTGGGGATCCGGATTCCTCATCTGTGCTATCTGAAGGAGATCAACGAGATCGCTGCCTGCCGCGTCTGCCTGGTGGAGCTGGCGGGCAAAGAGAAGCTGATCACCTCCTGCAACAATGTGGCGCAGGAGGGGATGGAGATTCTCACCAACAGCCCCCGGGTGCGGGCGGCCCGACGGACGAACGTGCAGCTGATCCTCTCGCAGCATGACAGCCGCTGTGCGATCTGTATGCGGAGCGGTAACTGTGCGCTGCAGGCGATCGCCAATGACATGGGCCTCACCTCGACGCCGTATCCGGATGACTGGAGTCCCGAGCCGTGGAACCCGCGTTTTCCCCTGATCCGGCATGCGGAGCGCTGCATCAAATGTATGCGCTGTGTACAGATCTGCGATAAGGTGCAGGGACTGTCCGTCTGGGACATTGTCAATACCGGCGCCCGTACGACGGTGGGTGTTGCGGGGAGCGGCGATATTGAACAATCGAACTGCGTCCTCTGCGGTCAGTGTATTACGCACTGCCCCGTGGGCGCTCTCCACGGGCGCGAGGATCATGACGAGGTCCTGGCGGCGATGGCAGATCCGGAGATCGTGACTGTAGTGCAGGTGGCGCCCGCCGTGCGCACGGCCTGGGCGGAGAGCCTGGGAATCCCGGCGGAGCGGGCCACCGTGGGACGGCTGGTGGCGACCCTGCATAGGTTAGGTTTCGATTACGTTTTTGACACGGACTTTTCCGCGGATCTGACGATTATGGAAGAGGGGAGCGAGCTGCTGGCGCGGTTGGATGAGATCCGCGAGAGCGGAAAGCCCCTGTTCACCTCCTGCTGCCCCGGCTGGGTGCGTTTCCTGAAAACGCAGTATCCGGACATGGTGGAGCAGCTTTCTACCGCCAAATCTCCTCAGCAGATGTTTGGCAGCGTGGTGAAGACATATTTTGCGGAAAAAGAAGGCCTCGCGCCGAAGAAGATCTTCAGTGTGTCGGTCATGCCCTGTGTGGCCAAGAAGGCGGAGGCGGCGCTTTCCGGCATCAATGTCTCGGAGGGGCGGGATGTGGATTGTGTGCTGACGACCCGGGAGCTGGCGCGCATGGTCCGGGCCGACCGGATCATGGTGGAGGCCCTGCGGGAGGAGCCGTTCGATGACATGCTGGGAACCGCCACCGGGGCGGGGGCGCTCTTCGGCGTCACCGGCGGCGTCATGGAGGCGGCCCTCCGTTCCGCGTATTTCCTGCTTCATCACAAGAATCCGGATCCGGATTCCTTCCGCGAGATCCGTGGGCAGGAGCAAACCGGCGTGCGCGAGGGAGAATTTAACCTGGCCGGTACGATGGTCCGGGTGGCGGTGGTCAGCGGCCTGAAGAATGCCCGTCAGCTGATCGAGCGGCTGCGCCGCGGTGAAGTCCGCTATGATTTTGTGGAGGTCATGGCCTGTCCCGGCGGCTGCGTCGGCGGCGGAGGACAGCCCATTCATGACGGGGAGGAATGGGCCTGCGGCCGGGGCGGACAGCTCTATGCGCTCGACCGGAAGAGCCCTCTGCGATTCTCCCATGAGAATCCGGAGGTACAGAAGCTGTACCGGGATTATCTGGGCGAGCCCCTGTCGGAGACGGCGCACCGGCTTCTGCACACCGATCACACCGCGTGGTGAACGTTCCGGGAAAAGAAGGAAAGAAGAAAATATACTTGAAATGCCCCATTCCCTGATGTATCCTGTATGACACAAGGGACAGCGGTCCGGAAGAGATTGCGGGCGTCCCGAAGCATTCTTATTGAATATCGAACAAAAAAGAGAAAGAGCAGTCGGGACACGGATCCCGGACAGGAGGTTGACTGTATTTATGGAAAGAGGATTGGATACCAGTGTTAAGCGCCTGCGCAAGCAGGTGTTCACCGAGGTGGCGCGGGTCGCGTTCGAGTCCACGGACATCAAGAGTGACATCGAGGCCATCCCCTATATCATTTCCTCCGGCGATGTGCCGCGCTACCGGGAGAGCATCTGGAGAGAGCGGGCCATTTCCTCGGAGCGGGTGCGTCTGGCCATGGGCATGAGCCTGCGTCCGGAGGATCAGCCGGTGCATCTGACCAGCGGCCTGGAGGAAAGCAACATCGCTGACAAATATTATGAACCGCCGCTGATGCAGGTCATTCCCTCGACCTGCGACGCCTGCGTGCCCAAGCGGTACTGGGTCAGCGACGGCTGCCGCGGCTGTGTGGCGCACCCCTGTATTGAGGTGTGCCCCAAGGATGCCATTTATATGAAGGACGGCCGTTCTCACATTGATGAGAATAAGTGCATCAAATGCGGGCGCTGCAAATCCGTCTGCCCGTACGACGCCATCATGCACCAGACGCGCCCCTGCGCCGATGCCTGCGGCGTGGGTGCCATCGAGAGCGACGAGCTGGGCCGCGCGAAGATTAACCCGGACAAATGTGTTTCCTGCGGGATGTGCATGGTGAACTGCCCCTTCGGGGCCATTGCCGACAAATCGCAGATCTTCCAGATGATTCAGGCCATGAAGCGGGGTGATCAGATCATCGCCATTATCGCGCCGGCGTACGTGGGACAGTTCGGCCCCAAGGCCAGCCCCAAGCATATCAAGGCAGCGCTGCTGGAGATCGGTTTCAAGGATGTCTTCGAGGTGGCACTGGGCGCCGACATGGGCGCGGTGACAGAAGCACATCATTATGTGAAGGAGGTGCTCCACGGCGATCTGCCCTTCCTGCTGACCTCGTGCTGCCCGTCCTGGTCCATGCTGGCCAAGCTGTATTTCCCGGAGACCATCGAGAGCATCTCCAACTCGCTGACACCCATGGTGGCCACAGCCCGGACCGTGAAACAGAAATATCCGGACTGCCGCGTGGTCTTCATCGGACCCTGCGCCTCCAAGAAGCTGGAGGCCTCCCGTCGGTCCGTGCGCAGTGATGTGGACTTCGTCATCACCTTTGAGGAGCTGGACGCTATCTTTGCAGCGAAGGGGATTTCTTTTGACAATTATGAGGCGTCTCAGGAGATTCACGATGCCACCGGTGCGGGCCGGGGCTACGGCATCGCGGGCGGCGTGGCGGCGGCCATCGAGAAGTGTATCAACGAATATTATCCGGAGGAGGACGTGATGATCGAGCACGCCGAGGGTCTGGCTGACTGCAAGAAGATGCTGATGCTGGCCAAGGCGGGCAAGAAGAACGGCTGCCTGATCGAGGACATGGGCTGCCCCGGCGGCTGCGTCGCCGGAGCCGGGACCATCATCCCCATCAATAAGGCAACCATGGAGGTGAAGAAATCGGTCCGCACCTCCACGAGACAGGTTCCTCCGAAGGAGCTGGAGGAGATTGAACTGGAGTGATTAGCAAAACAGGATAGTGTCAGGAGGCGCTGAGTATGAAGTGCAGAAAATGCGGCGCGGAACTGCCGGAGCAGGCGCTGGTGTGCGGAAACTGCGGAACACCGGTGGAGCCTTACGATTCGCAGGAACAGAGGCGGAGAGAGCAGGAAGAATACAGGAGAAAGAACCGGGAGGAGGAGCACTTCGCCAGCGCGGGCTGTGCGCGGGCTTCCCTGATCCTGGGCATCCTCAGTATTGTGTCGGTCACGATGCCCTATATTACGATCATTCTGAGCGTGGCGGCCATCGCCTTCGGAATCCTGGGGAGCCGCTCACGGCGGCGCGGTCAGGCCATCGTCGGCATCGTCCTCGGCGTGGTGATGCTTCTCACAGGGATGGTCCTCCTCGTCTGTCTGGCTGCGCTGGAGCCCTACGAAGAGGAGCTGGCGGAGCTTTTTACCGGTTATCTGAATGACTACATGCAGTGATGCTGAAAAATCCCGGGCTGCCGAATTCTTCGGCCCCGGGATTTTTCAGCCTTGATGCACACGGCCGCGCAATGGGTTTTATGGCTTACGCCATACGCGGCCGGCGCAGACGGGCAGGCGGCGAATGATTTCGCCTCCTGCCCGATGCACATTTCTACTCGCCGCTGTCCTCCGTGGCGGCTTCTTCGGACTTCTCCGTGGCAGCTTCTTCCTCCGCCTCAGTGGTTTCTTTCTTACTCTTCGTCGTGGACTCCTCTTCGGCTTTCGTAGTCTCCTTCTTACTTTCCTTTGTGGTCGTCTCTTCCTCCGTAGTCTCCTTTTCGGCCTCGGTGGTCTCCGTTTCCTTCTTCTTCGTGCCCTTGTAGATGGTCTGGCCGGAGCCGCGGTAGGAATCCGAATTTACCACCTCCCGGCTGACCTCGACCCCGTCTTCATAGACAATCTTGGTCAGCGTAGAGCGTACGGCGGGGTGAACGGAACCCTCGGTACGGGTCTCGCCTTCGTACATGCTGGAGTCTTCCTTCTCGGTTGCCTCGGGTGTTGTATAGGAAAGGGTTTCGGAGACGAATTCGATGGTCCGGCTCGCGTCCCGGGTCTCCTTCCCGTAGATCGTAAAGGTCAGGGTCGCGCCGTCGGCGGTGGCGGCGATGTAGATCGGATATTCCGAATCATTGGTAAAAATGAAATCCTTGCTTCCTTCGGCGATGGCGGCATCAGAGGAATAGGGGACGTAGGAGACGACCATGGAGTGAGGGTGTCTCTCGTCGACCTGCAGTTCGGCGCGCAGCACTGCATTGTACAGGGTCGTGGAGACCTGGCAGACGCCGCCGCCATAGGAATCCTCCGATTGTCCGTCCACATACTGGGGCGCCAGTTCGTAGCCGTTGGCCGCCGTGCGGCTGAGAATCGTGTCGCTGACAGAGAGCGATTCCCCGGGCATCAGCACCGCTCCGTCAAGCCGTTCCGTGGCCACACGGATGTTCGTCTTCCGGGCGGAGCTGCTGAAGGAATAGCTGGTGCTGTAGGTTCCCAGCGCATCCTGCACCTGGGAGAGCGCCTCCGCGGTGCGCTCCGGTTCTGTCACCTCCACCACGGCGGCGACGGTCATCTCCGTGGACAGAGATTTATCCAGGGTCTGCGTGATGGCTTCGACGGTGGCCTCCACGTCAGTCGCCAGACCGTTGGTCTCCTCAGTGACGACAAAGCTCCCGTTCTCCCGCGTCAGCGTGGCGTCGACGGCTTCCGTATCGTAGGCGGCGACCTCCTCTTCGACGAAGGCAGTCACTGCGTCGCTGTCATAGGTATAGGAAACCTCCACCGTGACGCCGGTAGCCTTCAGATCCGCCTGTGTCTTATAGCGGGCAATGAGCTGGCCGCTCTTGCCCAGAGAAGCCGCTTCCTCGACGGCTGTGTCCACATCCCAGGTGAGGCCCAGCTCGCCGGGCGTGATCTTAGCGCTCTGTTCGTCAAAGGTGACGGTGAGAGTGGATGCGGCGATGGACTGAAATTCATTTTCCAGAAGTTCCCGGGCCTCCGCTGCGGTCCGGCCGCTTAAGTCGATGCCCCGGGCGCTGACGCCCTCCTCGATGACCGTGCTGTCATCCGTCTGTACGGCGGCCTGTACCGCCCGCGGACCGCCGAGGGCCGCCAGGGTGATCCCTGCCAGAAGCAGGGCGGCTGCTGTGTTTTTTTTCATCTATCTTTCCTCCATGATACAGTTCTGACAAAATGAAACGTTATTCTATTGGGTAAGTATAGCACAGTTGTAAATCTTTGCAAACGACTTTGCGAAGCTCAGTCTGCGCTGCTTCAGGCCGGTATCCGGTTCATCGGAGGCAGAATTTCTGACGAAGAGGCAGGAACTTTCTTGACGTCGTCCGGGAAGCGTGTTAGGCTTAAAGGAACGGGGCGGATAAAGCCCCGGAATGAAGCAGATAAGGCAAGAGTTCCGTATGTAGAGAAAGACAGGGAGATACATTTATAATGAAGAAAGACAGAATGAGAACACGGAAGATCCTCTGCACGGCGGCGTTGTGCCTGCTCCTGTTGGGCGGGACGGAGACGGTACGGGCGGCTTCCCTGGAACTGGGAAACAGCAGCGAAAACATTCTGAACGGGGGTGTCCTGGCCTCCGACGCATCCGGGGATGTGGTGTACTATGCGAACACAGAGAAGAGCAATGCCCTCTACTCCCTGGAGGATGACAGTGAAACAAAGCTCACCTCGGATGCGGCCGCGAACATCAATGTGATCGACGACAGCGTGTATTATACTACGGAGAAGGGATCCGGTTCCGCTGTTTACTGTTATGACGTCAGCACCGGGACGAAGACGACCTGCTTCACCACCCCGGCGGAGATCGAGGAGATGTATGTGAGCAGCGATCTCACCTTCTATTATCTGTCAGACGGCGATCTTTATACCTGGGAGGACGGGACGAGCGTGCTCACGGAGGAGAACGGGGAGATCGTTCATTTTATTCCCACGGACTACGGCTGCATCACAGCGACCGGCTCGAGGTGGGATTATACTCTCTATGCGGAAGGAGAGCTCATCTCCACGGGTGTGACCAGTTTCTACACGGCAGATGATTATCTGCTCCTGGAGATCGGCAGCGAGAATTACCAGGCCCGCATCCGGGATCTGTTCGGGGACGATCCGGCCTCTGCGGTGGAAAAATATACGCTGGGCGACGGTGTGGACGCGGTGACCGCTCTGGCGGAGGCGCTGGAAGCCGACGACTGTGAGGTCTGCGAGGAGAATGCTGAGGAATATGCCGAGACCGGCGTGAAGGAGGACGACGTGGACGCGGTGACTTCCAGCGGGACGACGTCGATCCTCAATGATTCCTCCGTGTCCGACGGCCAGAGGAATATGGTCAAGCGGGCCAGACAGCAGCATGAGATTACCTGGACGCCCCTGAAGACCATCACGGGCTGGGGAGCCAGCAGTTCTACCTATTATTATGAAGCGGGAACCACCTATACGGGTCTTCCTTATGGGCAGCCTGTGTATGCCGCCTATGTTCCCTGGGATGCGTCGCTGGATGAATTTGCCGCGGCGGTGGCGGACGTGACCAGCCTGATGTATACCAGCAAATCTACATACAATCATACAGCGCCTTATTATTCCTGTGACTGCAGCTCCTTCGTATCCTGGTCCTGGAATCTTTCCTCGCGTCAGACGACCCGGACGATCGCCAGCTATGCCACGAAGGTGTCCAGCCAGAGCATTTACAGTGTGCAGATCGGCGATGCCTTTGTCCTGGCCGGAAGCCACGTGGTCATGGTCAGCGATGTCGGCTATGACAGCGACGGAGATATGGTCTATGTGGATATCATCGAGCAGACGCCCCCCAGCACGAAGCTGACGCGCTACGGCGAGGGCGGCAACAAGACACTGTCAGATCTTTACAGCAAATATCTGGGACGAAGCGGGACTCCCTACACGCTGTACCGCAGTAAGACCCGGGATTCCGTGACCTATACGGCCAGCAGCGCGGTGTCTCTGAACGGGGAGACCGGCACGGGGACCATCACTCTGAGCGATACCACGCTGACGCTGAAGGCCGGGAAGAGCAGCACACTGACCTATACGTCAACGGCCTCGGGGACTGTGACCTGGAAGAGTTCAGATACTTCGGTGGCTACGGTGAGCAGCAGCGGCAAGGTGACGGCTGTGGCGGCCGGGAAGGCGACCATCACGCTGAAGGTCGGCAGTGTCTCCGCCAAGGCGACCGTGTATGTGAAGCCGGCGACGGTGACGCTCACCTCTGCGACGGCGACCAGCGATGGCGGCATTACAGTGAAATGGGCGGCTGTGACAGGCGCTGACAAATATCGGCTCTACCGCAAGACGGGGGACGGTGCCTGGGAGACTGTGACGACCACCACCTCCACCAGCTATACCGATACGGGGCTAACGGCGCTGACTACGTATACCTATACGGTGCGGGCTTATGTGACGCTGGATGGAACTACGTACAGCAGTACCATTGACCAGACGGGCATCAGTGCCACGACACGGATGGAGGCGCCGACGCTCTCGAGTCTCACGGCGGTCAGCACGACATCTCAGAAGATCAGCTGGACGAAGGTCTCGGGCGCCGAGGGATATCGTGTCTATCAGAAGGTGAACGGCAGCTGGAAGCAGCTGGGAAATACTACGAAGACCTCTTATACGATTAAGTCTCTGACGACGGGGACCACCTATACATACACGGTCCGCGCCTATTATACGGAAAATGGTTCCACGATGCTGGGCAGCTACGATCAGACCGGCCTCTCGGCGGTATGCTGTCCGCCCGACCCGGTTCTCTCGGCGGCTGTCTGCGACGACGACGGGGACATCACGGTGACCTGGGAGAAGGTCAGCGGGGTGACCGGCTACCGGATCTACCGTAAGACGTCGGGAGGCTCCTGGAAGAAGGTCGCGACCGTGAAAGGCGCCTCGACCGTCAGCTATACGGACACGGGACTGACATCTGATACGACCTATACCTATACCGTGAAGGCTTACAAGACGGTCAGCGGTACGAACGTATGGAGCTCTTACGATAAAACGGGTGTTTCGGCGACCTCTGCTATCACGCTGCCGGATACGCCCACGCTGGTGTCGGCCGTCTGTGATTCCTACGGGACGGTGACGGTGACCTGGAATAAGGTCAGCAACGCAGCGGGTTACCGGGTCTACCGCAAGGTGAACGGCAAGTGGACGAAGGTTTCCACGCGGACGAAGACCAGCTACACGGAGACCGGCCTGACCTACGGGGAGACCTATACCTACACGGTGAAGGCGTACCGCAAGGTAAATGGGACGACGGTCTGGGGAAGCTGCGACAAATCGGGCATTTCCTGTACCGTGGAGGTGGCGGCTCCTGTGATCAGCGCCGTCAACGTCAGCACAGCCGGGCAGGCGAAGGTCCGCTGGAAATCGGTCAGCGGCGTCAGCGGCTACCGCGTGTACTATAAGCAGGTGGGCGGCAAGTGGACCGCTGTAGGCAACGTCGGAAGCTCGGTGACGACGAAGACGATCACGGGGCTTACATCCGGGACGAACTATTATTTCGCTGTGCGCTCCTACTGGAAGGTGGACGGGACAAAGTATTACAGCAGCTATGCCAAAACAACGAAAGCGCGGGCGGTATGCTGTCCGCCCGACCCGGTTCTCTCGGCGGCTGTCTGCGACGACGACGGGGACATCACGGTGACCTGGGAGAAGGTCAGCGGGGTGACCGGCTACCGGATCTACCGTAAGACGTCGGGAGGCTCCTGGAAGAAGGTCGCGACCGTGAAAGGCGCCTCGACCGTCAGCTATACGGACACGGGACTGACATCTGATACGACCTATACCTATACCGTGAAGGCTTACAAGACGGTCAGCGGTACGAACGTATGGAGCTCTTACGATAAAACGGGTGTTTCGGCGACCTCTGCTATCACGCTGCCGGATACGCCCACGCTGGTGTCGGCCGTCTGTGATTCCTACGGGACGGTGACGGTGACCTGGAATAAGGTCAGCAACGCAGCGGGTTACCGGGTCTACCGCAAGGTGAACGGCAAGTGGACGAAGGTTTCCACGCGGACGAAGACCAGCTACACGGAGACCGGCCTGACCTACGGGGAGACCTATACCTACACGGTGAAGGCGTACCGCAAGGTAAATGGGACGACGGTCTGGGGAAGCTGCGACAAATCGGGCATTTCCTGTACCGTGGAGGTGGCGGCTCCTGTGATCAGCGCCGTCAACGTCAGCACAGCCGGGCAGGCGAAGGTCCGCTGGAAATCGGTCAGCGGCGTCAGCGGCTACCGCGTGTACTATAAGCAGGTGGGCGGCAAGTGGACCGCTGTAGGCAACGTCGGAAGCTCGGTGACGACGAAGACGATCACGGGGCTTACATCCGGGACGAACTATTATTTCGCTGTGCGCTCCTACTGGAAGGTGGACGGGACAAAGTATTACAGCAGCTATGCCAAAACAACGAAAGCGCGTACCATCAAATAAGCGGCAGCTGAAAGTCGGCGGAAGCAATTGACACTGACCGCGATTTCTGCTATGGTATGTGCGTTATGAAAAAAAGAGAGCAATATAAGCGTCTGGTGCGTTTTCTGTTGACTGTGCTCAACGTGGCCATCCTGACGGGCATCTATGCATATTTCTGGTTTACGTATTATCATGATCGTCGTATTATCGGTGTCCTCTATTTCCGCCGGGGACACTGGGCGATCCTGTTTCTGTATGCGGTGCTGATTTATTTCTTCGGCAAGGTGTACGGTTCCATGAAGGTGGGCTATCTGCGGGTGATGGATGTTCTTCTCTCGCAGGTGCTGGTGGTCGTGATCGTCAATGCGATTACGTATGTTCAGCTGGCGCTGATCGGGCGCTGGTCATTTGGTGACCACCTGACGCCGATTCTGTGGATGACAGGCTTTGACTTCATCGCGGTCTGTCTGTGGCTGATCATGTCCAGATGGGTCTATGCGACGCTGTTTCCGGCGAAGGAGATTCTGTTGATCTACGGCGACCGCAGTCCCCGCAGCTTCATCAAGAAGATCGCCACGCGCCGGGACAAGTATATCATCCGGGAGTCGGTCTGCATCGAGGAACGCAGCGACGAATATATTAAGGAAAGAATCAATCATTATAACGCCGTGATGATCGGGGATCTTCCGGCTCAGCGGCGGAATGATTTCCTGAAATACTGTTTCGAGAAGGATGTGCTGTGCTATTCCGTGCCGAAGATCTCGGACATCATGATGATGAGTTCGGAGACCATCAATCTGTTCGACACGGCGCTGCAGCTTTTCCGCAACCGGGGGCTGTCCGTGGAACAGCGTCTGGTGAAGCGGATTATGGATATTCTTCTCTCTCTTCTTATGCTCATTGTGGCTTCTCCCTTCATGCTGGTGATTGCTCTTCTGATCAAGGGCTACGACGGGGGGCCTGTCTTCTACCGGCAGGACCGGCTGACCCGGAACGGCGAGGTGTTCCAGATCTATAAATTCCGCAGTATGGTCGTGGATTCGGAGTCCAGAGGGGCCAGACTCTGCGCCCGCGGCGACGCGCGCATCACGCCGGTGGGGCGCGTGATCCGCAACCTGCATCTCGATGAGCTGCCGCAGCTGCTCAACATCCTGAAGGGGGACATGTCTCTGGTGGGACCCCGGCCGGAGCGGCCGGAGATCGCGGCGGAATACAAGAAGGAGATTCCGGAGTTTGATTATCGTCTGAAGGTGAAGGCCGGTCTGACCGGCTATGCGCAGGTATATGGCAAATACAACACGACGCCCTATGATAAGCTGAAGCTGGATTTGTATTATATTGAAAATTATTCGGTCTGGATGGATCTGAAGCTCTGTATGCTGACCTTCAAGATCCTGTTCCAGAAGGAGAATACCGAGGGTGTGGATCCCAGTCAGAAGACGGCCTCGGTCCACAGCCGGACGGACAGGAAGCGCACATTGTAAAGCGCAGGGAGTTTTTCCGGCGGAGGCCGGAATGCAGGCCCGCTTAATGCGATGGAGGTGGGGGAATGGAGAACGTGACCGTGTCGGTGATTGTGCCGGTGCATAACGGCGCCGCAACCATCGGCCAGGCGGTCGAGTCGGCACTGGTTCAGAAGGTGCCTCTGGAGATCATCGTCGTAGATGATGGTTCGACCGACGATCTGGAGGGGGCGCTGGCAAGATACGCAAACCTGCCGCAGCTGCGCTGTCTTCATAATGAAAGAAATCTCGGTGTCGCCGCCTCGCGCAACCGCGGGGTGGAGGCAGCCCGCGGCGAATATATCGCATTTCTGGATGCGGATGACTGGTGGGAGCCGCGCAAGCTGGCGGCCCAGCTGCAGGTGATGCGGCGGCGCAATGTGGTCTTAAGCTGTACGGGCCGGGAGCTGATGCGGGCCGACGGTTCTTCGACCGGACGATTTATTCCGGTGCGGGAGAAGATCACCTATCGCTCTCTGCTGTACCATAATTGCATCAACTGTTCCTCCGTGCTGATTCGCGCCGATGTGGCGAGGGAGTTTCCCATGGAACATGACGAGGCCCATGAGGATTACATCATGTGGCTGCACATTTTAAAAAAGTACGGAGAGGCGGCCGGTCTCCCGCATTCATATCTGAAGTACCGCATGGCGGCAAACAGTAAATCCGGCAGCAAGCTGCATTCCGCCGGGATGACCTACCGGGTCTACCGCTATATGGGGTATGGCCCGTTGGCCTCGCTGTTTTTCTTTGCTTCCTATGCCCTGCATGGTGTGTGGAAGTACGCCGTGGCGCGGCGCAGGTCCCGGGGGAAAGGTTGACCGGATTCCGGGGACGGTGTATACTGAAACCGGCTGAAAATATTTGCTATCAGGGGCAGGTTTCCTGTCCCGGCATCAGATGAGGAAGGATGGAATCAATGACGAAACAATGGGAACATAAGGGGTTCCGGTATCTGCTGCTTCTTCTCCTGACGGTCGTATGTCTGCTGACCGGAGGAAAACGGGTGCTGGCGGCCACAGATATTTCGCTGCAGGGCGAGGATGAGATGGAGATGGGCAGTTCGCAGACGGTGACGCTCTCGAATCTGCCGGAGAACGCTGCCTGTACATGGGTCTCCAATCGTGAGGAGGTTCTCACGGTATCCGCGAACGGGGAGAGCGCGACGCTGAATGCCGTGGGCGTAGGCGGAGCGACGATTAAAGTGAAGATTGAGGCGGATGGCGTAAGCTACGGGACCGTGTCGCTGTCCGTGACGGTCCGGCCGGCCACACCGACGTTAAAAAAGGCGACGGCGACGGGGCTGGACTCGATCAAGGTGACCTGGAGTGCGGCCGAGGGCGCCGAGGGCTACCGGATCTACCGGATGAAGGAAGGGGACTCTTCCTATAAGAAGGTGGGAGAGGTCACGGGACAGTCCACGACGAGCTTCACGGATACCAGCTGCACGGCGGGAGTGACCTATACTTATATGGTGAAGGCCTACGGGATCAGTCTGGCCTCGGGAAATACCATTCTCAGCAATGCGGATGAGACCGGCGTCAGCACGAAGACCAATAAATTCAAGCCGGTGTTAAAGAGCATCAAGGTCACCTCCAGCACCTCCATCAAGATCACCTGGAAGGCGGTCAGCGGTGCGGACAGCTACCGGGTCTTCCACAAGACCAGCAGCGGGAAATGGAAGACCGTGCAGAAGAGCACGACCAAGACCAGCTATACCGATACCGGTCTGACCTGCGGGACGACCTATACATATACGGTGCGGGCCTACAGCGGCAGCGAATCGTCGTCCTATGATTCGACCGGCCTTTCTCTGCAGGCGGCGCCGGTAGCGCCCACGCTGACGAGCACGGTGACGAAGGGCAAGACAAGCCTGCAGATCAACTGGGAGAGCGTGGAGGGAGCGGACGGCTACCGCATCTACCGCAAGGACAGCAACGGCAAGTGGAAGAAGCTGAAGACCCTGAAGGGCGTCAGCTACACGGATACGACCGTGATATATAAGACAAATTACACCTATACGGTCAAGGCGTACGCGAAGGTGAACGGCAAGACGGTGTGGAGTTCGATCGATGCAGAGGGAATTACCGGCAAGACAGTCTCCGCCAGCTCGCTGAAGTCGACCATCGGCACGCCGAAGCTGGTGAGCGCCAAGGGTGCTTCCTACAGCAGTATCACCGTGACCTGGAAAGCGGTCTCCGGGGTGGACGGTTATGTCGTGTACAGGAAGACCTCCGGCGGTTCCTGGAAGGCGATCAAGGTCATTACAGATGCAGATACGCTGACGTATACCGATAAGAACCGCACCTTCGGGACGAGCTATACCTATACCGTGCGCGCATACCTGAACTATGACGATTCCAGAGTCAAGGGCAGCTGCGACACGACCGGTGTGACGGGGACGCCGAAGCTGGCGGCGCCGACGCTGAAGGGCGCCACCTCCAACGGAACGGCCAAGATCGTCGTGAAATGGAGCACTGTTTCCGGGGCGAGCGGTTACCGCGTGTACCGGAAGACCGAGGGCGGTTCATGGAGCAAGGTGGCGACGCTGAGCGGTAAGGTCACCAGCTACAGTGATACGAGCATTAAAGTAAATACGACCTATTACTATACGGTGAAGGCGTACCGTACGGTGAACGGCAAGAAGGTCTGGGGTTATTGTGACAAGACGGGCATTTCTGCCGAATCCAAGGTGACGTATAAGTATAAGAACGGGTTGAAGCTGTACTATGACAGTAACGGAGATCTGATCACGGATGTGGAGGACATCATCGGCGAACAGGATTCCTACTATATCAAGGTCAATAAGTCTCAGAATGTTGTGACGGTGTACGCCAAGGATGACGACGGCCAGTATGTGGTTCCTGTCAAGTCCTTTATCTGTTCCACCGGAACGGCGACGCCTACAGGGACTTATACGACGCCTTCCAAGTACCGGTGGCATGAACTGATGGGACCCAGCTGGGGACAGTGGTGTACACGGATCACCGGCGGCGTGCTGTTCCACTCGGTCTTCTATAACAGCTACAATGACAATATGAGCCTGTCTGTCAGTGCCTATAACAAGCTGGGCACCACCTGCTCTCACGGCTGTGTGCGGCTGACGGCTGCGGATGCCAAGTGGATCTATGACAACTGTAAGCTGGGCACCAAGGTGACCATCTACAGCAGCAGTACCGCCGGTCCCTTCGGCAAACCCAGTGCCTACAAACTTTCCTCCGGCCATACCTGGGATCCCACGGATCCTACCGCCTATTATAAGTGCAAGGCGAACGGCTGCCACTGATGACAAAGCGACAAAAACGGCTTCCCGCGGGAAGCCGTTTTTTGCCGCTTTACATATACATTTACCTTGTGGTAAACTATGTTAATGAAGGAGGGAACCTTATGAAGATTTCAACAAGAGGGCGGTATGCGGTGCGGGTCATGCTCGATCTGGCGGAGCATGACAACGGAACCTTTATCCCTCTGATGGATATTGCGAAGAGGCAGGAGATCTCCGAGAAATATCTGGAGGCCATTGTCTCCACGCTCAGTAAAAACCATTTTGTCGTCTCCCTGCGGGGGAAGGGCGGAGGATATCGTCTGGCGCGCCGTCCGGAGGAGTATACGATTGGCAGTATCCTCAAGGTGACGGAGGGGCCTCTGGCCCCGGTGGCCTGTCTGGAGGAGGGGCGAAACACCTGTCCGCGGATGGCTGAGTGCAAGACTCTGAAGCTCTGGGAGGATTTTGCCCGGCTGGTGGATGATTATTTTGAAGGCATCACGCTGGCGGATCTGGAGAATCCCGAACTGGGCGCGGATAATTACGTCATTTAGAGCCGTATGCTGTCGCTCTTCCGCTCGCGGGACAGAGACCGGGCCTCCCTTCTACCGGTCCACCTTTCGCGTCAGAGCGACGCCGCAGGCGCCGAAGCCCACATGCGTGGCGAGACTTAAGGGGAGGCGGTCCAGGCTGCAGGGCGCCTGGAAGGATTCCTCGAGGGTCTGCTTCCAGGCCAGGGCATCTTCGGTAGAGAGGCAGCAGGCGGCGTGAAGATTCAGGCTTTTCAGATCGTTACAGTGAAAGCGTTCTGAGATATCGTTGCGTATCGCTTCGATCATCTTCTTCCTGGCGGCCTTCAGGCCGCGGCATTTGCTGTAGACGTCGAGAACGCCGCCGTCGATCAGGAGGACAGGCTTGATATTGAGCAGGGTGCCCATCGAGGCGACGGTTGGTGTGATGCGTCCGCCTTCCTTCAGGTATTTCAGGTTATCCACGGTGACATAGATGATCGCTTCATGGTCGAAGTCGAGGAGCATCTGCTGGATCTCCTCCACGGAGGCTCCCCGGTCTGCCATACATTTGGCATCCAGAACCGCCTGCTTCTGAGTGACAGAGATCCGGGTGCTGTCGATGACGACGACCCGTCCGCCGTAGTCCCGGGAGAGCGCGAGTACCGTGGCGCAGGAGCTGCTCAGGGCGCTGGACATGGGAATATAGAGGATGGTCTCATAGTCCGCGAGGATCTTGTCCCAGAAATCCATGACATCCTGAGGAGCGGGCTGGGAGGTGGAGATCTTCGCACCCTCGTGTTGGAGCCGGAAGAAGTCGGCATGCCGGATGGTAAGTCCTTCCATGCAGAGTCGATCGTTGATGAAGAAGGGCATGGGCAGGACGAAGACGCCCAGTTCTTCGGCTGCCTTCTGGGTCAGGCCGCTGTTGCTGTCCGTGGCGATGGCGATTTTTTTCATGAGTGCCTCCCATATTTTCTCTTGAAACGCCGCCCGGCAGGAATGGAAAGCGGGTGGCGTAGTTTTGTAAAAAATTCGTCATGAAGTATTATAGTCTCAGAATAGAGGAAAATCAAGGAGAGTTGGGGAAAACACTTGCTTTTTCATGTGTTCTGTGAGAAAATCGACAAGGAAATGCGGGCGCGGCATGCGCTCTTTGAAGGGAACAAATTGTCATGAAGAAAAAGAGAAACAATATTATTAAGCTGGTCGTGATCTTCCTGATCTTTGCGCTGGGAGCTTACACCGTGTTGTTCGGCATCGGCGGTTACGGCAATGCCACCAACATCATCCTGGGCCTGGATGTCCGGGGCGGCGTGAGCATTACCTATGAGGTCGCGGATGAGGAGTTCTCCGCGGAGGATTTTCAGGATACGCTGAGCAAGCTGGAGAGCCGTGCGCAGGCCTTGAGCACGGAGGCGGAGGTCTATCAGGAAGGGGATGACCGGATCGTGGTCAATATCCCCGGCGAGACGGACGCAGAGGCGACGCTGGAGGAACTGGGTGAGCCCGGAACGATCGAGTTCTTCACCTATGACGACGACGGCGAGGAAGTGATCTGGCTGACCGGCGAGGATATCCAGTCCGCTTCCGCGGGACAGACTACGGATGAGCTGACCGGTTCCGTGGATTATGTGGTCGAGCTGACCATGACCTCCGACGGAGCCGAGTCCTTCGCGCAGGCGACGGAGGAGAATGTCGGAGAAGCGATTTATATCCGTTATAATGATGAAGTCATCAGTTCTCCGACCGTGCAGGAAGCGATCACCGGCGGCGAGGCGCAGATTACCGGTCTGGAATCGGCGGAGGAGGCCGAGAGCCTGGCTACCATGATTCGCATCGGTAACCTGACTCTGGAGCTGGATACCATCAGCCACAAGACAGTGGGCGCCCGGCTCGGTTCCGACGCGCTGGAGAAGAGCGTGATCGCCGGCGCCATCGCGCTGGTGCTCATCTGCCTGTTCATGATCGTTATCTACCGGGTACCCGGCATCGTGGCATCTTTCTCGCTGCTGTTTTACACCGTTCTGGTGCTGCTGGCTCTGAACGGATTTAACCTGACACTGACCCTGCCCGGTATTGCCGGTATCATTCTAGGCATCGGTATGGCGGTCGATGCGAACGTTATTATTTACAGCCGCATCCGCGAGGAGATTGCGGCCGGGGAGACTGTGGGGAACGCCATCCAGACCGGCTTCCACAAGGCCAACACGGCCATCATTGACGGCAATGTGACGACCCTGATCGCCGCTGTGATCCTGATCTGGCAGGGCACCGGTACGGTGCAGGGCTTTGCCGAGACCCTGGCGGTCGGTATCCTGATCTCCATGTTCACGGCGCTGGTCGTATCCCGGATCATCGTGAAGGCCCTGTATCAGCTGGGTGTGGTGAATCCGAAGTATTACGGGACAGAGAAGCCCCGCAAGACAATGGACGTGCTGGGGAAGAGAAATATCTTCCTGGGCCTCTCTGCGGTCGTGATCATCGCCTGCCTGGCGGTCGGACTGGTCAACCGCTCCAACGGGAACGGCCTCTTCAACACCAGCGTGGAGTTCGCCGGAGGTACGTCGCTGACCGTGGATTTCGAAGAGGATTACAGCATCGACGAGTTTAATGAGACCATTAAGGAAGATATCGCCGAGATCATCGGCAGCACCGATATCCAGGCGCAGAAGGAGACTAACTCCAATACATTTACCATCAAGCTGCAGTCCATCGACGAGTCGCTGATGACCGAGGTCAAGGAAATGCTGGTGAGTGACTACGGCGCGGTAGAGGGAGCCTTCCAGGAATCCTATGTCAGCGCTACGATCAGCGGCGAGACGACCCGGAGCGCGGTCATCGCCACGATTATGGCGACGATCTGCATGCTGATCTACATCTGGTTCCGTTTCAGCAACATCCGCTATGCGTTCAGTGCGGTGCTGGCGCTCTGCCATGACATTCTGGTCCTGATCGGCTTCTATATGGTGTCCCGGACCTCGGTGGGTACGGCCTTCATCGCCTGTATCCTGACGATCGTCGGTTACTCGATCAACGCCACCATCGTCATCTTCGACCGGATCCGCGAGAATACCCGCTACAACGTGGATAAGAAGGACTTCAAGACCATCATCAATACCAGTATCACGCAGACGATGACCCGAACCATCTACACCTCACTGACCACCCTGGTCACGGTGCTGATCATCTTCATCATGGGTGTGACGGCCATTCAGGAGTTCACCCTGCCGATTATCGTGGGCGTCATCGTCGGCGGTTACTCCTCCGTGTGCATCACGGGCTCTCTGCTGTACCTGTTCGGCCATAAGACCATGGGCCTGACCGGCAAGCAGGCCGAGGCGCAGCGGAAGCAGCAGAATAAGAAGAACAAGACGAAGAGAAAGAAGAGCCGGAGATAATCGTTCTCCGGAAGAAAGGAGTCATGTGCCATGAGAGATGCAAACTGTATTTTCTGCAGAATCGCGAACGGGGCGATTCCCTCTGCGACCATTTATGAGGATGAAACCTTCCGGGTCATTCTGGATATGGGCCCGGCGAATCCGGGGCATGCGCTGATCCTGCCGAAGGAGCATTTCGCGGATGTAACGGCGCTGGATGAGATGGTTGCGGCGAAGGCGCTTCCGCTGGGGGCGAAGATTGGGGCGGCCATGAAGGAAGCCCTGGGCTGCGACGGCTTCAACCTGGTGCAGAACAACGGCGAGGCCGCCGGCCAGACCGTGTTTCACTTCCATATGCATGTGATCCCCCGCTATGCGGCCGATCCGGCGATGGTGTCATGGACGCCCGGAAGCTATGCTGAGGGAGAGATGGACGCCGTGGCGGAGAAGCTGCGGGCGGCGCTGCAGTAAACAAGACAGGGGCGTTTGCTTTTAAAGTTCCGGAGAACATTTAAAATTTACAAAGCTTATAAAATCTCTTTACAGAAAAATGGTCGTAAGACAAAGAGAAAGGGAATACAATCTGCTTTGTAAAAAAGAGGCAATAGAAAAGGGGAAACAAAATTAATGAAAAACAAAAAAATCCTTATCGGTTTATTGGCGTTCTGCATGGCGCTGTCTCTGGCAGCCTGCGGCAGCTCGGACACTTCTTCAACCGAAGCGGCGACGACGGCGGCTGTGACAGAGGCGGAAACAACGGAGGCTGTTACTGAAGCGGAAGTCACGACGGAGGCGGAAGAGACCACCGAAGCGGAAGTCACAACGGAAGAAGCGACGACGGAAGCCGTGACAGAGACGGCCGCGGAGAACGGCAGCGAGACTGCGGAAGCGACCGGATCATATGTGAACTTCGATGACATGTGCTTTTACGTCAACGGCGTCAAATACACGCTCGGCGTTTCCACGCTGCAGGATATGATCGATGACGGAGTTCCGTTCGACGAGGACGATCTTGCGAATGCGGGGAACAATGTGAACTCGAATTATCAGTCCTCCGGCTTCAAGATTGAGCTGGGAGAATACTGGACGGCGCAGGTGTATGTCCTGAATGATTCGGACAGCGGCAAGGCCGCCTCGGAATGCTACATCAACGAGGTTTATCTGCCGGTGCATACCGATGAGACGCAGGACATCCTGACCTTTGATTTCCCGACAGACATCACGATGGAAGAGCTGACGGCGAACGCGGGAGAGCCTGATGACTCCAGTCACTATGACGGTGACAACGGATATTATTCAGATACCTATGAATACATTAAGGAATCTGAGACTTATTACAGCGACAGCGAATATACGTTTGAGTTTACCAAGGGTGAGCTGACATATATCACGATTACGTATATTCCCTGAGGCATCACATTTTCCAGAGCTGGCAACATGAAACTCGTACATTTTTTCGGGAAAAAGAGTACGCTTTAAACATATGATGCCGGGGTCAAAAGTATTTGCCCCCGGCTGATACACGGATTGCTCCGTGCCAAAGCACTCTCGCAATCCTAAAACATTCGTAATTCGCGCAATTTTTCCCAAAATTGCGCTACTTACTCATGTTTTGGCGGGTCGTAAAGTCATGAATCGGACCGCAAGCGCTCCATTCATGACTTTTGACCCTGGTATCAACATATTTCAGAAGCAATAAAAATCAGGGCGTTGGTCCGCTGTGAGACCGCCCTGATTTTTTATTGTCCTCTATTTCTGGAATTATCGGGAATCATCGTATCTTCAGCGTTTCTCCGCCATCTCCGTGAGCATCTTCACGATCACCGCCGCGGCGTCGTCCTGGGCGCTGGCGGCCATGGCCTGAACATAAGTCTCCCGGTCCGCATAGACCTGATGAATCGCGGCCAGGAGCTTCTCGTCGGTGATCTCTTCTTCCTGCAGCACCTGGCTGAAGCCCTGCTTCTTGAAGGAAGCGGCGTTGAGGATCTGGTCGCCGCGGCTGGCGGCGGCGGACAGGGGGATGAGAAGATTTGGTTTGCGCAGCGCCAGCAGCTCGCAGATGGCGTTGGCGCCGGCCCGCGAGATGACCAGGTCTGCCATGGCGAAGAGGTCCTTCAGGGGTTTAGACACGTATTCATACTGCACGTATCCTTCGGTCCCTTTCAGGCTCTCGTCGAGGTTGCCCTTGCCGCAGATGTGAACCACCTGGAATTCCGGCAGGAGCTGCGGGAGGATGCGGCGCATCGCGGTATTTACGGCCACCGAGCCCAGACTGCCGCCGATGATCAGGATGACCGGCTTGTCCGGAGAGAAGCCGGTATATTGCAGACCGGCCAGGCGCGTGCCTGTCAGGAGCTCCCGGCGGATGGGGCAGCCGGTGACCACGGCCTTGCCCTCCGGCAGGCTCTTCGCAGTCTCCGGGAAGTTACAGCAGATCTTCGTCGCCGCGGGCAGGCTGATCTTATTCGCCAGTCCCGGCGTCATATCTGATTCGTGACAGAGCACCGGGATGTGCAGCTGCTTCGCCGCCAGCACCACCGGCACGGAAACGAAACCGCCCTTGGAGAAAACCACGTCGGGGCGGTATTTTTTTAACAGTTTTCTTGCTTCGCCGAAGCCCTTGAGCACGCGGAAGGGATCGGAAAAATTCTTCAGATCAAAATACCGGCGCAGCTTCCCGGAGGAGATGCCGTCGTAGGGGATGCCCGCTTTCTCCACCAGCTCCTTTTCGATACCCGTTTTGGAGCCAATGTAACGAATCTCGAAGTCCTGTTCCCGCAGACCGGGGAGAAGAGCCAGATTGGGTGTCACGTGACCGGCCGTTCCGCCGCCGGTCAGAATGATTTTCTTCATGAGACGGCCTCCTTACGCCTGTTTTGCCTGCCAGGTTCTGAGAGCCTGAGCCAGCTGGTCGGGACATGAGGTGGGCTTGTGTCCGCAGCGGATCCCCTCCAGGCGGGCGATGACCTCGTCCACCGTCATGCCTTCCACCAGACGGCTGACGCCCTGGGTGTTGCCGTGGCAGCCGCCCACAAATTGTACGTCAGTGACTTTTCCATCCTTCACGTCAAAAGAAATCATCTGAGAGCAGGTTCCTCTGGTTTTATAATTCATGGTATAATTCCTCCTTTGTTTTACGGGACAGATGACTGGAGGGACAGCTTCTGGTTCCCGTTTTTTGTGCAATATTTGCCGGTCAGACCGGAAACGTTGAGGTTTGACCTGTCCAAGTAGTATATCACACAATCGCTTCTTTGTGCAGAGGAAATCATGAGCATAGAGATCAACCGGCAGATATTTGATCAGATCTTACGAGCAGCTGCTGGACGCCGAGCAGACGATTGTTGCCTGGGCGCAGACGTAGAAAGAAGGACGCAGGGTTTCTCCTCTTGTTCCGGACCGTCAGAAATGATAAGATGAAGGGCGTGGAACGGGGAAGGATTGGACGCACGATATGTGCGCAGGCTTTCTGAACAGCGAGGAGGAATAAAACATATGATAGGTATCATCGGAGCGATGGAAGAAGAGGTAACAGCTCTCCGGGAGGAGATGGAGGACATCCGCGAGGAGAAGCGGGCGGGCCTGACCTTCTGTCTGAGACGACTCAAGGGCCAGGAGGCGGCTGTGGTATGCGGCGGCGTGGGCAAGGTGAATGCAGCGATCTGCGCGCAGATTCTCATCAGTGAGTTCGGCGTCCGGGCGCTGCTCAATACCGGCGTGGCCGGGGGCTTACTGCCGACGCTTCATATCGGGGATATTGTCCTTTCCACGGAAGCCCGCTATCATGATTACGACGTGACGCCGCTGGGATTTGCCCCCGGGGAGATGATGGGGATGGACGTGTCCGTGTTCCCCGCTGATGAGGGGCTGCTGGCTCTGGCGCAGGAGAGCTGCGGGCGGTTATTTCCGGAGAAAATGTGCCATACAGGGCGCGTCGTCAGCGGTGACCAGTTCATTACGGGGCGTGAGAACCAGGAGCGCCTGCGCACGGTCTGGGGCGGAGCCTGCGCGGAAATGGAGGGGGCCTCTATCGCGCACACGGCGTATCTGAACGGGGTACCGTGGCTGATTGTGCGGGCCATTTCGGACGGGGCGGATGACGACTCGCCGATGGATTTTCAGGAGTTCAAGGACATGGCCATTCAGAATGGCTGCCGCCTGATTCTCGACATGCTGGCACATATGGCGTAGGATGCCGGGGAAAACGGCAAGAATCTGTCAGAATATTTCAAATTATAAGAGAAAGTAACGAACGATTCTCTCTTCCCTCCGGGGGCAAAGCCTCCTATAATAAGGACAAGCCGAGGTTTTGTGGCCAGGAACCGACGCGGGAGGGGTATACAGAGACAGGAGACTGCGGGAGTATAAAGCACCGGGCAGATCCTGCATCAGAGGTATGCCGGGAAGGAGAATCGTTATGCTGGAATTGTGGGACGGAGGACGCGGACTCGTTGTCCTCGCCATTATCTGTCTGCTGGGGCTTCTCTGGCGGCAGCGGGCCGCGCGGAGATACCGGCGGATCGCGCGTCAGTGCGAGAATCTGGATGCGACGCGGGACCGGCGTCTGAGGGCGCTGCGGAGTCAGTTTGAAGAATTATCACATCTGAGAAACGGAATCGAGAACCTGCCGGTCTTTCTGCGGCGGGCACTGGGGAATGACCGCGTTCGGGGGCTGACACTCCGGCGCTGGGAGGCCATGGCAAATGCCGCCGCTTTCCTGGATCTGCTGGGCGGCCTGCTGCTGGCGGCTGTGGCCTTCGCCCGGAATCAGGACATCCGCACTATCGTCTTCTATGGGGCGGCCGGCGTCGTTCTCGGGGCTGTGGGTGTCCTGACGGGAATCCTTACGGACAACGCCGGACGCGAGGAGCAGGCGCTGATCTGTCTGCAGGACGCCTTCGAGAATCAGATTCTGCCCGCCCTGGAGGCGGAGGCCCGGGACCGGGAGGAATGGTCCGGAAGGGAGCGATCACGCACCCGGGAGGCCGAGGCTCCTCCGGTGTACACCCTGAAACCGGAGGAGGAAGCCGTGGTCGCGGAAATATTTCAGGAATATTTCTCATAAATCTTGCAGGGAGTACGAAAATCGTGGTATCATGGGTTACATAGGACGAGCGACATCGTGCGCGTTGTGCGAGTAAGGAGGATACAGAGAATGCAGGCAGTGAAGTTTGATTATGGGAAGGCGGGAGCTTTTCTCAGTGAAGAAGAGGTAAAGGCGAAGAAGGAAGCGGTTCTGGCGGCGAAGAAGACGCTGACGGACCGGAGCGGCGCCGGAAATGATTTCCTGGGGTGGATTGATCTCCCGGTGGATTATGACAAGGAGGAGTTCGCGCGCATCCAGAAGGCAGCGGCGAAGATTCAGGGGGATTCCGACGTGCTCCTGGTCATCGGCATCGGCGGTTCTTATCTGGGAGCCCGGGCCGCGATCGAGTTCCTGCGCCACAACTTCTACAATATGGTGGACCGCGAGACGAGGAAGACGCCGGAGATTTATTTCGTAGGAAATAATATCAGCAGTACCTATATCACTCATCTGACGGATGTGCTGAAGAATAAGGATTTCTCCATCAATGTCATTTCCAAGTCCGGTACGACCACGGAACCGGCCATCGCCTTCCGCATTTTCATGAAGCTGCTGATTGAAAAATACGGCATAGAAGCGGCTGCGGGCCGCATCTATGCGACGACAGACAAGGCGCGGGGAGCGTTAAAGAGCCTGTCTGACGAGGAGGGCTATGAGACCTTTGTGGTGCCGGACGATGTGGGAGGACGTTTCTCCGTGCTGACCGCCGTGGGTCTGCTGCCGATCGCCGTCAGCGGCGCGGACATCGAGGCGCTGATGCAGGGCGCAGCGGACGCCCGGACAGAGGCTCTGACGAAGGACTACGAGGAGAACGACGCGCTGCTCTATGCGGCCTGCCGCAACAGCCTGCACGACAAGGGAGGTCATGTGGAAATCCTGGCGAACTACGAGCCCAGCCTGCACTATGTCTCCGAGTGGTGGAAGCAGCTCTATGGCGAGAGCGAGGGCAAGAACCACAAGGGCATCTTCCCGGCTTCCGTGGATCTGACGACAGACCTGCACTCCATGGGACAGTTCATCCAGGACGGCGCGCGGATCATGTTTGAGACCGTGGTCGAGATCGAGGAGCCGACCTGCGGCGTGACGCTGGAGGCAGAGGACGGCGACCTGGACGGCCTCAACTATCTGGCGGGGAAGACCGTGGACTTTGTCAATAAGAGCGCCATGAACGGAACGATTCTGGCGCATACCGACGGCAGCGTTCCCAACCTGATGGTGCATGTGGCGCGCCAGGACGAGTATGCGCTGGGACAGCTGTTCTACTTCTTCGAATTCGCCTGCGGTGTCAGCGGCTATATGCTGGGTGTGAATCCTTTCAACCAGCCCGGTGTGGAGAGCTACAAGAAGAATATGTTCGCGCTGCTGGGCAAGCCCGGCTATGAGGCCGAGCGGGAGAAGCTGCTGGCGCGGCTGTAAAAATAAAGGAAAGACACCTCAGAACCATGCAACGAATCGTCATTAGAATTCGGCGTTCGGAGAGACTGTCTTTTCATATACAGGTTGATGTCAAAAGGAACCACAGGAGAGGAATCTTCCCCTTTCTGTGGTTCCTTTTTAGCGCTTATTATTTATAGCGGTTCAAAACAAACGGCTGCGGACGTGTAGGCCGTCTCAGTCCTCCTCGATCACATGAATTTCCAGATAATCGAAGGGCACGGACTCTACAAAATTATCCTGCGAGAAGCGGGTCTTCGCCCGGCGCTGAAATTCCCGGATGTTGCTGTCCAGCCAGATGGGAACCTGAAGGTCGAACTCCACACAGACCTGCTCCAGGGCTCCGAGAACCTTCTTCGTGCGGCTCTGCGTCCCGTCCATTACGATGACGGTATCCCGCAGCAGATGATTATCCTGCAATTCCTTAGCCCACAGACGAAACATGCTCTTCTCCTTCCACGGCGGCGCTTTTTGCAGGGCCGCTCTGTTCGCGCATCAGTATAGCGGATTTTACGGAAAATGTAAAGAGACGCACGGAAAGGACGGAAACCCACGGAAATCCCGCATATTATCGGAAATTCAGACAAATCCGCCGGAATATCCGTTTACAGGTGCTGCCGGAGTGGATATAATTGTAACGAATGGCGCAGGAAATAACGGCCTGCGCGGCAGATAATTTTTGAAAAAAGAAGCACAGAGCGGAAGAGGAGAACTGATGGGAAAGAAGACCTGGGAGGAACGCCGACGACGGGTGGGCGTGGTGATCGAGGTGGGAAATGACGGAGACTTCGTCAGCCGCACCTATGATATTGTAAATACGCTGGCCATCGTGGCGAACCTGACGGCCAGTATTCTGCGCACCTTTGATACGGTGGAGGCGCAGTGCGGCGGGGCGCTGAACTCGGTCGAGATTGTGACCTATCTTTTCTTTGCAGTGGATTATTGTCTGCGGCTCTGGACGGCCAGATATACATTTCCTGAATCGTTGGGACTGCGGGCGGTGGGGCGCTATGTGTTTTCTGCCACGGGTCTCATCGATTTGCTGTCGTTTCTTCCTTATTATCTGCCGGTGTTCTTCCCCTCGGGCGCCGTGGCTTTCCGGATGTTCCGGGTGGTGCGCATTTTCCGTCTGTTCCGCATCAATGTCTACTATGATTCCCTCAATGTCATCGGAGAGGTGCTCTACAGCAAGCGCCAGCAGCTGCTGTCGTCTATTTTTATTATCCTTGTGCTGATGGTGGCGTCCAGTCTCTGTATGTACAGTCTGGAGCACGAGGCGCAGCCCGACGTATTTATCAATGCTTTTTCCGGTATCTGGTGGTCTGTGTCCACGCTGCTGACGGTCGGATACGGCGATATTTATCCGATTACGACGCTGGGAAAGGCGTTCAGCATTGTGATTACGTTCCTGGGCGTGGGCATGGTGGCGATCCCCACCGGTATTATTTCTGCGGGATTCGTCGATCGGTATTCGCGGATTAAGAAGATCAGCGAGTACGGCAGCGAGGAAGATATTCATTTCATCAAGGTACAGCTGAAGAAGCGGGACGCCTGGCAGGGAAAGACGATCCAGCAGCTGGAGCTCCCCTATGGGCTCCTGGTGGCGGCGATTCAGCGAAATGGTCAGGTCATCGTCCCCCGGGGCGATGTGGTGCTGGCGGTCGGGGATACGGTCGTTCTGGGAGCGGAGTCCTTCCAGGATGATAAGCACATCGATCTGAAGGAGGTGACGCTGCGGGGACAGAATCCCTGGATCGGGCAGAGTATTCGCGATCTGGATATTTCCCGGCGCACCATCATTGTCATGATCCGGCGGGACGGGCGCATTCACATTCCCAAAGGAGACTTTGTGCTGAAGGAAAAGGATACGGTGATTCTTTACACGCAGATGCATCTGCGGGACGCGGAGCGGATTCAGATCTGACCGCAGAATCTTCTTGAACTGATGATGCGTCTGAGGTAAACTTGAGGGTGAAAACGGTAAAATATTGTGCACAGACGGGAGGCGAAACATGCCCGAGGACACGAAGAACAGCATCCAGTATCTGGAGGCGGCCAGGTCCACGATCAACCAGCGGGACCAGGCGGCGAAGGATGCCGATGCTCAGGATGCGCTGGTGCAGAAGATGGAAAAGGGTCTGGAGAAGGAACGGGCGGCGGTGGAGGAGAGCATCGAGCTGATGATCAAAAAGCGCCGCGCGGAGATCGAGGAGCACTACGACAGTCAGTCGGAGTCGGTGCAGAACGACGTGAAGAAGACCCGAAGCCGACGGGAGAAGGCCAGGAATAAGGGCATGAAGGCCCGGATGAATGAAGAGACGGCGGAGGTCCGCCAGAAGAACAGCATGCTGAAAAATGAGATTCACAGGCTGTTTCAGAAGAATAAGATTCCCCGCTACTGCAATACCTGGGTGTTCTTTGCCCTGCACTATCCGCGAAAGCCCCGGGAGATTCTTTTCTTTCTGGCGTGTCTGCTGGTGGTGCTGGGGGTGCTACCCTGCGGGATCTATGCGCTTTTTCTCTCGCAGAAGGGAGCCGCGTACCTGGCGCTGGTCTATGTAGCGGATATCCTGATTTTTGGGGGAGCCTATATTTTGGTGAATAATCATACAAAGGCCCACCATGACGCGGCGCTGAAGGAGACGCGGCGCCTGCGTGAGAGCATCGCCACCAATGAGAAGCAGATTGAGGCCATCAAGAAGGTCATCCGGAAGGACACGAACGAGACGATGTACGGTCTGGAGGAATTTGACGAAAAGCTGGCGAAGCTGGAGCAGGACAACGCGGATATTTTAAATGAGAAAAAACAGGCGCTGGATGTTTTTGACCGGGAGACCCGGGAGAGCATCCGCCGGGAGATTCAGGCCAACAACGAGGAGCATCTGGCTCAGCTGGAGAAGGATCTGGAGGAGGCGGAGGACCGTCTGGAGAAGCTGCGGGAGCAGGAGCAGTTCTGGGGCCGGAAGATGGGGGAGAAATTCGGCAACGAGCTGGGGACCGAATTTATGAATGCGGAGAAGCTGGATCGGCTGATTCAGGCCTTCCGGGACGGCGCAGCGAACATGATGGAGGCGCAGGAAATGGTCCGGAACGGTTCGGAGAAGAAGGGGTGAGCGCAGAGGCGGCAGATTTCGCGGGAAATGTGATTTGCCTGTGAAATACGCACCGAAATGCGAAAAAATGTTTGACAGGCGGCACGTTGCCGGTCTATAATAACAAAACGGGGATTTTCCCCGCTACAAACAGCCATAAAGTTTCCGCGCAGCCGGGGAGTTAGCGGTGCCCTGTACCTGCAATCCGCTATAGCAGGGGTGATATTCTGCCGAGGACTCTCATTGTGGGGCTGCCCTTTGTAAGTGACGGTGACGTTCTGGTCTTGCGCAACGGGAATTCGTGAACCGTGTCAGGTCAGGAATGAAGCAGCACTAAGCGAAACCTCTCGTGTGCCGTGAGGGTGCCGGGACTGAGTTAACTGCAAAGGTAACGCCTGTGGTGAGTTTTCGACGCAGAATGCGCGGATTTTTTATTCATGAAAGTGTATTGCTCATTGGGAGGCGCTGATGGCGTATACAGCCCTTTACCGTAAATGGCGGCCGGCTTCCTTCGCCGACGTGAAGGGGCAGGATGCTATTGTGACAACTCTGAAGAACCAGATCCGCCTGGATCGGATCGGCCATGCCTACCTGTTCTGCGGCACCCGGGGAACGGGGAAGACGACCGTGGCCAAGATCTTCGCCCGGGCCGTGAACTGCGAACATCCGGCGGACGGCGAACCCTGCGGAACCTGCGGGACCTGCCGCGCCATCGAGGCCGGGACCTCCATGAATGTGGTGGAGATCGACGCGGCCTCCAACAACGGCGTGGATAATATCCGGGAGATCCGGGACGAGGTGCAGTATTCTCCCGCGGAAGGAAAATACCGTGTCTATATCATTGATGAGGCCCACATGCTGTCGACGGGGGCCTTTAATGCGTTGTTAAAGACGCTGGAGGAACCGCCCTCCTATGTCATTTTTATTCTGGCGACGACGGAACCCCATAAGATTCCGGTCACGGTCCTCTCCCGCTGTCAGCGATATGATTTCCGGCGTATGACCACCGAGGTGCTCATGGAGCGGCTGACGGAGCTGGCGGAGTACGAGAAGGTGCAGGTGGAGGAGCGGGCGCTGCGCTATATCGCCAAGAAGGCGGACGGCGCCATGCGGGATGCCATCAGTCTTCTGGATCAGTGCATCGCCTTTCACATCGGGGAGGATCTGACCTATGAGATGGTCCTGTCCGTGCTGGGCGCGGTGGATAACGAGCTGTTCAGCCGTTTCCTGCGGGGCATCCTGCGTCAGGATTCCGCCGATTGTCTGCTGCAGATCGAGGATCTGGTGATGAGCGGCCGGGAGCTGGGGCAGTTTGCCCAGGATTTTATCTGGTATATGCGCAATCTTCTGCTTCTCACCTCCTCCGACGTGGGGAACGAAGTTCTCGATCTGACGAAGGAGGATTGGATGCGGCTGCAGGAGGAGGCGGCCATGACCGATCCTGCGGGTCTGATGCGCCTGATCCGTATCTTTTCGGAGCTTTACAATCAGATGCGCAATGCCGTGAATAAGCGGGTTCTTCTGGAGATCGCGGTGATCCGCACGGCACAGCCGGAGATGGAGGAGAATCTGGAATCTCTGGAGGAGCGCCTCAGCCGTCTGGAGCGGAAGATGAAGGAGGGAATTCCAGCCGCACCGGCGGTTCCGGCGGCACCGATCCCTGCGGCGTCCGCGGCTCCGATTCAAAGCGAGGAGGAGCCGGAGCCGGTTGTGCTTCCGGCGGCGGAGTACGAGGATCTGATGCTGATCCGGCAGGAATGGGACCGGATTTTAAACAGCATTGAGCGTGTGGCGCGCAGCGCTCTTCTGGATACGCGGGTGGAACCCCGGGGGCAGGGAATATTGTGCGTTGTATTTTTCGATACTTTTCATTATAATATGTGTAAGACACTCCAGGCTATGGATCAGGTGAAGGAATTTGTGGCGGAAACCTACGGGAAGTCGCTGGAATTCGATCTGCGGCTGGCTCCCCGGAGGGAGCAGGAACCCCGTTATCTCACGGACGAAGATCTCGCGGAGATACATGCAGACATCGAGATCGAGGACGAGGAGCCGTGACGGCACCGTGCATCGGACACAGGCAGATGGAGTGACAGGAGGATAGAGAAATGGCAAGAAGAGGCGGATTCCAGGGCGGTATGCCGGGAAATATGAACAACCTGATGAAGCAGGCACAGAGGATGCAGCGTCAGATGGAAGAGACCGGCAAGGAGCTGGAGGAGAAGACTTATACAGCGACCGTCGGCGGCGGCGCGGTGGAAGTGGCTGTGTCCGGGAAGAAGGAGCTTGTATCGGTGAAACTGGCCGAGGAAGTGGTGGATCCCGACGATGTCGAGATGCTGCAGGATCTGATCGTTGCGGCGGTCAATGAGGCACTGCGGGAGGCGACGAAGGAATCGGAGGAAGCCATGGCCCGTATCACCGGAGGCATGAGCGGCGGACTGGGAGGCTTTGGACTGTAATGGATTACTATGGCAGCCGGATGCAGACGCTGATCGAGGAGCTTTCCAAACTGCCCGGCGTCGGCGCCAAGTCGGCGCAGCGGCTGGCCTTTCATATCATCCGCATGCCGGAGGAATCGGTGGAGAAGCTGACGGAAGCCATGACGGAGGCCAGGCACTCAGTGTGCTACTGCAAGCGGTGCTGCAACCTGACCGATCAGGAGCTCTGTCCCATCTGCAGCAGTCCGAACCGGGATGGCTCGCAGATCATGGTGGTGGAGAATCCCCGGGACTTGGCGGCATATGAGAAGACCGGCAAATACGAGGGGCTGTACCATGTGCTTCACGGTGCAATCTCTCCGGCTCTGGGGGTCGGCCCTTCGGATATCCGTCTGGCGGAGCTGATGCAGCGCCTCCAGAAGGAGGATGTGCAGGAGGTAATCATCGCCACCAACTCCAGCCTGGAGGGGGAGACGACGGCCATGTACATCAGCAAGCTGATCAAACCTACGGGCATCCGGGTCAGCCGGATCGCCAGCGGCGTGCCGGTGGGCGGAGATCTGGAATACATTGACGAGGTGACTCTGCTCCGGGCGCTGGAGGGGCGGGTTCAACTGTAAGGCAGCAAATGGGGTGAACGACATTGGATAAGTACACGTACAATTTGAAGACAGACAAGATTCAGAAGCTGGTGCGGCAGCAGGACTACAGCACGGCAGCCAAGATTGCCGACACCATCGATTGGAAGCAGGAGCGCAATGTACGTCTGCTGACCGCCGTGGCAGAGGCTTATGAAAAGACGGAACAGTATACAGCCGCCACGGATGTTCTCCTGACCGCCTATGAGCAGTCCTCGATGGGGAAGCGTATCCTGTATAAGCTGACGGAGCTGGCTCTGGAGAGCGGGCGCGTCAACGACGCAGAGACCTTCTATAAGAAATATCTGGAGGAGGCGCCGGATGAAAATGACCGCTATATCCTCCGCTATCTGATCGCGGAAGCCAAGGGCGAGGATCTGGATAAGAGGATTGTGATCCTGGAGACATACAGGAAATACGAGTTCGAGGAGCAGTGGGCCTGCCGCCTGGCGGAGCTCTATCAGAAAGCGAACCGGAAGGATGAGTGCGTGGCGCTCTGCGACCAGATTATTCTCTGGTTCGGCGTCGGCCCCTATGTCGACCGGGCCATGGAACTGAAGGAGATGTATGTGCCTCTGACGGCCAGTCAGCGGGAACACCGGGAGAATAAAGCATTTTACGAAGCCCGTCTGGCGGAGATGGCGCGCAGCGGGGAAGAGGAAGAGAAGCCGGAGGCGCAGCCCGTGCAGGAGCCGCAGCCGTCCGGTCTGGATGAGAAACCGGCGGAGGATGACCTGCCGGAGATTGCGCTTTCTGAGGAAGTGGCGGCCGCCGATCTGGAGGAACCGGCCGGGATGGAGCGGCATTTTATTCCGGAGACAGAAGCTGAGGAAAAGAAGGCTGACCGGATTCAGGCCATGCTTTTTGCCGCTTCAAAGAAGATGGAAGAAGCGCCGGTGGAAGAGTCGGCCTGGAGGGAAGCTGCCGTGACGAGGCAGCCGCTTCCCGAAGCAGAACCTGTGAAGCTGTTCCCCGAAGAAGAAGAAACACCTGAGCCGGTGCTGTTTTCCGGGGAGGTGAGTCCGGCTGTGGCAGAACCGGAGCCCGAGCCGGAGAATCTGGAGGTGACGCGGGAATTTACACCGATTCCGGAAATGGCGGCGGAGGCTATGTCTCCGGCGGAAGATCTGGAGGTGACCCGGGAATTTACGCCGGCGCGTGTCCTGGAGGCAGCGGCGGGGGCGCCGGAAAAGGCGCCGGAACAGGAAGTCATGAAAGAAGCTCTGCAGGAAGAAGCAGCGACAGAAGTCACGGAGCCGGAGCAGGCAGAGACAGAGGAAGCCGTGATCCCGGAGAAAGCGGCTCTGTCTGAGGAACTTGTGAAAGAGCTGCTCTCCGAAGCTGACCGGCAGGAAGTACAGGAGCTGGCGGAGTCCCGGACTGTGCGTGAGGAAGAGCCTGCGGCGGCTGCTGACGTGCCAGAAGGCCCGGTCCTGCGGGCTGCGGTGGATGAGCCCTTTGTGACGGAGACACCGGTCGAACCGGATGTTTCCCTGGAGGCAGATTCGAACGTTCTGCCGGTTCTTTCCTTCGAGGAGACGGAGCAGGCGGTATGGGAAGAGCAGAACCGCCGCATGGAGGAGAAGGAACCGCTGGAGAGCCACGAGCTGGAGCACTGCATCTTCATCAGCGCGGCGACCTCCGAGGATGGGATTGACAAAGCTGTGGAGGCTCTGGAGGATTATTATCATGGCAAGGGTCAGGACCTGCCCCGGATCGCCAAGATCGTAGCGGACAAACTGAATCACCGGGGTATCGTTCACTCGCTGCCGCAATTGAACCGCAAGGATCTGATCGTCGATCAGGCAAATAATCTGTCGGACGATATGATCCGGGAAATGCTGGAGGTCATCGACTATCTGGACACGGAGAAGGTCTTTGTTCTTGTGGATGCGCCGACGGCCGTGACCCGGCTGAAGCAGAGGGTGCGTTCCTGTATCATCGAATCGGAAAAGGAGCATGCCATCTCCGAGGCTGCCGCCGAGGATAACCTTCCGAAGATTCAGCTGACCGATCTGGAGGAAGAACCGGCGGCGCCGGAGAAACCGAAGGAGGAGAAACCTCCGGTTGCGGCGCGCAAGGTTGTGAAGGTTGAAAAGCCGGTTTCCTTTGAGAATATGACAACGCGGCAGGAGCTTTCGGAGAAGGATTTTGTTCGTTACGCGGATTACTATGCCAATGAGTTGGAGTGCGTCATCGACGATTCCGGATTCGAGGCGCTGCAGGAGGAGATCGAGGCCATCAAGGAGGAAGGTGCGCGTCTGACGGTGGGAGAGGCGCGGGCCGTTATTGAAGAGGCCGCTGAACATGCAGCGAAATTCACCGTTAAGAGAATCTTTGCCTCCAAATATGATAAGGAGGGCTATCTGATTCTCAGAAACAGGGATTTCCTGTAAAGCTATACACGGAGGTATCTGTGAGTATTATCATTTCTGGCATTGTACTGTTGATCCTGATCGGGGCGGTTCTGCGGGGATATTACCGCGGTTTCCTGAGGACCGCCCTCTCCATGCTGTCTCTGATTCTCACCGTGATTCTGGTGGGGGTTCTGCAGCCTTATATGACGGATGTTCTCAGGGAGTATACGCCTCTGGAGAGCGCCGTGGAGAAAGCAGTGTATGCGAATCTGGAGACCGCGGCCGTGCAGATTTCCGGGGAAGAGACGACGGAAGCTCTGGCGGGTACAGTGACTGCGGAGGAACAGGTCCTGTGGCTGGAGGAGTGCAATATTCCCTCGATCATTCAGGAGGAGATCCTCCGGGGGACGGAACAGGCGGCGGAGGCCTTCGCACTCTCGGCCAGTCAGACGGTGGCGGACATCGTCATGAACGTACTGGGCTACCTGATCACCTTCTTCCTGGTCTTTGCGATTCTGCATCTTCTGGGGGCTTTCTTCCATATTGTTGAATATATTCCCATCCTGCACGGCGTCAACAAATGGCTGGGCGCCGTGTTGGGCCTGGTGCAGGGGCTGATTGCGGTATGGATTCTCTGCCTGGCTGTCACATTGAACCTTCCCTCTGAGGCGGGGAGCCAGATTCTTGCGGCGATCGAGGACAGCACATTGCTCTCTTTTCTGTATAATGGGAGCCTTTTCCTGAGCCGGACACTATAGGTTGTGGTTGAAAATTTCCGGGACACAAGAGTCGAAAATTTGTCCGGAAAACCTCAAAAAAAGTGGTTGACAAAGAAGAGACGTTGTGATAAATTCTTAAAAGTCGCCGCTCGGAAGCGACGGCGAGGCACCTTGACAAATAAACAGTATATTCCAACCCTGAAAATTCTAAAAACGGAGGA
>JAJQCZ010000060.1 GCA_021202465.1 Lachnospiraceae bacterium | reverse complement strand
CTAATGCGAGTCCAGATGGCCTTTTCGATAGGGCTAATTATTTCACAGCCCCCAGATGTCAAAATGTCTCAGTTACTCGATGCCCAGGGCATTGATGACCATGTCGACAGGCTCGTCTCCGGCCAGCTCACGAATCAGATCCCAGCAGGATTTACCGGCTTCCAGAACCTTCGCGTAGTCCTCGTCGGTCCAGGAGATCAGCGTCACACCTTCTGCCTCCAGCTCATCCTTCGCGTTCTGCTCCTCATCGATACCCAGCTGATACAGATAATCCGCTGCCGCCTGCGCAGCCGCCTTAATCAGCTCCTGATAGTCGGCAGGAAGAGAATCATAGCACTCCTTGTTCATCCAGATGCCGGCTACGAACATCTGATGGTTTGTCTCTGTCACATAGTCCTGCACCTCGTAGAACTTGTTGGTGACGATCGTATTGTAAGGGTTCTCCTGTGCATCCACCAGACCCTGCTGCAGGGAGACATACAGATCGTTGAAGGCCAGCGGAGTCGGGTTCGCGCCGCAGGCAGACCAGAAGGCCATCTGCACATTGTTCTCCGTCACACGGATATCCAGTCCCGCCAGATCCTCGAAGCTGTTCAGCGCCTTGTTGGAACTGGTCACGCGGAAACCATAGGGAGTCAGCACCAGCAGCTCGAATCCAAGCTCATTAAACACGTCCTCTGTATACTCACGAACCTCTGTGCCGGGTTCCGTCAACAGAAGGGCATCCTCACGGCTGGTGATCGCGCCGTTCATGTCAAAATAAGCCAGCGTGTCATCGACCAGACCGCCCACATTGCCGCAGCCGATCTGCACGGTATTGGCCTTCAGGTTCTGGTTAATCTCCGTGGAAGTTCCCAGCTCACTGTCGGGATACACTTCCACCTGGATATTGCCGCCGCTCGCCTCTTCGATCAGCTGCTCCATATACTCATAGCCCTTGGAGCTGGCAGACTGAGAAGAGCCATTGTGCGCCCAGATCAGGGTCACCTGATCCGTGCTGGTCACGGTCACACCCAGTTCATCGGCGGTCAGTTCTCCGGTCGCTGCCTTCTCACGGTCAATCGTAATCAGTTCATTATCTGAACTGCTGGCAGCCGCTTCACTCTCCGTATCTGCCGACGTTGTATCATCCGTCGCTTCGGTCTCTGCGGCGGCTGTCTCCGCCGCCGTTGTCTCGGCCGCCGCGGCCGTCGTCTCGGTGTCCGAGGAGGAGCTTCCGCATCCTGCCAGAGAGAACATCATGGCTGTGACCGCCAGAAGGCTGATCAGTTTTCTCATTTTTCTTTTCATTTCTTCGTCTCCTTTTCTTTTTTATTTCTGCTCAGGTGTTTAACTGATAAACACGAGTGAAATCTGAGGGATATATGTAATGAGTGCCAGTGCGATCAGCATCATTACCATAAAAGGTACCGCTGCTTTGGCGATCTTCATCGCCGGTTCATCCACCAGCGGCGCTGCAACAAAGAGGTTCACACCGATTGGTGGCGTGATCAGGCCGATCGCTAGGTTCACGATCAGAATCACCCCGAAGTGAATCGGATCCACGCCGTATGCGATTGCTGCCTCCAGGAACACAGGTCCCATAATAACAATACCGGAGGTCGTCTCTCCCACCATTCCCAGGAAAAGAAAGACCAGATTGATAAGAAGCAGAAAGACAATCTTACTGCTGATCGCTCCCGTCACCGCGGAGGAAATGATATCCGGTGCATGGAGCAGGTTAAGAATCTTTCCGAAGGCGCCGCCGAATCCCAGCAGCAGACACATCGGGCCGTAGCTCTTCACAGCGCCCGCCATGAATCCGGGGAGGTCTTTGAAGGACATGCTCTTATAGAAGACCATGCAGACAAAGATCGCGTAAAAGATCGAGATACAGGCGGACTCCGTCGGTGTCACAATGCCGCTGTAGATACCTCCGAGAATGATGATCGGCGTAAGCAGCGCCCAGAAGCCTTCCTTCAGAACTCCAAAGAGCCCTTTTTCCTTCAGTTTCTGATGATTGGCGTGAAGCTTTTCTTTGTCCTCTCCGTGCCGTTTACAGTAGATGAACGCATAGACCATCAGAAGAACAGCAACCAGGATTCCCGGGATGACACCCGCCAGGAACAGGTCTCCCACGGACACGCCGCAGCTTGTCCCATACACGATAAAGGGAATACTGGGAGGAATGATGACTCCCAGGCCGCCGGCCACAGCCACGAGAGCCGTCGCAAAAATCTTATCATAACCCAGATTGACCAGAATCGGGATACACATCGTACCCACTGCCGCCACGGTAGCAGGACCGCTTCCCGAGATAGCGCCATAAAACAGGCAGGTCACGATGACCGCACAGGGCATGCCGGCTGATATTTCGCCGATAAAATAGGCAAATACGTCGAACAGTCTTTTGGAGAGACCGCCCCGGGCCATAATCGAGCCGGAAAGCATAAACAGCGGAATCGCGATCAGCGAAGTGGAATCCAGCGCGCTGACCACCGCGCGAAGCACGAACTGATAGTTGCCCGCAAAGGCCGCGTTGACCGTATACGGAAGAATACTGGGAAGTGCTGTACACACAGCCAGCGGAATGCCCAGGAAAATCATGACAAAAAAGACCAGAAATACGATTCCTACCATCATAATGACTTCTCCTCCTCTCCCGTCGGCGCAGCTTCCTTATGAGAAAGATCTCCGTGAATATTCCGGATCAGATCCTCCAGCTGCCGCAGCGTACCGATGCCGAATTCCACCAGGCAGCTCGCATACACATACTGCAGCGGAACACGCAGCGCCGTGCTGAGACTCTTCGCCGCGATTGTCTGCTCTACCAGAGCAATCGACTGATAAAAGAAGAACCCGTACGTCAGCAGTACCAGGACCTTTCCCAGATACTCCAGCGCCCTCGCCAGCTTATGGGGAAGGATCGATGTGACGATGTCCAGCTTGATCGCATTGCCGTTCCGGATGCAGTACCCGGCGCTCAACAGACCGGACCACACAAAGCAGTACCGGCTCAGCTCCTCCGGCCAGGCCATGGCACTATTAAAGAAATAGCGCATAATGACCTGTAACATGATCACACAGCTGATGACTGCCAGCAGGCAGATCATCAGAGCCTCTTCGAAATGATCATCCAGCCAGCCAATGATTTTCTTCATGCTTCTCCTCCTTTTTTGGATTGATAGTGTAAAGAACTCGAGTCCTTCACAAAAAGGTCATCGTTCTTTCGCGAAAATAGTATCATGTTTTAACAAAATTATGCTTCCAACGCCACAAATTTTCCTCCCATAATTGGCATATATTCGTCTTACTTTTCGTTATTTTATCGTTTTTTCTAAAATTCCTATCTTTCCCGAAAATATTTCTATCACATTTTCTCCGATCCCTCTCTCTTCGGGTCAATCCTCCTTACGAGTCTCTGCGCAGCAAAAAAGCCGCTCCCTCCCGGAAGCGGCCGTCTGTACCTGTTATTCAGTTTGCGAAAAAGATATGCGCAGCCAGATCGGCTCCTATCCTCTCACGTAGGCCTGCGCAGAAGGAACCGTCAGGCTGTCCTCCTCCCGGCGCTCCATACGAATCTGATTATCGTAAATCCTCTTATTCACTCCCCCATAGGGTTTCCATTCCTCACCGGGCCGCCCCGTCTCAATGAAGTCCCGAATCTCACGCCGCATTCTGGCCGCAAGCTGTTCTGCCTCCGGCAGGCGTTCCGGCGCCACTCCCAGAGTCTCGCGATCCCACTGGTTCATCAGGAAATGAAAGCCCATACCGTGGCGGGCCGGAAGAAATTCAAAGGAATACACCCAGACCGGATTATCTTCCTGACACAGCTTTTCTGCCAGCGCATCTGTGTAGGAACGATACATGAAATCTGACAGCACCCGGATCCAGGACTCTTCCCCTTCCGGCAGCTCTTCATATTTCGCGCGCGCCAGTCTTCCGTTGTCTCCAAATAGGTTGAACAGGATCGGATCCGGATCCCGGCGGAATTGTTCACTCCCTGCCTGCCCTGCCATTTCGCGTTTCCCGGAACCCAGGATGGCGGCGCCTCTCCAGGCCTGTCCCTGTTCCCATCGCTCCTCCCAATTGGAGAAGAAGAATTCTTCATCACACACCGGCCCGAAGAAACAGGTGCTGCCTTTCCGGTCACAGAAAGCGGCCTGTGCCCGCACGATCTCCTCGCCGCTGAGTTCCCCGATCATCTTTCCTTCCGGGAGATATGCACAATATTCCTTCCAGACTGTCTCTGCCGTATGGCAATCCCGAAAAGACTGCATAGCGCCGCTTTCGAGGATCACTTTCCGGCAGGAAGCCTGAATCTCCGGTCTCGTCAGCAGGGAGCCGAGGATTTTTGCTCCCGCGGAAATGCCAAGCAGCGTGATGTTCTCCGGATCCCCGCCAAAAACGCTGATATTATCCCGCACCCATTGTACAGCCAGAAGAACATCCCGTGCTCCGTTATTCCAGGAATACGCTCCCTTCTCCGGCCGCAGAAATCCAAGCACGCCCAGGCGATAGTTCACCGAGACAAAGACAAAGTCCCGCTCCGCAACGAATTTTTCTCCGCTTCGGCCCGGATCACCGCCGCTCCCCACCTGAAAGCCGCCGCCGTGTACATAGATGACCACCGGACGGCGCGCCGTCTCCGTCCGCTTCTCCTCCGCGCTCAGGTGCTTTGTCCATACATTCAGGAACAGACAGTCCTCGCTTCCCACCACCGAAAGCTCCATTCCCGCAGGACACACGCCCAGAAAATTCGGCTGCAGACTGGGCGCGCCGTACGCCGTGCAATCCTGTTCTCCCTCCCAGGTCACCGGCCGGGGCGGGCAAAAGCGTTCCGCCCTGCCATAAGGGATACCCAAAAACTCATAACCCCAGCTTGTCCGGTTTCCTGTTACCATTCCGCAGGGGAGTATCACTGTTTTCTTTTCCATATGAAGATTCCTTCCTCCTGTACTGCTCGTCAACAGGCTTCGCTCCCGTCCGCCCGCTTTTTTCAAAAAGCAGGGGCGGGGCCCTCTTCTCCAAAAATCATATCACAACTTCAAAATAAATGCTTCCCTTATATATCAAAAATCTTCTCATTTTTTTATGTATATCCCTCTTTTTTCCCCATTATTCCAATTTTTGTAAAAATAACTCTCTTTCATCAAAAAAAGGCTCTCTAAATTTTCCACATTTTGCCTTTTGCAAATCTTGTCATATTCAAAAAGCAATGCTATACTTTCCCCGGTTTTTCTGTTTCGTATTTCTGCAGAGAGGAGCGATTTCCCATGTTTATCTACGAAGATCCGCAGCTTGCCGCCTCCCCCTTTTTCCAGCCGCCCTTCCTCCCCGTCACGCAGCTTGGATACATGGAGCGGCCCTTTCCCTGGACACAGTATCCGCATTTTCACGAGGACGAGTATGAGCTGTTCTTTCTGCCCGCCGGAGCCAGCCTTCTGAACCTGCCCGGCTGCATGCAGCCGATGCATGAAGGCAGCCTCTGTCTGATTCCCCCGCGCATCGCGCACTGTCACACGGGAGACGACGGCGCCTCTGCGCCGCTCGCCTTCTATTCCATCCGCTTTCGCGCCTCCCGGCAGAACACTCCTCTCTGGGAACGGCTCCAGGCCCTCCCCACGACCGTCGTTCCCGACGCAGAAAATGTTCCGGCGATCTGCCGTCTGATCGACCTGGCCTTCGATCAGTCACAGAAGCACAGCGGCAAGATCGACGATCTCACGCAGTCCCTCCTCCAACCTGCCCTGCAGCTGGCTGCCGAAGAACTGCTGCAGCGCGGCCAGACCATTCCCACCAACGCGCCGGTTTATGCCAACGATATCCTCACATATCTGCAGCAAAACATCGGCAATCCTGTGACGATGGAGGATGTCTCACGGGAATTTCACCTGAGTCAGTCCCATATTTTCCGTGTTTTCACAAAAACTTACCACACCTCGCCAATCCATTACCTGATCTACTGCCGGATGCGCCAGGCCCGCACATACATCCTCGATCAGCACCTGCGCGCCGAGGAGATCGCCCCGAAGCTGGCTTTCAACAACACCTACCATTTCATCAAGACCTTCGAGAAATTCTACGGCTGCCCGCCTGACCGCTACCTGACGGACGGGCCGGAATTCCGTGAGGGGGAAGACGCTTCTGCAAAAATTACAGAAATGTGATTTTCAGGCGAAAAACGCCTGTGTTTTTGTGAAAATCTTCGTTGAAAGCCCTGTATTTTCGTGATAGAATGGAATCATAAAAGAAGGGAGTCATAACGATGGATCGTTTGAAACGAAAAATAGATGATTTTCTGATGAATTGGAAGCAGCGTCCTGATCATATGCCTCTGATTCTCAAGGGAGCCCGCCAGGTCGGCAAGACTGAATCCATCCGTTATTTTGCAAAAAATCACTACGAATATCTGATCGAGATAAATTTTGCTCTGCAGAAGCAATATCACAGCATTTTCGATGATGGATTTGAAGTGGATACGATCATCCGGAACATCTCCCTGCGGAATCCGGATCTGGAATTTGTTCCCGGCAAGACTCTGATCTTCTTCGACGAGCTGCAGGACTGCATAAACTGTGCCACAAGTCTGAAAGCATTCCGGGAAGACGGGCGATACGATGTGATCTGCTCCGGTTCGCTGATGGGCATCCATTATCAGGAAATCGAATCCAACAGTGTTGGGAACAAGGAAGACTGCGAGATGTATTCCCTTGATTTCGAGGAATTTCTCTGGGCAAAAGGATATCACGAAAGCCAGATTGAGGAAATGTATCAGAAGATGCTTTCTGTCACGCCCCTCTCCTCCACCGAATATTCCGTGATGCTCGAAGCATTCCGTGAGTATATGGTACTCGGCGGTATGCCGGCTATTGTCTTTTCCTTTGTCACAAAGAAAAACTACAGTGGCACCCTGAAGATGCAGCGTCAGATTCTTCTTGACTATGAAGAAGACATCACCAAATACGCCGGTGGTCTGGACAAAGGCAGAATTCTGAATGTATATCGGAAGATTCCCATGTTTCTGGGACAGGATAATAAACGATTTCAGATATCCAAGGTGGCAAAAAATGCCCGCAACCGGGAATATGTGGGTACCGTGGAATGGCTCGACAATGCCGGGATTATCAGTGTATGCTGTTGTCTGCAGCAGCCGGAGCTGCCGCTGAAGGGCAATTCCAATCCGGACCTCTATAAGATTTACTTCCGTGATACCGGTCTGCTGATCGGCTCGCTGGATGAGGAGGCGCAGGAAGATCTCCGCTTTAACCAGAATTTCAACATTTATAAAGGGGCTTTGTATGAAAATATCATCGCAGATATGTTGGTGAAGCAGGGGTACGAGCTGTATTTCTTCCGCAATGAACGCGGTTCACTGGAACTGGATTTTCTGGTAAGAGACAAAAATTCCCTCGTCCCCATTGAAGTAAAGGCAGAAGACAACCGCGCAGCCTCTCTGACAAAAATCATCGCCGGGAAGAAATACACCGATGTACAGTATGGCATAAAATTCGCCAATCGAAACATCGGCTGCAACGGGCAGTTCTATACATTTCCTTACTTCCTTGCCTTTCTGTTGCGGCGCTTTCTGCGCGAGCGGCTCCCTCTGACCTGAGGGAACCGACCGCGCAATCCCGTTCTACCCCAGCACCGTCATGAACCCGGTAATGATCAGCGCATTCACGAAATCGATGAACAGGCTCCCGACCAGCGGCACGACGAAGTAAGCGGTCGGCGCGGGACCATATTTGTCGGTGATGGCCTGCATGTTGGCCATGGCGTTGGGTGTCGCGCCCATGCCGAAGCCGCAGAACCCGGAGGTCATGACAGCGGCGTCATAGTTGCTGCCCAGCACGCGGAACACGAGGAAATAGGCAAAGAAAATCATCAGGATGGTCTGCGCGAGGAGCAGAATCAGCATCGGCAGCGCCAGGTCGGCCAGCTGCCAGAGCTTGAGGCTCATCATGGCGAGGCCGAGGAAGAGGGAGAGCGAGAAGTCTCCGATGGTGCGCACTTCATCCATCGGCAGTTCCCACTCCTTCGCATCCGCCACATTGCGGAGGACGGCGGCAACGACCATCGCGCCGATGTAGCTGGGGAAGGTCATCAGAGTTCCCAGCCAGGCAGAGACGACAGTACCGGCTCCGATGGCCACGGCCAGATAGAGAGCCGCATCGAGGAAACGCCGGGAGTCGATCGTGCCGGTGACGTCATCCTTCTCCACGGTGACATTGAGCGGCGCCGGGATCGCATCCTTCGAGTGCAGATCCCCTGCCTTAATCCGGGAGACGCCGATGGGACCGCCGATCAGACATCCGGTTACGAGGCCGAAGGTCGCCGAAGCAAGGGCGACCGCATTGGCTCCGGTGACACCGGCTTCCTCCAGCAGCGGACCGAAGGAGGCCGCGGTTCCGTGCCCGCCGACCATGGGAATCGAACCGGTCGCCAGGCCGAGCAGCGGATTGAGACCGAAGGCCGATGCGATACCGGCGCCGAGCGCATTCTGCAGCACGCACATGAGGGCCGCCAGCCCCAGGAAGAGAGCGACCTGAATGCCGCCCTTTTTCAGCAGCCGGAAACAGGCTGTAAAACCGACACTGCAGAAGAAAACTGTCATAAAAAAGGTCTGCAGCGTGTTATCAAAGGAGATTTCTACGACTCCTGCCTGACGCAGAGCCAGATGCGCGAGCGCGAAGACAACGCCCCCGGCCACTGGCTCCGGGATACAGTAGCGTTTCAGGAACTCCACCCTTTTAACGAGAAAACGCCCCAGAAGCAGCACCAGCGCCGCCACCGCGGTCGCCTGATACATATCAAGCTCAAGTTCAAACATCATGTACCCGTACCTCCATTCTTCTCATGAGCAGGCGGAGCGCCGTCAAAGCATCCGCGAAATATCCGTGTCCCCACACGGCTCTGCTCCATTTCATCTGTCAGAGGTACTATAAAAAGCTTCCTTCAAAAAAATACAAAAAAAGTCACAGATTTCTGCAAAAATCCATGACTTTTTTTCAATAAATCATTCTGTTTCACTTTCCATCTCAGCCGTTCTGTTCCACATCCAGCATCAGGCCATCGATGAAGCATTTGACACTGACCTTCCCGCCGCCGGGACGGCGTCCGCGCAGATGGTCCATCTCCGCCCGCACATCCTCGAAGGAGAACAGCGTCCCCGCATAGCGCGTGTAGGTCTCATTCATAAAATCCTCGATGCCCATATGCGCCACATTGGTCATCCCCGCGGCGATGGCGCGCCGGATGCGCTGTTCCATATTCTTCGGGCTGTCATCGAGCGCCTCACAGATGCGGGAAATGCTCTTCTGGGACACGGTCAGACGGTTGTCGTGCAGATACTCGCAGACACGCACGATGTCCGGCGCCCCCTTCTCCCCCGAGATGCCGATCCGGTTGAGCACATAGCGTACCTTCCTGCGGTAAGCGTCACCCGCGTCCTCCGTATGTTCTGTCACCGTCGGCATTTCATTTTCAAACATGCGGCGGATATTGTTCAGCGTCCTCTCGTTCTTTATCTGCTGTTCAACGTTCCTCAGCACGGAACGGACTTCAATGAGATTGATCGGCTTGCTGATGAAGAAATCAATTCCTGCCGTATAGGCCTTGCCGATCAGTTCCTTTTCAGAGACCTGCGAGATCATGATACATTTGATCCGGCTGTCCCGCTTCCTCAGCTCCCGTACGAACTCCACGCCGTCCATCACCGGCATGAGAAAATCCACCAGCACCACATCGGGCGCTGCATGAAAGACTTCCATAATATCGGCCGGTTCGCCGCCGCAGTCGCCGCACACCTCCCCCAGATCCTGGGATTCGATGATATCCTCGAGCACCTGGATAACCGAGATGTCATCCTCCACGATGTAAATTCTCATCCTTCTCCTCCTCCAGGAATCCGGCCGGGATGCGGAGAGTGAAGACCGCCCCTTCGCCCGGCTCGGATGCCACCTCGATGCTTCCCCCAAACTGTTCCTCCACTACAGCCTTCACCCCCCACAGGCCCACGCCGCGGTAGATATTTCCCGTCTTCTCGTCGAATTTGGTCGAGTATCCCATCTGAAAAATGTGCGGCAGATGCCGGGGCGCGATGCCCGGCCCGTCGTCAGAGACAATGAACAGATACGCATCCCCTTCCCGGCGCTCCTCCACCTGAACGCCCCCGGAGCCGCCCGCCCCTTCGATGGCTTCGACGGCATTGGTCACGAGATTCTTAAGAACCGCCATCAGTTCATAATGCTTCTGTGTGACAAAATCGTCACCGCAGCGAAAATTCAGCCGGACAGAGAGCCCTGCCTCCCCCAGCGCCTGCGCCGTCGTCGTCTCAAGGATCCGCAGGATATCCCGGAAATGCATCCGCTTCTCGTCATAATCCTCGGTGATTTCCGCCTCGATGCCCTGAATGATACGAAAATAATCTTTCTTGATCTCATGAACATCCCGTGCAATAGAGAGAGACAGCTGCTTCGTCTCCGCAGGCACCTCCTGCTCTGAGAGCTGTTCGTAGAGCCGGTAGGCATTCCCCATCACCGATTCGATCTCTTCAGAGTTCTTCCTCATGAAGTAAACCTCATTCTTCAGATCGGAGGTCATGAGAAACAGCCGCCGATAACGCTTCTCATGCTCTTCGCGCCGCAGCAGCGCCCGGTACCAGATTCCGGCTGCCAGGATTCCCCCCGCCAGCAGCGTGCGGGCCAGCGCGATCAAAGCCAGCGACAGCAGTTCCGGCAGAAAATTTTCTCCGAAAACTGCCCCCTCAGAGAGAAAGAGCTCCACCAGGTTGGACCCCAGATCACAGACATAAATCGCGGGAATCAGTGTCCGGTGCGAAACCGTGCGCGGATGCGGAACCAGACGGCAGAACAGAGCGCCATAGCAGAGGTAGAAGACAGCATTTGGCAGAAGCTGCACGGCTGCCTCCCCCGCAACGCCTCCCCCGCAGAGAGCCAGAACAAACCGCAGGAGAAAAACGAATCCGGCCGTCACGGCACAGAGACGGAAAGAAGGGATATCACGCCCCACCGTCACCAGCAGCACCGGAAGCAGGACGATCGCCCCCGAGATACGAAAACTGTCCGTAAACAGATTTACGTAGAGCTGCGAAGAAAGAGCGACGATGCCGCCGATCAGAAAGATCCGTTTCCAGTTTTTCACGCTCTGTCTCCTCCCTCCTCCTTTGTCTCCGGCGTCTGTCCGGGAATCCGCCGCGGGAAAATCACGCGGAATTCGGAGCCCTTCCCCACCTCGCTGTGAACCGTGATCGTGGCGCCGTGCTGGGCGGCGATGTGCTTGACGATGGCCAGACCCAGACCTGTCCCGCCAACGGTACGGGAGCGCCCCTTATCGACCCGATAGAAACGCTCGAAGATCCGCTCCTGCTGCTCCTCGGGGATGCCGATCCCCGTGTCCTGCACGCTGAGCGTCACGGCGTCCTTCCCGGGAAGAACGGAGACGAAGACACTGCCGCCGCGATAGTTGTAGCGGATGGCATTGCTGCACAGATTCGTCACCAGCTCCTCGATCATCTGCCGGTTGGCACAGATCTCACAGTTCGTCCTCGCGGAGACCGTCAGCTGAATCTCCTCCCGCTCCGCGCTGATCCGCATCTCCTCGACTATATCCCGGGCCACCTGCCACAGATTCACCGCTTCATAATGAATCTCCTGCACCGGCTGCTCCAGCTGCGACAGGCGCAGGATATCATCGATCAGCGCCAGAAGTCTGGCCGCGCTGTTCCGGATCTCCTCTCCGAAGTGCGGGACATCCTCCGCTGGCACCAGATTGTTCTGCAGCAGCTCCGCATAGCCGGAAATGGCCGTCAGCGGCGTTTTCAGCTCGTGGGAGACATTGGCGGTGAATTCCCGGCGCATATCCGAAGCCCGCAGGATCTCCTCGTGCTGCTTGCGAATGGTCGCCACGAAGGGTTCCATTTCCTGATAGACCGGCACGGCCTCCTGATTGGTCATGTCTCTGGCCAGCGACTCGATTGGCGCCACCAGACGGCGCGTCAGCACCCGGGACGCGGCCAGACAGAGCACGAAGACCAGACATAACAGCAGCAGAAGCAGCGGGACAGCGTGCAGCAGGAAGGTCCAGATGCTGCCCGCCTCCGCGGCGACCCGCAGAACCGAGCCGTCATCCAGAAGAATCGCATAATAGTAGGTGTTCTTCCCCATGGTATGAGACTCGCGGATGGAATGACCGTCCCCCGTCGCGAAGGCATCCTCCACCTCAGGGCGGTCCAGATGGTTGTCCATTCCGACGGTATCGGCATTGCTGTCGAAGAGCACATTTCCCTCCGCGTCGATGACCGTGATCCGGTAAGCCTCCAGCGCCTCGTCTGCCTCCAGCCGTTCCTCCGTCTCACTGCTCCAGGCATATTTCAGGATATGAGCGTCCGTCTTCAGATCATAGAGCACCTGTTCACGGTAAAGGCCGAAAAACACGACCGACAGAATCAGCGTCGTACAGAGGATTCCCAGAAGGGAGATGCCCATCAGCTGCCAGTTGAGTCTCTTCTTCATTCCGGTTGCCGCTCCTCCCACTCGGTCATGTAGCCCACGTTGCGCACCGTGCGGATCATCCCGGAGGCCTCCCCCAGCTTCTGGCGCAGCGATTTAATGTGCATATCCAGAGTCCGTGACTCGCCCTCGTAGCCGTCCCACACCCGGTCCATGATCTGATCCCGGCTCAGCACGATGCCCTGATTGCGCATGAGAAGCTGCAGGAGCTCATACTCCTTGAAGGTCAGCTCCACCGGGCGGCCCTCTACCGTGGCCTGCCGTTTCTCGCCGTCCAGGGTCACCGGCCCCAGGATGAGGATCTTCTCGCCGCTCTCCCCCTTGCTGCGCCGCAGCAGCGCCTTCACCCGGGCAATCATTTCCATGACACCAAAGGGCTTGGTCATATAATCGTCAGCCCCCAGGTCGAAGCCCTTGACCTTGTCGATCTCCTGCTGCTTGGCCGTAACCAGCACCACCGGCAGACGCCTGGTATCCGGCCGTCCCCGCAGCTTCTTCAGGACCGCGAGCCCATCCTCGTCGGGCAGCATGATATCCAGGATCACCAGGTCGGGAATCCGGGTATTGATCGCTTTAAAGAACTCACCGGCCGTCTCAAATCCCATCACATGATAGCCGCTGTTCTTCAGTGCGAATGTCTCAATCTCGCGAATATTCTGATCGTCTTCCACAATGTACACACAGTCCATCTGCGCGCCTCCCTCTTCTCTTTCGCTGTACCGCTGCGGCTTTCGCTTATCCCAGACGATATTCCTCGGAAAATGCGTCAAACCGCCGCCGGAATTCGTTGTCCGTCGCCTTCACTTCATGCAGATAGGCATGCGTATCAAAATCTCCCTGCCGCACCTCCAGCTGGCAGACAGCCAGGTTGGAGCAGTGATCCGCCACCCGTTCGTAGTTATTGGCAATGTCCTGCAGAACAAATCCCGACTCGATGGTACACTCCCCGCTCTTCAGTCTCTCGATATGGTGCAGCATAATTGTATCATTAATCTCATCGATTGTCTCCTCCAGCGGTTCCACCGTAGCCGCCAGAGTCAGATCGCCCTCAATAAAGGTGCGGATGGCCCGGTCCACGATATCCCGCAGCGCGCGCGTGAAGACCCCCAGCTCCTCCGCTCCGTCCGCGGAAAAATGAATATCCTTCTCGTGAAGCTCCCGCGCCGACTCCATCAGGTTCACGGCATGGTCGGAAATGCGCTCCAGGTTGCCGATGCTGTGCAGCAGGATGGAAACCGTGCAGTTATCCTCCCGGGAGAGAGAATGCCGGGAAATCTTCACCAGATAGGTGCCCAGCTCATCCTCGTAGCGGTCGATCTTGGCCTCCAGGGCCTGAATCTCACCCGCCTTCTCCTCCGAATATTCTCCTTCCACGAGGTCAAACGCACCCTCGATGGACCGCTTTGTCAGCTCCGCCATCCGGGCCGTCACCTGACAGCACTCTCCCACGGCAAAGCCGGGCTTGCTTAAGAACCGGTCATCCAGCAGCTGAAACTCGCGCAGCTCCTCGGGCTGTTCGTCGTCCGGGATACTGAGAACGGCCAGCCGCTCCAGCCCGCGGGAGAAGGGCAGCAGAACAGCCGTTGCCGCCAGGTTAAAGGCCGTGTGGACCACGGCGATCCCTGCGGCATTCGCCGCATCCCCCAGAAATTCAAAATGAACCAGCGCATTCACGGCGTAAAAGATCACCATGAAGACCACCGTGCCGATGACATTAAAATACAGATGCACCAGAGCGGCCCGCCGGGCGTTTTTCGAGGCACCCGCACCGGAGATCAGCGCTGTGGCGCAGGTACCGATGTTCTGCCCCATGATGATGGGGATCGCCGTCCCGTAGCTGACAGCCCCCGTGGCACACAGTGCCTGCAGAATACCCACGGAGGCCGAGGAGCTCTGGATCACCGCCGTCAGCAGTGCTCCGGCCAGCATCCCCAGGACCGGATTCGAAAAGGCGGTCAGAATCCCGGTAAATTCCGGCACGTCCGCCAGCGGCTTCACCGCCGAACTCATGGCATCCATACCCGTCATCAGAATGGCAAAGCCGATGAGCACCTGCCCGATATTTTTCTTCTTCTCCTCCTTCTGAAACATCATCAGCACCACACCGATGATCCCCAGAACCGGGGCGAAGGAGCTGGGCTTCAGCAGCTGAATCCAGAAATTGTCGCTTTCGATGCCCGACAGACTCAGAATCCAGGACGTGACCGTTGTTCCCACGTTGGCTCCCATGATGATGCCCACCGCCTGGTGCAGCTTCATGATGCCCGAATTGACAAAGCCCACGACCATGACTGTTGTCGCCGATGACGACTGAATCACCGCCGTCACGCCCGCGCCCAGGAGCACCGCACGTATGGGATTCGATGTCAGTTTCTCCAGGATCCGCTCCAGCCGACCCCCGGAGGCTTTCGCCAGCCCGTCTCCCATGGCATTCATGCCGTATAAAAGCAGAGCCAGTCCTCCGATCATGCTCAGTATATCAAAAAAATCCATCTGTTTCTATTCCCTCCTGCTTCTATTTTATTTCCATCTGCTCTTTGTTTATACGTGACAGAGCGTAACAGGGGTATGTAAAATCACAGGGTATTCTATGTAAAGTCTGCGTAAACTTTGCATTCAAAGCAGACCGTTCCATAAACAGTAGGGAAAGTCGGCGTAAAACAGGTTTCTTTCATTGCGGGCCGGCTCTTACCTGTGATAAAATTTCCGTAAAACCTGAGCATCAAAACAGCGTCTTATAAATAAAAGGGGGATTCCTTCGGGAATCCGGGGAGGAGGGAACCCGATGGAAGATCACGAGCTTGTCAATCTGTTCTGGAACCGGCGGGAGGAGGCCATTCCGGCCACGGCGGAACGCTATGGCCGCTACTGCTTCTCCATCGCCGATCATATACTGAGCAATCCAGAAGATTCCGAGGAATGCGTCAACGACACCTGGCTGCGGACCTGGCAGGCCATCCCGCCGTCGCGTCCCTCGCGCTTCGCCGCGTTTCTGGGAAAAATCACCCGCAACCTGGCCTTCGACCGCTTCCGCGGACGGCGGCGGCAGAAACGGGGCGGCGGAGAAATAGCTCTGGCTCTGGATGAACTGAGCGAATGCATCCCCTCACCCCACAGCACACCGGAACAGGCCGTGGAGGAGGCGGAGCTTGTACGACAGCTCGACCTCTTCCTCGGACAGCTCACGGAGCGGGACCGTTTCATTTTCCTGCGCCGTTACTGGTATGTAGACCCGGTCGCCGATATCGCCCGGAACCTCGCTTTGAATGAAAGCACCGTGAAATCCAGCCTCTTCCGCAGCCGGAAGAAGCTGCGGGAAGCCCTGGAAAGGGAGGGAATTGTCTTATGAGAGATGAAAATAAATCCCTGCGGGAAGCAGAGAACTCCAGAGAGAACGGAACATCCCGGGGCGCAGAACGACTCTTCGAAGCGATGAGTGAAATCAATGACGCATGGGTCGAGGAAGCCGCCGATGAAGCGCCTGCTGCACCGCCGGGGAAACAGACCAGACGCCGCTTCCCCCGCCGCCTGGCGGCCCTGGCCGCCTGCTTCTGCATCGCCTTCGTTGCCTACGCGGCCTGGCGGGTGAGCACCCCGGAGAAAAGCACGACGATTCGGGAGACGGACATGGATCTCTACGATCAGGAGGAGGCCGCTGCCGAACAGGAGCCCGATGTCAGCACCGGCATCCCGAACGACCGTGAAACAGTTGCAGCAGACGAAGAAATCGCCGGCGAAAACGCTGTCTCGGAAGAAACGGAAGAGGCAGGAGCAATTCCCGACGTCATCACGGAGGAAACCGCCGAAGCCTCCGATGTCACAACCACTGCGGAGGATATCAGAGAATTTTCAGAAAGCACAGAAGAGGTCACCGCTGCCGCGGCCGACGAATATGACTCCCTGGAAGACCTGCTCTTTGCCGTACTGACAGAGCTCTGGGAGTCAGATACCGCCCTCAACGACGGCGTCACCTGGGCAATCCTCGATCTGGCAGATTTTCCGGAGGAAGGATTTGCGGCACTGACCGAAGAGGAACAGGAGCTCCTCGCCGACCGGGCCTCCGATGCCTTCGGCGTGACCGTGACGCTGGCGTCCTCCGACGAACACACTTTGGATGAAGCCGTCACAGACCCGGAAGGCATCGGGCTGTGTATCACCTGTACAGGAATCACCGGCGACAATTCCTTCACTTTCTCCGCCTGCAAGATCGCCGGCAGCGACGGAGCGATCTATTTCGAGGAATGCGCAGCTGAACGGGAAGACGGCCTGTGGACCTGGGAGGCGGGAGGATTTGCCGTCTCATAACGCTCAGAAAAAAAATAGTTTTTCATTAATATTTCACCTGCTATTGCATACAGAAGCCGCGGCCGGAGAAGGATTCTCTGGCCGCGGCTTTTGTATACGCAGGGCTGCGCAAGGTCTTTTCCGGCTGACGCCGGACGCAGCCCGCGCAGGAGAGTAGGAGGCGGGAAAACCGCCTCCTACTCGATTTTTTATTTCTTCCACGTCTCCGGATGGAACAGCACCAGCATGGGGATGATCTCCAGCCGCCCCGCCAGCATGTCGAACATGAGAACATATTTGGATAGCAGTGAGAACTCCGCGAAGTTTCCCGTGGGTCCCACGACATTCAGGCCGGGGCCGATGTTGTTCAGCGTAGCCGCCACCGCCGTGAAGTTGGTCGTCAAATCAAAACTATCCAGACAGATTAGCAGGAAGGAGACCACGAAGATCAGAGCATACGTCATCAGAAATATATTCGCCGAACGAAGAACATTTTTGTCCACCGTCTTGCCGTCTGTCTTCACAGTCTTGATGCTGCGCGGATGAATCTGCTGCAGCAGCTCCAGCCGTATCTGTTTCGCGTACAGAATGATACGGGACACCTTCATGCCGCCGCCGGTGCTGCCGGCGCAGGCGCCGATGAACATGATGCAGACCATCAGGGCCCGCGAGAAATTGGGCCAGAGATTGAAATCCGTCGTGGCATAACCGGTCGTCGTCATGATCGAGGAGACCTGGAAGGCCACCTGCTGCAGACTGGTCAGGAAGGAATTCCCGGCTGCGGTCAGATTCAGCGTGATCAGCGCCACCGCCGCCAGATAGATTGTCAGATACCAGCGAACCTCTTCCATATGGAAGGCGTCGCTCACCTTACGAATCAGGATATAGTAATAAAAACTGAAATTCACGCCGAAAAGGAACATGAAAACCGTGATTATATTCTGCAGATGAACCGAATAGCCCGCGATGCTGTCCGACTTGATGCCGAAGCCGCCGGTTCCCGCTGTGCCGAAGGCATGGCACAGGGAATCAAAGAGCGGCATTCCTCCCAGCAGAAGAAGCACGATCTCCGCCGCCGTCATGGCGATGTAGATCGTATACAGGAGGGTAGCAGTCTGACGCACCTTGGGAACCAGCTTCCCCACCGAAGGACCGGGACTTTCCGCCCGCATCAAATTCATCGTGGACGCGCCGGACATGGGCAGAACGATCAGAATAAAGACCAGCACCCCCATGCCGCCGATCCAGTGGGTAAAGCTCCGCCAGAACAGGTTGCTGTGAGACAGAGCCTCCACATCGGTCAGGATACTGGATCCTGTCGTGGTAAAGCCGGAAATCACTTCAAAGAGGGCATTCGTAAAAGAAGGGATATCGCCGCTGACCACGAAGGGCACGCAGCCAATGAGACTCAGCACGATCCAGGCCAGCGCCACAGCCACGAAGCCCTCGCGGGCATAAAAGGTCATGGAGCGCGGTTTCCGGCGGCGCAGCAGATACCCCGCCGCGATACAGAGCAGTCCCAGGATCAGATAAACCGCGGCATCCTGATATTCCCCGTAGATCAGGCCCACCAGAGCCGGAGGCAGGAAAAAGACCCCCTCCATCATGACGACCCAGCCGATCACGAAGACAATGATTGACAGATTCATGGCCTCTCCTCCCTACCGCGGCGGGTTCCGGAGGATTTCCCGGATATTGCCCAGTCCCCGGTGCGTGGTGACGACCACCACAGTATCCCCCTTCTCCAGGGTATCCCGGCCGCCGGGCGTGATGATCTTTCCCTCACGCAGGATGCAGCAGATCAGAAGATTGTCCTTCAGCCGCAGGTCCATCAGCGGTTTTCCCGTCACCGCCGACTGTTCATTCAAACGGAATTCCAACGCCTCCACCTGTCCTCCCACCAGACGATAAACCGCCTCCACATTGCTGCTGTGGGAATTATTCAGGGAACGCACATACTGGCTGATATACTCCGCCGTGATATCCTTCGGAGCGACCAGACTCCCCACAGGAAGGGATTCCACAATATCATCCAGGGAAAGGTGATTATTTTTGGTGATTTTCTTGCATCGGGGCGCCATTTTGTTGGCATAGAGAGAGAGGAAGACATTCTCCTCGTCCAGACTGGTCAGGGCTACAAAAGCATCCATCCCGGTCAGCTCTTCTTCCAGGAGCATCTCGTAATCCGTGGCATCCCCATAGACGATGTTCGCCTCCGGCAGCGCGTCGCTAAGGAACTCGCACCGGCTGTAATCCTTCTCAATGATCGTCACAGAGAATCCATTTCGCAGCAGCCGTTTCGCCAGATAAAAGGAAATGGTACTGCCTCCGGCAATCATGACCCGGCGCAGCGGGCGCACCGGCAGCCCCACCGACTCACAGAAGCTGCGAATCTGCCGGGGCGGCAGAATGATATAAATGATATCCTTCTGTTCCAGAACCGTGGCGCCGTTGGGGATCTCGACCTCCCGTCCGCGCTGCCGGATGCAGATCAGCGCCTGCCGGTTGAAGCGGGCCGAGAACTCGTCCACCCGCATCCCGTCAAGGACCGAGCCCGTGGGGATCTCCAGCTTCAGCAGATCCACCGTTCCCTTGGCGAAGGAATCAATCTCCATCGCCGAAGGCACCTCGATCAGATGCGCAATCTCCCGCGCCGTCGAGAACTCCGGATTGATGATCAGGGAAGTTCCCATACACTGACGGATATAAGCGATTTCCTCAAAATATTCCGGGTTCCGCACCCGGGCCACAGTACGGCAATGGCTTGTCTTTCCGGCGATCAGACAGCTCAGCAGATTCACTTCATCCTGATTCGTCACTGCAATCAGCAGGTCTGCCTCCTCGACATTCGCCTCCCGCAGCGTGCGGACACTGGTTCCGCTGCCGCTGATCAGCTGCACATCCAGGCTGCCGGAAACAGACTGAATCCGCTCCGCCGACCGCTCAATGATCGTAATATCATGTCCCTCGCCGTTCAGCTGTCCGGCCAGAGTATAACCCACCTTGCCACAGCCCACGATGATAATATTCATATGTGCTCCTTATATCGCGCAGTCTTCCCGCCTTCAGACTGCCCGGACATTCGTATACGATTCTTACTATATGCAATTTGAAGCCAAAAAGCAAGCGGAAGTTGTCCGGGTACAGACAAAACAGGCAGAAATAAACAATAGAATGCGCTTTGCGCATCCGCCGGAGGCTTTTTATCATACAGAAAAGTGCGAAAGACTTTCCTGTATGATAAAAAACAGAGCCACCCCCGCGGAAGGCTCTGCATATAGACTCATTCCCCTCTGAACACTGTGCATTCCGGTTCTGCTCACAGAAGCCGGACATGATCGATGGAGCCGCTCTCCTGGAAGGACTCCCACTCACCGATATTAACCGCATGGTCGCCGATGCGCTCCAGATACTTGGCGATCAGCAGCACATCCACGCAGGCATCCTCCCGCCCGATTCCCCTGCGGAGATAGCTGATTACATCCGCCTGGACAGCAGCGAAAAGACTGTCGACGACATCATCCCCCTCGGTGACCTCGCGTACCCGGCTGGCATCCCGGCTCACGAAGGCCTCAATGGCCCGATGCATCTGCGCCCGGGTCTCCTCGATCATGGTCTCCAGATGGCCGGAGATCTCCTCCAGATCGGCATTCTCTCCCCCCCCCCCGGAGTGCCAGCTCCGCAATGTCCGCCACATGATCTCCGATCCGCTCGATGTCCGTGACCACCTTCAGGGAGGCCGACACCACCCGCAGATCGCGGGCAATGGGCTGCTGCTTCGTGATCAGATGCAGGCACTGAGCCTCTACCGCTCGCTCCATATCGTTGACATCGCGGTCATTTTTCACGATGGCCTCGACGGTGCCGAAGTCCAGCGTCTGAAGGGCGGCAAAGAGCCGGTCGTAATTGCTCTCCACCTGGTAGCCCATATCCGCCACGCTCTTTCGCAGCTCCTGCAGTTCCTGTTCAAACAATAATCTGGTTGCCATACCACATTCTCCTTCTCTGTCAGCCGAACCGCCCGGTCACGTAATCCTCGGTCCGCTTGTCGCTGGGATGCTCGAAAATATTTCGGGTGACGTCGAACTCCACGACCTCTCCGACCAGGAAGAAGGCGGTATAATCCGACACACGGGCGGCCTGCTGCATATTGTGAGTGACGGCGGCGACGGTATATTTCTTCTTCAGCTCCACCATCAGATCCTCCACCTTCAGCGTGGAGATTGGATCCAGCGCCGAGGTGGGCTCATCCATCAGCAGAACCTCGGGTTCCACTGCCAGCGCCCGCGCGATGCAGAGACGCTGCTGCTGTCCCCCGGAGAGACCCAGGGCAGACTTCTTCAGCCGGTCCTTCACCTCATCGAAAATGGCCGCGTCCCGCAGGCTTCGCTCGACGATCTCGTCCAGCACATGCCGGTCCCGGATGCCATGGATGCGGGGGCCATACGCCACATTATCGTAAATACTCATGGGAAAGGGGTTCGGCTGCTGGAACACCATACCCACCTTTTTGCGCAGCAGCGTCGTGTCCACACCCGACTGATAGATATCCTCCCCGTCCAGATAAATATTTCCTGTAATCTTCACATTGTCAATCAGATCGTTCATGCGGTTCAGCGTCTTCAGAAATGTGGACTTTCCGCAGCCCGAAGGGCCGATGAAGGCTGTGACCGCATTCTTTTCAATATCCATGCTGACATTTTTCAGAGCGTGATTTTCCCCGTAATACAGGTCCAGATTCTGGACGCGGATCTTCACATCCTCCGGCACCGTATTCTTCTTCCGGGACGCCGGTTTCCGGGTTTCTGCAGCCATGGGGACGGGTGTCTTATTTCCCCGCTTCTCCGCGACCGGCGCCTCCGTCGGTTGTTTCTTCGTTTCCTGGCTCATAACGGCCGATTCCTCCCTTGCGTCTTCTTCGATTTTCGTTTTTCTCATTTTTTCCGGTTTACATCCAGCTTACTTGCCAGATATTTTGTCAGCAGGTTGATTCCCAGCACGATGACCAACAGTACCACGGCGATACCGAAGGCCGTGTCATACTGTCCCTTCTGCATGCTCAGATAGAGCTGGATCGTCAGAGTACCGCCGGACTGAAAGATTTTCTGCAGATAACCGACGCCGAAGCTCGAAGGCAGCTTGTAATCGCTTCCCGCCGTGAACAGCAGCGCCGCCGATTCGCCGACGATCCGGCCCACCGCCAGGATGATGCCGGTGACGATGCCGGGCATCGCCGAAGGAAGCAGAATCGTGCGAATCATGTACCATTTCGTGGCGCCGATTCCCAGCGCGCCGCTGCGGTAGGAGGCAGGAACCGTCTTCAGCGCCTCCTGCGTATTCCGCGTGATCAGCGGCAGCACCATCAGTGTCAGCGTCAGCGAACCGTTGAGCAGCGAATAACCCAGCCCCAGCGTCTGCCCGAAGAAGGTCATACCGAACAGGCCGAAAATGATGGAGGGAATGCCGGACAGCGTCTCCGTCGTGAACTCGATGGCACGCACCAGACGGCCCGGTTTCGCATATTCATTCAGATAGATCGCGGCTCCCACGCCGATGGGCGTCGCCACCAGCAGGGTCAGAACCACAATATACAGCGTATTGATGATATTTCCCAGGATACCCGTGGTTCCTTTCAATGCGCTGGTTACCGTCGTCAGGAAGGACAGGTTCACACTGCCGATGCCGCGGAAGAATACATATCCCAGGATTCCCACCAGGAGCGCCACGGAGAAAGCCGCGCAGAGATAGATCAGGAAACAGAGCACCATATCGCTGCCGCGTCTCCGGCGTCCCAGAATACTGGTCTGGTTCGTCATTCGCTCACCTCCCCTCTCTTGAGGATCCTGGTCAGACTGACATTGATGATCATGATAAAGACAAACAGGATCAGACCGATGGTAAAGAGGACCTGCCGGTGCGTCCCGCTGGCGTAGGACATCTCGCTGACGATGGCAGTGGTCAGGAAGCGCACCGAGTTGAACGGCAGCGGGAAATTCACCGAGCTGCCCGAGACCAGCGTGATGGCCATGGCCTCGCCGATGGCCCGGCCCACGCCCAGCACGATTGCGGAAATGATGCCCGACTTGGCCGCGGGAATGGTCACCCGGAAAATGGTCTGGATGGAAGAAGCTCCCAGAGCCAGGGACGCGCTCCGCAGATGCCCCGGCACGGCCCGCAGCGCCGACTCACTGATGTTGATGACAGTGGGCAGGATCATGACCGCCAGGACCAGCACCGCCGAAAGCAGGTTGGAGCCTCCGGTAAACTGATGTGTCGATGAATTTTTAAAGATCAGCAGCTCCAGCTTGTACATCAGCGGATTCAGGATCATCAGACCCAGCAGACCGTAAATGACCGAAGGGATGCCTGCCAGCAGCTCCACGGCCGGCTTGACGATGCCCGCCAGCCGGGGCGGCGCCACCTCCGCCAGAAAGACTGCCGTCATCAGGCCGATCGGAACGCCCAGAATGATGGCCATGGTCGTGCCGACGATGGATGTCAGGATGACATACAGGATCCCGTAGCTGGGATCCGCCGCATCCGGTTTCCAGACCGTACCGAAGAGCAGCTCCCCGATTCCCACATTGGTCAGGGCCGGCGTGCCCTTAAGAATCATATATAAGGTGATGGAGGCGACAGCCAGAATAGCAACCAGACCGCAGACGGTAAAAATCAAACCGGCCGCCCTCTCCACAGTAGATTTAGATGCCCGATTGGCGACGATGGAATTCATAACTCCTCCATGAATCGGACAGAAGGTATTTCTTCGCCTTCTGCCGCCGCGCAGGCCGCAGAAAATCTGCTCCAACCCTGCGCATCCTTAGGACATTTCCGCCCGGCCATACGGTCGGGCGGAAAACGTACGTGTGTGATTAAAACGATTTGTTAATCTGTTAGTCGACCGTGATCAATCCTACGGAGGTGATCACTTCCTTGCCCGCGTCAGACTGCAGCCAGGCGAACAGAGCCTGCACCGCCTCGCTCTGCTCCGAAATCTCGCCGAGCGTCGCCATGACAAACGGTCTCTGCAGGAAATAGCTGCCGTCCTTGATGTTCTCCTCGGTCGCCTCTACGCCCTCGAGAGTCACAGCCTTCACAGTGTCATCCAGCACATCGAGGGACACATAGCCGATCGCGCCGGGGGTGGAAGCAACCTTCGCCATCACAGCACCGGTGCTGTCCAGTTCATTGGCGTAAGCGCAGGCATCCTCGATGCCCAGGATTTCTTCAAAAGCGCCCCGGGTACCGGAACCGGACTCACGTCCGACCACGACGATCGCCTGATCCTCACCTCCGACCTCACTCCAGTTGGAAACCTCGCCGGTATAAATCTGGATCAGCTGCTCCTGCGTCAGGTCTTCCACGGTGTTGGCCGTATCCACGACCACTGCGATGCCGTCGATTGCTACGATGTTCTCCACCGCACCGGCCTCGATCTCCTCATCCTTCAGATTCCGGGAAGAGTTGCCGATGTCGACGCTGCCGGCCAGCAGGGACTCGATGCCCGCAGAGGATCCGGTGAACTCAGCCGTCACCGTCACGCCGGTGTAGGTCTCCGGGAAGGCTTCCGCTACCGCGTTAGCCAGCTTCTCCATCGAAGTGCTGCCCGCCATGGAAATCGTTCCCGTGATATCGGTAGAAATTTCTGCCGCTTCGCCGGCCTCGGATTCTGCAGCCGCCTCGCTGGTGTCCGCTTCGGTCGCTGCCGCGGTGGTCTGCTCTGCCGTGGTCTCTGCCGCGGTCGTCTCCGCCGTCGTCGTGGTGGACGAACTGCTGCTGCATCCGGCCAGAGCGCTCATGGCCAGGGTCAGGACACACAGGGTACTGACGAATTTTGCTGATTTTCTCATTGTACTTCACTCCTTTTCTGTATGGCTCCTCCTTTTCGGGAGCCTGCTTTTCGTTTTCTGCCTCTCTCAAGGCACAGTCAGAGTGTAGCACGAAGCTCTGCCGCGAAATATCCTTTCACGGTAAGGCTTTTGTAAAATGAAAGTAAAGAATAAATTTGTCCGGAAGCGGAATTGTAAGGGGAATTTACAAGAAGCGCGGTGGTGCGACGAAGAAATATATGTTATACTGCCCTTATGATTACCTTTTCTCCGACTCTTCCTTTGGGAAAAGACGTTCTTGCCAGATCTGATTCAAAGACAGTAGGAGGTGTTTCCTTCATGATGTATCCATTTATGACTTTGGGAGATAAAACAGAGGTTGTTCATTCCGATACCTACGATGTCAATGGAACTGAAACCGTAAAAGTATACTTTGAGAAACCCGTTTATGGCGGCTTTCACTCTGCAGAGTGTTATCTTCCTTCTTACGAGTGGAAGAACATTGAAGGTTTTTCTTCCGAAGAAATCGAAAATTTTCAGGAATATCTCCAGACAGTAGCACACATTGTCATCCGTCTGGCACGCGAGGGAGGATTTGACAATGCCGCAAATTTTTAAAGTCGGCTCCTATCTGATCTATTTCTGGTCGAACGAGAATAAACCCGTTGAACCGATTCATATCCATGTCTCTCAGGAAGTCCCCAGTGAAAATACGGCAAAGATATGGATTACCCGTGCCGGCGGATGTCTTTTATGCCACAATAATTCTAAAATTCCACTTCGCAAACTGCGATATATTATGGATATTGCAGAGGCACGGCATGCGGAAATCGAAGAAAAATGGCTTTCTTATTTTAGAGAAATTCGTTTCTATTGCTAACCACATCTCCCGATAAATACCATCCAACGATGCAAATCTAAAATAGTTTTTTATTATTGCATAAAAGGGATACTGTCAAAAAATCCACAGCCTCCTCTGCACGAACAGATGGAGTCTGTGGATTTTCATGTCTGAATCACCCGAAGGGTTTGCGGTTTTACTTACGGACGAATCGCGATCTTGATGGAGCCGTCCTTTTTATTTTCGAACATATCGATGGCCGTCTCAATCTCCTCCAGCGGGAAATAGTGTGTGATCAGCGGCGTCAGGTCGATCTTTCCTTCCTCAATCAGCTGCAGGATGTGCTCATTCATGCTGAGATCTGCCAGCCCGAAGCGGATCGTCAGGTTCTTCATGAAGACCTCCGGGAAAGGAACGCTCAGCGCATCGCCGGGGATTCCCACCATGGAAAGAATCCCATGAACACCCAGGCAGCGGAGTCCATCCTCCAGCGTCTTCTGCGCGCTCGCCGTCTCCACGACGCCGTCAGCGCCCCGTCCGCCGGTCAGCTCCATGACTCTGGCCACCATGTCTTCCTTTCTGGTGTTGATCGCGTCGTGCGCGCCCAGCTCCAGCGCCTTATCCAGCCGTTCCTGTGTACGTCCGGCAATGATGATCTTCCCGGGGTTAAACAGCTTCGCGGCGATCACCGCTGCCAGCGCCACCGGCCCCGGTCCGATGATGACGATGGTTCCGCCGGGCTTCAGTTCGCAGTCCTTGACAGCCGTATAGCCCGTCGCGAAGATGTCCGTCGCCAGAAGAGCCTGTTCATTGGTCACGGTCTCCGGAATGGGAACCAGGTTCTCATCCGCATAGGGAATCAGAATGTACTCCGCATGCGTTCCTCCTGTCGCCAGGCCGCTTCCCATGGGACCGCCGTTCAGGCAGTGCGCATACCAGCCCTTCTTACAGTTCTCACAGAATCCGCAGTGGGTTCCGGGCGGGCAGGCCACCCGGTCGCCAGGTTTGATCTTCGTCACGCCTTCGCCGACTGATTCCACAACACCCACCATCTCATGTCCGAGAACGTAGGGCGGATTGGATTTCATGTGGCCGTGAATCAGGTGCAGGTCGCTTCCGTAGATTGTGGTCAGAGCAATCTTGACAATGGCGTCACCCGGCTGGGTGATGTGCGGCTTCTCCATTTCCTGCAGGGAGATGTGATCGATCCGATCAAGTACGAGTGCTTTCATGTGGTCTCCTCCTATGATTTCATCTCACAGAGATCATATTTTTATCAGCCTCCCCCGACTGAAAAATGCACAGGCAAAATGTTCATGTAAATGAATATCTGTATTGTAGTGGGTTCTGCCGGGATTGTCAATCAAAAATTTAACAATCTTCCCTTTCTGCGAAAAACCTGTTTAAATCAGCCAGGAGGGTATTCACTTTTACGTGCAAACGCATGGTCGGCTCTACCGCCCGCCGCTGCGGCCGCCTCCGCTGCTCCCGAAGAGGGAGCTGAAGGAGAAGCTGCCGCTCGCAGACGAAGCGGTGGAGGAGCTGTAGTTGACCACATCCAGATAGCTGTAATAGTATTCACCGCCCTCGGACAGGCCACTGAGGATCTCCACGTTCTCGCCATCGGACACGCCGGTCGTCACCTCCGTCAGGCCGCCCAGCGTATCGGTCTCCTCATCATAGGTGGTGTAGACATAGACGCTTCCGTCCTCTTCCACCAGCGCTGCCTCGGGGATCGTCAGCACATCCTCCTCAGTGGAAATGGTGATAACCACGGAACTGTTCATACCGGCCAGCATCTCCTCCTCGCGGGCGATGGTAATCTCGGCCGTGTATTTGGTGCTGCCGCCGGAGTTGGTACCGCTGACGTCGATGGCCGTGACTTCGCCCTCGAAGGACTGACCCGGCAGCGCACTGAGTGTCACCTGCGCCGTCTGCCCTACCTCCAGGGAGAGGATATCCATTTCATCCACGGTGATCGTGATCGTCATGGTGTCCTGCGGCGTCACCGACAGCCAGGTGGTCTCCGTGATGCCGTAGGTACTCTCCACGGCCTCCTCGGTCGTGACCTCCTCCGTCTCGGCGGTGACATCGGATACAGCGCTGCTCAGAGCCGAGCTGTCCATGGAAGCCGTGCCGCTCTGTGCGGATCCATCCATCGAAGCCGTACCGCTCTGTGCCTGCGCGGCATCCATCCCGGAGGCATCACTGCCATTTTCCAGGCTCTCCGAGCCACCGGTCAGATTCTCTGCCCCCGTCTCTTCGCCGCCCTGACTTTCCGACTGGTTCTCGTTTCCCGTCGAAGCCTCCTGACTCTCCTGCGCCGCGTCGGTTTCCGTCTCCGCGCTCTCCGCCTGGACGATCCACACAAGGCTCCGACTGTCCTCGTCCTCCGAATCGTAGGTCAGGATCAAAGTATCTCCGACAGAGAGATCACTCGCAGAGAGCGTCGTCCAGCTGCCGTCTGAGTAAGCGAACAGCAGCGTCGAGTCAGTCAGCTTCAATGTCAACACCTCAGTCATATTTTCCTCGGACAGGTCGATATCGCTCAGGTCACTGTAATCACTGATCTCACAGGCCTCCGGCTGCAGGAACAGCACCAGCGTGCTGTTCTTCATCACACTGACGACGCCGACATAGTTGGCATAGCCGGACTGCATGGCAGGTTCCGTCGCCGCCTCGGTCTCCTCCTCGCTGCTCTCCGCTTCGGTACTTGTTTCTTCCTCTGAGCTCTCCGTCTCTGCGGCCTCTTCTGTGGTCTCCTCCGCCGTCGTGGTCTCTGTCTCGCTGTTTGTCTCAGCAACGGCGTCCACAGCTTCCTCTGTCGTCTCCTCCACGGACGAAGTCTCTTCCGCAGAGTTCCCCGTCACGGCATTCACCGTGCAGAGCGTCACAGAGGAGGATGTATAGACGGCGTTCACGGCAGAGACACTGTTCGCGGAGGCTGCATTTCCCGCCGTGCTCTTCACGGTCGTCACCGTATTCTGGCTGTTCGAAGAAGCCGTATCGCTGTCCTCGTCAGTATCCGTGTCTGAACCTGTACTTGTGTCGGTATCAGAATCTGTGTCGGTATCCGCATCCGTATCCGTATCAGCACCGGCCTCGGAAGAATTGTCCGTATCAGAATCGACGTCATCCTCCGCAGCCTCATTGTCCGTCTCCGCCGAAGACGACGTACTTCCCAGTCCGGAGATCACTCCTGCGCAGCTGGCATAGATATACTGGTCCTGATACAGGACAAAGAGCTCCTGCATCTCATCGGTCAGCTCCGTGCGCTGCGCCAGCAGCGCCTCGTACTCACCCTCATAATCCGTATCTGTCAGGGTCAGAAGCGTGTCACCGGCCTCGATCTCGTCTCCCACGGAGACTTCGATATCCTCCACGGTGCCGGAAAATCCGGTAATCTTCAGTTCGCTGTGAATATACAGCGTGCCCTCGCCGGCCAGTTCCCCGTCCTCCGTGTAGACCAGGACGCTGTCATCCAGTTCGCCGTCTTCATCGGAAATGGTGACGACCGCAATGCCGTCGATGACGCTCTCCACCTTGCCGTCTACTTCCGTACCGTCAGACAGAACCACCTCCACCGTCTCGCCGGAGGAAAGAACCTCCGTCTCAAAGGACACCGCCAGAGCTCCATCCAGGGAAATACGCATCAGCGCCGCATTTTCGTACATGGTGTCCGTCACGCTGACATCCTCCTCGGCGTAGATGGCCATGACCCGGCCGTCCGCGGAAGCCGTGATCTCATCGGAGATCTCCTCGTCCTCATGCTCAGCCAGCTCCTCGTCCAGGGCATCGATCTGCGCCTGCACCGAGGTGATCGCCGTCATCACAGAGACCGTATCCACCTTCGCCAGCTTATCACCTTCCTCAACCGTGTCGCCGTCGGAGACATACCATTCCTCGATCTCTACTTCTTCCGGGAGCTCCAGATCCTCGGAATCCTGCTCCGTGAGCGTCCCTGTACCGGGCACCACGGTGCTGATATCCGAGAGCTCCGCCGTCCCGGAATGGACCGTGGCCTCTGTCTCGGCCGATTCCTCACTGCTCTGCGCCGACAGCGATTTCACCACCAGCACCAGCAGAGCCATACCCACCAAAGGAATGATCCACAGATAATGCGAATGCTTCTTCTTTTTCATCGGACGGACCAGGTGTACTTCGCCGTCCGCCTGCGCCCGCGCCCGCGCTGCCTCCAGCGCCGCTTTTCTTTCGCGGCGGGAGATCCGCACCAACATGAAAATGCACAGCGCATCGAGAAGTACAAGCACGATCAGGATCAGCAGCCAGTGAGATTTCACGGTCTGCAGAAAAGCAAACACGCCACCGGTCTGCGCCGTGCTCATGTCGCTCCGATCCTGTCGGCCGTTCCACTCTCCGGAGGCCGCGTCGGAATCTGCGCTCTCTGCTTCTGCGTCACTATCCATCGAGGGCATCTCAGCGTCGCTGTCCATGGAAGGCATCTCTCCTTCACTGTCCATGGAAGGCATCTCACTATCTCCGGGAGCGCCTCCGCCGAAGCCCTGACCGGCGCCGTCCTCGGAGTCCGCGCCGCTTTCCACTTCTGCGTCATTCTCCGGCATTGCACGGTTTTCATTCTCCTCCGCGGCCTGTGACTCAACTTCCGCTTCATCCCCCGAGGCCGCATTCGTCTCCGCTTCTACGCCGTCTTCGTCGGCTGCCTTCTCCGCGGAGTCTGCACTCTCCGCTTCCGCACCGTCCTGCAGCTCCGACATCTCTCCGAAGGAGCCGGAGATTTCCATATTCTGCCGCCCCATGCTCATGGTCTGTGTCGGCAGCAGCGCCGCCACTGCCACATCTGCCACGATCAGCAGCGAAAGCAGGACGATCAGTACAACGTAAAACGGTTTCTTCCTGTAAAAAGACAGCTTTTTGATTCTCTGTCCGAATTTCTGCAGTCGTTGTTTCATGATTCGCTCCTTCCCGGATCAGCCGCCGTAGTGCAGCGCGTCGATGGGTTTCATCTTCGCAGCCTTATTCGCAGGGTACAGTCCGAAGATCACGCCGATAAGGAAACAGAACACAATAGCAATGAGCATCACCGTTCCGTCCATCTCGAAGCTCAGGCTCAGGCTGGACACCGCCACCGTCACCAGCTCCAGAATCACCCAGGAGGTAAAGATGCCGATGGCACAGCCGATCATGCAGAGCACGATGGCCTCCAGAAGAAACTGGCGCAGGATCTCGCCCCGGGTCGCGCCGATGGCCTTGCGGATGCCGATTTCCCGCGTCCGCTCCGTCACGGTCACCATCATGATATTCATGATGCCGATGCCGCCGACCACCAGGGAAATGGCCGCGATGCCGCCCAGCAGGACCGCCAGCACCGAAGTAATGCTGCTCACCGCATCCTCCAGCACGTTTTGACTCGACACCGTGAAGGCGTCCTCGTCCTCCTCGAAGCGATCCATGAGCAGAGCAGTAATTGCTTCCTCCGCCGTCTCCGTGTCGCTCTCATCCTCCGCGCTGACATAGAATTCCGTGATGTCGGTGCTGACAGAGGAGGGCAAACGCAGGAGCGTCGTATAGGGAATATAAGCCACCAGAGAACCGGAGCTGAACACCGAGGTCAGCGAACTGTCGTCATCCTCCAGCACACCGACAACCGTGAACTTCATGCCGTCCAGGTAGATTTCCTCGCCCAGACAGTCCAGATAGCCGATCAGGTCCGTGGCCGTCGTCTCATTGATGACGCAAACATAATTGTTATTGTCCACATCGGTCGTCTTGAGGAACCGCCCCAGCAGGAGGTTCAGTCCCTCTACATTATAATAAGAAGGTGTTGTGCCGTAGACAGTGATGCTGTCGCTCTCCGAGTCGGCCCGCACCGTGGCGGAGGCAGAGGCCGTGGGGGCGATCTCGCCGATGCCCTCTTCCGCCGCCCACTCGGTCAGCGTATCAAGCTTGATCGGAGAGCCCTTGTCGTCGGAGACGGTGACGGTCAGCAGACTGTTTCCCAGGTCGGAGACCGCGTCCGTCACGGAACTGGTGGCTCCGTTCACCAGACTCACCAGCACCACCAGAGCCACCACGCCGATGATGATGCCCAGCATGGTCAGAAAGGCCCGCATCTTATTGCCCGCAATGGATTTGAGGGCCATTTTCAGAGACTGTGTCATTCCTCCACCTCCGTTACCTTGCCGTCCAGGATATGGATCCGCCGGGACGCCTGACGAGCCACGTTGTCATCGTGCGTGATCAGCACGATCGTATTTCCCTGTTCATGCAGCTCGTGAAAGATCGCCATGATCTCCTGGCTGGTTTTGGAGTCCAGGTTTCCGGTCGGTTCATCCGCCAGGATCAGCGACGGCCTTGTGGCGATGGCCCGCGCGATGGCCACCCGCTGCTGCTGGCCGCCGGAGAGCTCCGTGGGCAGGTGCTTCGCCCGCTTCTCCAGCCCCACCCGCGCCAGGGCCTCCTGCACGCGCCCGGTCCGCTCGCTCCGCTTCATCCCCTGATAAATCAGGGGCAGCTCCACATTCTCCTCCGCCGTCAGCTTCGGGATCAGGTTGAAGCTCTGGAAGACGAAACCGATCTTGCGGTTGCGGATCCGCGCCAGTTCATTTTCTGTATAATCCTCAATCGGAATCTTATCAAGTAAATATGTTCCCGCATCCGCGGTGTCCAGGCAGCCAATGATGTTCATTAACGTTGATTTGCCGCTGCCGGAGGGGCCGATGATGGAAACAAATTCTCCAGGGTAGATGTGCATGCTGGCGTGGTCCAGCGCCCGCACCTCCTCATCTCCCACGAGGTACATTTTCGAGATATCGTTCAGATCAATCATAGCTTCTGCCCAGCCTTTCCCATGCACTCATCAGTTGCCGCCGGGCATCTCGCCCCGTCCGCCGGAATTATTGTCCATACCTCCGGAGTTGCTGTCCATACCTCCGCTGAAATCACTCATGCCGCCCATATTGCCGAAGCTGCTCAGATCAAAACTGCTGCTGTCGTCCGAAGACTCCGTGTAATATACGGTGTCTCCCTCGCTTAAGCCCTCGGTGATCTCCGCATAGGAGCTGTTCGTGAGGCCTACGGTCACTTCCACCATGCCGCTGAACTCGCCGGTGCTCTCATCATATTCCGTATAGACATAGGCCGTAGAGCTGGTCTGATGCAGGGCATCCGCCGGAATCAGCAGCGCATTGTCCACGCCCTCGATGGTGATGACCACGGAAGCGGACATACCGGAAAGCATATCATCGGTCTTGTCGATCGTAATATCCGCCGAATAAGACGTCACACCGGAACTGCTTTCGGCCGTGGTGCTGATTTCCGTCACGGTGCCCGCATAGGTATCTTCGCCGATTGAATCGATGGTCACCGTGGCCTCCTGCCCCTCGGACAGGGAAAGGATATCCGTCTCATCGACGCTGATGGTAATGATCATATTTTCGTTCGTGGAAATGGTCGCCACCGTCGTATAACCGGAACTGCTGTCGCTGCTCGTGCTGCTGTCCGTCATGGACGCGGTCAGATCGGAAGAGGATGAACTGCTGCCGCTGTCCTCACTGAGGGAGGAAATCTCTCCCGCCACCGTCGCGCAGATACCGCCCTCCTTGTAGATCGCGATCAGATCCTCCAGAAGCTCTTCCGTCTCCTCACGCTCCTTAAGAAGCGCGTCATAGTTGGCCGATGTCTCGGTATCTGTCAGCGTCAGAAGGGTGTCGCCCGCGTCCACGGCCTCATTTTCGGAGACCTCAAGGTCCTCCACAGTTCCCGCATAGCCGGTGATCGCCAGGGAGCTATGTATGTAGAGCGTGCCCGTTCCCACCTCACTGCCGTCGCTGTCGGTGACCGTTACCTCATCCCCATACCCGGGTCCTTTATCCGTGATGAGCACGGTCGCCGTGCCGTCCACGACCTCCTCCACCGTGCCGTCATACTCGTCGCCGTCACTGTCCGTCACCGTCACCTCATCGCCCACAGTGAGTGCATCGGAGGCCACATCCACGGCCATATAGCCATCCAGAGAGAGAAGCATCAATGCGCCGTGCTCATACATGACGGTCGCTACATCGTCGTCCTCCTCCGCATAGATGACCTTCACCCGGCCGGGCACGCTGGTGGTGATCTCCTCCTCCACCTCGTCGTCGGCCGCCTCCTCGATTTCCTCATCCAGCGCGTCCAGTGAAGCCTGTGCGTCCGACATGGCTGTGAGGATCGACGCATTCGTCACCGTAGCGATCAGGTCACCCTCGCTGACTGTATCGCCTTCCTCCACATAGAAATCCGCGATCTCCAGGGAGTCCGGGATCTCTACGCTCTCCACGTCCTCATCCGCCAGCGTCCCCGAACCGGAGACTGTGGTGCTGATGCTGCTCACCGTCACCTCCGCCGACTGTATCGCGCTGTCCTCTGAAGAGCTGACCTGCGCGGAAATGCTCTTCCTCGCCTGTGTGACCCCCACAGCCACAGCCACGAGAACCACGGCCACGACCACAACCAGGGTTATGATCCTCCTTCTCCTGTGACGCGTCCGCTCCTGCCGGTGCATCTCGAGGAGCTCTTCATCCGTCCGGGGCACATCGTTTTTCTTCTTCATTTTTCGGTCTCCTTGCTTCTTTCCTTCTTTTTCGCGATAAAATCACGCGGCTCAGGAAGATTCTGTCCTCCGTGCCGCAGACTCCGCAACCCTATATGCCTTTATAAAAATAATCAATCCGCGTGGGATTTTTGTGATAGATGTATGTTGATTTTGTGACCGGGGAAGAGGGAGCCTCCCGCAACGTTCTTAAAAATACGGGGAACTTCCCGGTATAAAAAAGAGCCGCAGCGGGCCCTCATCTGTTTTTCCAGCATTTTCATCTCAACAAAACTCCATCTGACGGAATTTTTTCAGGTTTATCCTGTACAGGACCACATTGTAAACCGTCCACACCAGAATCGACATCACGAAGCAGAATATATACGGATGCTGTGTGACCTCGATGACATTCTTGTATCCAACAGGAAAAATGTATTTAAACCAGGACAGATTGGGTACAGCCAGAGCGAACATATAGAACAAAGAAGTCCCGACCAGAGCCATTCCTGTCGAAGTCCGAAGGGACAGAGTAATTCCCACATGAATATAGAAAAGTACGCTGATTGTGATTTCAAAGGTATTGTACAGGAAGTTCAGTACGTTATCCGGATAGGCCACCAACGTCCCCGTCGCCATGTCCTGGTACTGAAACAGCAGGTAGTAGAACACAAAAGACAGAACAATATAGGTGACCAGGAAAATGGCATATACGGTATAAACCGACAGATATTTGGCGCGAAGCACCTGCCCGCGCGGCAGATCCTTGTACACATAGATGCTTCTGGTATGAATCTCCTGATAGAACGACATGGCTGCGATGTAAACCCCGATCAGAACCGGCAGGAAGAGCATATCCTGAAAAGCGAGCAGCATGTTGACAAACTCGAAGGCTCCCATGGGATCGCCGGAGAAGTTGAACAGGCCGCTTCCAAAATGGCAGCAGACCGTCACCAGGACAGGCCACAGACCGAGAAGTATCAGTGCGACAGCGTCCTTTCTGTGCAGCGTTTTCTTCAGTTCGTATCGATAGATGCCTCTCATGACCGTTCCTCCTCAAAAAAACGTTCCAATGCCGAGCCTCTCGACACCACATTTTTAATCCTGTAATGAGCCAGGATCTCCTTCAGCATCTGATCCGGATCCGACTCTGCGACGGTAATGCGCCGCCCGCCGTTCTCAACAGTCACCGGGTAACGATCCCCCAGTTCTCCCTCATAGGGATGATCCAGATCCAGTGTGATCTCCGGCACAAACGCGGGAATTCCATCAAATACCAGCTCCCCGTTATAAAGGACCAGCATTCTCTCGCAGACCTCATTCAGTTCGTAGAGCTGATGGCTGGAAATGATCGCCTGCATCCCATCCTCTGCGACCTTCTTCTTCAGGATCCCGATCAGTTCCTTCACCCCGGTGGGATCCAGACCCACAAAGGGTTCATCCAGGATCAGCACCCGGGGCTTTCCCAACAGCGCCTGAGCCAGACCCAGTCTCTGCTTCATGCCAAATGAAAACTCCGTCGGCTTCTGATCCCGGTTCTTTTGCAGGTCTACCAGCTCCAGCATGGGATCGATCTCCGACAATTCATTCGGCCTGCCATGCACATTCAGGTAAAACGCCAGGTTCTCCCAGGCGGACAGATAGGGAAAATATACCGGCTCCAGCAGAATTCCCACCCGGTTCAGAGAATTATCCCGGTGCAGAATGCTCTCTCCATCCACGAGGACATTCCCTTCGTCTGCCCGGATGAATTTGCAGAGAATCTTCAGCAGTGTAGATTTCCCCGCCCCGTTCTGACCGATGAGACCGAGCATTTCCCCATCCCCCAGATCAAAAGAAATATCATTCAGCGCTTTCCGCTCCGCCTTCTCATACTGCTTCGACACATGCTCCACGCGAATCATGTTCTTTTCCCCCTTTTAGAATAAAACACAAAACCAGACAGTCTCCGGGATTCCGATACCCGAAGTTCGAACAGAATCATCCTGATTGGTCTCCCAATAATACTTTTGGAATAACACAGGCCAAACAAAAGGTCAACCGATTCGAGTGACAATTTTTAGAATTTACGCACAATTTACAAAGGGTTTTGATGGTGATTGCAAAGACTAACTCTCTGTGCTATGATGGTGCGGTCAAAAAACAATTTGGAGGATTTTTGCTATGAATCGACCTTTAGAGCAACTCCGCCTCCTCATGGCGGAGAGACACATGGATGCCTATCTGGTTCCCGCCTGCGACGATCATCAGTCGGAATATTTCAGTGACTATTTCGCGGCCACACGGTTTCTCTCTCATTTCACCGGAGAAGCCTGCACTCTGGTCATTACCGCGGAGGAAGCCATGCTCTGGACGGACGGGCGTTTCTTCATCCAGGCGGAGGAGCAGATGGACCCGGCCTTCACGCTGTGCCGCATGGGGACGGAGGGCGTCCCCACAGTCGACGAATACCTTGCAAATACATTGCCTGCGGGCGGCTGCCTGGGCTTCGACGGACGGCTTGTCACCGTTCGTCAGATGAAGACCTGGCGTGAGGCGCTGAAGGAAAAAAATATCCGCTTCGCCTGGGAGGAGGATCTGGTCGGCACCGTATGGCCGGACCGTCCGGCTCTGACTTCGAAGCCCGCTTTCCTTCTGGATCTGTGCTACGCCGGGAAATCCGCCTCGGAAAAACTGGCCGATCTGCGGGCAGAAATGAAAAAAGCCCAGGCCGATGTCCATCTCCTGACGTCTCTGGACGACATTGCCTGGCTCTTCAATCTCCGCGGAGACGACATTCCCTGTAACCCGGTGGCGCTCTCTTACGCTGTCATCACCGGGGAGACGGCGACTCTCTTCCTGCGGGAAGGAGCTTCTGACAAGGCCCTGGAGGAAGCGCTCCGCGCAGAAGGCGTGACTCTGGGAAACTATGACGCCGTCTACGACTGCGCCGCGGCTCTGCCCGCCGGTTCCCGGATTCTGGTGGACGAATCCAAAGTAAATATGGCGCTGACAAGCCGCCTGCCGGAAGGCTGCCAGCTGGTTCCCGCCGCCAACCCCACCACGCTCATGAAGTCCATTAAAAACGAGACGGAGATTCAGAATATCCTGGGCTGCCATGTCAAGGACGGCGTCGCCATGGTAAAGTTCATCTACTGGCTGAAAACGCACATCGGCCGGGAGCGGATTACGGAGATCAGCGCCAGCGACGTCCTCGAAGGATTTCGCCGGGAGCAGCCTCTGAACCGGGGCTTAAGCTTCGAGACCATCGCAGGCTACGGCCCTCACGGCGCCATGATGCACTACATGGCCACCCCGGAGACCGACGCTGAGCTCGTTCCCGAGGGCTTCCTACTGGTGGATTCCGGCGGGCAGTACCTGGACGGCACCACCGACATCACCCGCACCATCGTCCTGGGTCCGGTCACCGACGAACAGAAACGGCATTTCACGGCCGTCGTCCGCGGCATGCTGAACCTGGCAAACGCCCGCTTCCTCGAGGGATGCTCCGGGCTGAGTCTGGATTATCTGGCCCGCCAGCCCATGTGGGAAATGGGCATTGACTACCGCTGCGGAACCGGTCACGGCGTAGGCTTCCTGCTCAATGTCCACGAAGGTCCTCAGTCCTTCTTCTGGAAGTCTCGCCCCGGCAGAGAAAATGTGGCTCTGGCGCCCGGCATGGTGACCACCGACGAGCCCGGCATCTACCTGGACTACTGCTACGGTATCCGCACGGAGAACGAACTGCTCTGCGTCCGCGACGAGAAGAACGAGTACGGCCAGTTCCTGCATTTTCGTCACATTACCTTCTGCCCGATCGATCTGGATGGCCTCGACAAACAGTATATGACTGCAGAAGAAGTACGGCTCCTCAACGAGTATCACGCGCTGGTCTATGAGACCCTGAAAGATCATCTGCCTGAAGCCGAGGCCGCCTGGCTGCGGGAAGCAACGCGGGCGATCTGATTTACCCGTTTTTGTGACATCATCAGGATATACGCTCCCTCTGGTCAGACCGCACGGGGCACAGAAAGGAGAAACATCATATGATCGGAATTCGAAATGGACACATCGTCGACCCCGTGACCGGGCGGGATGAGATTGCAGATATTATAATAGAAGGAAATACGATCCGTCAGTTGGGACAGGATCTGGATCTGTCGCAGGCGGACCGCGTCATCGAGGCCTCCGGCTGGATTACGGCGCCGGGTCTGGTAGACACACATGTTCATTTCCGGGATCCCGGCTTCCCCTGGAAGGAGGATATCTTCACCGGAGCCGCGGCCGCGAAGAAGGGCGGCTTCACGACGGTCATCTGCATGGCGAATACCTCGCCCACAATCGACACGCCGGAGCGCCTGCAGGCGAATCTCGCCCGTGGAGAACGTGGAGAACAGACTGGGATTCATGTACTGCAGACGGCCGCCGTCAGCGTCGGCCTGCGGGGCGAGACCCTGACAGACATGGAAGCGCTGGCCGCGGCGGGCGCCGCCGGTTTCACCGATGACGGCATCCCGCTGATGGATGAGGGGCTGCTGCGCGAGGCCATGGAACGGGCCGCCGCCCTCGATCTTCCGATCAGCCTTCACGAGGAGGATCCCGCCTTTATTGCCTCCCCCGGCGTGAATCAGGGCGCGGCTTCCCGCCAGCTGGGACTGGGCGGAGCCAGCGCTCTGGCGGAGGACGCCCTGGTCGCCCGCGACTGCATGATCGCCCTGGCCACCGGCGCCCGCGTCGTCATCCAGCACATCAGCTCCGGGAATTCCGTGAAGATGGTCCGCGCCGCCAAAGCCATGGGCGCTCACGTCTATGCCGAGGCTACGCCCCATCATTTTACTCTGACCGAGGAGGCCGTCCTCCGCTACGGCACCCTGGCCCGCATGAATCCGCCCCTGCGGACGGAAGCAGACCGCCAGGAGATTCTCCGCGGACTCCAGGACGGAACCATCGACGTCATCGCCACCGACCACGCCCCTCACTCCGCCAAGGAGAAGGCCCGCCCCTTCGCCGAGGCTCCCAGCGGCATCACCGGACTCGAGACCTCACTGGCGCTGGGCGTTACGGTCCTGGTCCGCGGCGGGATTCTGACGATGAGCGAGCTGATCGACCGCATGAGCCGCCGTCCGGCCGAACTTTACCATCTGCATCCCCAGGGGATCGCCCCCGGCGCGCCCGCTGACCTGGTGCTCTTCGCCCCCGATGAGACCTTCCACCCGGCTCCCTTCGCCTCCCGCGCCACCAACTCCCCCTTCGCGGACTGGGAGCTCTACGGGCCGGTGAAATTCACCCTCTGCGGGGGGAAGATCGTGTATGAAGCTTAATTTACAAAAACTGGTACGCAGCGAATGATTCCGAACATCCGCTTCGTACCAGTCCTTCTTTTCGATAAACAGAAAAAGATCATTTAAAATGATGCGTTTTCAGCCTGACACATCATGTCTGGTCTCATAAATGCATAAGATATCCCATACCTCACCGCGGAGCAATCTCTTGCTGTCTTCCTTTTTCTCCCGCTATTTTTCTGCTCCCTCTGTCCGGCGGCGCATCCTGCTGCCGGTTCTGTTCGGCGTACTGCTGACCGGCGGACTGTGGTTTTTCTCCCTCACTGCCTCTGACTCTGCCGTCCCGGCTACGGCCCGGGAAACGGCAGAAAATGAATATGAAAGTTACGAGGAGAGCTCACTCCAGACTCAAAGTGCCTTTGACGCCTTCACGGAGGAGCTTTTCCGTGAAATGGTCTCCGCCAATACGTTAGACCTCCACTATACGCTGACTGACCCGGAGGCCTATGGCATTGAGGAAACCACCATCACCCTTGGTTCCGAAGCGCCCGACGATCTGGATGCCTCCTTCGACAGGCTCCGGGAAACGCTGGAGGAACTACAGGCCTTCTCCGCGGACGACCTGACGGAGGAGCAGCAGCTTACTTACGACATCCTGGAATCCTATCTGACGGCCTCCCTCTCCCTGGAGGAGGTATCTCTGTACTACGAGGTACTGGCTCCCACCACGGGGATTCAGGTCGAGCTGCCCATCCTCCTGGGGGAGTACGCCTTCCGCAATCTGCAGGACGTGGAGAACTATCTGACTCTTCTGGAGGACGTTCCCCGCTATTTCGATACGATCCTGGAACGGGAACAGGCCAAATCCGAAGCAGGACTTTTTATGTGCGACACCCTGGCGGAGTCCATCGCCGAAGACTGCCTGGCCTTCATCGCCAACCCGGATTCCCTGTATCTGGCAGAGCGTTTCGAGGAAAAACTGACAGAGCTGGGGCTCTCCGGCACAGCCCGCGAAGAATATATCGCCCGCCACGAAGAAATTTTATCGGAGGCGGTTCTTCCCGCCTACCAGTCTCTGGCCGACGGACTGACTGCTTTGCTGGGTACCGGGCAGTACGACGGCGGACTCTGCCAGTATCCGGAGGGACGCGCCTACTATGAATATCTGGTGCGCGCAGGCACCGGCTCCTCCCGCAGCGTGGAAGAGCTCCGCAGCCTCATCGCCGAACAGCTCATTTCCGATCTTGCGGCCATGTCCGCACTTCTGGAAATAGAGCCGACGCTTACAGACCGCTTCGACTCCTTTTCCTTCACACTCACAGATCCGGAAGAAATCCTGAGCGACCTGCAGCAGAAGATCTCCGTAGATTTCCCGGCGCTCCCGGCGACGGACACGGAACCTGTCGTCCGCTCTGTCCACGCATCCCTCGAAGCCTCCAGCAGTCCGGCATTCTATCTCACCTGTCCGCTGGATGATCTGAGCGAGAACATCATTTACATCAATAAAAGCTCTTCCAGCGCCTCCGCGGCCCGTTTATACACCGTATTGGCGCACGAGGGCTATCCCGGCCACCTCTATCAGACGGTCTACAGCACCTCCTGCTGCACCACGCCCCTGCGGGCTGTTCTCAGCTTCCCCGGCTACTCGGAGGGCTGGGCGACCTACGTCGAGCAGCTCTCCTACAGCTGGGGCGACTCCTCTGACGCTGACCTGGCTGAACTTGTCCGGTTAAATTCCTTTGTCAGCCTCGGTCTCTCCGCTCTGCTGGACATCGAGATCCACTACAACGGATACACTGTGGAGGAGGCTTACGAATTTCTCTCCGACTACATGACCGTCGACGAGGAGACAGTGGAAGCAATCTACTGCCAGATTCTGGGAGATCCCGCCAACTATCTGACCTACTACGTGGGCTGCCTGGAAATCCTCGCGCTGCGCGACGACGCCGAAGAGATCATGGGAGAAAACTATACCGACAAAGCCTTCCACCAGGCGATCCTTATGATCGGCGAGGCGCCCTTTGAAGTGCTGCAGGAATATCTATCGTCGTATTTAGAGTAGATTCTGTTCGCTATGGAAACAGGGAAACATTTTATACAACGTGCAGACTCTCCTGAAACGCCTCTCTCAAAAAGCCTTGATTTTACAGCATCCGCCCTCTATAATGAAAATATTATAGAAAAATATCTCACCAATCACCAACAGGAGGAAAAGCCACATGGGAGAAAAGCAGCAGATCTTATATATGCAGACCCGGCTTTTACGCCGGGCTTCAGAGGAATGGAACCTGCCCATGCAAACTGTCGCTACGCTGTTTGCCCGTTTTGACGTCTTTTCCTACATCGAAAAAGAGTTCGGTCTCTTTCATGTAGAAGGTGACGATGCCGTTCTTGAAGAGATCACTGCCTATCTGAAAAACAGGGAGGAATCCGGCCTTGAAAAAATTGACTGACGGATTAATTCTGTACCACGGAAGTTACTGTGAAGTAGCTCATCCTGACCTGAAACAATGCGCCAAATACAAGGACTTCGGCCAGGGATTTTATCTGACCACTTCAAAAACACAGGCAGAGATTTTTTCTCGTCTCTCTACCCGCAAAGCCATTGCCAATCGTCATATCCCCGCAAATCAAACCTATGGGGTTGTTTCCATTTTTTCATTATCTTTAGATCCCGCCTTATCTATCCAGGTATATGAGGAAGCCGACATAAAATGGCTGCACTGTGTCGTCGGTCACCGAAAAAAACATTCTTTCCCGGAAGTCATCGAAGCCATGAAAGACCTGGATATCCTCGCCGGAAAGATCGCCAACGACCAGACGAACGCAACGATCGCTGCCTACATCGCAGAAACCTTCGGACCTTTAGGTTCTTCCACAGCCGATGAGATCTGCATCCGCCTTCTTCTCCCGGAACGACTGCAGGATCAGTACTGTTTCAGAACAAACAAAGCGCTTCGATGTCTTCATTTTGAGAGGAGTGAACAAATATGCCTAAAACAGAATTGACAACCTCCGCAAAATGTAACGCCATCGATCTGATGATTACTCTGGTTGTCGACGAACTGTCTCAGGATCTGCAAATAGAGCCAACGGAAATGCTCTCCCGTTTTCTCTCTTCACAAACAGGCGCGCTCCTGTATGATGAAGAATCTAAGCTCTGGTGGAGCGGTCCCTCTGACATAGCGGAAATGTACAAAAAGGAAACGGCTGGCCAATAACCCCTTACAAAACGATCAGCTCCTTGACGCTCTCCAGTGTTTTTTCATACGATTCATGAAAGAAGCAGCCGATCCGCCAGCGCCGCAAACTGCGCCAGCGTCAGAGCTTCGCCGCGCACAGCCGCAGGAAGCTCGAGATCCGCCAGCGCCTCCTGTACCTGCTCCTTCGACAGGTTCAGCTCCGGCGCATTATGCAGGCTGTTCACCAGCGTCTTCCGTCTCTGGTTAAAGGACGCACGAATCAGACGGAACATCCATCCCTCATCCCGCACCGTAATCGGCGGTTCCTCATAGCGCCGCAGACGGATCACCGCCGAGCCTACATTCGGGCGGGGCATGAAGCAGTGCGGCGGAACATGGGCCGCCAGATAGGGCTCGGCATAAAACTGTACTGCCAATGACAGCGCGCCGTAGTCCTTCGTGCCCGGCCCGGCCTTCATCCGGTCCGCCACTTCCTTCTGCACCATGACAGTCAGGCTCTCCATGGGAACATGACTTTCAAAAAGGCTCATGATAATCGGCGTGGTAATATAATAGGGAAGGTTCGCCACCACCTGGATGGGACGCCCTTCATTTCGTTCCTGCACCAGCGCCGGAATATCCAGCTTAAGGATATCCTCGCAGATCACGGTCACGTTATCATACCCGGCCAGCGTCTCCCCCAGGATGGGGATCAGGTTCCGGTCGATCTCCACCGCGACGACCTCCCGGGCCGCACAGGCCAGGTACTGCGTCAATGTGCCGATGCCCGGGCCGATCTCCAGCACCAGATCCTCCTTCGTCACCCCGGAGGCGGCGACGATCTTCTCCAGAACATGCGCGTCGGTCAGGAAATTCTGACCGAATTTTTTCTGAAATGCAAACTGATGTGTACGGATGACCTCGGCGGTGCGTCCGGGGCTTCCCAGATCCGGTGTCGGCATAGCTTTTTCTCCCTCTATCATCGATTATTTCAGCAACAACAGGATAAAATGCTGCGAATTGCTCCGTGCTTCGCTCTGCTGTACATAAGTTCGACTACGAAAATCAAGGATTTTCCCGACGGACATCCGCCGGATGTCCAATGCCATAAAATCTACGGGCATTCTCCAGGCAAACCTCCTCGACCCGCTCCCGCTCCAGCCCTTTGATCTGCGCGATCGCATCGATTACCAGAGGAATCTTCCCGGAATCATTGCGTTTCCCACGAAAAGGAACCGGCGCCAGATACGGACAATCCGTCTCCAGGAGAATGCGCTCCAACGGCATATATTCCACAACCTCTTTTAATTTCCGGGCATTTTTAAAGGTGACCACGCCTCCAACGCCCAGATAATAGCCCATATTCAGATAGTCTTTCGCCATCTCCAGGCTGTAGGAATAGCAGTGCATATCCAGCGTCAGGCCCTCTCCCATCTCCCGCAGGATATCCATGGTATCCTGCGCCGCCTCACGGCTGTGAATCACCACGGGCAGATGCAGCTCCCGGGCCAGCTCCAGCTGCCGCCGGAACCATTTGCGCTGCACCTCGCGGGGCGTCTTGTCCCAATAATAGTCCAGCCCAATCTCGCCGACCGCCACGGCCTTCGGCCGGGCGAGCTGCTCCCGCAGCCAGGGAAGGATCGTCTCCTCCTCCTGCTCCATCTCCCAGGTCTCATCCGGGTGGAAGCCCAGCGCCTCGTAAATGAAATCATAGCGATCCGCCAGCGCATGGGTGGTGGCAATCGAGGACTTATTATATCCCACGTTAACAAGATTCACCATCCCCTCCCGGTGCAGCCGTTCCAGCAACTCGTCCCGGTCTCCGTCAAACTGTTCATCGTCATAATGGGCATGCGTGTCAAAAATCATCTTTTTCTCTCCCGGTTTTTCTCCGTACTTTCTCAAACCAGTTCCGGTCATCTCACATTTTTCTTCAGGAAGCACTCTGTGGGTATCCACGCTGCGCACTTCCAAAATCCTCATCAAATCATACCCTACTGAGCCATATTTGTAAAGCGCTCACCCCTTTACCTTCTTCCGGGAATCAGCTATACTTTCACCGAGCAATCCATCGGAATCGTGAGGTAACCTGCCATGAAATCTTTTTCAAAGGAAATCGACCGCTTTGTCGAAGAGCATGCCGAAGAAACGCTGACACTTCTCCGCACCCTGGCCGCCATTCCCGCTCCTTCCGGCCACGAAGAACAGCGAGCCGCCTTCTGTCTGCACTGGCTGCGGGAACAGGGTGCTGACTCGGCGTACATCGACGCCGCCGGAAATGTTCTCTTCCCCTTCCATGTGACAGGCGGAAAGCCCTGCATCGTCATCTCCGCCCATATGGACGTAGTCTTCCCGGATACCGACACGCTGCCTGTACGGGAGGATGATAAATATCTGTACGCCCCCGGCGTAGGCGACGACACGGCGAACCTGGTGAACCTCCTGCTCTGTATCAAATATGTACTGACCTGCGGGAAATCCCCGGCCACAGGCATCCTGTTCGCTGCCAATACCTGTGAGGAAGGTCTGGGCAATCTCCGCGGCACCCGGCAGATCTTTCAGGATTTCGCCGGGACCGTCACCGGGATGCTCTCCTTCGATCTCTATCTGGGCGACCTGATCAATCGGGCCGTAGGCTCCCGCCGCTATCGCATCGAGATTCGCACCACAGGCGGTCACTCTTACGAGAACTTCGGGAATCCCAGCGCCATCGCCATTCTGGCCGATCTGATCCACGCGCTGTACCGTCAGAAGCTTCCTCCCGCCGGAAAGACCACCTACAATGTGGGCACCGTATCAGGCGGCACCTCGGTCAACGCCATCGCCGAATACGCGGAATGCCTGTACGAAATCCGTTCCGACGATGAGTCCTCTCTGGCCTGCATGGAGGTTTCCCTGCAGCGACTCCTTGACTCCTTCCGGGACGCTCCCGCGCAGATTTCGCTTCACCTCCTGGGAGACCGCCCCTGCTCTTCCTCTTCTCTGGATGCGGAGAAAATGCGGCAGCTGACGGCCCGACAGGCCACAATCCTGGAGAAATATACCGGCGCGCCGGTACGCCCGCACCCCAGCTCAACCGATGCTAATATTCCTCTCTCCCTCGGCATCCCGGCCGTCACCTTCGGCGCCGTGCGGGGAAGCGGGCTCCACACCCGCGCGGAACGCATCGAAAAAGCCAGCCTCATTCCGGGTCAGAAAGCGGCACTGGCAAGCGTGCTGTCCTGTTTCTCATGACAAAAATTGCATATACACGCATTGCACCTACTGGACGTCCTTTGCAGAAATCCATCCGTTTGCCAGGCAACCCGGTAAAATCAAGTAGAATGCGGGACTCTTTCGTCTCCTGCTCGCCGCGCAGACTATAGTCTTATGCAAAAAACGAAGTTCTTCGCACATACCACGAAGAGCTTCGTTTTTTTGTACAGACTGCCTGCAGCCATTTCCTGCACAGTCATGTGCATCGCAGTTATTGCAGGTAATCCAGCGGATCCACCGCGACGCCGTCCTGCGTCAGCATAAAATACAGGTTGCACCCCTCAAGCGAATAATATTTCGTTGGCTCGGCCAGCACCGCAATAGCATCGCCCGCATCCACCAGCTGGCTCTCAGAGACCGTGATCTCCTCCAGCTGTCCGTAGGTCAGCTCATAATTGCCGCCCAGATCCATGACGACATAGTTGCCGATCTCCTCATCTGTACCGATCTCTGTAACGATGCCGTCCGCCGCCGCATAAACGGTTTCCTCCGGTTCACCCTGAATCAGGATGGAGGGGCTGACCTTATATGCATCCAGCGTCGAATAATACACCGTCGTATCCATGCTGAATTCGCGGAGCACCTCGCCCTCTACAGGCCAGCCCAGGCTGTCCGCCTCGGAGAAGGAGAGCACGTCGGAGGTGGACACGTCCACCGTACCGTCACCGGATTCCTCTGCGGCTCCGTTTTCTGAATCCGCCGTTGCTGCGTCTTCGCCGTTCGCATCAGCCGCGTTTTCCCCTTCGCCAGAATCATCCGCCTCGGCCGAAGCCTCAGCCACTCCCACATCACCTGCTGCGTCTGTGACAGCTACCATATCTTCCGTTCCTTCTCCGACACCATTCGCCTCAGCAGCAGTCTTCGCCGCCTCGTCTCCGTCATCATCTGCCTCCACAGCCGTTTCCAGATCCTCCGTCACACCGGCAGAGGCCAGGGTTTCCTCCACGGTCTCATAGGCATCTATCGTCTCTTCATCGGGCGCCTCCGTGTCCGGAACCGTCTCTCCAGTGACCGCGGCCGCCTCCGCTTCGTCTCCGTATGTGATCGGTGTAGCGGTCTCCTCCAGTGCCAGGTATGGATCCTCGTCGCTGTCGCCAGTCAGGCTGGCAGCTCCCGCCGCGGCCACACCCACGATCAGCATGCTCAGAAGTACCGCATATGTCATCCGGCTGTGTATCAGTTTCTTCAGCTTTTCCTTCAAAACAATCACCTCAGTCTTTCTTCCTGCTTGGCAGAGTCGTTACTAAGGATATTGTTGCCGGATTTGGCGTTCTTATTCAACGCAAAGGAACGTTTCCTGATAAGGTTCCTCCCATACGACAAAACGATGCTTTCCACAAACGAATAAGATTCCCTATTTATTCCTTACAGGAATAAATGCCCCTCAAAACGAATTGCTCATTCTTTTACTTTTTGTATAATAAGAATTGAAAACAAAATCCTTTCGCGAAAGAGGCTCTGTTTTATACTTTGGAGAAAAAGGAGAAAACCTATGAGTATTAAAAAATGGATCGTGGTGATCCTCAGTATTTTTCTGATGTTCGGCACCCCGCTGCTGCCGCCTCTCTTCGGTCTGTCTTCTCTGGGGATGCAGGTAGCCGGTATTTTCGTCGGCACTATTCTGCTTTGGCTGTTCGTCTCGACGTCCTGGCCCAGCGTGCTGTGTATCATCGCCTTCATGTTCACCGATCTTTACACCTACTCCTCGGCCCTGCAGGCTTCCATGGGCGGCTGGATCGTTTCCTTCGTTCTGTTCAGCTCCATGGTCACCTATGTATTGGGGCAGACCGGCTTCCTGAAGCGAGTCGCCGTATGGTTCGTGACCCGTCCCTTTACGAAGAAGAATCCCTGGATTTTTGTAGCGCTGCTGTTTTTGGCTCCTCTGGTCATTGGTTCCTTCATGTCCCCTGTTCCCACCTTCATCGTCTTTGTTCCCATCGCCGAGCAGATTTTCCATGAACTGGGCTATCAGAAGGGAGATAAATTCCCGCAGATCATCATTCTGGGCATTCTGTTCTTCGCCTCCCTGTCTACCATCACCACCCCGATCGCCCATACCGTGCCAATCCTGGCCATGTCCCTGTTTGAACAGGATATGGGCTATTCCATCGATTTCGTACAATACACGATCTTCGGCGTGGTCTCCGCTGCTGCCATCTTCGTCGTAGCGATGCTGCTGATGAAGTTTGTATTCCGTCTGGAGACAGATCGCCTGAAAAATCTGGATACTGAGATCCTGAAGCAGGGCGTAACAAAAATGAGCCGTGAAGAGAAATACTCTCTCATAGTTTTTGCCGCCGTCGTCGTACTGTGGATGGCTCCCGGTCTTATCAGCGGAATCCTGCCTGCTGTTTCCACCTTCCTCAGCAGTCTCGGTACTCCCACACCGGCCATGCTGGGTGTCGTTGCTTTGTGCCTGATCCATGTAGACGGCAAACCCCTGATGAAGTTCACCGAGGCCATCGCCAAAGCTCCGTGGACAGCCGTCATGATGGTCGCCGCCACCGGTATCCTCGGCAGCGCTCTGACCAGTGAAGACGCGGGCATTACAGTTGTTATCACCGATGCCCTGTCACCCCTCATTGGAAATATGTCTCCGATCGTCTTTGTATTGTGCATCTCCATCTTCACCGTCATGCTGACAAACTTTGCCTCCAATACAGTAACTGTCACCCTAATCTACAGCATTGCTCTGCCTCTGGTGTACGGCGGCGCTATCTCCGGGGTCAACCCTGCCGCTCTGACCAGCATCATTGGAGCCGGTGCCTGTGTTGCCCTGGCAACTCCGCCCTCCACGGCTCACGCTGCTGTGGCAGCCGGTACCGGCTGGCTGAATACTGACTTCATGCTTCGCTACGGCCTCGTCCTCTCTCTGGTCGCCGCCGTCCTGCTGGCTGTCGTCGGCTATCCCATCGCCGCTGCGATCATGTAATCGATACTATAGAAACGCGAAACAATTCATGATATCATTATCTTCCAGAACCACAACAGGAGGAGTTCTATGACTATCCATCCCATCTCCACCCGCTACGACTGTATCGTCGTGGGGGGCGGCACGGCCGGCTTTGCGGCCGCCGTGACCGCCGCCCGCAGCGGACTGAAAACACTCCTCATTGAGGAGAAAGCTTACCTCGGCGGCACCGCCACCGGGGCACAGGTCGGTCAGCTCATGGGCTTTGCGAAAGGAGAAGCCGAAGCACCCAAGCGAGGACTTCTCGCCGAAGTGCTGGACAAACTGATCGAACGGAAAGGCAGCAACGGCATCGAAACCATTTACCTCTGCGGTGATCCGGATCTCGATGTTCCCGTCATTCCCTATGAGCCAAACGCTCTGAAAAACATCATTCAGGAGCTTGTCTTCACCTCGGGCGCAGATGTTCTGCTCCATACCCGCGTCATCGACGCGGAGACAGCAGACGGACGTATCTGTTCACTGCTGATCCACAACGAAGAGGGCATCCAGCGCATAACCGGAGAGATCATCGTGGATGCTTCCTTCCACGGCTCCGTTGCGGTCGAAGCCGGTTGTTCTTTCGAGATCGGGGATCCGAACGGCGATCTGCAGCCCGGCAGCCTGATGTATCAGATGGCTGACGTCGACGCAGAACGCTATGCCCAGGTCACTCAGGAAGAAAAAACGGCTCTGGCAGCAAAAGGTCTGGCTGAAGGCTGTCTCTATGTCAACAATCTTCTGGCCCGCCCGCTCCCCAATGGTCTGTTTTACTCTAACATGAGCCGGATTCGTATCAATCCCCTGGACACTCTCCAGTGGAGCCGGGCCGAGTATGAGGCCCGGGAACAGGTCCAGAAGATCAGCCGTTTCTTTATTGAAAATGTCCCCGGCTTTGAGAACGCGTGCCTCGTCACGACCGGCGACTTCACCGGACTGCGGGATTCCCGCCGGATCATGGGCAAATATGTGCTGACCGGCAAGGATGTACTGGAAGGCCGGGAATTTCCCGACGCCGTTGCCCACAGTTCCTATCCCATTGACATTCATGATACAGATGGTGTATCCAGCACCATTCAGAAACCGAAAACCGGTGTCTTCTCCGTTCCCTATGCCTCCATGGTGACAAAGGAAGTCTCCAACCTGATTCTGGCCGGGCGCTGCATTTCCGCCGATTATGAAGCCCATGCCTGTATCCGGGTCATGATCACCTGCCTGCGCCTGGGCGAGGCTGCCGGACGTGCCGCCTTCCACTGCCTGGAGCAGGGCGTGGAGCCCAATGAACTGGACGGCAGCCTTCTGCGGCAGGAACTGTTGGGCTGATTGCCCGGCACCAGACCCAGAACCTTCTTTGAATCTTTACGCCAGGCGTTCATACAAAGAGAGGACCACAGATTCTTACCCGGAATCCTATAGTCCTCTCTTTTTCTCCTGATCAGTCTTTTCGACATTACGTCTTATCATTTTGGTTCTGCCCGTTCTGAGATAAAATCTCTCTATATCGCATCCCCGTATGTCTGAATCTGCTCTTTAACAAAGAGATAAAAAGCCCGGATGTGAGGCGCCAGTTTCCGGTCATTCAGTACCAGCATCTGCGTATCACGGATCATACCATCCTCCAGCGGAATCATGCATAAATCGTCATCCTCCTCCACCACCTGTTTGGAAAGAATGGCAATACCCACGTTCTGAGAAACCATATGCAGCACCGAACGGATATTTGTACAGTACATAATAATATTGAACGGGATCCCATAGGAAGCAAATGTCTTCTGCATCGCCGTGTGATAGACATCCATCGTGCGGTCCGTGGCAATAAAAGATTCCCCCGCCAGCTCCGGGTAGGACAAACTTTTCCGGTTCGCAAAGCGGTGATTTCGGCTGACGATGACATAGTACGGATCTTTAAAACAGGAAAAGGCACGAAACTCCGGCTCATCGGCAAAATGAGAATGCTCTGTCTCCGGATTGTACATGCTGGATACAAACACTACATCCAGTTCCCGGGTTCGCAGCGACTTCAGCAGAGGTGTCGTCGTCCCCTCCTTCATGTCAATCTCCATGGTAGGATGCAGCTTCAGGAACCGGGCGATCATCGGTGCCAGCCGGTTGTTGAGACCAAAATAAATGCTCCCGATATTCAGATTATTCACCTCAGTATGCAGGTGCCGGTCTACAGAATTCAAAATACACTCATAGGCTGTGAGGATCTGTTCCCCATACGCCACGAAATCCTCCCCCGCCGGTGTCAGAGCCACTTTTCGCGTCGTCCGCTCGAAGAGAGAAATCCCCAGCTCCTCCTCCAGTCTGCGGACATTCTTCGACACAGAGGACTGTGACCGGTTCAGCTGGAAGGCTGCTTCCAGGAAGGTTCCGCAGCGTGCCACCGCCACCACACATTTAATCTGTTCTATATCCATGCGTTTTCCTCTCTCCGCTGTTTCAGTCTGCTCATAACAAGCTTCATAAACTGGCCACCGGTCAAATACCCTGAACCCCCGATGATCCCTGTTTATTCCTGCTAATACAGTTTTTCCCGCCGGTCCCGGAACACCGGGATCTCCGCGCGGATTCCCGCCAGCTCACTCAGGTTGATCTCCGTTTCCAGGATCTCCTCTGCGTCCCCGGCCTCCGCCAGGACATCCCCCAGAGGATGAATCAACAGCGAATGACCGCCGTAACGGGTCTCTCCGGCCACGCCGCAGGAATTGGTCGCGGCGACAAAGATCTGATTTTCAATGGCCCGGGCCCGGTTCAGCACCCGCCAGTGAGAAAGGCGGCTGGCCGGCCACTGTGCGCCCACGAAGAGTATATCAATTCCTGCCAGCGCCGTCTTCCGCACCCACTCCACAAAACGGAGATCATAACAGGTAATCAGACCACAGCGCACACCGTCCAGTTCAAAGACACACAGCCGCGCTCCCGCCGTGAAATACTTCTCCTCTTCCATATTCGTAAAAAGGTGCACCTTATCATATTCGGCCACGCAGTCTCCGGCCCGATCAAAAACCAGCGCCGTATTCGTCACACAGCCCCCGTCTGATCGCAGAATAGCCGCCGAACCGGCCACCAGATTTACATTAAACCGCCGGGCCAGGCCGCCGATCCGCTCCCGCACCGCCCGACCATCCCGGTCAGCCAGCTCCGCCAGCCCCTTCCGGGGGAAGAAACCCACATTCCAGGTCTCCGGCAGACAGATCACGTCCGGCTGCCGACAGGCCGCTTTCCCGATTAAAAGCTCCGCCCGGGCGAAATTATATACAGGATCGCCCAGCTTCATATCCATCTGTATCTGGCATATCTTCATCGCCGTATCCTCTCCGTCTGTTACGTCTTCTCTCAAAGCAGACCTTCCTGCCCACAAGAGAAGGTACTTCCCATATCACAGGTATCATAACGCACAAAAACGGAGATGACAACCCACCGCTCCTGTTTCCCCGAGGATTTCATCGAATCTGACATCAGACATATATAAAAAATGATTCTATGTTGATTTCAAAAAGCTTCTCCTTTATAATAAACAAACAGTAACCCCTCCACAACTGTTTCAAGTGAGGAATTCATCATGCCCGAAATATCTCTGTTCTATGGAATCCGAGTAAAAAAGACGGTAAACCATTAAACAGAATCTCTCCATTAATATAAAAACATAACCGGAGGTGCCATTATGAGCGATTATTTCCCGGAGATTGTTCAGGTTGTTCCTCATAAGGATTACACAGTATCCGTATATTTCAGTGACGGAAAAATCGTCCTCTACAATGTAAACCCCCTTCTTGAAAAGGGTCTGTTCACCCAGTTAAAAGACATCCATATATTTATGAATTCCTGCATGATCCTGAATGACACGTTGGCCTGGGATATTGCCGGGAACCGGGATGAAAGCCGATGTATAGATATTGATCCGGATCAGCTTTATTCCCTCCCTACCGTAAATGAGCAGACAGCCTGATCCCCCTGGTCGTAAACAACAGATTGGGGGATGCGGGCAAGCTTCAGAGCGGAACTACAGGATCCCCGCCCGGATCTTCGTCGCCAGGATCCGCTCCGCGCTCTCCGCGATCCGCTCTTCCATGATGCGTCCCTCGTGTACCGCTTCCAGGATGCCATTCACCGCCTCCTGCAGATTCTGTACTCCCCTCCATCGTACTCTCCGTTTTCGCTTCTCCTGATACTGCTTCTTCCGAATAACCGTCCGCTTTCCCGTTTCCCACAGAGATGCGCTCCGCGGCCAGGCAGACCGCAAAAACCGCCAGAAGAACCAGAAACACCAGGATCCATATCCGCCGCTCCGATTTTTTTCTTCCCCGATGTCTGCTGTCTTTTACATGTCTCTTTCCGCTCATCTGCGCAGCCCTCCCTTCATGCACAATTTCCCTGATTGAAATCTTTACTCTTTCAGAATAGCCCGGCAATATAAAATCAAATCGAACGAATTCTTACGATTCTCTTAAGACAGCGAACCGGGCAGATATCCTGCCCGGTACACTGCGCCTTTATTATTTATAGTAGCACAACCTCTTACCTCCCACAAGTCACTCCGCCCCGTATTCTCCGAATATCGCCTCCATCGGAGAGCATCGGCGCAATCCGGCCAGCGCATACAGCATGCTGAGCAGGACGATTACCATGTCTGCGGCGGCCCCCGCCAGGATCCATCTCCAGGGATAGACAAGCTCCGTCCCGAAGAGCCGGGCAATGAGCCAGGCCGCCGCCAAGGAGAGCAGGATGCCCGTCAGAAGAGCGCGCCCACCGCAAAGCAGGCACTCCGTCAGCACCATCCGGCGAAGCTGCCCTCTCTGCATTCCGAGACTTTCCAGCACCCCGAAGTCCCGCAGACGCAGGGTCAGATTCGCGGAAATAGTATGAAAGACATTGGCCACGGCAAACAGAGAAAGGAGCAGCACAAACCCGGCGGCACAGACTGTGCAGACCGCCTGAACCGTGCGGCTGCGATCGGCACTCTCCGTGTTATCGTTGTATTCATAGCCGTTGGCATTCAGATACGCCCGAAGAGATGTCCTTCTGCCGGACGCGGCTGTCACACACAGGGTGGACGTCGCCGCGCCTTCATCCGCGCCGAGAGCCGAAAGAGGCAGCACCAGTGTGCAGCCCAGACCGGCAGCATCGCCCGTGGAGACGCCGAAGGGAGCCTCCGAGACCCGCGCACCCAGCAGGAGCGTCGTCCGGCTCTGCGTCTGCGTATAGCTGGCAGCAGAGGATATTTCCCCGGACTCCGGATCCTTCAGATAATACGCAATGCCCTCCTCCGTCTGCCGGAGAACGAGCTCCCACGTCTCTTCCGATGTATAAGCCGTCATCACGGCCTCTCCCTCTTCATCCAGGGAATAAAGAACCGAGGCAAATTCCTCCTCCGCTTCAATCCCGAAATCCTCCAGCCAGATCTCCCCACCCCATCCGGAATAAAGCGCAATTTCCGTTGTATCCTCCCCAAAGGCAAAATAATTGTAATACTGAAGCTCATACTCCCCGGAAGCATTCACCGCGTAGCCCGTCCCGGAGTTGCTGCAGACCAGAGCGGTGGGATTCTCCTCCCGGAAATACGGTTCCGGGTCGATACCCTGTTCCTCGAGATAGCTTCGAAGCACCGCGTCTTCGAGGAAACACAGACTGACCTCCACGGTGTTTTCCGTGCCGTACAGAGAATCATTTACGGGATCTCCGCTCAGATTGCAGGCAACCATTTCCTGAAAATACGTCCGGCTCTCGTCCGAGAGCGCTTCCTCCGGCAGCACGGTAAGATACTGCTGTACCTTCACATAAGCGGCCTGCTCCACCGCCGGCTGGCTGCGAAGAGTCTCCATATCACCCTCGAGAATCTCAAAGTCATAGTCCTCCCCACCGACATAGTCTGTGACGGAGGCCTGGATCTGTCCGGCCAGAACCGCTGCACTGACAAAGACTGTCAGGCTCATCGCCAGGGCGACAACCACCGGCCGGTATTTTCCGCGGCTGACGTGATAGTATTTCCCCGCGAGCAGACCGGGCATTCCCAGGAAATGAGCCAGCCTCCGGCCTCCTTTTACCGTTTTGCAATCCGGGCGGTACAGATCATTCTGCCGGATCGCCTCCATCGGAGAGGTGCGGGCAGCTCTCTGCGCGGGACGCAGGGAGGAAAACCAGACTGTGAGAACCGCGATGCCCACGGACACTCCCAGTACCGGAATGTTCAGAACCGCACGGAAGGCGACGACCGGTTCCGTACCGGAGACAAGCTGCAGCAGCCAGCCGCCGCGCAGCCGGACGGCCAGAGACACAATGCCATAGCCCAGAAGGACGCCCGGTATCGCTGCCAGACAGAGCGCCAGCCCTTCCGCACGGACAAGGCGGCGAATCTGCCGTCTTGTTGCGCCGATACCGGCAAGCAGACCGAGTTCTTTTGTCTGCTGTGTGACGGACAGCGCGAAGGAATTACGGATCAGCAGCGCGGAGCTGACGACAAGCAAAAGGATCAGCACCGCACAGACTCCAAGGATTCGGCTCCGCACATTTCCGGCGACTCCGATTCCATAAAGACTCAGAAGCGTTTCATTCTGCTCTGCCTTCTCCCCATATTCCTCCGCCAGCGCGACAGCCGCCGCCGAAGAAGCCGTCTTTACGTAGGCATTGCAGGCCGGTACCGACGTCTCTGCATCTGCCGTTTCTTCTCCTGACGCATCGCCCCGGATCGAATCCTCTGCTGCCGTCTCCTCAGCCGCATTTCCCCCGCACGTCTCACCGTTCGCCACAGTGAACAGAACCGATACGCCGGCCTCATACAGATCATCATAGCTCTCATTTTCCACGATTCCGACAATCGTATAGGAAATGCCCTGAACTTCGACCGCCTCCCCCACAGAGTACGCCAGATGATAAAACTCCAGATTGCTGGCACTCATCTCCGTCAGGAGAACCTCGCTGCTATTCTCCGGCATCCGCCCCTCTGTGAGAACCGGCGCAAAGCTCTCATAAAAGGCCTCGTCACCGGCCGCTACCGCAAGATACTGCTCCGACACCTGTCCCAGAGAATCGATCATATATTCGCCGTCAAGACAGCACAGTGTACCCAGCCGGGAAACGTCCTCATTTTCCTTCAGTTCTTCCAGAAGCTCTTCGCCCGCGGCTTCAAAAGAAACATAATAATCTCCCGTGCGAAATACGGCGCTCCGCCCCATGTAGTCCCAGGCCGAGACACCCAGCGTAGCAACAGCCGCCAGCAGCGCGGCAGAAAGGGCGATTCCGAACACGGTGACAGCCGTCCGGGTACGGTTCCTCCGCAGTCTGAGAATCACCAGCTTCCACAAAATCTTCATCGGATCACCTCATCCCGGACGATCCTGCCATCCTCCATGGTCAGGATGCGGTCCGCCTGCAGAGCCACGGACTCGTCGTGCGTGATGATCAGCATGGTCTGGTTGTATTCCCGGTTGGAGCGCTTCAACAGCTCCACGATCTCCTGACTGTTCCGGGAATCCAGATTCCCGGTGGGCTCATCAGCCAGGATCACCGCCGGGGCGTTCATGAGCGCCCGTCCAATCGAGACCCGCTGCTGCTGCCCTCCGGAGAGCTGACCGGGCAGATGCGTCTCCCGCGCCTTGAGCCCCAGTGTTTCCAGCAGATTCTCAAGGCGCTCCTCGTCCACACGCCGTCCGTCCAGCAGCGCCGGCAGCGTCATGTTCTCCCGGACGTTCAGCACCGGAATCAGGTTGTAGAACTGATAGATCAGTCCCACCTGACGGCGGCGGAAGATTGCCAGCCGGTCGTCATTCTGAGCAAATACATCCTGTTCCTCGAGAAAAACCTGCCCCGCCGTTGGCCGGTCCACGCCGCCCAGAAGATGCAGCAGCGTGCTTTTCCCGGAGCCGGACGCCCCCACGACAGCAACCATCTGCCCTTTTTCCACCGAAAAGGATACATCATCCACCGCCCGCACCACATTCGGCTTCTCCCCATACCATCTGGACAGGTGCTCCGCACGCAAGATAACCATATCACTGTCTCCTCTCCCATATTGTTGCGGTCCCCAAGGTCATGAATTGAAACACCCACCGCAGGACGTACCCTGTGTAAGCGCTCCATTCATGACCTTTTGTCCCTTGTGTCATGATTTTACCAACTGTGAATGACGCTCCGGTGATTCTCCGATGAGAGAACTGTCATGTTCAGAAAATCTGCTTATAGAATTTCACGATAAAACGTGCTCCGTCCCGCGTATTTTCCGCCTGAATGGTCCCTCTCTGCTCAGAAATGATACGACGTGCCAGCGCCAGACCGATGCCGCAGCTTCCCTCCCGCGCGTCTTTTCCCCGGTAAAAACGTTCAAACAAATGCGGAAGGTCCTCCGGTGCGAATCCGGCCCCGGTATTTTCCACGCTAATCTGTGTAAACAGCGGATTCTCTTCCGCCCGCACAGTGATAACGCCGCCCTCCGGCGTGTGCTCGCTGGCATTTTTCAGGAGATTCCCGATAGCCTCCGTCGTCCAGGACAGATCACCTGTCAGGGCGTCTTCCCCGCAGTCCACCGTCAGGCACTGTCCCCGAAGCTCTGCAGAGACAGCGATCGGCTCCGCAGCCCGGCGAATCATCTCGGAAACCGGGAAGCTCTTCTCTTCCATCTGTACCATGTCGGCGTCCAGCCGCGACAGCTTCAGAAGCGTCTCCACCAGCCAGTCCATGCGCCGCAGCTGTCCATGCAGCTCCGCCACATGCTGCCGACGCTGTGTTTCCGATAATTCCGGGTCTGCGAGCAGAGAAAGCGACAGGTTCATGGCCGTCATCGGCGTGCGAAGCTGATGAGAGATGTCCGCCAGAGAATCCGCCAGATATGCCTTTTCCGCCTGCAGGCGGTCGGCGGACTCCGTCAGCTTCAGCGCGAGCTTCTGAATCTGGTTGGCAAGGATCGAGAGCTCCCCCTCCCGGTATTCCTCCATGGGAAGCATCTCACCGTCATGCAGAAGGCGCTCCAGACGAAGCGTCAGGCTCTGAATTTCACGTCTTCTGCGGCGTTCCCGGAAAAACAAAATACACAGCAAAACCAGCTGAAACACCACAAGAATCCCTAAAAATCCAACCATCGTGCGCCTCCTCCCATCATGCCTCCATGCGATAGCCCAGCCCCCGCACGGTGCGGATATACTGCGGTTCCTGCGGGTTTACTTCAATCTTCTCACGCAGACGTTTGATATATACCGTGAGCGTATTGTCCGTCACATACTCTCCCGCGCTGTCCCATATCTCCTCCAGCAGCTGCGCCCTGGTCAGAATCTGTCCCCGGTTATTGACAAAGACCATCAACAGACGGTACTCCAGAGCGGACAGAAAAACCGGCTCCCCTCCTCTGGATACTATGCCGCGATCGATATCCACGGTCAAATCTCCCAGAACGCAGACCGCGGGCTGTCTGTGACGCCGCCGCAGGACACTGCGGATCCGCGCCACCAGCTCCCGCGGGCGAAATGGTTTCGCAATATAATCATCAGCTCCCAGGTTCAGCCCTGTTACCGTGCTGAATTCATCCGTTGAAGCCGTCAGGAAAATGACCGGAATATTTTTCTGCCCGGCCCTCGTACACACAGCAAAGCCGCTGCCATCTGCCAGAGTGATATCGACAAGTGCCAGATCAAAGCGTTTCTCCAGAGCCTTCTCCGCGAATGTCTGTCCCTCAACCGCGGTGACCGCAAAACCCTGCCCCCGCAGGAAATCGCAGAGCGTCCGCCGGATCGCTCCGTCGTCCTCCACCAGCAAAATATGTTCCATGAAATATTTCCTCCATATTAAGGTTATCATACCATGATGCAGGCGACAAAAAGTATTTTGTCGCCTTGATACATGGACTGCTACGCGCTGACGCGCTCTCGCATCTCCACTTCACTACGGTCGGGGCTAAACGGACATCCACCGGATGTCCAACGTCCTAAAACACTCGTAATCCGCAGAGCGTATCCTGTGTAAGCGTTCCATTCCTGACCTTTTGTACCTCATATCATACCATAGAAAAAAGTGCGCTGAGTGAGAAAACCGTCACCCGGCGCACTTTGCTGCATTTTTACAGATAAATTTCAGAACGCACATCCGAAGGGCACACCTTGTGTAAGCGCTCCATTCATGACTTTCGACCCTGATATCATTTAATAAAATACGAAATCACCTTGTTCAGCTCTTCCATGGATTTCTCATTTTCCGGCTCGTCCACTGCATCCCGGATTCGCTCCTCGATATGGTTCTGGAGCATGACGCGGCTGATGCCGCTGATTGCCGAGCGCACGGCGGCCAGCTGGATGAGAATCTCTGTAGGATCACGGTCTTCCTCCATCATTCTGCGAACCGATTCCATGTGACCGATCGCCCGGGACATCCGGTTCATCAACGCCTTCTTCTGTGCCGTCTCCTCCAGGCTCTTCGGGTGACCCATGGAAGGATCCCACATCTCATCGATTTCTGTTTTTTTCTTCTCTGCCATCACGCAGCGTCTCCTTCCCGGGTGAAATATGCCCCTGTCCCCCGCAGCCATGATATTCATTCCTGCCAACTAACCTGAAAAGTCTTTTGACAGCTTTTACATTCCTATCGTGTCTTTCAAATCCTCACGATTCATCTCTTGCCAGGTCGGCCACTCCCTCAGTCTATCACACATATTTCACCTATGACAAGCCCCCCGGGGGGAACCCGATTGCCGGATTTCCCTCGAGGGGCTGCTCTCATCTTTTGTTTTTCACGTTCATGCTGTCTTAAAAGCCAGCCTTTTTCGGGCACTGCGCAGAATATTCTTCTTCATCTGAAGATCCATACGGCTCTATTCTCTGCAGATCGTCTCCGGCCAGCCGCATTTACTTCTCCAGCCGCCGCAGCGCCGCTTCCACGACATGTCCCACCAGGACGGAAGTAGTAACAGTTCCCACACCGCCGGGCACAGGAGTCACACCCTCCACCACGGCCTCAGCGTCCTCGAACTTCACATCGCCGCAGAGCTTGCCTTCCTCATTAACGTTGATCCCCACATCAATGACGATCTGTCCCGGCGCAAAATACTCTTTATCCACGACGCCGGCCCGACCAGCGGCCACGATGAGGATATCGGCCTCGCGGCAGACCGCCGGCATATCCACGGTCTTCGTATGACAGACGGTCACGGTCGCGTTCTTCTTCAGCAGCATCATGGCCGCAGGCTTGCCCACGACCAGGCTGCGGCCCACGACGACCGCCTTCTTCCCCTTGCAGTCTACACCGAAATGATCAAGGATCTCCATACAGGCCTGTGGTGTGCAGGGAGGAAATCCCTTCTTCTGTCCTGTAAATACACCCACCATGGAGCCGTCCGTGATGCCGTCCACATCCTTCTCGGGATCCAGCGCCTGACAGGCCGCCTCCTCATCCAGATGCTTCGGCAGCGGGCGGAACATCAGCACGCCGTGAATGCTCTCGTCCTGATTCATCTCCTGAATCGTCGCCATCAGAGTCTCCTGATCCACGTCGGCGGGCAGCACAATACGCTTCACACCGACGCCCAGCTTCTCACAGCGCTTTGTGGCGCCCCGCTCGTAGGAGATGTCGTCTCCCCGCTCCCCCACACGGAGGATTCCCAGGGTGGGATGCACGCCCTGCGCCTCCAGGGTCTCGACCTGTCCGATGATTCGCTCATTCAGGGCGGCAACGACCTCCGCCCCCTTTAAGATCTTTGCCATATTGATTCTCCTTCTCTTCTATCTATCTCTGTCACTCTCAGGGACACGTATTGTAAAAAACGCCTCCCCCGTAAACGACTCTTTAGCGGAACCGTCCCTGCACATCTGCGAAGATCGCGTCCGCTTTCACCGTATAGGTGTCGATCATCTTCTGTGCCTTCTCATTGAGCTCTTCCGCATACGCCCGGTCCGCCATCGATTTGGTATTAATAAACACGTTCAGGCTGGCCCCCAGCAGCGCCGCGCGGCAGCAGGAAACGCCCACACCCACATCACTGATGGCGATGGCAGTACCCTTGGCAGCAAATTCCTCCAGCAGATCGATCGCCTCGCAGACCTTCTCCATGATCTCCATGGGAACGCTGCAGGCATCCTTCAGAGCCGCCTCCATGATACGGGCCTTCTCCGCCCGCTCTTCCTCGGTATTTTTCGGAAGTCCGTAGGCTTTCGACAGGGGTTCGAACATCTCCGCGTCCTTGTCGATCAGCCGCAGGAGCTCTGCCTGCAGGGCATCCGCCTTGCCCTTGAGTGCCAGGATATCCTCCTGCACATCCGCATACTTCTTCTTGCCCACGGTCAGACTCCCGACCATGTTGCCCAGAGCCATACCCACAGCCCCCACCAGGGCGGACGCGCCGCCGCCGCCAGGCACAGGCGCCTTGGACGCCAGAACCTCCACAAATTCCTCACATGTCTGTCGGTACATTTCCATCTCGCTGTTCCCTTCCTCTCTGCGGTGCCCCGCTGGATTTAACGATCATTTCATACATTTTGTACGAAACAAATCCTCTGCAACTTCGTTACTTAATTTACAATATCGTCACAGAATTATCACAGGGACATTCTAGCACAGAAATCATATTTTCACAACATGAAAACATATAAATTTTGAGCAAACAGGAAAAGCCTCTGAATTCCCGGTATCTCCTTCAAAGTGTAGAAAACGCAAAATGCCCGGCAGGCTTTAGTCACCTGCCAGGCATTCTGCTGTGATGCGCAGGGGCGCATGTGCAAACGGCTCGAAGCCATTTACTGTATGAAAACGGTCATTCATTTCCAGCGGACCGGAGACGCCGGTTTAAGAGTTGGGGAGCAGGAATCCAGTTTCCCGCTCTCCCGCGAAGACTCAATCGCCGATGGGGATATATTTCTTCTCCTCCACGGCCGACTTGGCTTCTTTCTTGGGAACCAGAATCGTCAGGACACCATCGGTGAACTTCGCCTGAATATCGGCCTGCGTCACCTCTTCACCTACATAGAAGCTCCGGCGGCACTCACCGGTGTAGCGCTCGCGGCGAAGATACTTCTCACCGTCGCCCTTGTCCTCATTGGTCTCGGTACGCTTGACCTCAATGGTGAGGTAACCGTCCTTCAGGTCTGCCTGCACATCCTCTTTGGAGAAGCCGGGCAGCTCCATCTCGATCTGATACGCGGCGTCGGTCTCCTTGATGTCCGTATTCATCATGTTCATGGGGCCATGTCCGCTGTGAGGCTCAGGCCAGAAAGGATCACGCATGAATTCGTCAAACATACTGTCCACAAAATTGTCGGCAAAAATACTGGGTCTCAACATAAAAATTACCTTCTTTCCATAAATAAATGTGTTGCACTGTGTACATGTATGGGTAACAGTTGTTGGCTGTTGCTTTCTGCCTGTTATAATCGTTTACTTATTATAACGACTTCCTTATTATATAGTGACTCCCTTACCCGATGGTGATCGTCGTTTTCTTCTCGCGCTTCTCATAGGCGCTCTTGGGAATCACCAGCTTCAGGACACCGTTCCGGTAGGAGGCGGTCACATCCGCCGTCTCGATGTCTCCCACCTGGAAGGTCCTCTCGCACTGACCGGCAAAACGCTCGGTCCGGAGAGCCTTCGCCTGAGACTCGCGGCGGAGATCCGCATACACCTTCAGGTAACCATCCTCCACATAGACCTGCATCTTGTCCCGGTCACATCCCGGGAGGTCCATCTCCAGAGTAAATGCCTCGCGGCTTTCCTTGATATCGCATCTCATCAGATCGTTTCTCTTTGCCATCTCTTAGCCCTTCTTTCTATCGTCTTTGAATCCCTGGATTCAGGTTCTTTTTCCTTTCGACGCTCTTGTTATAACTCCTGTTGTTAGCACTGTCAAGCGGTGAGTGCTAATTTTATTTTTATTTAATAAATTTCCCGAGTTGTTTTGAAATATTTTCTGAATGTTCTGACAATTATCCTTTCCTTGCTTTTGTCTGAATTTCGCGCTATACTAACCTGTGTATGACGGTGGGGGCAAAGGATCATTTTCCTTTTGCCCCCGCTTTTTACTATGAAAGCCCAAGAAGCGGAGCCGAAGGCGAACGCTGATTGGTTGCTTTCATGTATACATGCGGCGCTTAGCGAAGTCGAGCCATAGGCGATGACTGAGCTTAGCAAAGTCGTTTACTATGAAAGTCTGACAAGCGGCCAGATGTGAGCCGTGCTGGCACGAGCGAACAGATGGACATTTGTCAGGCAAGTGAGTATGAGTAAGTAGCCATTTTTCGCAGAAAAATGAGCGGATTACGAATACTCACGGCGATGGCGGGAGTGCGAAGCACGGAGCCATCGGCTTTCATTCGTGGTGGCGCCTGCGAAGCAGGCATGAAAGTTTAGAAAAAAATGCAAATGAACAGGAGACGAGTATTTTATGACAGACATTGCCGCACTGGCCGACCGCCTGACCGCGGAGACGGCAAAGATCATTTATGGAAAAAACGACAGGATCCGCCTGATCGTCATGGCAGTCCTGGCACAGGGGCATATCCTGCTGGAGGATCTGCCCGGCGTCGGCAAGACGACTCTGGTGAAGACGCTCTCCCTGGCCGCAGGCTGTGAGTCGCGGCGGATTCAGTTCGTGCCGGATCTTCTGCCCGCCGACATCACCGGCATGAATATTTACGACCGGAACACGGGGAATTTTAAGCGGCTGCCCGGCCCGGTCTTTACAAATATGTTTCTGGCGGACGAGATCAACCGGGCTGTGCCGCGAACCCAGTCGGCGCTGCTGGAGGCGATGGAAGAGCGGCAGGTGACCATCGACGGGGAGACGACGCCCCTCCCGGCGCCCTTTGTCGTCATGGCTACACAGAATCCGGTGGAATCGGAGAGCACCTTCCCCCTGCCGGCAGCGCAGATGGACCGTTTCCTGATCCGCCTGTCCATGGGTTACCCCTCCGCCCTCGAGGAACGGCAGATGCTCTTCTCTCTGGGGGAGGGAATCCCCTTCGATACAGTGCAGCCGGTCACCTCCCCGGAGGAACTGATTCAGGCTCAGAAGGATCTGACGCACGTCCACGTCAGCGAAGCGGTCGCCGACTACCTGATCGCTCTGGTCTCTGCCACGCGCACTCACCCGCAGCTGCGCATGGGCGCCAGCCCCCGGGCTTCCCGGGCGCTTTTTGCGGCTGCCCGGACCTGGGCCGCTATGGCCGGACGCGACTTCGTCATTCCCGACGATATTCAGGAGCTGGCGGAACCGGTTCTGGCGCATCGTCTGCTCCTGACCGGGCAGGCACGCCTGGAGGGCGTGACCGCCGCCTCGGTTCTGGCACAGATCATCAAAGAGACGCCGGTTCCTCACGGAAACGGGGAGGAATTCTATGGAGCGTAAAGCGCAGGCAGGAGGCGGCACCAGTCTGCTGGTCTCCGGCGCCGCGCTGGCCGCGTGGGCCGTCGGCGTTCTCCTCTGCCTTCAGTTCTCCCTCCTGCCTGCGGCGGCTCTCTTTCTCGGTTTTCTGCTTCTGGGTCTGGCACTGCGTCTCTGGGGAGAACGGGCGATCCGGCACGTCACGCTGACTGTGAACTGCCCGCAGCCTCACATTTTCCCCGGGCAGACGCTCACCCTCTCCTATACTCTGAACAACAACAAGCTGCTGCCGCTGCTCTGGCTGGATCTGACCCAGAACGGGCCGGAGACAAACTGTTTTCGGCCGGATCCGGCCTTTGAGCCTTACCACGAAGCGGGTATGTCCCCGGATGCCCCCGCCTCCCTGCGGCAGACCTTCGCGTTCGTGGGAAGCTACCAGAGTCTGACACTGGAGAGCCGCTGGCAGGGTGTGCATCGGGGGATCTATCGCATCGAACATCTCGCCGCCTGCTCCGGAGACGGCTTCGGTCTCGTGCAGCGGGAGCAGAGTCTCCCCGCCGCGCAGATGCCCACATTGGCCGTCTATCCGCGGCTCGTAGAAGTGGACCTCTCCCCGTTTCTCACCAACCAGTGGGACTGCGACGCCGGACAACACGGATTCATGGAGGACAACACGGTCCTCCGCGGAAACCGGGAATACATGCCCGGTGACAACTGGAAGGCCATCAACTGGCGCATGGCCGCCCGGGAGCAGGGGCTCCCCGTCAATCTCTATGAGACCATCCGCCCCCGCGCCATCCGTTTTATCCTGGACGGAGAATCCTTCTGCACGATCAGGCAGCCCGCCTCTGAGACAGACTCTTCCTCTGAAGAGAAGGCCCCCTCTTCCGGGGAAAATGCCGCGCTGCTGGAGGAGGCTCTGGAGATTCTGGGTTCCCTCCTTCTCGGGCTCTCCGCCCGGCAGATGTCTCTTTCCCTGAGTCTGCCCCGCTCCCGACGCTTCCGGGCCATGACACTGACCGCCGCTTCCGGGGATGATGTCTCCGACCTGCTCTTCCATCTGGCGGGCTACGACTGCGCAGAGCTCCCTGTCCCCGAAGAAGCGCAGAAAACGGATGTGTCCCCGTTCCTCCCCTCGCTCTTTCCCGAGGATGTGATTCCCGCGGAGGGTTCGGTCTGGCTCATTACCCGCAGCGGCCGCCATCTCCCCGCGAACCTGCTGGCACGGCTGCGGCCCGGACAGGTTCACCTGGTCTGCGCCCGGGACTGGGAAAGCGCAGCGCGGACCGGTTTCTCCGCCCTCCCTCTGGAATCACTGCGGAAAGGAGGCCGCCAATGAGACACTCCTATCTGCGGGACGCGGCTTCTCTCCTGGGAAATGCCGCCGCCCTCCACACGCTATACATTCTGCTGAATACAGACCTGACCGACCGGGCCGACAGCCGGGGACTGCTCCTCTGGTGGGGCGTCCTCCTGGTCTGTTATGCCCTTCAGGCCGTCTTTCTTCATGGACTTCGTCTGCCGAAGGCAGCTCTGGCCGTCACCCCTGCGGCTCTTCTGCTTCAGATTCTTCTCACCTGGAGCCTCGGACTGGCTCCGGGCGGACTCCTGGGATGGCTCTATCTCCTCCTGCTGTGGGGCGTCGGCCTGGCACGGAGCGCCGAATTCCTGATTCACCCGGCTTCCACGGAAAGCCGGACCCTCGACGTCGAGACCTCCGCGCTGGCGCTGGTTCTGGCGGTCCTTGTCTGGTCCGCCGGTGTTCTCCCTGGCGCCGCCGTCTGGCCTCCTGCCGTCGGCGCCGCTGTGACACTCCTCTCTCTGGCGAGTCAGAGAACAGCCCGGGCCGGCGGACGGGGACATACAGCCCGCGCCGGGCGCGCGCTTCTCCTGCTGCTCCCCACAGCGGCCGCAGGACTCTGTCTCCTGTTCCTCCGCGGAGTATCTCAGACTGCTTCTGAAGGAGTACAGGGCATCACTGCCTGGCTGCATTCCCTCCTGCTCCGCCTCGGATCTGTTCTGAACCTTCTGGCGCTCCTCATCTACCGCTTCTTCGCCTGGCTCTTCTCCCTGCTTCCGGCGGAAGAATCCACCCCCACAGAACTTCCTCCGGCGGAGACAGCCGCCGCCGCAGTTTCCGAAGAAGCCGCCGGGACAGGCTCCGGTTTGCTCATTCCGCTTCTGATCCTGATTCTCATTCTCGGAGCGGTTCTCCTGTTCACCCTGTTCCGGCAGAAGCTCCCGCAGCTGCCCGCCGCCGGAAGATCCGGGCAGCGCCGGCGGCTTCCTCATCCATGGCACAGGCTGCAGGAATCCCTGCTTCATCTGCTTCGGAATCTCCGCTTCCGTCTGCTCTGCCTCACGCACCGCGACACCCCCTCCGGACTGCTGGTCTGGCTGGAGCGCGCTCTGCGCCTGCGAAAGAGCGGACGCACACCGGATGAGACCAGCCGCCGGTTTCTGCAGCGAACCGGTGAATTGCTTCCAGGCTGCCGGGAGACACTGAACCGTCTGGCAGATTGCCTGGATCGGCAGTATTTCGGGGCAGAGTCGTCTCCCATCCCGGCCGATGAAATACGCCGGATGAGACGGCAGCTACAAGATGCCCTGCGGGATTGCCGCTGATATATGGGTGCATCGAACAGGAGACGGCTTGTCGTCTCCTGTTCGCCTGCGCGGGGCGCGTATGGCGTAAACCATAAAACGTCCAGAGTCCGGTTCTGAATGCTCTGGCTGGTGATGCGCCGACTGCGTATGACGTAAGCCATAAAACTCATTACGAGGCCGTGCGCATACGAAAAACAGGCTCCCCTCCCCGACAAAGGGAAGAAAGCCTGTTTATTTATTTTATGTGCGCAGAGCTGCACTCTTATTTGCTCACCACACAGGGCGCCTCAGGCGTCCCGCGATAGACGGTACCCTCGGGAATATTGACCCGGGATTCCACGATACAGTTCTCCAGAACAACACTGTCGGAAATGTACGCATCGCTGAGTATGATCGAATCCTTCACAGAGCAGTTCTTGCCCACAAAGACCTTCGTTCCCAGGATGGAATTCTGCACCTCACCGTTGAGAATCGCACCGTTCGCTACCAGGCTGTTGGTCACCTTCGAGCCGGGATTGAACTTAGCCGGCGCATAATCATCCACCTTGGTCTGCACCGCCGGGTAATCCCGGAAGAAATGCTTCTGCATCTCCGGCTTCAGGAATTCCATGTTGACATCGTAATATGCCTTGACCGTGGAAATATTGTTCCAGTAGCTGTCCAGGCGGTAAGCCATGATCTTCTTCACATTCTTCTGGCGAATCAGGACATCACGGACGAAATCATACCACTCCATCTCCTTGCACTGCTCCATCAGGGAGATCAGGAGACGGCGGCGGATAATGTATACACCGCAGGAAACTGTATTCAGTTCAGTGGTGATGGGCTTCTCTTCGAAATCCAGAATCCGGCCTTCCTCGTCCGTGCGGGCCACGCCGAAACGGCTCACATCCGACAGACCCGTCATATCCTTGCAGACAACCGTGATATCCGCCTCGTGCTCCGTATGGAAGGCAATGGCGTCGTTGTAATCCATCTTGTAGATGCCGTCGCCGGAGGTGATCACCACATAGGGCTCATGGTGCTGATACAGAAAATCCAGGTTCTGAGCGATGGCGTCCGCCGTCCCCCGGTACCAGTTGTTGTTCTCCGGTGTGATCGTCGGGTTGAAGAGGAAGAGTCCCCCCTGTTTTCTGCCGAAATCCCACCATTTGGAAGAATTCAGATGTACGCTCAGAGAACGTGAACTATACTGGACAATCACGGCCACGGTCTCGATCCGGGAATGGCTCATATTGCTCAGGGCGAAGTCGATCGCCCGGAAGCTGCCCGCGACAGGCATCGCGGCGATAGCACGCTTCTGCGTAAGCTCCTTCATCCTCTTGCTGTTCCCGCCTGCTAAAATAATTCCCAATGCCTTCATGCCTTATCACCTGCCTTCACAATAAATCCGCCGTCCTCGAGTCTCGCGTTCGGATAATCCTCTGCAGCCGTCACACCCACGATCGCGGTGTTAAGGCCAATGCTGACGCCCGCCGGGACAACCGAATTCTCGGCGATGGTCACCAGGTCGCTGTTATAAACCCTGGTGTCCAGCTTGCTCTCGGCAAACTGGCCTTCGCCCAGCACGGTATTATCGCCGATCACCACATTCTCCGCCACAATGGCCTTCTTCATGCGAACGTTCTTGCCGATTCTGGCGCCCTCCATGACGATGCTGTCCTGAATCAGGCTTCCCTCACCGACAGTAACGTTCGCCCCGATGACGGAATGGTTCACCTTACCATAGATCTCCGAGTCGCCGCCGATGATGCAGCGCTCCGCCGTTGCGTCCGGTCCCATGTATTGAGGCAGCATCGTGCTGGTCTCCGTATAGATCTTCCAGAACTCCTCATACAGGTTGAACTCAGGAACCAGATCCACCAGCTCCATATTGGCCTCCCAGTACGAGCTGAGAGTTCCCACATCCTTCCAATATCCGGTGAACTCGTACGTATACAGATTCTTCTGCTGCTCAAAGCAGTAGGGAATCACATGCTTACCAAAATCACACTCCGGGACATCCTTCAGCGTGACCAGAGCGTCCCGCAGGACCGGCCAGTTGAAAATGTAAATGCCCATGGAGGCCAGATTGCTCTGCGGCTCCTTCGGCTTCTCCTGGAACGCGGTGATCTTATTGTTCTCATCCGCCACGACGATGCCGAAACGGCTGGCCTCTTCCCACGGAACCGGCATCGCCGCGATCGTCACATCCGCACCGTTGCGGTTGTGGGTTGCCAGCATCTCCTCGTAATCCATCTTATAAATATGGTCTCCGGAAAGAATCAGGACATAGTCCGGATTGTATTTTTCCACGAACTCCAGGTTCTGATAGATCGCGTTGGCCGTGCCTGTGTACCACTCCGTATCCGATGTCTTCTCATACGGCGGCAGAATGCTCACTCCGCCGGTCCGCTTGTCCAAATCCCACGGGATACCGATGCCGATATGGGAATTCAGCTGGAGCGGACGGTACTGTGTCAGCACACCCACCGTATCCACACCCGAATTCACACAGTTGCTCAGAGGAAAATCGATGATCCGATATTTTCCGCCGAAAGACACTGCCGGTTTCGCTACCTTGGAAGTCAGCACACCGAGTCTGCTTCCCTGGCCGCCTGCCAGAAGCATGGCGATCATTTTCTTCTTAACCACGCAAACACCTCTCTCTTCCTCCGGATCTCCCACGCTGAAAGCCCTGCGAATCAGAAGCTTCACGTCCCACGGGAAATCCGATGAATCATTACTACCAAAGGTTATTATAGCATAGTCCCATTGAATTTAAAAGAGAATTGTGGCGTTTCGGGGAAGAATTCACGGAGTTTTTCCGGGAACTTTACATGAAATTTTACCGGGAATTGAATCACTGATTTTCACCTTGAAGAAGTCTGCAAAACAGATTATACTGTTGGAAAAAAGGAGGCCTTTCCCTTGCGATTTATACATACGGCAGACAACCACCTGGGCGCGACTCCGGACAGCGGGATGCCCTGGAGCAAAGAGCGGGCACAGGCTCTGTGGGATACCTTTCGAAAAATCATCGCGGCGGCCGGCGACATGCAGGCGGATCTGCTTCTCATCGCCGGGGATCTGTTCCACCAGCAGCCTCTGCAGCGGGAATGCAAGGAAGTCAATTATCTGTTTTCCACGATTCCCGCTACCCGGGTCGTTCTCATCGCCGGAAATCACGACTACATCACCCCTTCCTCTCCCTATCTGACCTATCCCTGGGAGAAGAATGTCACGGTTCTCTCTTCCGAAACGCCGGACTCGGTCTATTTCCCGGAGCTTCACACGGAAGTTCATGGTTTCAGCTATCATCGGCGGGAGATCCGCGAGGCGCTGTGCGACGATCTGACCGCTCCGGACGACGGGCGATTCCACATCCTGCTGGCCCATGGCGGCGATGAAAATCATGTGCCTCTGCACATGAACCGGCTGGCCCGGTCCGGCTTCGACTACATCGCCCTGGGTCATATCCACCAGCCGCACCTCTGGGATAAGGCGCCCATTGCCTTCTGCGGTTCCCCGGAACCGCTGGACAGGACGGACATTGGCCGGCACGGATACATCATCGGCGAGCTTTCCGAGGCGGGCTGCCAGTACCGCTGGCAGGCCTCTGCGTCCTGTCAGTACCGCACTCTCACCGCGACGGTCAATACACACACAACCACCGCACAGCTGGTCGACACACTGCAAAAGAACCTGCGGCAGGACGGTCGCTCTCTCTATCGCGTCACCCTCACCGGGCCGCGGGATCCCTCCGTCCGCTTCGACCCCGAGGTAATCCGGCAGGCCGGACGGATTGTGGAGATCACCGACCACACGGAACCGGCCTACGATCTGGATGCACTGCAGGCGGAACATGCACACGATCTTGTTTCCCGCTACATTCAGGCTCTGTCCGGGCCGGAGGCCACCCCCCTGGAACAGAAGGCTCTCCACTACGGCCTTCGCGCACTGCTGAATCTGGATTAACCTGTCCATCTCCGCCCGCCATGGGCTGAAAAAGGAGAATGATTTTGGAATATCATCGACTGCACATCAATCATTTCGGAACGCTCCAGAATCAGACGCTGGAGTTTTCTGACGGAATCAATGTCATCTATGGCCCCAACGAGAGCGGCAAGTCCACACTCCACGCCTTTCTGGAATCTATGCTTTTCGGCATGGAACGGGGCCGGGGCAAAGCAGCCCGGCGTGACGCCTACAACCGCTATTTTCCGGCGGAGGGAAGCAGCACCTATGGCGGCGTTCTGGAGCTGACGCGGGATGGCACGCACTATACCATCTACCGCAATTTCCAGAAGGATCCCCGGGGCTATACGCTGATGGATGAGACCCATAACCGTCAGCTGAACCTGACGGAGGAAGAATACCGGCAGTTTCTCTCCGGCCTGACCCGCCCGCTGTACCGCAATACGCTCTCTCTGGGGCAGCTGCAGGCTTCTGTCTCCGGCAGCCTGTCGGAACAGCTCAGCAACCACATCGTCAATCTGAACACCACCGGTTCCTCCTCCCTTGACATCGCGCAGGCGCGGGAGCGGCTGAAGAAGGATCGACGGCAGCTGGAGCTCTCCTATTCCCGCCAGGCAGAACAGGAAGCGAAACAGCTGGATCAGCGAATCAGCCTCCTGCAGAAAGAGATCGAACAGACAGCCGACCATCCGGACTTCCGCGAGATGGAGAGCGAAAGCGCCTCACTGGATCAGCGGATCGACCGCATGAACCGGCGCCGGGAGGCACTGAACCGGGAAATTCAGGAAGATGAAGCCTATCTGACAGACCACTCTTCCGGCGACCTGAACGCTCTGGCGGAGGCCGAAGAAGAACTGGCTCCGCTGACAGCCCGCCGGGACCGCTATCTGAGCCATCACAAGGGCGCTCTCTCTGCCCCCCTGCGGATCGCCAGTCTGCTCTTCGCCCTGATCCTCCTGTGTCTGGGAGGAGGAGGAATCCTTCTGGGAGCCTGGTCCTACCTGAAAGGGCACGCCCTCCGGGGCGGCGGTCTGGCGGTCATCGGAATACTGGCCTCCCTGTTCTGTCTCCTGACCGTTCTCCGTCTCCTGCAGGACCGCACCTTCCGCCGAAATGAACGCCGCATCCGCGACCTGTACCGGCGCATCTGGCTCGACGCACCTTCGGATGTGACGGACCGGAACCTGGAAGAGTTCAGCGCTCTTCTTGAAGACATGAGAGAACGGCATGCCTCCCTCTGGAAAAGCCGCGGGGAAGAGCGGTCCCTGACAGACCAGCTTCTGCACGCACAGACCAGGACGCGGCAGCTTCATGCCGAACTGGAAAATATTCGCCACGAGCTCTGGCAGCAGGATCAGCGGGAAGAAGCCCTGCGCGAGTTGCTTCAGGAAAAGGAGGCGCTCTCCGACCAGTTAGCGCAGAACCGGCTCCTCGCGGAAGAGATCTCCGCCGTAGATCTGGCCGAAGAAACCATCGACCATCTCTCTGAGACCGCCTTTGACTCGTTCGGACATTATCTGCAGGAAACCGCTTCGGAGCTTCTCTCTCAGATCACCGGAGGCAGGTACACACGGCTCCTGATCGATGACAGTCTGAACATCACACTGGAGCGAGATCATACGACCATGGGGCTGGATGGACTCAGCTGCAGCACGCTGGATCAGGTCTACCTCTCCCTGCGGGTTGCCTGCATTCGCTTTTTCTGGCCCGATGAGCCCATGCCGCTGCTGCTGGATGAGAGCTTTGCCCTCTATGATGCAGACCGCATCGCCGAGACGCTCCGCTGGCTGTCGGAATCCTATCCCGGTCAGGTTCTTCTCTTCACCTGCCAGCACCGGGAAGAAGACATCCTGCAAAAATACAGCATAAACTATGAGACCATCTCCCTGTGAGAGATGGTCTCATAATTTATGCACAAAGCCGGGTAATGAGTCTTGCGGCTTACGCAGACGAACAGAAGGCGAAAGAGCCGCCTCCTGCTCGATTATCATTCGCTGTAATACTCCGCGATCACATCCCAGATGCTTTCACTCTCCATGCCCAGCTTCCAGAACGCCACACCGGCCAGATCATAAGACTGCATCATGGACAGTCTGGCTCTCATGGAGTCCTCATCCTCCAGCCAGATCTGGTATACCGTTCCGTCTTCCTCGATCTTCACATAGTTCTGACCGACATCGGACAGCCAGGAAGCTTCCCCTCCGTGCGCCGTCACGAATTCGGCCGCCGCATCCATACCCAGAGCCTCCGAAGTCAGCTCCGTAGAGGTTTCTGTCCACAGCCGTGTATAGAAAGGAACACCGTTGATGACCTTTTCCGCAGGAACCTCCTCCAGCGTATCGGTGATGCCCTCCTGCACAAAGGTCAGAGAGGCTGTGGATCCCGGATCCGAGCCATTGTAGTGTTCATCATATCCCATGATGATCACATAATCGGCCACAACGCCCTGTTCCTCCCGATTATAAAACTCTGTCCAGGCCGAGGGAACACTGTTATCCACGGACAGGACCAGTCCCCGTGCCCGGCACTCCACCGAAAGCTCCCGGATCAGCTGAATGTATCCGTCTCCATCCTCCGAATCCAGGTTTTCGATATCCACGTTCAGGCCATCGGCCCCGCAGGCCTCCAGTTCCTCCATGACTCCCTCGATCAGACGGGTGCGGTTGGTCGTGGAGGACAGAAGCTCTGTCATATCCACTTCCGTATGATTAACATTTTCCAGAACGACCCATACATCCAGCCCCGCCTCATGCGCCGTCTCCACATATTCGGCACTTGCGGAGGAAGAAAAGGAACCGTCCTCGCCGGTGATGGAAAACCAGGTGGGCGCGATCGTCGTCGCCGTCGTCTCCTGGCTGATAAAGGACTGCAGCGACTCCAGGCCTGTCGTATCGATTACCTGCTGCCACACCAGGCAGATATCATAGTCTACCGAGATGGAAGTATACTCCGGTTCCGTATACGGCCCCGTTGTCTCTACCGTCTCGGTCTCCCCGATGGCCGAATTCAGGATATATCCGATGAGCCCTCCCTCTGTCTGTACTTCACTCCATGTATCCATCTGATTAAGGATCGTCACTTCTTCTCCGGCTTCCAGATCCTCAAGGATCTCGCTTTTAATTCCTCCGAGAACACGAAGTTCCGTATCCTTCGAGAGAGTTCCCACCTGCTCGCTCCCCCACTCCGTCTGCAGAACGATCCGTGTGGGATTCTCAAAATATTCCACCTGGATGTTGGAATATTCCTGTACATAGGAGAGGGAAATATACACCGTATCATCCTGCTCCAGAAAGACCGGCGCCCCGTCGTATTCCGTGTCCGCATCCGCCCGGACCGTCTCCTCCGGCAGCGTATAGAGCAGCAGTTTCTCCGTGGAATCCCAGTAAAAACGTCCGTTCAGTTCATCGCGGATCACTTCATAGGACAAATATGCATGATCGTCCGACCACAGCGCCTGACTGTCGATCCACTGATGATTGGCGATGACAGAGGCATACCCGTCCTCCGTTCCGTACAGAGTCTCCAGATCCGCATGTTCACTGGTGGGCGTAAACCGGCTGAAAATCTCACCGGCAACCGCCAGCAAAAGCACAACAACAATCAGTCCCAGTACGATCAGCGCGGGAAGCATCTGTTTTCTTTTTTGTCTTCGTCTTGCTCTGCGTCTCTCGGTTCGTCTCATTCGCTGCCTCCGCTCTCCTTCTGTCCGTGCATAACCGGACAGGCATGTGCAGACAGTATAGCATAGGAAGGAACCTTTTTCAAACCATTCCGGGGTTTTCCGACAAGCAGAGAAAGGGATCCGGGAGACTGACAGAAGGGCTGTCCCTTTCCGGCTTCTCCGAGACTGGATTCAGACCCATCTCCCGAACGGTTCCTCTGCGGCGGGCTGCGGCATACTGCCGGAAGAGACATTCTGATCTGCCGCCTGACGCAGGTGACGGCCTCTTTCCGATGTCTCTGCCCCATCCGATCAACGGGAAGACATCTCTCTCCCATGGCTTCGCTGCATATCCCCGCAAAGAGCTGCGAATCGCGTAACATATCGAAACGTTTTCTTTTTAGGAGTTTTCGCCTGTGCAAAACCTCGCATTCTTTGATTATTATCCTGCGAAAGGATGCAGTTTCTCCCGCTTCCCGCGCTGACCTGCTCCGAAGACCGGAAGTCCCTGCAGAACCAGAATACCAGTCAGCGCGGAGGATGTCACGCAACAAGCTGCCACAATTTGCAGCATTTCCGGAGCCGGCCGTTTCCCCGGAACCCAAACCCCTTTTTATAATTTATTCACAGAATATTCCTTTACATTCTGCCTGCGTTTGGGGTATACTATAGTGAACAAAGAGAGGTGAAAACACCTGAAAGAATGGAAGTGATGATGGAATGAAGATTGAAAAGATCAGTGAAAGCCAGATCCGCTGCACACTGAATTACAGTGATCTGCACGCCCGCCAGCTCTCTCTCCTGGAGCTTGCCTACGGGAGCGACAAGGCGCGGATCCTCTTTCGCGAAATGATCGAACGCGCCGACAGTGAAGTCGGATTCCACGTTGACGATATTCCACTTATGATAGAAGCCATTCCTCTGTCCAGCGACGGCATCATACTGATCATCACCAAGATTGAAGATCCGGATGAACTGGACACACGGTTCGCCAGATTCACACCCGGCACGTATGAGGAATATCAGATTGAATTCGGAGCAGATACACAGCCCGCCGTCTCCGCCGGTGATATTCTCGAGACGCTGAGCCGCCTGCTGGAGGACAGCGGGCAGAAGGAAGAGTCCGTGGACTCTCTTCCTCTCTTTTCCGTCTTCTGTTTTACCCGCCTGGATCCGATTCTCGAAGCCGCCGCCGTGCTCCGCGGTATTTACCGGGGCGCCAACTCCCTGTACAAGTGCCCTTCTGACCGGAACTACTATCTGGTCGTCCACAAGTCCGATCACACCGCTGAGGAATTCAACAAGATCTGCAATGTCCTCACCGAATATGGACAGAGGATTCGCAGCAATCCGGGCTCCGAGGCTTACTATGAAGAACATTTTGAACGGCTGACCGGGCCGAAGGCGCTGCAGCATCTGGCCGTTTAGGCTCTTTTTCATCGCCCAAACAGGCGACAGACGACAGCGACCTCCTTCCCCGGCAAAAATCTTTCCCCTA
>JAJQCZ010000011.1:8276-14021 GCA_021202465.1 Lachnospiraceae bacterium | reverse complement strand
GGAGAAGAGAATATGAAAAGAAATATTTGTTCGTGGTGGTATGGGATATTGTTTATAGCCTTGCTGATATTTTTTGCACCTTCTAATGTGCTTGCCGATGAGTATATTAATGTTGAACTAGGTGCAACTCCAAGTGAAGCAAATGCAACAATATACTATTGTATAGAAGACGAGAATGATATTGTCGATAATGGCGAGGGCACATTTACCTCGGGGGATACTGTACAACTTCAATATGATAAAGATGTTAGAAAAGCGATGTTTGCCCTTGAAGTAGTAGATTATGATTCGGACAATTATGAATTTTCTTGCTTTACCTTGAACGGAATAGAAGATAAAGATGTTGATGATTCGGAATATAATACATATGAGTATACTCATGAAGGATATTTATATATATATTTAGAAATCCCTCAAAGATACTTGCAGGATCTTACTATTCAGGCTGTTTTTACAAAAAGAACTGATGCAATCTATACACCCACAATACAATCGGAAAGTGTGGATAAAGGCACCATTGAGAGTCTGGATTTTTCCGGAAATACAGAAGAAGAAACCAGTGTCTGGACGCTGACTACAGTACCGGAATCAGGATATCAGCTGGACTATATTCAGAATGAAAGCACACGGGAATGCCTGTATAGTGCAGATGGAACCACTGTGACATGGGAAGAAAGCATGGAGGGCGCAACGTATACGGCTTATTTTAAAGAGTGGGAACCGATTGTCTACAGCGTTACGGCGAGTCAGATGTATTATGAAGCAAAATCATCAGGTCCTCTTTCCTATGGGCAATATGCGGATATTTATATCAAGTATTTATTACTTTATAAATTGGAGATAGCATCCGAGACATTGAACCTTGATATTAAAATTTATGCGGGATCGGATGCATCAGGGACACTTTTGACAGAGGAATCAATTGAGACAGATGAAATCGGTAGTTATTGCAGCGCGGGACTGCATGACATCACATGCCAAATGAAGATTCCAGACGGTTTGGAAAGTATTACAGTGACTCTCCAGATTGACGACCGGGAAATGGCTGCCAAAACAGTAGAGGTTTCCTTCGCTGATTCCGGTGAAATGAATTTGACGTATATTGATCTGGGAGAACCTGACAATGGCAAAGAGGGATATTATTCTACGGCGGACGTTGGGCCGAATGTGTATGATGCAAAAGCCTTTGTGGAAGCTTCCACAGGTGATCTGACTATTTATTATGCTACGAATATGGGAGTGATTCGTTCGGAGAATGGAAGCATCTCGGTAATGGAGGGAATCCCTGAATCGGAGGATGTGATTTGCGATTGGCGGAGAGGAAGATGCACTGTACGCTCTCACTCGATTTCCTGATACGATAGATTCGGTTAGTGGTACTAAATATAATAGTGGATACTCTTCATATAACGTTTATGTCTGTGATGACGGAGCAACCTGGGAAAAAGTCAATGACGATTCTCTGGATATACAAGAAGCCAGTGATTTGAATCTGACAGAGGGACTGGTGCTTGGTGCGAACAGTATCTGGATTCAGAACTACCAGTGGAACGGCTCAGCGTGGAACGAGCAGGAGGTGACGTTCAATTCGTTTTGGAGTGATGGCGGAGAAAATGCTTATGCAGGTAGTTCGGAAGGGCTGTATCAATATCAGGATGGATCCTGGGTGTTGGTTTCCGGTCTTGATAACAGCAGATATACAATCGTATCGGGGGCAATGGTGGATGGGGTGCCGACCCTGATTTTGGCGGATCTTTGTTATGTAGATGGTCGCTATCGGAGCGATAAGCCGGCTAAGGTATATGGCCCTGTATATTTGGTATCGTTGGAAGAGAGTGGGACTAAGAAGACTGCGGTGGATGTGAGCAGTTTTAGTTCCACGAAAGACGGCTATGGAAAGTGGTTTGCCAGCGGCATGGGGATTGATGGAAAAGGAGATGTCTATGTCTTCACGGTAGCATATGGTGTAAATACAAATCAGTTTGGCGGCTATACCAGCAATTATGTATATAAACTGGTAGACGGCGAATGGCAGTATCAGATAATTGATGCCTTTAATGATGAAAAGGATCTGGCGACGATTGAAGCGGGAGGAATCCCCAGCATCGACAGTTCCAAGAGCCGCGCCGACGGCGTCCGTTACACATTAAACCTCTGCGACGGCGTGACGCTTTTCCTCGGTGAGGATGGCGCGAACTATGCGCTGTACGGTTCAGCCACGATCACCTTTGATGCGCAGGGCGGCTCGGAGGTGTCCTCCATCACCCAGACTGTAGGTTCGGCGGTGACGGCGCCCTCGTCTCCGACGCGGGACGGCTATGAGTTCGTCGGCTGGTATACGGACAGCAGCTGCAGCGACGATTCCTACTATTTGTTTGACACGATGCCGGTGGCGGGGATCACTCTCTATGCCGGCTGGACGGCGCTGAGTGAGATTCAGACAGATGCCGAGCAGGAGTTGGCGGAGGCACTGGCTGCTTACACGGAGAGCGACTACACGGCGGAGTCCTGGGCGAAGCTGCTGGAGGCCTATGAGGCGGGGAAGACCGCGATTGAAAGCGGTGCTTCCAATGCAGAGATTCAGTCGGCACTGGAGGAGGCTGTGAAGGCGATGGCAGCCATCACAGCGGACGCGGAGACGGAACCGAGTACGGAAGCGACGGAACCGAGTACGGAAGCGACCGAACCGACAACCGAAGCTACCGAACCGACAACGGAAGCGACAGATACGGCGTCCCGTCCGGAGGTCGGAGATACATACAAGACCGGAAATGTCAAGTATACCGTGACAGGTACCAATACGGTGACGGCAACGAAGGTGACGGACAAGACGGTCACTTCGGTGAAGATTCCGAAGACGGTGACGATCGACGGCTATACCTTCAAAGTGACAGCCATCGGTGAAAGCGCCTTCTCGGGCTGTAAGAAGCTGACCAGTGTGAGCATCGGCGCAAACGTGACGGTGATTGAAAAGAAGGCATTTTATCACTGCACGGCGCTGACCTCTGTTACGATTCCGTCCAGTGTGACGAAGATCAAAGCCAGTGCTTTTGAAGGCTGCACGGCTCTGAAGAAGCTGAAGGGCTGCGCGTCGGTGGTGGCAATCGGTCAGAGAGCCTTCCGCCGCTGCACGGAGCTGACGACGATCGAAGGGCTTTCGAAGACGACCTATCTGGGGAACCGGGTGTTTGCTCATTGTAAGAAGCTGAAGACGATCGGAAGCACCAGCGGGATTGTCAATCTGCCGAAGGTGAAGACGCTGAAGGCCTATGCGTTCTATGACTGCCCTGCCATGAAGCAGGTGAACCTGACCTCATCTTCCCTGAAGACCATCGGCAAGAAGACATTTTATGAGTGCACGAAGCTTGCGACGGTACAGGGACTGACGAAGGTGACCTCGATCGGAACACGGGCTTTCTACGGCTGCACGAAGCTTGTGACGGTGGGAAGCAAGTCCGGTGTCGTCACGCTGGCGAAGGTGAAGACGGTCGATGAGTATGCATTCTGCAACTGCTCTTCGATGAAGAAGGTGAACCTGACCTCCACGGCCCTGACCAGTCTGGGCGCTTCGTCCTTCCGGGGCTGCACGAAGCTGACCAGCTTCATCAGCAAGTCCGCGAAGCTTGCCTCCATCGGGAGGGCGGCTTTCTACGGTGATAAGAAGCTGGCTTCGGTGAAGCTTGCGACCTCGAAGCTGACGAAGTCAAAGGTCGGAGAGAAGGCCTTCAAGGGCATTAAGAGCACCTGTGTCTTCAAGGTACCGGCGAAGAAGGTGTCCGCCTACAGGAAGATCTTCCGGGCCCGGGGCGCGGGTTCGAAGATCACCGTGAAGAAAAATGCATAACAATCAGTTTACGCAGTGCTGACAGGCTGCCCGCCGTCCGGAAGTTGGACGACGGGCGCCTTGTGCACCATGGAAAACGTTGAAAATGTCAGAAAAAGAGGTGAATGAGAATGAAAAGAACGAAAAGATATCTTGCTCTTCTCCTTGCTCTCCTGCTTCTCGTGCCGACGTCGCTGCAGGCGGCGGAGAGTCAGACGGCGGAGAGCTCCCTGGAGGATGCGGTGGAGAGCGTCACGGCGACGGATGTTCTCAGTACGACGCGTACAGCGGCGCTGAATCAGCTGGCTTCCGCCTACGCTTCCTACAGTGAGAGCGAGTATACGGCGGAGGCCTGGACGTTGCTGACGGAGGAGTACGGCTACGGACAGGATAACATTGAAGGGGCGCAGTCCTACGACGCTATCATGACGGCTCTAGCCAATGCGAAGACGGCCATGGCGGCCGTGGAGAAGAGCGGTACCGTACAGGTGGCGGTGACGATCGAGAAGCTGAGCATCGATGGCACTTATATCATCGAACCCACGCTGCTGACCGTGGAGAAGAAGGAACAGGCCTCGATCGTGATCACGGACCTGCTGAAGGCGTATTATACAGATGAGGGAACGATTACCAATGGCACGAATGGGAATCCTTACCGGATGACCGGGACGGAGAGCGGCAGTTTTTATCTGGCCGGAGTCTATGATCCGACCTATGATCCCACCGTGCTGACATATAACACGGACGGAGAAGCATTTTCCCAGGAGTATGAGGGCTTCCTGTCGGAGTTCGACGGCGGCCGCTGGTCGGGCTGGATGTACTGTGTGAACGGCAGCTTTCCTGGTGTGGGTGCCAGCAACTGGTATATGAACAACGGCGACGTTATGCGCTGGCAGTACACCTGCACCGGGCTGGGCGCGGACATAGGCGCCGATAGCTCCGACTGGGGCGAGGAATACGGCAGCGGTGAGACGACGGCCGTGGCGGATAAGGACGATCTGATCTGGCGGGTAGCTGAGATCAATGAGGCTGCCGGAGATGACCGGGAGAGCTATCTGTCTTCTCAGAGCCTGACGGAGACTTATGCGGCGGCCATGACGGTGCTGACGAATCTGACAGCTTCTCAGACAGAGGTGGATGAGGCGCTGAAAGCGCTGGGCGACACCAATGAGGACCGGGACAGCCTGGTGCTGGAGTCTGCCCGTACGACGGCGCTGACGACTCTGCGGAATTATGCGCAGGCGGAGGATTACAGCGAGGAGAATCAGGAGCTGCTGGCACAGTATATCTCGGAGGGCAGTGCGGCCATTTACGCTGCGGCCTCGGAGAGTGAGGTGGAGACGGCGCTGGCGGAGGCAGAAGCGCTGATTGATGCGCTGAAGACGCTGGCGCAGGAGGCCGCCGCGGCGACGACCACAGCCACGGAAGCTCCGACGACCACGGCGGCTGAGGAGACGACCACGACGAAAGCGGACGAGACCACGACCACGGCGGCCACCGCGGCGAAGGGAGATACCGTGACCTCCGGCAGTGTGAAGTATACGGTGACGGCTTCGGGGCAGGTCACGGCTACGAAGGTGACAAGTAAGACGGTCACTTCCGTGAAGATTCCGTCCACGGTATCTGTGGGCGGCACGAGCTGCAAGGTGACAGCCATCGCAGAGGGCGCCTTTTCGGGCTGCACGAAGCTGACGGGCGTGACGATCGGAGCGAATGTGAAGACGATCGGGGCGAAAGCATTTTACGGCTGTACGGCGCTGAAGAAGGTGAGCGGCTGTGCGGCAGTCACCAGCGTCGGTAAGCAGGCATTTTCGGGCTGCACGAAGCTGACCACGGTGGAGGGGCTGACGCGGACGACCTCGATCGGCAGCAAGGCATTTTATCAGTGTAAGAAGCTGACGACGGTGGGGAGCAAGTCCGGC
>JAJQCZ010000011.1:0-8176 GCA_021202465.1 Lachnospiraceae bacterium | reverse complement strand
AGTGTAAGAAGCTGACGACGGTGGGGAGCAAGTCCGGCGTCGTTACGCTGGCGAAGGTGAAGACGGTCGGCAGCTCCGCTTTCTATGGCTGTACGGCGTTAAAGAAGGTGAATCTGACCTCCACGGCACTGACGACGATCGGAGCGTCCGCGTTCCAGAGCTGCACGGCGCTGACCTCCTTCGTCAGCAAGTCCGCGAAGCTCGCCTCCATCGGCAAGAAGGCTTTTTACGGGGATAAGAAGCTGGCGTCGGTGACGCTTGCGACCTCGAAGCTGACGGCGTCGAAGGTGGGTGAGAAGGCATTTTCGGGGATTAAGAGCAGCTGTGTGTTCAAGGTCCCCTCGAACAAGGTGGCTTCTTATAAGAAGATTTTCCGGGCCCGCGGCGCCGGCTCCGGGATTACGGTGAAGAAGAACTGAACAGATGCCGTCGCGGTTCGTGACATCGCTCTGCGCGCGGACGGATGGCAGGTGAAGAGGGCAGGGAACGGGGAAGTGCCGCCCGGGAGGTGAGAACAGATGAGAAGAGCACGAAGAAAAATCATAGAGATCGGTCTGACGGCATTTCTGGCGGTGCTGCTGCTCTTTGCCGCGACGCCGGACGTCCGGGCCGCGGAGGGCTCCCTGTCGGAGCTTTCAACTTATATTAATCGCACGGCGGCCTGGGAGCTGGCCACGGTGACGGATCCCACCTGTGCCTCGGTCGGGGGCGAGTGGACGGTGCTCTCCCTGGCCCGGGCCGGGAAGATGACGGACAGCTTCCGAAGTACCTACCTGGCCAACCTGCGGATTCAGCTGGATTCCTGTGACGGTGTGCTGTCCTCACGGAAATACACAGAGTACTCGCGGGTGACGCTGGCGGTGACCTCATTGGGCATGGATGCCTCCGATATTTTCGGCTACAATATGCTGGCTATGCTGGCGGACTATGACAAGGTCATCTGACAGGGTATCAACGGTCCGATTTTCGCGCTGATCGCTTTTGATTCCGGGAACTATGAGATCCCCGTGGTCACCTCCGGCGGGACGCAGACGACGCGGGAAAACCTGATTCAGACGATTCTCGACGCGCAATTTGCCGACGGAGGCTGGAACCTGTCGGGCAGCACCTCGGATCCGGATCTGACGGCGATGGCCCTGCAGGCGCTGGCGCCCTACCGCAGCCGCAGCGATGTGGCTGCGGCCGTTGAAGAGGGCGTGGCCTGTCTGTCGGAGATGCAGGAGGACGACGGCTCGTATATCTGCTACGGAGACAGCAACGCCGAGAGCTGCGCGCAGGTGGTGACGGCGCTGGCGGCACTCGATATCTCTCCGTACGACAGCCGGTTCGTGAAAAACGGGATTTCTGTGCTGGACGCACTGCTGTCCTTTGCCAACAGCGACGGCTCCTTCTGCCACACGGCCGGGGACGGCGGTAATGCCATGGCCACGGATCAGGCACTCTATGCACTGGTGGCCTGTCGGCGGTGGGTGAACGGGGAGAATCGTCTCTACGATATGACAGACGTCTATACAGGGAGCTCTTCCTCGCAGGATTCGTCCGCGGATTCCACGGAGAGCAGCTCCGGGGAGACGGACGGTGAGGCCGACGGGACAGATGATGAAGAGATCGCGGCGCTGCTGGCGGAGATCGGGGCGATCTCCGAGACGCCCTATCTGGATGAGAAATCGGACATCGTGAGTCTTTCCAACCGCCTCGAGGCGCTGGGTGATTTCTCCGGCCGGGAAGAGGCGGAGGAGACGCCGGCGGCGGCGCTGGCCTGGCTGGAGACGCTGGAGGAGCAGGTGGAGGCGCTGGATGAGGAAATCTGGAACCGGATCGATCCGCTGCGGATCAGCCAGGACGATGCGGATACTGTGGAGGAGCTCTGGGAGCAGTATACGGATCTGCGCAGCCGGGACCGGACGTATGTGGAGAACCGACAGGATCTGAAGGACGCCCGGACCGTGGTGAAGAGTCTTGCCAAAGGTGTGATCCCGGCGCGGGTTTTCACCAATCTGCAGACGACAGGGGAGTCCTTTACCTATGAGGGAGCCGCCGGAGAGTATGCCTATACCCTGACGATCGAGGCGGCGGATGTGACGGCGGCCGGGGATATGAAGGCCACGGTCAGCCGGAAGAACAGCGACGGCGTGACGCTGCCGGACGGGGCGATCGGATTCCGCCTGAAACAGACCGGGAGCCTGGCGGGGACATTTACATTTACCTGGGAGGATTATATCCCGGAGGGGACATATACGCTGTACCACATGGACAGCACCACCGGCGTCTGGACGTCTCTGGAGATCGTTTCCACCGACCGCGACGGCTCCCTGAGCTTCACGACGGCGCAGGGGGGAGATTTCTGTCTCGTGCCGGCAGCGGAAGAGACGGAGACATCGGCGGGAACCGGGAAGGCGACGGGCAGCACGAAGAGCGGCGCTTCTTCATCGAACACGTCGACGAAGAGCTCCTCAGGCTCCTCGACGGTCACCCGCAGCAACACCCGGGACGCCGCCGCGGAGGACGGTGTGATCCCGGCTTCTGAATTCGAGGCGGTGCAGGGGCAGGAGGAGAACCTGCGCTATGTCTGTGAAGCGGAGGCGTCGTCTCTAAAGGACATCGATGGAGAGGCCATTGCCTATACTCTGACTTTTTACGGGGAGGATGTGGAATCTCCGGCGGATTTTGATGCCGCGGTGAGCAGCGACTCGCCGTATGCGGAGGAGGTCGGGCTGCTGGCGGAGGAGGCCTGGCTCTTCGCCTTCGCGCAGGATGTGTTTCCGGGTGAATTGCTCTTTTCGGCGGCTCCGGGGCTGGCGGACGGAGACTATCTGCTGTGCCGCTACGACCCGGAGACGGGGACGGCCGTGTATGTGAAGAAGGTGAGCGTGGAGGACGGGGCTTTTCAGACGGTGCTCGCGCAGGGAGGAACATACTTCCTGGCGAAAGAGGTGCTGACGGCTTCCGTGGAGGAGCTGCGGGAGGAAACCGGGGCGGAGAGTGTGACGGACGAGGAGACCGGGGCGGAGGATGTATCCGCAGAAACGGACACGGCCGCGGAGACCGGGGCGGAAACGGACGGGAAGGAAGCTTCCGGGCTGTCCTGGCCTGCGGTGCTGTCGCTGATGGTTCTTGCCGCAGCCTGCGGCCTGTTCGCGGGGACGCGGATCCGCCGGTGAGTTCGTGTGTCCCGGGAAGCTTTTCCGGCAAGGCGAAGGCTCTGACAGAGAAGGAGTGAGTGAAACGATGAGAAGGATGAAACGGGGAGGCGCGGTATTTCTGCTGATATTTTGCCTGGCAGCAGGACTCGCCGGATGCTCGGTGACGACGCTGGATGAGGACGCGGTACAGACCGAAAGCGCCGCAGAGCCGGAGAGTGCTGCAGAAATGGAGGAGAGCTCACCGCAGGCCGCGGCGGAGAGCTCTGCGGAAGAGACGACGGAGTCAGCGAGCCGGGCGGTGCTGCCGATTGATGATGTGACGGAGGATGCGGGGGAGAACCTGGATAAATATGCGGAGGAGACGGTCACGGAGACCGTCACAGCCTCCGGCGCCGGTTCCGGTCTGGTGACCTACAGTGACGGTGAGGAAGAGGAGACCGACGAGTATAAGACCGATCCGGTTCCCGAGGGGCAGCCGAACCCGGTGGAGCCGGAGGATGTGGAGGTGAACGAGTCGGTGACCGGAACGGCCACGCTGCTCATCGAGTGCTCCACCCTTCTGGACAATATGGACGCTCTGCCAGCCGGCAAGGAGAAATCTGTGCCTGAGGACGGCATCATTTATGCGGCACAGACCGTGACCTTCTACGAGGGGGAGTCGGTGTTCGATGTGCTCCTGCAGGAGACCCGCAACAATCGGATTCAGATGGAGTATTCCTTTACGGCGATTTATAACAGCAACTACATCGAGGGCATTCACAATCTCTATGAGTTCGACGGCGGGGAGCTGTCGGGCTGGATGTACTGTGTCAACGGCTGGTACCCTAATTACGGCTGCAGCCGCTACATCGTCAAGGAGGGGGACGTCATCGAGTGGCACTATACCTGCGACCTGGGCCGGGATCTGGGCGCGGACATGGACTGGTAACGATGAGAGATACATTTTCTACGTTTCATCCGGGCATCAACTTCCTGCTCTTCGCGGCGGTCATGGGGGTGGCAGTCTTCTCCATGCATCCGGTGTTTCTGGCGACGGCGCTGCTCACCGGTGCGCTGTATTACCGGAGGCTGGCGGGGCGGAAGGCACGTCGTTTCCTGCTGGGGATGATTCCGGTCTTTCTGATTTCCTCGGCGGTGAATCCGCTCTTCTCCCATCAGGGAATGTCGCTCCTGTTCTATATGTGGGACGGCAATCCGGTGACGCTGGAATCCATCGCCTACGGGGCGGCTTCCGGGGCCATGCTGGTGGGGATGCTGCTCTGGTTTGCCTGCCTGAATGCGGCCATGACCTCTGACAAGTGGATCTATCTCTTCGGGCGCATGCTGCCGGCGCTGTCGCTGGTACTCTCGATGACGCTGCGCTTCGTGCCCCGTTTTCGCCGCCAGATGGGGCGGATTGCTGATGCGCAGAAATGTGTGGGGCGGGATGTCTCCAGCGGAAATGCGGCGCAGAGGGCCGGGCACGGGCTGAAGCTCCTTTCGATCCTGGCCACCTGGGCGCTGGAGAACTCCGTGGAGACGGCGGATTCCATGAAATCCCGGGGCTATGGGCTGCGGGGGAGGACGAACTATTCGATCTATCGCTTCGATACGCGCGACCGGATGCTGGCCGTGGCGCTGTGCCTCGCCTTTCTCTGGACGGCGGCTTGTCTGGTCTCCGGGCGGGTGCGTATGCTGTGCTATCCGCTGCTGGAAATGAACGCGCTGACGCCGCTGTCTCTGTCCGCCTATACGGCTTACCTGGCGCTTTGTCTGACGCCGCTGCTTCTTGATCTGTGGGAGGATGTCCAATGGCTTTATTTTCGATCAAAAATCTGACCTTTACGTACCCGGATCAGGGGCCGACGGAGCATTATTCGGCGCAGCCCGCCCTGCGCGATCTGAGCTTTGACGTGGAGGAAGGAGAATTCCTGGTGATCTGCGGGAAATCCGGCTGCGGCAAGACGACGCTGCTGCGCCATTTTAAAACGGCGCTGTCCCCCTACGGACGGCGGGAGGGAGAGGTTCTTTTCCGCGGAGAACCGCTGGCGGAAGTAGGGCAGCGCCGGCAGGCGGCCTCCATCGGCTATGTGCTGCAGAGCCCGGACAATCAGCTGGTGACGGATAAGGTCTGGCATGAGCTCGCCTTCGGTCTGGAGAATCTGGGGACGCCGCAGGAGGTGATCCGGCTGCGGGTGGCGGAGATGGCCAGCTTCTTCGGCATTGAGGGGTGGTTCGACCGCGATGTGGAGGAGCTCTCCGGCGGGCAGAAGCAGCTGCTGAACCTGGCATCGGTCATGGCCATGCAGCCGGAGGTGCTGGTGCTGGACGAACCCACCTCGCAGCTTGACCCGATCGCCGCCGGGGATTTCCTCTCCACCCTGCACAAGATCAACCGCGAGCTGGGGACGGCGGTGGTTCTCATCGAGCACCGCCTGGAGGAGGTCTTCCCAATGGCGGATCGGGTACTGGTGTTGGAGGAGGGGCGTCTGCCCTGTCTTGACACACCAGCCCGGACAGGAAAGCTGCTTGCCGGGCGGGATCTCTTCGCGGCCATGCCCGCGCCCATGCAGATCTACGAGGGCTGCGGCGGCCCGGGCGTCTGCCCGCTGACCGTGCGGGAGGGACGGCGCTGGCTGCGCGAGGTCTGCGATGAGGCGGTGCGGGAAGACGGGGAGCCGCCGCGGGAAGTGTGTGCGTCTTCGGACCGGAGTGCATCCGGGCGTTCGGCTGCAGATCAGGCCGGTGTGCGGCGCGGAAAGCGGGCGGCGGAGTCTGCCCGTACGCCCCTCATTGAAGCGAAGGAGGTCTGGTTCCGCTACGAGAAGGAACTGCCGGATGTGATCCGTGATCTGTCGCTGATGGTGTATCCGGGGGAGACATTCTGCCTTCTCGGGGGAAATGGCGCCGGGAAGTCCACGCTGCTCTCTCTGCTCTCCGGCATCCATCGACCCACGCGGGGAAAGATTCGTCTGGAGGGGAAAACTCTGGATTCGTTTCGGAAGAACGGGCTTTTCGACGGCTTTCTGGGCGTCCTGCCGCAGAATCCGCAGTGTCTCTTCGTCGCGGATACCGTGGAGGACGATCTCTCGGAGATGCTCTCTGAACGGAAAGATCTGAGCCGGGAGGAGAAGAGGGAACGGATTCGGCAGGTGGCGGAGCGGACGCAGATCGGACATTTACTGAAATCTCATCCTTATGACCTCAGCGGCGGCGAGCAGCAGCGGGCGGCTCTGGCCAAGGTCCTGCTGCTGGAGCCCCGCCTGATTCTGCTCGATGAGCCGACGAAGGGGCTGGACGGATTCTACAAGCGGACGCTGGCGGAGATCTTCCAGGAACTGAAGGAGGCGGGGGCGACGATCTTTCTGGTGTCTCATGATATCGAATTCTGTGCGTCCTACGGCGACCGCTGTGGGATGATGTTTGACGGAAATATTGTCACGGCCCGCCCTGCCCGGGAGTTCTTCCGCGGCAACAGCTTCTATACGACGGCAGCCAACCGCATGGCGCGGGATATCTTCCCGGACGCTGTTACCGCGGAGGATGTGGTGACCGCATACCGGGCGCTGCAGCGCGGAGGGGAGGACGGGACGCATGAGGAATGAAAATATGTCCGCGCCAGCCGGACTCGACGGGCGGGTGCGGCTGGCGGCGGCGCTCCCGGTCGCTTTCGCTCTGATGGTTCTGTTTGCTCCCTGGCTGTCTATGCCGGAGCTTCGCTATACGCGCTATGGTATGACGTTTACGCTGCGGGAGCTTCCGCAGCTGCTGGAAGGAATCGGGTATCTGGCGGAAAACGGGACGCAGTTTGACATGACGGTTTTCACAGCGAGCCGCGCCGGGCTCCTGGCGGGAATTCGCTTCCTGCAGGTTCTGGCGGTGGTGGGCGGGATACTGTGCCTGGTCTTTGCCGTTCTCGCGCTGCGCCTGCGGGCCCGCGCCGCCGGGCTGGGCCGGGTGGTCTGTTTCTGGGGGCTGTGTGTAAGCGTCGGGACTGCCGTCTGGAACCTGCAGCTGAATCGGGTCGTGAACCGGGGGCTGGGAACAGAGAATACCTTCACCAGTCTGTCGATTGACAGTCACATTCAGGTGACAGCCTGGGTCTGTGCACTGGCGCTGCTCTCCCTCCTCCTGCTTCCCTTCGTGCGTCGTCTGCTGGATACCGGACAGGATCCGGCTGCCGACCGGTTTGTCACGCGCGCGCAGAAGCCGGATGAGAGGATGGGACGGCGGACTCTGACCGCCATCTTCCTGATCGTGCTGGTCATCCCGGCGCTGATTCTCTTCGGCATCTGGTTCCTCAACGATCGCAGCTATTATTTTATTGCGCTCTGCATCATCCTGGTGTCCATGCTGCCCTTCTTCCTGGTCTTCGAGGACCGCAGGCCGCAGGCCCGGGAGCTGTTGATCCTGGCGGTTCTCTCCGCCATGGCCGTGGCCGGGCGGGCCGCCTTCTTCATGCTGCCGCAGTTTAAGCCGGTGACAGCCATCGTCATCATCGCCGACATCAGCTTCGGCGCGGAGGCCGGTTTCCTGGTTGGCGCCGTCAGCGGCTTTGTCTCCAATTTCTTCTTCGGGCAGGGTCCCTGGACACCCTGGCAGATGTTTGCCTGGGGCATCATCGGCTTCCTCACGGGGCTGATTTTCCGCGGTACGCGCCGGGGCTGGCGGGAGAACCGGACTCTGCTGTGTGCCTTCGGCGGCCTGGCTACGGTGTTTATTTACGGTCTGATCATGGATACAGCCTCTCTTTTCATGTATAGTTCTTCATATAGCTGGGAGGCGCTTGCCGCCCTCTATGTCAGCGGCTTTCCCTTTAATGTGATCCACGGCGTCTCGACGGTTGTCTTCCTTCAGATCCTCGGTCAGCCGCTGTTTCGCAAGCTGGATCGAATCAAACGCAAATACGGCATCCTCGAACCCTGACAGGAAAGGACGGCTCTCCCGCATGGGAGAGCCGCTTGAATTTAAAGTTGAATTTACGCGGAGAAGATGCTACAATCCGGTCTTAAACACTTTTGGAACAAGAAAAGAGCAGGATTTCACGTTTTTCT
>JAJQCZ010000008.1 GCA_021202465.1 Lachnospiraceae bacterium | reverse complement strand
ACCACATAGAAATAGGCAGTGAGATTCACGCCGACGAATTTAAAAGCTATCCTCCGGCCCTGGAGGATAAATACAAGCTGGAGACACAGACCTATGATCCGAATACCGCAGAACTGCATTGGATACACACAATAATCAGCAACGCAAAGGCGTTCATCCAAGGCACCTATCATGGACGACCTAAGGAAAACCTTCAGGACTATCTGGACGAGTTTTGTTTTCGCTTCTCTCGTCGCTACTTCCACTGTAAACTATTTGAGCGCTTGGCTATCGCCGCCGCTCGCTCTGTTGCGGTTTAAAAGGGATAACAACCATAAAAGAAAAAAATAAAGCTCTCTCCTCCGTCATATTGGAAGAGAGCCTTTGCTTTATCAATGTCTTATTATGGTGTTGGTTGCGGGACAGGCGGTCTGGAATCTACTTTTTCGATAGCTTCCGCAAGAATGCGCTTTTGCTGATCCGGCATACCGATATAGTTATACATGAGAAATCTTGTATCTATAACGATGCCTTGTACACGTTCATAATTTTTAGGATTGGGTTTCCAGTCACCGACAGCCTCGCCAATATTCCCGATGTTGTCAGTAACGCAAGGAATCGGCTCATCGTTCGGTCCCATCACAAAAAATGTGTTGTCCTCACGGTTGAACGGCATGATAAACGCATTGTATAGTTTCTCGCTTGGCACGCCTTTTGCACGCTCTATATATTCTCCATATGTGATTTGCTTGTTTATATCCGGTCCATTGGGAAGATGATCAGGATTACCACTATATCCGTACCGATACAACTTCGCATCCAAAACATACACCTTTCCGTTATAAATCATGATAGTGTCTGGCTGCAATGGTGTTTTTATTTTGTTAGCGCCATAATCAAGGAGCCACCTTGTCTTAGGGAAGTAGCGGTCTTTGTCCTCGATTCCAAATGCCTTATCTATCATTTTCTCCCACACACGTTCAAAGAAATCTGTTCCGAAGAAATATTGCTTCTCAGATGACTTTTCATCCATGTATTTGAGCATGGAAACCATCGCCGAAAACAATTCCTGTTCCACATCGTTGTGTGTTGAAGCCAGCTTTTTCTCTAAAATGTAGATTGCTTCCCGGTTCTCCGGGTGTGGACCCGGCTTGTCCGGCATAAAGGGGACATAGAGCCAGCCCATCTTATCAAAAGCCTCATACACACAATATCTGTGAATCTGCGTGATTTTCTTATCCGCATTTGGTGTAACAGAACGAACCGTCATATTTGTAAATACCAACGAACCATTTTTCTGCACCAATGCTCCCTGCTCACGGACAGTGCGTGGCCACGAAGCGTTTCCTTTAGTGTCCGTTTTATAACGCGGGTCCGTCTCAATGTAATAGCGGCCTGTCCGTAAGAAATCACGAATAATCTTAAGATAGGCGTGCATCGGAAAATCCACCGTTCTCGGTGCGGCAAATTTCGATTCCTCTATTAGCTTGTCCTCTTTCATGAAAGCCGCCAGCACATAGAATAGATTATTTATGTCTGCACGAAGGTCATCATCGTTAGGCGGAAGTTGATAGCCTATAGGAAAATAAATCATTGCATCATCCGTATCAGCTTTCACGCCGACGAAACTGTCGCCTTCGTCATTTTTATTGACGTGGCAGCGTTCACGAATATTCTTTTTCAAATCCATAGGTACCGAACACCTCACTTTCCGACCAGTATGACATTATGCCTGCGTATCAGGATAGAGCAAATCCCGAACAGTCTTTTTGAATATCTTAAACCGCTCATGCCCTACAGAATACACAAAAGTTCGAATAACCTGCTCCAAACTCTCCATATTATCTGTATCAAATAACGCTTCCGGATTAAACTTAAACGCATCGTCCCACAGATATTTGATAACTTTTTCTGGGAACATCCGATTGTGCATGACGGCAGCTCTGATATCATTAAGCCGCTGCACCTGGGCATCGGATATTTCACCCAAGCGCTCACTGCGCAAAAGGTCGTTATACTCAGTAAGCAGGCTGACATATCCCTCGGACGGCAAGGCCCTCGTATCGAATGTAAGGCCTCTTTCATGAACGAAATAGACACCGAGACGCTTATCCTCGGCAGATGCCATTTTTGCCTTATTCCCAACAATAATATTGTTGACCTTCTCACAAAACGTCTGCCAAGTGACCTCAGTATCAAGAATCTGAGCATTCGCTAACGAAGGACGCACATTGTCAAAGTTGTTCTCTATCAGGCGCATATGCCATCTACGCTGAAATGCTGTATCAAGCGTAAATACATTTTGGTCTGATGTGTTCATTGTTCCAACTATCGAGAGATTTGAAGGGATACGAACCTTATGAGATGGATCGCCATATATGCATTCTGCCATGTATTTATGGGTAACACCATACTCGCTTGTTCCTATAGGATACGTTATTCCGTCTTCGGTTTTAGGCCCATCAAGTCTATCCAACAGTTGGAATATTTCACCAAAAATAGCAGGAGCGTTCCCTCGATTTATCTCCTCAATTATAAGAATATATTCCTTCGTAGGATGCGTGTACGCCTCTTTTAATATTGTTGTAAAAGGGCCAGCCGTAAATTCATATGTCACCTGTTTATCCGAATCAACGACCGGGAGAATCTGCCCAATAAAATCTGCATTTGTATAATCCGGGTGGAAGACCAGCCTTTCGACAGAACTCCCTGCATGGCAATATTCATGTTCGATTGTCCAGCTTTTACCAGAACCAGGAACACCATATAACAGTATGTTCGTTCCATTAGTAAGTCGTGATTCTTCCAAATTATCCAAGCTGATACCTTCAGTGTCCGCATCCAGGTCATCCAAACCTATAACCTTGGTCGCGTATAGACGCAATAATGTATCAACCCTTTTTTGGTAATCATCTAATTTTTCAGAATTTGTGTCCGCTGCAGTAACACCACCGTTGGCATAACTCAAGTAGGGGTTCATATTTTCTGAAAGCAGTGATTTAAGAATACGCAAAGAACCCTTTGCTTCCTTATCTCCATTTATATCAACAACATCTGCCGTTTCGAGCAGCTTGCGATAAATGCTGTTCTGATTAAAAATAACATCCCTTTCGCCATCTTCAAGTCTGAAAACAGCACCCTCAGATAAAGCGGTCAGAAGGTATATGAGTGTTTCTTCACACTCAGGATCGATAGCTGTCTCCAAGCCGGTCCAGGCCAGAAGAACCCTAAGATATGCATTTTCATTACCACGAATCACACTATGGATAATGTCGGCATTAATAGAGTATGTAAGTTTCTTGGGGTAACGAATCCTACCCTTTCTTTCCGCGCTGGCTGGCTTACTTTCATCTACAAACCCGACTTTTGCCAATTTCCATACTAATTCAAAAGCAACTATTAGAGCTTCCATTTGAGATTTGAAAAGCTGGTTATTATTAAACTGGCTCACGAGATCATCTCTGGTGATTCCGTCTTCTTCACAAATATCTGCTAAATAATCAACAACCCACTGTTCAAGCTGGTCAGAAAGGACCGTCTCATCCCCCTGTTGCTTTGAATACTCCAGTTCCGCTGGATGATCTGCACACTCCCATAGCAAAATCGCCAAAGCAAGAGTGCTTTTTACATGAGGGAGCGAGGACTTTATTCCCAACTTCAAATCCATTTCATCATACGCAAGTACGTTATCAGGTCTGTTCATTTTCTGCATCCTCCTTGATATCGTTCATAATAACTTTGGCTACTGCGGCAGCCAACAAAGGTGGGACTGCATTTCCTACTTGTTTCATTTGAGAACCCTTATTCCCTATAAATCGAAAACTATCTGGAAATGACTGTATCCTCGCTGCTTCCCTTACCGTGATAGCCCGGTTAAGAAACGGATGCGTAAATTTTCCAGACGAAGGCGTATCAAATCTCGTAGTTATTGTCACAGAGATTTCATCCTTTCGCATTCTTGTCCATGTACCGCTATAAATTGATTTTGTCAGATGCTCCTCTGGCAAAACTTTTCTCCCAGCATTTGGAGGAATCATCGCCAGACGCTCCAACGCAATGGCAGAATGCTTCGTTGCAACATGATTATACAATTTGGGACTATTGCTGCGCAGACGTTCTTGATACTCGCTTTGTGGTTCAAAGCGATATTCCTGTTCTTCGCAACCCTCTCCTGATTCCAAATACGCCAAATCACTAATGGCATCCCATATTGTAACAGATGTGTTTTTTGCTTTCGGAAGTTCCGGTACAGTTGCGCCATTTTTCCCAATTATGACAGCTCTTCTTCTGTTTTGCGGTACGCCGTAATCCGACGCATTAAGCACTCCCATTTTAAGCTGATAGCCCATTGAGTTAAACAGTTCTTCTATCTCCTTACGAAAGTATCCGCCCTCCGCAGTCAGCAAATTAGGGACGTTCTCCATCAGGAAATACCTTGGTTTTACTAATTCAACCACTTTAACATAGTATTTAAATAGAAAATTCCGTTCATCGTGAATAGTTTTTCTCTGCCCCTTTTGCGAAAAGCCTTGACAGGGAGGACCCCCAATCACGACATCGATTTTCCTTGCATAGGCACCAAATACTTTCTCCAAGTCAAGCGAAGTAATATCTCCGACAATCATCTTCGTGTTTTTGTGGTTCGCTTCATACGCTGTTGCGATTGACAAATCATATTCATTGGCAAGAACTACATCAAAGCCGCAACTTTCAAATCCAAGAGACAAACCTCCTACTCCCGCAAAAAGGTCTATTACCTTTGGTTTCATTCTCATGCCTCCTGAATTCTTTTTTGTGCTATCTTAAAATATTCTTCGTCCAACTCAATTCCTATGAAGTTTCGGTCGGTACGTTTAGAAACAACACCCGTGGTACCGCTCCCCATAAAAGGGTCAAGGACACACTCGTTGGGATTTGACAAAATCTCAACAAAATGTTGTATAAGACTCTCCGGTTTTTGCGTCGGATGCTTTCCATATTTCCTTTCACCGTTCGGTGTGACAGCAGTTTCAATAAAATCATGAAACATCGCACCACCGTTATTGAAGGTTCCCGTTCTTTTCTTATATGTAAAATAAATCCAGGCTTCAGTAGAATTAACAAAATGTAAATTCATATTTCTGGGCATCGGATTTGTTTTGTGCCAAATTCCAGTGGTCTTGTAATAAAAACCATGTTTTTCAGCAAGCCGAATTATTGTTTCCACTTTGATGATAGCCATAAAAACTATCATTGTTCCACCCTTTTTTATGACTCTTGCGGATTCTTTAAAAAACGCATCCATAGATTCAGCCCACTCGTCAAATTCCATATCATCCCAACCCGCAGAGCCGAAAAAATTCTCACGCATTTTTTTCAGGTTGGTGTCTCTTTTTTTCATGAAATTGCCAAGATTGTACGGCGGGTCAGTAACAATCAAATCAACAGACTCAGCTTCTATTTGCTGCATAGCAGCAATACAATCTTGGTTATATAATGTTATATCAGCCATAATAACAGCCCTTTCGATAACAGGATTTTATTATTTTGCACTCTTCCCGCTGTTCACCCACTCATCAAGCTCAGACTTCTTGAATTTCCACAAACGGCCAATCTGATAGGCAGGAAGGTCTGTCTTTTGCTTTATCCACTTTCGTAGAGTTACCGGCTTGATATTCAAGTATTCGGCTGCATCCTTAAGGCTAATGTAGTTATCATCCGTTCTCCCGCTCATTGCGATCACCTCTCAAGTCGTCAAAAGACATAGTCATACAAATATATGTATAGCACAACCATCAACTTCTTTCAAGCCCTTTTGTGATATTTATTTATATTTAGTGATACCATTTTTTCTATTTTTTTGGAAAGAGATTCAGACCATTCCTCCCTGAATAACACCTATCTCCACTGGCTATGGTCGCATTTAAATTTATGCTCTACACCCCCTCAAACGATAACCTTTACACTTTAACGATAGCCCTACTCTGAAACGATAGCTTTTTTATCGTTACAGAGTGCCACGAGAAAACCGAGCAGTTTACGCTTTGGAGTATGCTTTTATCAGGCCGTCGAAGCCCCAAAAATGAAGAAACCGCCCAGAAACGGCGGTTTTACGGCACTTTCATTATCGTGTTTTTGTATCAATCTGATTATGGTTTTGTCCAGGAAACGCAGCCCCGCCAGCTTCCTCTGAAAGGCAGCCAGTCTGCGCCGGTTTCCCCGGCAGGATTCTCTCTCCCGCTGCAGGTCCTCGAGAAACAGCGGATCGATCACCTTGTGGATATTTTCCTCCGAGGTATAGTAGGCGCCCCATTCCCGGCGGTCCTGCTGATTCATAATCTCCTGAAACATGGCGCCGAAGATCGCCGGAGACAGCTCTCCCCAGGGAATCTCCCGGCAGTTCAGCAGAAGCAGGCGCAGCGCCGCGTCCGTCTCCCGCTCCGGGATCTCTTCTCCGAACAGGAAAGGGCTGATCACGGGGAAGTCCTGCAGCTCCTCTTCTGCGGTCTTCTGCCCGGCCAGAACGAGGAAGAGACGGTTCAGCCGGGCCGCCAGATCGCTCCCGTCCACCCTCCCCTGCGATAAATACGCAAAGAAGGCGCCTTCTGAAAAGACGCCCGTATCTCCGGCAAAGAAACACAGCAAAAGGCGGACCAGGAGCTCTTCCCTCTCCCGCTCCGTATAACCACAGGCCGTCAGCTGGTGATTCAGCTGACTCATCCGCGCCATGGCCTCCTGCTCCCGCTTCTTCCCGTTTCTTTCTCCCATCGCCTTCGCCTTTGTCCTGTCTGTCACACCGGATACTCTACTTCCCGCAGAAAAAGCCCCTGTGCCGGAGCCAGACGACCGGCTTCTTTCCGATCCCTGGCCTCCAGAATGCGCCGCATGCCGTAAGGGCTGCGCTCTCCCAGTCCCACTTCAATGAGCGTTCCGCAGAGAATCCGTGCCATATGATAGAGAAAGCCGTCCCCGTGCAGAGCGATAGTCAGAATACCATTTTGCTCTTCCAGCCGGATCTCATAGAGATGCCGCACGGTGGATTTCTTCATATGTTTATTGTCGCAGAAGCTTGCAAAATCATGTTGTCCAAGAAGGAAGGCCGCGGCCTCGCGCATCGCGGCGAGATCCAGAGGATCTTCCACGCGCGTCAGGTATTTTCGTTCAAAGACCGAAGCCACAGGCCCGTTATCAATCCGGTATTCGTACCATTTCCCCGATGCACTGAGCCGCGCATGAAAACGCGGATAAGTAAGTACGGTCGAGAGGATGCGGATGTCCTGCGGCAGATAACGGTTGACTTCCGCGGTCAGCCGGTCGCCGTCGAAGACACGTTCCGTGCGGAAGCTGGCCACCTGCGCCAGAGCATGCACACCCTCGTCGGTGCGTCCCGAACCGGCCACCTCCACCGGTTCCCCGAGAATACGGGAAAGAACCCGCTCCAGCTTCGCCTGAATCGTGTTCTCCGTATTCCCCTGTCTTTGCCAGCCGCTGTAGCGGCTTCCGTCGTAGGCCAGCGTCATCTTATACGTCGCCATGCGGCACCTCCCGCCGGGCTTTTTTCACCCTGAAGTCACATCCTGTCGTCATATATGCTCCCGATCACGGCCGTTCTTCTGAACAATGCTTTACTCAGGCCTCTTCCCAGTTGTGATAGACATTCTGCACATCGTCATCGTCATCCAGCAGATCCAGCGTACGGTTGATCATCTTGATATCCTGTTCATCGGTGAGCTGCACGTAAGTCTGAGGAATCATCGTGACGTCCGCCTCCAGCATGGGGATGCCTTCCTTCTCCAGTGCTTCGCGCACGGCACTGAAATCATCCGGATCCGTGATCACCTCGAAGCTGTCATCCTCCTCAGAGATATCCTCGGCGCCCGCATCCAGAGCGACCATCATGAGATCGTCAAAATCCATCTCACACTCTTCTTTATCAATAATGATCTGGCCCTTCTTATCGAACATGAAGGACACACAGCCCTGGGATCCGACGTTGCCGCCGCCCTTGGTGAAGGCATTGCGGACGTTGGAAGCGGTACGGTTCTTGTTATCCGTCAGCGTCTCCACGATGATCGCGGTGCCGTTCGGGCCATAGCCCTCGTAAACCGCCGGCACATAATTCACCGCCGCGCCGTCCCCGGCCGCCTTCTTGATGCTGCGGTCAATGGTATCGTTGGGCATATTGTTGGCCTTCGCCTTGGCGATGCAGTCGCGCAGCTTGCTGTTGTTGGCAGGGTCTGCGCCGCCCTCCTTGACCGCCACGGCGATCTCACGGCCGATCCGGGTGAATACCTTCCCCTTGGCCGCGTCGTTCTTTTCCTTTTTTCTCTTGATGTTGGAAAATTTGGAATGTCCTGACATGGTTGGTTCTCCTTCGTTCCATATAATAATTCAGATAAATGAACTCTGTTTCCGCGCCGCGCGTTTCCGGCCGTCGGCGCAGGCATCCTGTTTATGATAACACGATTTCGCGATGCTTTCAAGAGTGCGAAACAACGATTCGGCCGCCTGGTTTGTCCGGGTGTGCAACACGAAATGCAGCACGAAATGAAAAAAGCCCTGAAAAATCAAGGCTTTTCGCGCGGAGAGTGTGGGATTCGAACCCACGTGCCCGGAAAGGACAACCGCATTTCGAGTGCGGCTCGTTATGACCACTTCGATAACTCTCCCAATATTGCGTAAAGGAATCTGCTCACACGATGGAGCCTTCCCACACAGCTTTCTCAGTCTAGCACATTTTTCCCATTTGCACAAGAACTATTTTCAAAACAGCTCTATTTCTGATACAGCTTTGGCGAAGCAGCAATTATAAAGACCGCTGAAAGTATCAGAATTCCTCCTAGGATGGATTTAATTTCCAGCGCATCCTGATACACGATTGTACTGATCAACAGGCTGAATATTGGTTCCAGCATATTGAAAAAAGAGGCTGTGACCGCGCCAACCAATTTAATTCCCTTTGTCAGGAAATAATATGCTGCCAGAGTTCCCAGTCCGCATACTCCAAACAGCAAAAAGATATCTATACCGGCGGAAGGAAGACTTATGTTTCCCAGCGTTTGAATACCGAAAATACATGCGGTTCCTGCTGAAGCATAAAATATTTTCAGAAGTAAGGGAAATCTGTTGACAGTTCCTTTATCATTACCGACAATGTAAAGCGCATATGTCATTCCGGAGGTAAGGGCGAACAGGATTCCAATCTGTTCGCCTCCTCCGGACAAATTCGCAATCAGAAACATCCCCAGAAAACTGGCCAGAATTGCATACGCCTTTGCCGTATTGAATTTCTCCTTGAAGAAGAATGTCGTAATGATAACCACGAGCGTCGGATAGGAAAAATGAAGCATGGTGGACAATCCAACCGGGATAAATGTATAGGAAAGATTCAGCAAATATGCTGTCGCACCCATCCCTAGGAAACCCAGAATCATAAGTGTGACACACTGTTTCAGAGGCACACGCAGAAACTTCTTCTGTATAATCAAAGCAATCCCTGATGCTGCTGCAACCGTTAAGTAAGTCAGAAAAACAAGACTACCTGAAGTCAACCCGTGCAATAACAGGAGTTTATTCACCGTTGGTAGACAACCAAATAATGCCGATGCTCCTATCAGATACAGGACACCTATCCACATGATCCCTTTCACCTTCCACATTTTTTTCAGACATTACACAGAATAACAGGTATAAATCTGCGGTCTCAGAGAATTGATGTATGACACACCTCTTCGTACCTGATCTACACGGTCTGTGTCAAGCTCTGCTGTGAGAATGCATTCCTCATCTCCGACCTCCGCAAGAATACGCCCCTCCGGATCGACGATCATGGAATGACCCATGTAATGAATGAAATCCTCGTCGATAATCTGCTGCCCGGCATCATCCATTTTATACGGTTTTCCTTTATATTCCGGAGGATTTTCCCCGCAGGTACCGCACGCCAGCACAAACATCTGATTCTCAATCGCCCGCGCCTGAATCAGGACTCTCCATTGATTCAAATTCGTCGCAAAAGAGGCTGGAACAAGCAGGAATTTGGCTCCTCCGGCACAATAACTGCGAATCAGTTCCTCAAAACGGATGTCGTAGCAGAGAAGAGGCGCTATAATTCCAAATTCTGTCTCGACCGGTTTGGGACCCGTTCCATACGCATAACAGTCATTTTCTCCCACCCATTCACACAGATGAGACTTATCATAGACTTCCGCGATCTCTCCTTCACGATTAATGACGACATGGGAATTATAACGTTTTCCATCTGCTTTTCTCAGCGGCAGTCCTCCGCCGGAAATCCATACATGATGCTTTTTTGCCAGAGTCTGCAGCATAGTAACACAGCCGCCATCCAGCGTTTCCTCACAGAGATCTGTCTGTTCTACAGCACTCAGTTTCGCATGTTTACTCATATCCAGCTCAGCCGACCAGCATTCCGGAAGCATGATCAAATCCGGCTTATAATCCTGTGACATGGCTTTTTCAATCATTTCACGGACCTTTCTCTTGTTATTTTCAATTTGTTCAGCCCCTACGCCGGGAGTAAACTGGCACAATGCGACCTTCATATTCATCTATTCCTCCTATAAATCCCAGCTTATTGAATCGGCGGCATGATTTCATCCGGAATGGGGCATCTGTATTCTCTGCCGCCAGTCACCTCTCTGAGCTCCTGCCTCGCTGCGGCAATCATTTCAGGATGAAGAATCGCCTGATATCCGGCTCTGGCCAGAACCTTTGCGCTCCATACCATAACCTTAGAAGCATAAGACGTCTTCCCCTGGGTAACCATCTGCCAGGAATGGCCCGGTGTTCCCGGCGTGAAGCAGGCGCCTACAAACTGAGCCGTCGGAACGATCTGACTGCAATCACCCACGTCCGACGATCCAGGTATAGTGGTTTCCAGATGATGGTATTCTTTGATAGAATCCACCAGCACCGCTTCTTTCATGATCTGAAGATACTTTCTCCTGTCAAATTCCGGACAGCCAAGCACACACAGATCGCTGTCCATCGTTTCATCTGTATAGGTAGCTCGGATTTCCCGGGCAAATGTTAATTCTTCATCTGAGAACGAAGGATAAGGTTCTTCCTGCATGCTTTCATAAAGCAGTTTTTCCAGCACAGCATTACTGATAGAATCTGAGCAGGCTTTTTCAAAGACGATTTCAACCTCTGTCTCCGTCATCTCTGCTGCACCCTTGGCAACTCTGCATACGCGTTCGTAAAGCTTCTTCACCTTCTCATTGCTGGTGGAGCGAATCAGATACCGCACCTCTGCGAAATTCTGTACCACATTGGGTGAACTCCCGCCTGTGTTTAAAATCGCATAGTGAATACGGTCCGTTGCCTCCATATGCTCACGCAGATAATTGACTCCGACATCCATCAGCTCCATTGCGTCCAGCGCGCTCCGGCCGAGCTGCGGCGCACAGGCTGCATGGGCAGAGACTCCGCGGAAACGAAAGCGCACCTGGCAATTTGCCATAAAGGATCCCGAAAAGACTGAATTTCCACCGCCCGGGTGCCAGGTAAGGGCGATATCAAGACCATCAAACACCCCCGCCCGGGTCAGAAATGTCTTTCCGCTTCCGCCTTCCTCCGCCGGGCAACCCACGAGCACTACTGTTCCGGGAGTACAAGTGTCTTCCAGCATATCTTTCAGCATCATAGTACCTCCTACCGAAGCTGTGCCAAGAAGACAATGCCCGCAGCCATGACCATTTTCCGTCTCAGGACGCAGCTTCTTTTCAGAAACATTCGCGACCTGCGACAGTCCGTTGAGTGCATCATACTCCGCCAGTATACCGATCACAGGTTTCCCTTCTCCCCAGGCTGCAGTAAATGCTGTAGGTATACCTGCAACACCCCGCACGACTGTAAAACCTGCCTCTTCCAGTACCTTCGTGTGAGCAGTCATGGAACGTGTTTCATGAAATTTCAGTTCTGCATAATCCCAGATTTTTGCATTCAATTCCGTCAGAAGTCCCTCATAGTCCTTCATAATATCATCCTCATTTTTGCTGACATTTTCACTTGATTCTCAGAGGCCGCGTCAATCCGAATATACTTCACGACCTCTGATTCTTCAGATTTCAAATATTATTTTTTTGACTCTTTCTTCGGCTCCGGCAATGTCATAGACACCAGCATGGACATGACCAACAGAATTCCAAAGGGAATAAACGCTGCAGAGAGCCCCACATAGGAGGCCAGAGCATTATAAATCATGGAATCAAAAAGATTGGCAATGTTCGCAACGCCCAGGGTTAACGCTACACCACTCGCCACCATGCCGGGTGTGGCTCCGGGAAGCTCCATCAGATAGGTGTAAATAACCGGAATATAAGCACTCACTCCAAATCCAATCGCGCAAAGCCCAATCGTAATAAGAACCACATTTCCTGAGAAGGAAGCCATAACCATACCAACGACCGCAAGGGCCATCATGGGCCACATAATGCTGCGTCTCCGGCCTGTAACCCCCGCAAGACTGCCAATCAACAGACTTCCAACCAGTCCCGCCATGGGAACAAAACCTGTGATCACAGAGGCCTGTGCCGCCGAGATACCGCGTGTTTCCTCCAGAAACGAAGGGAAGAAAGTCGTGACCGTTGTGTAAGCCATAAACATACCGACAGCAGCAGCGGTCAGCTTCTTTACCTCAGAACGTTTCCAGGTAGCTGCAAGCCCTGCGTTTTCTTCTGCAGAATTCTCAGGCTTATTCTCTGCATCGGATGATTTCTCTCCTCCTTTTTCAGGCGAGCTTTTCCCGAAAATTACCCAGACAATCAGAGTGGCGCCTACAACAACAGCGAAATATCCGAATAATGTATGCCAGTTATTGCCGGCCATCTGATAGAGCGGAATTGTAATGCCGTAGGCGGCTGTCTGCGCCAGAGTCCCAATGACCGCATTCGCCGCGTTCATAAAAGGCTGTTCTTTCTGCGGAAACCATGCCATGATCATCGCTCCGGTCAGTGCGCTGATCAGTCCATACCCTACGCCAATGCATACGCGCCCAATCATTAAAATGGGATAGGATGGTGCGACAACGGAAATAAGGTCTCCGAGAAGGAATAAGATAAGAGCTGTCAATGCACCCTTTTTAATCCCCAGTGTCTGAACGACCTTACCGCCCATAAACATGGATAGTCCGCCGATGATGCCGACAATGGTAACCAGCATCCCTCCCAGCGTATAATCCAGCGCATATTCCTCCATGATCACGGTCAAAAGCGGTGCAACCGCAAAAGGAAGCATATACTGAATCAAAATGATAAAAATCCATATTCCGCCGATACACCAGCGATACTTGTATCCTTTTCTGTTTTCTTCCACGTATTTTTCTCTCCTTCAAACCCGTCAGCTGTGAACTTATTGTTCATATATCCAACGTGTCATTGATACTATCGTGTAACATTGATCTCTTTAAATAGCGGCATCAACCAGTTCACGGCAGGTCATAAAGCAGGCGCCCTTCTCAGCCAGAGAATCCAGAAGCTCCTCAAAGGCATCCATGCGGGGACGGTTTCCGGTCGCTGCTGTATGGATGGTGATATTCAGGATGCATCCCTCAGATCGACTGGCATAATCAAAAATATCTTTGCAGCGATCAGAGAATTCCTGAGGCGGCGAGCAGTCAAAATACGGCAGAGCATAGTCGCTTCCCATCGTATCCAGATAAGGGTGATCATCCTGATGGAATGAAACGGGAATCTCGAGAAGGTTTTTCGCTTCACCGTACTCGCACCCGGTATCTGTGTGCAGTGTGATCGGACGCGGATAATACGCATGGATATCATCCCCCATAAGGCTGCTGTCATACAGGAAGCCATATTTCTCCAGGATGTCCAAAGTATGTGCGCTGATCTCATTCGGAGCCCGGAAACCAACAGGAGACACTCCCAGCCGCTGAAGAGAATCCAAGGCCTTTTGAAAAGCATTCTCCTCTTCTTCAGGAGTCATCGAATCCAGTTCTGTCAGCATATATCCATGATGTCCGATCTCATGTCCGTCTGCGATGATTTCCCTGCAAACCTCCGGGAAAGTATCTGCCGTATGGCCGGGAATAAAGAAAGTTCCCCGAATTCCGCGTTTTTTCAGTGCCTCCAGAACACGCGGCACACAGACAAATGCATCATGTTCCCCGCGGCTGATTGAGAACTGTGATACTTCCCCCTTCGGACCGGTCCAGATCGTGGAACCACTGAAGATCACCGAGAGGACGACAGCAACCTTTTTATCTTCCGGAATACGGATCTTGACAATTTTCTGAGATGTTTGAATCATTTGGCATCCTCCTTTGCGTCGGGTATAAAGGCTTCGTAAATATCCTTGCAGGGTACAAGCCAGGCGCCGCGTTCCTGCATATGCTCAATCATACGTTCCATATTCATAATAAATTCCGGGTGTCCTGTCGCCTGAGGATGATTCACCAGAATCACTTCGCTTCCGGGTGTCTTACAGGCATAATCAAAAGCACCCATCTCCCTCTGAAAGAGTTCCGATGTCGGGCGAAGAGGCATCGGAGGCATCCAGGGAAATTTGTTGACATATTCGATAAAAATAATATCGTCCGTCTGATAAGACAGCGGCAGTTCAAGAATCGGCAAAGGTTCTGCAAATTCATTGCCACGATCTGAATGGCCGATGACAGGGCAGGGATAATAAGGGAAGTTATCATTTCCCATAAGGTTGCTGGCATACCTGAAGCCGTACTTTGTCAGAAGCCCCATCGTGTTCGGACTATAGTCACAGCTTGGCGCCCGGTATCCGATGGGGGCAGGTGCTCCGCAGCGGCAGATCGCATCAATCCCCATCTGCATGGCACGATCTTCCTCTTCCAGGCTCATGGTTGTATTATTTGCATGACTGTATCCGTGCCAGCCAATTTCATGACCGGCCGCGATAATCTCCCGAATAATTTCCGGATAGGTGTCTGCCGTTCTGCCCGGAACGAAAAATGTGGTTTTGATTCCATAACGTTCCAACATATCAAGAATTCGCGGGATACCGGCCAGCATACCATATTCGCCACGGCTCAATGATACAGGCCCTGTCTGTCCCGTGCTGTCCTGCCAGAGCGTCAGCGCGTCACAATCAAAAGTGATGCTGACCGCCACAGTCTTTCCATCCGGCACACGAATCTTTCCGCTTCGTTGTCTTGCCACCATATTAGCACCTCGTTTCTTTCCGACAAAATCGCATCCTTGCGAATTGTCTTTTTTGATGTTTTTTAGCATGGATTCATTTTAGCTTTTATCAGAAAACAATTCAAGAAGCGCAAGCCTTACTGACAATATGATTGTGCCAACCTTACATGCAGGTGTATGCCAGATATCATTTATGGCCTACGCCATTTTTTTGTTTTACAAATAACGTCAAAAAAATCAGCGACAATCGTCGCTGATTTAAACCGTGTGTAAAAGTGATGCCTGATCAAGATAGAATCCAGTTGTTCTCAAGATATTTTTTTAGAAGATCCCGGTCATAAATATGCAGGAACCCTTTCTCTCTCCGAAGTATCTGCACTCTGGCGAGAGCCATCAACAGCTTGTTGCAGGTAGTTACATGAATGAACAAATAGTTTGCGATTTGCTGCTGTGTCAGCTGACAGGGAATATGATAGACACCCTCTTCATCAGGAGATAGCACCGAGCAGAGCTTTTCCAGCCATACAAGAAGACGCTGGCTTGCGTTCGGCTCAGAGGTAATCAGTAAACGCTGTTTCAACATTGTGGAGTAGGTCGAAGATAGATTCAGGTACTCGTCAAACACTTTCTGATCGTTTCTGATAATCTCAAATAATTGCTGCCTCGAAAAACTAACCACAACTGAATTTTTCGCAGCAATCGCCCGGGCGGGATCCCAGGAAGTTGCATTCATCAGAAAATCATTCAGCTGTACAGTTGAACCCTCACAACATTCGCAAAAATCCATCCATTCACCGGAGAAATGTGGAACAGAAAGCTTAAATCGCCCACTTTTTATATAAAACAAAAAGTCCTCGTCCTTCTCATTTTTCAGAATCTCTCCGGAAAAAATGCGCTGCTCTTTTCCCAATGGCAGGTATTTTTTTAACGAATCAATGCGATATGATTGTTCATACATATATATTTTTATCATCTCAACATTATCCATCATCGTCTCCTGTAAGTCTGACAGAATTTCTCTTTTGCTATTACAATTCAGGCTATCTGATCACCCGGCTCACGGTGCCGTCTCCGTCAGATATTCCGAATACACATAGCACTCTGCGCCGTTGTACTCGACCTTCGTCCAGCTTCCCTCCTCGCCGAGTTTGACGACCGCTTCCCCCTCGCTCAGGGTTCCCACGATGTTGGAATTGGAGGAGGCTGCATCACGCACATTGACACCGGATGTCGCATAGACCAGATCTTCCTCGGCTGCCTCCGTCTCTGTCGCGCTCTCCTCCGCAGAGGATTCTTCTTCGGTGACGGCATCCTCTCCTGAGCTCTGCGCGTCATCCTCTTCATCCTGAGCTTCCTCCGCTGTCGTCGCGGTGATCGCCGCCGCTGAAGAACGGGTCGTGCTGGGGCCGGGTGTCACCGCATTGCAGGCGGTAAGACCGAACACCAGGCATAAAATCAGCAGAAATTCTATGTTTGTTCTCTTCATCGTATTTCCTCTCCTCTTTTCGTAACATCCGGTTCTTTACTGTATTCCGCTGTCGACGCCTCCCACGCTCCGTCCCCGGCGGTCCCCGGCCGCAGAATCGTTCCTCCGCCGAGTATCAGGTCTCCATCGTAAAATACCACGGCCTGCCCCGGCGTGACCGCACGGACCGGTTCCTGAAAACGGCATTCCACCAGATCAGGACCAACACAGCGGATGCGGCAGCGCGCGCCGGAATGGCTGTACCGAATCTTCGCCGTAACGTCTCTCTCTTCGGTCAGCTCCGGAACAGACATGTAATTCAGCTGATGACAGATCAGATGGTCGCTCCAGACCTCGTCCGCCTCCCCCAGCACCACGTCGTTCGTCTCCGGGCGTATCTCCAGAACGAACATCGGCTTCCCGAAGGTGACACCCAGGCCCTTTCGCTGTCCCACCGTGTAGTGGACAAACCCCGCATGACGTCCCAGGACCTCACCGGCCCGGTTCACAAAATTCCCCGGGCAGGATCCCTGTTCTGTCTGCTTTCGAACGAAGGCTGCGTAGTCGTGATCCGGGATAAAGCAGATCTCCTGACTGTCCTTCTTCTGCGCTACGGGCAGCCCGGCTTCCTCTGCCATCCGGCGGATCTCCGGCTTTTCAAAATCACCCACCGGCATCAGCGTGTGAGCCAGCTGCTCCTGCGTCAGATTGTAGAGCGCATAGGTCTGATCCTTGGCGGCCGTCGCCGAACGGCGGATCGCATAACGACCATTCGGCAGGCGGCAGACCCTGGCATAGTGGCCGGTGGCGATGTAATCCGCCCCGATCTCCAGGCTTCTGTGCAAAAGGGCGTCCCACTTAACATAGCGGTTGCAGGCGATACAGGGGTTGGGTGTCCGGCCCCGGGCGTATTCTCTCACGAAATAGTTCATGACCTTCTCGCGGAACACCTCCCGGAAATTCATCACATAATAAGGAATCCCGAGCATCTGCGCCACGCGCCGGGCATCCTCCACCGCGGAGAGGCCGCAGCAGCCGCCGTCCTCTTCTTCTGTCGGAGTGCCGTCCCAGATCTCCATGGTCACTCCGATCACATCGTATCCCTGCTGCTTCAGCAGCCAGGCAGCGACGGAGGAATCCACCCCGCCGGACATGCCCACGACAACCCGTTTCCGCTCACTCATCCATCTGTCTCCCCACTGAAACCGCACAGCACGGCGGCTGCACATACAGCACCGCCCGCCGGAACACTCATCGCCATTTTACTCCATTTCTGCTTCAGATTCAACTGTTTCCCGGGAAATAGCGCAAAATGCCGCGCGGCCCCCGTCCCTGCCGGAACTCCTGATACGCCGGAGACTGATTCCGCAGCTCCTCCACATGCACGGCAATCCGCTCTGCTACGCGGTCAATCTGCGCCCGCGTATTCTCCTCTCCCAGCGTCAGACGCAGCGAACCAGATGCCAGCTCCGGCGGCAGCCCCATGGCCAGCAGCACATGAGAAGACTGGCCGGAACCGGAGGTACAGGCGGAACCGCCGGAAGCACAGATGCCGTCGGCATCCAGTTGAAGAACCAGGGAACGCCCCTCCACAAACGCAAAACAAAAGCTCGCATTTCCGGGCAGACGATTCTCCCGGCTCCCGTTCAGACGGCACAGAGGAACCTCCCTTCGCAGCTGCCGGATCAGGTAATTTCGCAGCTGTCCCACATAGACAGCCCGTTCTTCCATCCGGGCGGCGGAAAGCCGTGCCGCTTCCCCCATGCCCACAATCTCTGCGACATTTTCTGTCCCGGCCCGGCGTCCGCGCTCCTGTCCGCCGCCGTGAAGGAAGGACTCCAGAGGAACTCCCTCCCGAATATAGAGGAATCCCACCCCTTTCGGCCCCCCGAACTTATGTCCGCTGGCGCTGAGCAGATCGACGTTCAACTCCTCCACGGACAACGGGATATGGCCGAAGGCCTGCACCGCGTCGGTGTGAAAGAGAGCGCCCCGGTCATGTGCAGCCTGCGCCAACTGCGCGATGGGCTGGATACTCCCCACCTCATTGTTGGCCGCCATGATACTGACCAGAACCGTATCCCGGCGCAGGGCACGCCGCAGTTCCTCCACAGAGACCACGCCCTCGCCGTTCACCGGCAGGTATGTCACACGGAATCCCCGCCGCTCCAGATGCCGGCAGGTATGCAGCACCGCATGGTGTTCCACCGAGGACGTGATGATATGGCGGCCCCGTCCTCTTCCCGCCTCGACCGCGCCCACCAGCGCCCAGTTATCCGCCTCCGTGCCGCACCCGGTAAAATATATTTCCTCCGGGGACGCACTTAAGACCTCAGCCACCTAGCCTCTGGCCCGATCGATTGCCAGCCGGGTCTGCGTCCCCTCGCTGTACTGAGAAGAAGGATTCCCGAACCGGTCGGTAAAATATGGCAGCATCGCATTCACTACTTCCCGCCGCACCGGCGTGGTCGCCGCGTGATCCATATAGATCTGCGCATTCAATTCACTCACCTCGCATTCTGATGACGAAGCCTCTTCGGGAGGAAGACCCGACCACACCGGATCCCCCGCTTCTAAACGCTCCGCCTCCACATACAATAATAGCAGTTCACCCGGGAGCTCCTTATGAAGAAACATCCCTCTCCCCTCATCGCCGGGACGCTGATCCTTACGGTCACCGGCCTTATCTCACGTCTCCTGGGCTTCGTCTATCGCATTTATCTCTCCCGGACCATCGGTGCGGAAGCGCTGGGGCTGTATCAGATGATCTCCCCGGTTTCCGGTATCTGCTTCGCACTGTGCTGCGGGCCCATTCAGACCGCAATCTCCCGCTTCTCCGCACAGGCGGGAGCCCGCTGCCCGCAGAGCGGCGCCCGCCGGGTCTTTCTGGCTGGTCTGATCCTTTCTGAAGCTCTTGCTGTCTCCTCTGCTCTTATCCTATTCCGCTGCGCCGGCTTCTGTGCCGCCTTCCTCCTGGGCGAACCCCGCGTGGAATATTTACTCCATTTCCTCGCGCTGTCACTGCCCCTGTCCGCCGCCCACGCCGCCATCAACGGCTATTACTACGGAAAACAGCAGACCGCCGTTCCCGCCGTCAGCCAGCTGGCCGAGCAGGTCGTCCGCGTCGTCTCTGTTTATTTTCTTGCCGGATGGCTGACCGCGGGTCAGCGGACCATCGATGCCTCCGTGGCTGCTTTCGGGCTGGTCATCGGAGAGCTGGCGGCTCTGGCCGTGACATTTTTTTCTTTTCGCGTCACGCTGTACAGGGAAAATATGCGTAGCCTGAAACGCTGCCGCTCTCCGCAGGAAGTATCCTGTTCGCAATCTACTGACATGCTCTCATCCAATTCCAGTCAGAGGTTCCGGCCCCGGAACATTCAGTCGTGGTCCACGAATTATACGGAGATGCCTGACTGCGAATCCGTATTTCACACACAGAAGCCACTTCAAAAAGCATCTGCAGTCAGGCGCCTCTCTCTTCTCCCTGAGATGCGCCGTATCCTCACTATGGCCCTCCCGCTGACCGCCAACCGTCTGGTGCTCGGTCTTCTGCAGAGCGCCGAGGCCGCCTGCATCCCCGGACGGCTCCAGGCCTACGGACTGAGCCAGAGCGAGGCCGTCAGTCTCTACGGCGTACTAACCGGCATGGCCCTGCCTTTTATCTTCTTTCCCTCGGCTCTGACCAACTCGGTCGCCGTCATGCTGCTCCCCTCCGTGGCCGAGGCTCAGTCCCTGCAGGATCACAGCCGCATCCGCCGTGCCTCCGACCGGAGTATCTGTTTCAGCCTCTATCTGGGGATTCTCTGCACCGGCGTCTTTACGCTGTGCGGTCACCAGCTGGGAACCGTCTTCTTCGCCAATGAGACAGCCGGTCAGTATATCACGATTCTCGGCTGGCTCTGTCCCTTCCTCTATCTGTCCACCACAGCCGCCAGCATCCTCAACGGCATGGGCCGCACCGGAACCACGTTTGGCATCCATCTGACCGGGCTCCTGATCCGGTTAGCTTTCGTTCTTTTCCTGATTCCGCGCTGGGGCATGCGCGCCTGCCTGCTGGGGATGCTCACCGGAGAGCTGGCGGATTCCGGTCTCTGCCTGCTGGCGCTGCGGCGGGAGATACGGATGGATATCTCTGTCTTTCACCTGCTTTTTCGCCCCATGGCCGCCGCCTTCGTCGGCACACGCCTGGCACAGCCCTTCCTCGCCGCAACAGAAGCAGGCAGCAGCCTGATGCGGATCGCAGGGATCGGCACAGGCTGCTGTGTTCTGGTTCTTACGTATGGAATACTTCTTTATATTACCCGTTAAAAGCTTTACTCGTTCCGCAGCGCTGCCACCGGGTCGCTCTTGGCGGCCGTCCTGGCAGGAACCAGTCCGCCAATCAGCGTCAGACACATGCTGAGGACGACCAGCGCCGCGCCGTACTGCGGCAGAAGAATCATCCTTACGTCATTGCTTCCGGCAAAATGATGAATCAGCGCATTGCCCGGGATGGTGAGCAGCAGCGCCAGCCCGACGCCCAGCAATCCGGCCGCCAGTCCGATGATTCCTGTCTCGGCATTAAAGACCTCGGAGATATTCCGCTTGGAAGCGCCGATCGCACGCAGGATACCGATCTCCTTGCGGCGTTCGAGAACACTGATATAGGTGATGACACCGATCATGATCGAAGAGACCACCAGAGAAATGGCGACGAAGGCGATCAGCACGTAGCTGATCAGATTGATAATCGTCGTCACAGAGGACATCAGCGTTCCCACGGTATCGGTGTAGGTGATGATCTTCTCCTCTTCTCCGGCTGCCTCCATCCGATCATTGTAGGCGTCCAGAATCTCTACGACATGATCTTTGTTTTCAAAATCCGTCGGATAAATGTCGATCTCGCTGGGGCTGGCAAAGTCCACATAGCCCAGAGACTCCAGATTGCTCTCATAGGAAGAAGCCGAGGAGCTCATGGCGAGCATGATCTCCGTCAGGTCGTCACTGTCCATATTGAATTCAAAGGCCTCGGCGAAGGCATCTGCGTCGATATCAAAGGATTCTGCCAGGGTATCCCCCAGCTCCTCCATCATTTCCGTCATTGCATCCTCGATGCCGGAGGCCATCTGCGTCATGACCTGCGTCATCACTTCGGTCATGGCCGTAGAGATCTGCGTCTCGAGCGTTTCCGCCAGGGCCTCGCCGTAGGAGGCAAAGACCGTCGTCATATAGTTTCCCAGCACCGTTTCAATCTGCTCGCTGAGTGCGTCCGTATCGATCATAGATTCAACTGCGCTCATGAGTATCTCACTGGCAGAATCCGTCTGCAGATACGAGAGGAACGCCGTGCCCAGATCACCGAGAACCGGGTAGCCATTCTCCTCGGCGTAGGTGTCATACCCCGTCATCAGACTGCTTGCGAGCGTCTGCATCTGCTCCGAGGACAAAGACATCGAACTGGTATCCACCTGCATATTTTCCGTAATCCAGGTCTGCAGCATGGTCTGCGCCTCTTCCGTGCTCAGATAATCACTCAGATAGGTCATATAGTCCGTGGTCGCATTGCCGCCCTGAGTGGCGATGTAGGTCAGGTAGCCGGTCAGCATTTCTGTGGCCAGCTCATTGATCTGATCCGTAGAAATGGTCACATTTTCACCGTCTCCCATCATTTCCAGAACCGCCGCGGAGAGAAGCGTCTGGGCGTCCTCCGAGGAGAGATATTCCGTAAAATAGGTCGCCAGATTGGTGTAATCCATCGAAGTATCTTCCCCGGCGTACTCCTGAAATCCGGTCATCAGGCTGGAGACCAGAGATTCCATATCCACCGAAGAAGTGTCGATGGTGATATCTCCCAACAGGTCATCCAGATCCAGGTCCGGCATATCCGGCAGATCGATGGAAATATCACTCAGATCGACCAGATCGCCGAGATTCAGGGAATCCATATCCAGATCCAGAGTCATCGCATCGGAGAGGTCGAAAGAACCTGAAAATGCATCTTCCAGAGCACTTGTGTCGAAGCCGAAAGCCTCCTCCAGCGCATCCTCATCAATCGTTACCAGAGAATCCAGGTCAAAGTCGCTCTCATCGTCATCTACTCCGAATTCCTCACCGGTAAAAACGTTTATATCCGGGTTCGCCATCTGGCTCTGCACGATCTCACTGGCCTCCGCCACCTCTGTCACATGGGTAAGAAGCTCCGGAGAATAGTAAATACCGGAAGACAATACCGCTGCATTGGCATCCTCCGAAGCCTTCACGATGCCGACGATCGTAAGGTCCTCGCCGTTGGCTACCAGCTCCTCCATATAGCTGTCGTTGTCCGTCTTATCCTTCCAGACGCCATATTCGCTGTCATATTCATAATAATCCGCGGCGTTGACCAGCTTGTAAGTAATCCCCAGGACATCGTCATACGAATAGGTCCCGATATCCTCCGGGGTCTCGATATCCTCTCCGTCAGCAAATTGCTGAATCATTTCATTCAACTCGAGGGGATCCCGCAGGCCCAGCGTGTAGAGCAGAAAATCACTGATACTGCCGTCGGAGTTCATCACCAGCACCACCTCATCGTAGGATTCCGGCCAGTGGCCCGCCACCACGTCGTACTGCTCCTTGTACAGGAACTCCGATTCCGGAAGCTGGTAGAAGACATCCGTACTCATCATCGAGGACATGAGACTGCTGGACGACGAATCGAAGCCCAGCGCACTGAAGGTGGAATTCGGATTCACCCGCCGGACACTTCCATCCTCCTCGTCCAGACTGTAAATCTGGGGAGATACATCATAGATATACTCAATGGCGTTAATATATTCCTCAATGCCGCTCTCTCCGCTTTCCAGATACTCCTTCAGAGCAGCCAGGTCATTGGAATTCATCTTCGAAAACATGGTCGTCAGCATCGCAACGACATTGATCTCATCCGTCTCCTCGCTCTCTCCGTCATCACTCAGCAGACCGGAGCCGGACATCAATGACGTAAAGTCGAATCCGGTGCTGGTGATCTGCAGCGGATATCCGGCCAGCGTCTCCTCCTCAATGGAAGCAATATAATCATTGACGCCTGTGGAGAGAGCCAGAATCAGCGCGATCCCGATGATACCGATGGAACCGGCGAAGGCCGTCAGCAGCGTCCGGGCCTTCTTGGTCCGCAGGTTATTAAAGCTCAGAGCGACAGAGGTCCCCAGCGACATAGAGGACTTCCCCATGTTTTTAGAAACCGGTGCCGCCAGAATTGATTCATCCACAGTAAAAGGATCCGAATCTGAGCGAATCTGACCGTCCCGCAGGTTCACGATACGGGTCGCATACTGCTCTGCCAGCTCCGGGTTGTGTGTGACCATGACCACCAGACGATCCGTCGCCACTTCTTTAAGCAGATTCATGACCTGCACGCTGGTATCTGTGTCCAGCGCACCGGTGGGTTCGTCGGCCAGGAGAATATCCGGATCATTGACCAGTGCCCTGGCGATGGCCACCCTCTGCATCTGGCCGCCGGAGAGCTGGTTGGGACGCTTATAGATCTGATCGCCCAGCCCCACCTTCTCCAAAGCCTCTTTGGCCCGCCTCCTTCTCTCCGACTTGCGAATCCCGGAAATGGTCAGCGCCAGCTCGACATTGGCCAGCAGGTTCTGATGCGGGATCAGGTTATAGCTCTGAAAAACAAAACCGATCGTATGGTTCCGGTAGGAATCCCAGTCGCGATCCTTATATTTCTTCGTGGAAATCCCGTTGATAATCAGGTCGCCGCTGTCATACTGATCCAGACCACCGATAATATTCAGCAGCGTCGTCTTCCCGGAGCCGCTGGGGCCGAGGATGGCGACAAATTCATTGTCCCGGAGGTTCAGGCTGACGTCATCCAGCGCTTTCTGAACCAGCGTTCCCGTCCGATATTCCTTGCAAATATGCTGAATCTGTAGCATGCTTTTCTTCCTTCCTAGATTGAGTTCACAGTCACTGAATGTTCCGGCTCCAACAGCTTTTTCAGCAAAGCAATCAGCTGCTCTCTTTCAGGAGCAGACAGATGTTCTGTCAATTTTTCTTCAAAGTCTGCCGCAAAGGCCATCAGCTCATCCTTCAGCTGATGCGAACGCTCTGTCAGCTCGACCACCTTGCTGCGGCTGTCCCGTGGATTCTTCACCCGACGAATCAGTCCCTTGCGTTCCATGTTGCTCAGGATCCCCGTCACCGTCGGATTCGTCAGCTGCAGCTGCTGTTCCAGATCCTTCTGGCGAAAAGCCTGCTCCGGATGCGTATACAGGAGGACGAGGACCTTCAGCTGCGTACTGCTCAGATCATGGGCAGCCAGCGCATGCTGAACCCCTCTGTCAATGCACAGATCCGCCTGCTTGATCCAGAAGCTCACTGCACGGTTCAGTCCGTGGATATCCATACAGCACTCTCCCATTATGGCAATCACCTTCCGTTTCATGTATAGTGTCCTTTAATCGGTTGTGTATTATAACATAGGTACCTATGTAAAGTCAATTTGGGAAGGGCTGTATGATATGAAAAAAGAATAAACAGCCGATGAAATTTTCATATATCAAATGAATTTATTTTCATATATGCTGTACTTTACTCGAATTATATGCTATTATATTTCATGCATATGAAAGAAGGGCGGTGTTTCAGATGAAAAAGACAACAAAGTGGGTTCTCTGGTTTCTGGAAATAGTGGGAGGCTGCGCGATCTTTTCCCTGGGCTTTGATCTCTTTCTTGAGCCCAACGGCCTCAACGCCGGCGGTCTCAGCGGTCTTTCCATGATTCTGGTTCAGCTGCTGCAGCGGGGCTCGGTGGGAACCGTGACACTGCTCCTCAATATTCCCCTGTTCCTGATCAGCTGGCGAAGCATCGGCCGGAAATTCTTCTTCGGTTCTCTTCTCGGCGCCGTCTCCATGTCCTTCTGGCTGGAAATATTTCAGGGGCTGCCGACGGTGACGGCGGAACCGCTCCTTGCAGCTCTCTACGGAGGCCTGATCACCGGGGGCGGTCTCGGGCTGGTCTTCCTCTCCGGCGCTTCCTCCGGCGGCTCGGACATCATCGTCCGCCTGCTTAAAAAACGCTGGCGGGATATTCCTATCGGCAAGATCACGCTGGGCTTTGACTCGGTCGTCATGGTTCTCACCGGACTCGTCTTTCAGGACTTCAGCAAGATTCTCTACTGCGCCATCACGCTCTATGTCAGCTCCAAGGCGCTCGACGGCGTCGTCTACAGCTTCGACTATTCCAAGGTGGCGCTGATCATTTCGCACGAGCATGACGCCATCGTGGAGGCCATCGGCACGAAGCTGGACCGCGGCGCTACCTTCCTCTACGCACAGGGCAGTTACAGCCGCGAAGACACCAAAATTGTGCTGACTGTCGTCAAGCGTCACCAACTGGCGGAATTAAAGGCTCTGGTCATGCACATCGACCCGGACGCTTTTGTCATCTTCCAGGACAGCCATCAGGTGCTGGGGGACGGATTTGTCCGGTATTCGGAGGATCTGCTTTAAAAAAACTGTTGTGCCAGACCGGGAATATCTTCTTCGCTGCGCAGCTTCCTCCGTTCTGTAAATTCTATCTGTCAAAAAAACGGCCGTCCGGAATTCTCCTCCGGTACGACCGTTTCATATTTTATCTTTATCCTTATTTGCAATCCTTGGAAATCCCCTGCTCGATGGCTTTATTCCTGGCGGCTTCCGCCACAGCTTCTGCCACCCGTTTGTCAAAAGCGCCGGGGATGATGTAGTCAGCCCGCAGCTCCTCATCCGGAATGATCCCGGCGATGGCATAGGCCGCCGCGATCTTCATCTCCTCGGTAATGTCGGTCGCCTTCGCCTGCAGCGCGCCCTTAAAGAGTCCGGGGAAGACCAGGACGTTATTGATCTGGTTCGGATAATCCGAACGTCCGGTAGCCATCACGCCGACGCCGCCCTTCTGCGCCTCCTCCGGCATGATCTCCGGAATCGGATTCGCCATCGCGAATACGATGGGGTCGGGCGCCATCGAACGCACCATCTCTGCAGTGACAATGCCCGGAGCGGACACTCCCACAAAGATATCCCGGCCCTTCATGATCTCCGCCAGCGGCCCACGCAGCTGCTGCGGGTTGGTCTTCGCAGCCATCTCCGCCTGTACCGGGTTCATCCACTCCTCGCCCACGGCCAGAGCACCCTTGAGATCCACCAGAACGATATCCTTAAAACCAATCTCCAGCAGAAGCCGTGCGATGGATATACCGGCAGAGCCCGCGCCATTGATGACGATCTTCGCGGTCTTCATCTCTCTTCCGGTAAACCGCAGCGCGTTCATCAGGCCGGCGGAAACGATAATTGCCGTGCCGTGCTGGTCATCGTGAAAGACCGGAATATCCAGCTCCTGCCGCAGCCTCTTCTCAATCTCAAAACACCGGGGTGCGGAGATATCCTCCAGATTGATGCCGCCGAAGACCGGCGCGATCCGCTTCACTGTCTCCACGATTTCATCGACATCCTTCGTATCCAGGCAGATCGGGAAGGCATCGATCCCGGCAAATTCCTTGAACAGGATCGCCTTTCCCTCCATCACAGGAATGGCCGCATCCGGGCCGATATCTCCCAGCCCCAGCACCGCTGTGCCGTCGGAAACCACAGCCACCAGATTTCCCTTCGCCGTATATTTGTAGACATCCTCTTTATGATCCCGAATTTCCCGGCAGGGCTGTGCCACACCGGGCGTATAGGCCGTGCTCAAATCATCTCTCGTCCTCACACGCACCTTGGAGATCACTTCGATCTTCCCTCTGTGCTCCTCGTGCATCTTCAGCGCCGCTTCATTATAATCCATGGTTGCTTTTCTCCTTCTCTACGGTGTTTCTCTGTCGCAGTTCATTCTCGCGTTCCTACTATACACCATAGATTTGTCTGCGTCAATGAATGAAACTCCTCAACCTGCACTGCGCCGGGTCAGCAGTCCGGCGGTGATTGCCGCCACACTGGGAACCGCCAGGAGGATACCCAGGCTGCCCGCGATGGCCCGGATCAGCTCCAGGGCTACGAAATCCGTGTTCATCAGCTGTGTAAAGGACACCTGATAGGAATAGATCAGAATCATCATATTGAAGGAGGAACCCGCGATCGCCAGAACCAGAGTGTTGGCCATCGTGCCGGTGGCATCCCGTCCCACACGCATACCGGAGGCAAATAATTCCCGCGCCGCGATATCCGGCCGTTTGGCCCGGAGCTCATCCATCGAAGAAGCCACGCTCATGGCGATATCCATCACCGCGCCCAGGGCGGTGATGAGGATACTGCTCAGATACAGCCCCCGGATCCTGAGTCCATTCTCCGCCTGTGCCAGCATCAGCGCCTCCGCCTCGTCGGACTGATAGGCCGACACATGCACCAGTCCGATTGCCGCTGCGCCCAGAAGAGCCGCGAAGCAGACACCGCAGATGCAGCCCAGCGCCGCGCCGACCGTCTTGGGCTGCCAGCCGCCCAGCAGGAAGAATCCCACCGCCGTGGTCATTGCCACCAGAATCACCGTCAGCGGCACGGAAGGATAGCCGCGCAGCGTCAGCGGCACCAGCAGAAAGACAACGCTGACAAAGGCAAAGATCAGCCCCAGGAAAGCCCGCAGTCCCTGCATTCCTCCCAGCAGGATCAGAGCGAGAGCAAAAATAACCACAAACAGGATCAGCCAGGGCGTGCGGTAATAATTGTAAACCGACACACTGTACTCATCGACCCCGCTGGTATCGATACGCACGGTGATCGTATCTCCTTCTCCCACATCCACATTGTAGAGAGCGCTGAGATAATTCGTGATCTGCACGACGTCGCCCTTATAGCGCCCGGAGAGGATTTCCACCTCCAGCTCCGTACTCCCGACCGAATAGCCCTCATAGTCCTCGTCGGTCACCGTATTGTCCTCCACAACAGACAGGACTTTGGCCTTCTCATATTCCGTGCCGCTGTCCTCGGTGCTCGTATAGCCGCTCCAGCCGGTATTGGCCCAGTACAGCGCCCCCGCATACAGGATAAGAAACACCGCGAGAACGGCGAGCCGGGGGAGCCATTTGTCACGGTTTCCCAGCTGCGCGACGCTCATGAACCTTCCGGAAATTCCGGAATGCTTTGTGCCCATGGGTTGTTCAGTTTTCCCGGAGTTTCCTGTGTTTTCGGAAGTTCTTGCCCCCTCTGTCTTATCCGGTCGTCTCTGATTTTCCTGCTTCTTCTTTCTCTTTGCCATCGTGTAAAACCTTTCAAAAAACCATTTCGTGGCAAAGGGCCCGGGGCGAGACACCCCGGACCCTTTCTTCTGTCTCATACAGAATCAGCTATACAGCTGATATCTATTTACTTATCCTCCATATGTCTCTGACGGAACCAGAGACCGGTCGCCAGAGCAGCGGCCATCAGTGCCAGGATCGCCCACAGCAGGATTCGGCTGTTATCGCCTGTACTGCTGCCGGAGGAAGAGCTGCTGCTTCCGGAGGTCTTGCTGCTGGTCGAATTGTCGTCGTCCTCTTCGGTGGTCTCCTCCTCGTCTTCCTCGGTGGTTTCCTCCTCATCGTCCGTATCAGACTCTTCCAGCGCCTCGATCGCCTCAGCCAGTGCTGCAGCCGCCTCATCGACTTCCTCCTGCGTGGCGTCTTCATCGTCCGCCACCGCTAAGGCCGCCTCCAGAGCGTCCTGCAGCGCACTCCAGCTGTCAGCCGTGTAGTCGTCCTCATCCAGGGCTTCCGCTTCCTCGATGGCAGCGTTCAGCTCTGTGGTATCTACCTCCACAGTACCGGAAGAAGCATCCGCCTCCTCCAGCGCCTCGATGGCAGCGTTCAGTGCAGCCGTCGCTTCGTCGACTTCTGTCTGCGTCGCATCTGCATTCGCCGCAACGGTCTTCGCCGCAGCCAGTGCCGTCGCCAGCGTACTCCAACTGTCGCTCGTGTAGTCGCTCTCCGTCAGGCCTTCCGCCGTCTCGATCGCGGTATTCAGAGCCGTGAAATCAACTTCCGTCGTCGCGGGAGTGTCAGTTGCCGTTACCAGCGCATTGATGGCAGCGGTCAGGGCCGCGGTCGCTTCATCGACCTCTGTCTGTGTCGCGTCCGCATTGGCCGCAACAGTCTGAACCGCAGCCAGTGCCGTCGCCAGCGTACTCCAGCTGTCGCTCGTGTAGTCACTTTCTGTCAGGCCTTCCGCCGTCTCGATCGCAGCTTTCAACGCCGTGAAATCAACCTCCGTCGTTCCGGGAGTGTCGGTCGCTGTCACAAGCGCATCGATTGCTGCGGTCAGGGCCGCGGTCGCTTCATCGACCTCTGTCTGCGTTGCGTCGGCGTTCGCCAAAGTGCTATTTGCAGCAGTCAGCGCAGTCTCCAGATTGCTCCAGCTATCGCTCGTGTAGTCGCTCTCTGTCAAGCCTTCCGCCGTCGCAATCGCTGCATTCAAAGCCGTGAAATCTACCGTCGTCTCCGCTGCGGAAGTAACCACGATCTCATCGCAGTCTCTCACGCGGAGCACCGCAACCTCCTCGCCAAATGTATCACTGTCTGTCGCCAGCGTCTCGGGGTGCATATACAGCACGCCCACGGCACTGACCGCAGCCCCGATGGTGACGGTCTCAGCCAGAGTATTCTCGCCGGTGGTGCCGGAGAGGATATAGCCGTCGATAAAGACCACGGCTTCGCCAGTGCTGTCACTGACGGTGATCTGGGCCAGGGTGCCATCAGAGTTATAGTAGACGGCTGTGACAGTGCCCTCCACCTGAAGGAGCATACCACCATTGGTATCATAGTCAGAGGCCTCGGCGCAGGTCACCAGCGTCGGTTCCACCACGTTCAGGTTCTCGTCATCCAGAATCGTGTAGCTCATCACCTTCAGCTCAATGTCGCCCTGGTAGGATGCCAGGTAGCCAGTTACCTCGATATAGGTGCCAAGCTCCAGGCCAGATTCCGCGTAAGGGAAGATATCGATGCCGCCCGTCTCGTCCTGAATGTAAATGCAGTCGAAGAAGGTGTTATCCTCATTAGCCGTACCGGCAGTGACATAGCCGCGCACCTTGTAAATGCTGCCGGAGCCTTCGCCGTCGCCATACGCTGCACGGACCGTGGCGATATCGGTGACAGGCAGTTCTACCTGAACCTCCTGCAGAATATTGGTAATAATCGTCGTGTTGGCATAAGGCAGATCGTAGTCGTCCACGTCCGCGTCCACCTCGAAATCGGAGCAGAACACGCCGCCCGCGGCGAAGATGGTGCCGCCGTAACCGGTATCTTCGCAGGCCAAGAAGACCGCCTCGCCTGCTGCAGTAACGATGTTGTAGCCATAACTGTCGTCCGTTTCTACATTTTCGGATGCACCTACGCCATCCTTGTCACTGTCTACAGAATAGGTTGTGTCAAAGCCTGCTACCAGCCAGGTACCGTCACCTACATCCACTGTGCAGCCGCTGTACTGGCTATAGACCTGATAATCCTCACCGTCTTCCACGTCGTCTACGCTGACCACGCCGGAGAGCCACTCGGAATCCATGTTGAAGGTCTCCGGATAGAGACGATAGTATTGGCCTCCATTATTTGTCGCGTCATAGGCCTCATCGTCATTCAAAGTCATCGAAGAACCAATCACTGCCAACAGCTTATTCTGCTGCGCTGCTGTATGGTAATCAGCGCTGGATGCACTCTTATCGGAGTAATCTGCCAGGCCACAGACGATCACACTGCCACCGGCTTTCACATACTCAGCCACTGCTTCCAGAAATTCATCCTCATAGCTGCTGGCGGTATAACTGCCGGTATTGGATGTACCGCTGTATTTTGCCGGAGCGGAGATGATCAGCAGGGCACAATCGCTCAGCACGCTGTCATCGCCATAGTAGTCCTCCACATCCTCCACAATGTTCAGCTTGATGGACAGATCAGCTGCGATGGTTTCAAGCTCTGTCATATTGCCGCCATAGTAGCCGGTGACATAATCATTATAATGGCTGCCATCCACAACCACGTTGGTCACCATATCTGAAGAGACATAGCTGACAGTCAGAGGTTCCGTGTATACCTTCGTCACACCATTCAATGTGCCGGTGATCGTAGCGGTATAAATGGTAGACCCCAGTCCATCATAGACATAGTAGAAGCTGTAATCCGCGGTATCCATACTCTCTACCACGGTGGGAACATCGGTGGTCGCCACGATCTGATCCGTGATATCCGTCACATTTCCATCCAGATCGGTAACCGTGAACGTAATGCTTTCAATCTCAAAGTCGTCGCTCTCATTGTTGTAGAGACTCAGGGTCATATTCAGAGCCTCATCCTGCACAGCCAGCGCATCATCACTCTCAAAAGTAGAGATACCTACAGCCTCCACATCGCCAACCCAGACCGGAGCCGTGACAGCGATATCGCCATCAGCTTCCACGACCTTGATGTAGTAGTACGAGTAATCAGAGCTGACACTAAATGTTACAGTATCCTCACTGCCGCTGACAGTCTGAGACGCCAGCACATAGCCGCCGTTCACGATAACGGACACAGTACCCAGGGAACTGTCAGTGGGGTCACTGAGATTCACGGACAGAGTCACGGTATCATCCACGTCGCTCTCGGAAAGGATAGTACCCATAATATTTCCATCCAGAGTGTAATAGATGGAGAGATCATTATCCTCGGTAGCATACACGCGGTAATTCCGCATGGCATCGTAGATATCGTCCTCAGTCAGGCTATCCGCCAAAACTACGGAACGCGCCGTGTTCGCATCGCCCCACAGACCCTTGTGGTTATCCTGGTTATTGGTCGGAGCCACATGCCAGCCCTTGTCCAGTGCCCGAGTGTAATACTCGTAGGACGGGAAGTAGCTGGAAGAACCGATGGTGCCCTCGCCGTTGCCGACCTCGATCAGAGTGATCAGCTCATCAATCTCCTCATCGTAGTAGGAGAAATCCTGGAAATCGCCGAAGGTCGTTCCGGGGTGGTTGAACTGGCTGATGGAATCAGTCACCGTCTTCAGAGTATCATAGTAATTCTGAAGTGCGGTGGAATAAGTAGTATACGCACTTTGCGTCCGGCTCTGGAAACCGTCTGTGTTGTAGGTATTAATATGGCCCAGACCGTTCGACCAGGTCATTTCGAAGCCGAACAGAGCCACAAACTCGCCGTCTGTCGTATAGCTTTCAGCATACGCATTGCCTTCAGTCCACTCTTCACTAAGCGAGCCATCAGAAATGGTAACAGAATCACTGGAAGCACTGTCGAAGGAGTTCGAGTGATCGGTCACCGCCAGGAAATCCAGCGTGTCTGTGGTCTCGTGAACCTCAAGGGCATGCTCATAGGCATCGGTAATACTTCCCGCACCGTCGGAATAATTGGTGTGCGAGTGGAGCTGACCGAAGTAAATATTATAGGTCTCCTGACTCCGCTCAGTAAAGGTTCGGGTGGTCACAGCGCTGGTCGTATAGCCTTCCAGCTCTGCATAAGCCTTAATACTGGCTCCGCTGAAACCCTTTTCCAGAGTAATGGGAGAACTGCCGTCCTCGTTCAGGACATACTCAGTGTAAACAACTTCGCCCGTGTCGCTGTCCGTCGCGAAGACGTAATTACCGTCTTCATCCGTGTCGTAGGTAACCGCATAGTAGATCGTCGCGCCCTCAGTCGCAGATGTCAGAGTCACCTCGACAGAATCATCTTCAATGTACACACCGCCGCCATTGGGGCTGAACTTCACGGAGGAAACCGTGCCCGCCGCATAAGTCAGGATGCGGGTAACGCTGTCCGCCCGACCCTCGCTGGTGGCGTAAACCTCCAGGGTAGAGGGAAGCGTGTCCAGAGTAGGCTTACTGCTCTCGTCATAGGTCTGCCACTCGCCCTTGCCGGTAGTGGTGTCCACAAAGCGATAGTAGATGGTAGCGTCCTCGGTGGCGGAGGTCAGGGTCAGCTCGGTGCCGACCGCCTGATCTTCTTCGTTATCCGGGGTGACCGAGACATAACCAGTAATGCTGTCATCCACGATCGGGCTGCCGGAAAGAACCACGGAGTCTATGCGGGCGGTGGAGGAGGTGCCGGGCGTGCCGCTGCTGCCGTTGGCTTTCAGGGTCGTGCTGGGAACCAACCGGATGTACAGGGTCTCGGCGTTCTCTGCGCCCTCGGGCACGTCGAAGTTGAAGGTAACATAATAGGCAGTCGAAGAATGATATCCTATAGTCATATCCGCAACGCCGTCGGTAATGTCGCCGGACAGCGTGACCGCAGAGCTGCTGCCGTCGCTGCTGTAGGCGGTGTAGCTACAGGAGTAGGTACCGGTGGTGAAGTTGGTAAAGGTCTCACCATCCGTAGAATACTGCAACTGCCACTCACCGGAGCCGGAGCCGGTGACACGCATACGGAAGCTCAGCTCCATGTCGCCCCACCCTGCGGTGGAAACGGCGAATTGCATGTAGTCATCCGTACCGCTGCCAAGCCCGGTGGTACCCATATAATAAGTAGTGCCGCCGGTAGAGGGCGTCGTGGTCATAAAAGCAGTTGTTTCTGTACCGCTGATAACCGCGGTAAAGGTGGCATCGCCGTCCAACTGGTCGTTGACGTTGTACAGGTCACCGCTGATGGCGGTCGCTCCATCCTCATAGGCTCCGCCGCCGCCCCACTGGGCGATGCTCTCCTCGATAGAAGAATCAGTGTCATACTCTACACCCAACTCGGTCGTGCCGATCTTATAAAACTGGTAAACGTAGATGGTGGGGTTACTGGTGCTGAAGCTATAGGTGGTAAAGCCGGAATAATATTCTACATACTGGTTGTTGGAGCCATATTTTGCGTTAACATTCTTGATGTAGAAGCTGCCGGCAGTGTCCGTTTCCTCCAACTCCCACAAGCTGTAGTCGCTCTTTTCCGCCAGAGTCAAGCTGGAACCCGTGGAGCCGCTGGTCAGATACAGACCACCGTTTTCAAAGGTGTAATAACCATCATCCGTCTTCCGAACGGTCAAAATCAATGCGTCACTGGTGGTAGTCAGTGTGGTGTCCTCCACTGTGCCCGCTACGCCGGTGAGCTTGCTGCTGCTGGCAGTGCCGGTCATGGCAAGACCGCCATTGGGATAGTAAATCACCACCTGATCGCCCTGGGCGATGGAATCCACCAGAGTACCGGTGACGGTGTCACCCTCCTCATCCCCGCTGTCGCCGGTGTCTTCAACAGGGGTGAACTGGAGGGCAAACATTCCTTCACTGCCTTCGTTGATGTAGGCATACCCGCTCCAATATTCGTTGGAAGCATACCACTCAATATAGCAATCACGACCAGTATTCTTCACATAATATAATCCATCTCCAGCATCCTCTAGAGTCCACTGGTCATTGACTGCCCCAAGCGTCATGCTAGAATAACTGGCTGCCATACCTAAATTTTGGCCGCCGTAGGCGATGGTGATGGTGCTGTCTTCGTTGACGGTGACTGTCCAGACCTCGGTATCGCTGTAGCCGGACAGGGTGCCGTCCTCGGCCTGGGTGACTTCAACGCCGTCGTTGTAGTAACCGCCGTAGGTGCTGGAGAGGGCCATATTATAGGCGGGCGCCCAAATAACGTATGTGCCGGAGGTCAGGCCCTCGTCCTCCTCCGTGTCGCTGCCAGCAGAGGAGGTAACGGTGATGTCACTGGCCTGCGCCACATAGAGCTGATAACCGTTGTAGTCACTGACCACAGCGTACAGGCTGATTACAGAGCCTTCCGTTGCGCCTGCTTCCGTCAATACGGAAGACGCACCGTAAGCCACAATAGAATTGCCGTCAGTGTCGGTCAGGGTGGTGCTGGTGCCAACCGTTCCCACCGTCAAATCTGTCAGATAAACCCGCGTACTCTGGAGAGCCTTGCTGTCACTGTAATCGCTGTTCAGTTCAGCGATCGTCACAGTCTGAGAAGGCAGTTCAGAGGTAGAACCGATGACAGTGTAGTCCGTCACGCCAGTCAGTTCAACCAGCCCCTTATATAACGTATATGTACCGCTAGCCCGCACATCGTCTCCCAGACTGATATCAGAGGGAGCCGTGGAGAAATACAAGCAGATGCCGCCGGTCTCATCCTGCACATAGACAGATTTGCCGCTGACATAAGTAACGGTGCCGTCCACGGTGTAGGTGACGGAGGTATCGGCGCCTGCTTTGACCTCCGCGATGGTGGTAACATTTTCATCGGTTTCATCGCCGCCGGTGCTGCTCTCGGTCAACTCCACGGAGGTGGTGTCGCTCTTGGAGCCATTCAGCTCGGCATAGGCGTACAGAGTCTCCCCGATGTGGTCGGAGACATCCAGGCTGCTGCTGCCCTCCAAGGCGGTATAATCGCCGCTCTCGGAGTAACTATAGTAATAAGTGACGCCGGAGGTGGCGCACTTAAACGCCACTGTTTTTTCTTCTTGTGAGTAACTCAAACTAGGGGTCTCCACAGACTCACTGGAAGAGCCACCAGACGAATCCGTACCCGCTTTAAACAGCATCAGGTCAAAGACATAAGCAGTGCCACCGTAGTTAGTGGTAGAATATGCGCCAAACTTTGCCTGTGACACACCATAAGCGATGCCTCTGGTCGTGGAAGTGGCATTAGTAAGATAGAAAGTTCCAGATGTGGTCCCTGTATTGAGAGTCCAGTAATCTGCATCCGAACTGCTCTTGAAATTCGTACTGCTGCTATATGCCAGATAACTGCTGCCGTTAGACAGCGTCACACCACTATCTGTAGTTTCGAGTGTCCAGACTGGCAAATCATTTCCTGTTACCGTGTCATTTGATACAGTAACGGTAACAGGTTCAATTTTACTGCTAATAGACGTTCCCAAAGCATAATATGTACCGTCGCTCTCCGCAACAAGCACATAGTCGCCATCGGTGACACTATTTACCTGGGTGTATGTTGTCGTCTCCTCCTCTTCCGCCGCCACCGCAACCGGCAGCCCGGACAGACATGAGAAGCACAGAACCAGTGCCATGAACAGAGAGAGGAGCCTATAACCCCCCCCTATTTCGCTTTTTTGCAGGTTTCATCTTTTTTCCTCCTGAGAAGGGGCCTGTCCACCGCGGACAGGTCTGTATTTGCGTCTCTACTTTATCTTTTTCCTGTAAATGACGCTATCACATTTTTGTAACACGGCCGTAAAGAGGACGTAAAAACCACGAGCCCCCGTCTCCTCTTTCACCTGATATCTTTTTGGCATTCCCCCTTCCATTTTTATAAAACACATCATTTTCCCGCCGCACGCGGGTTTGATTTTTCTCCTAAATAAAAAATATTTTACCATATGAAAACTCTCATTTCAACTTGGTTTTTATATTTGACGAACAATTTTGTAATCATTTATATCCCACATCCTGTCCTGTACGCCGGTTATTCTCCGTCGAAATTGACAAACGCATCTGGTTCATTTATCATAGACCACATACGGCTGCAGGATTTCTTTTTCAGCCGCGCAGTTCCCGGAACAGGGACAAAAGAACCATTCGAATCAAAAGGCGGTATGTATTATGTCACTGCAATCAAAAGCGGAAATTCTGGAGATTTTACAGCTCCCGTACCAGGAATATCGTGACACCGTAGCTCCGGCAGCCAGGCAGCTGCATCGGGAGCATAACAGCAATGTGCTGACAGTCACATCGATGCTGGGATATAGCAATGTCTGTAAAAATCAATGCCTGTATTGTGGAATGAGGGCCGGTAACAATACCATTCCCCGCTATCGAAAAACGCCGGAGGAGATTCTGACGCTGGTGAAATCGGCTCATGCTGCCGGACTGCGCCGTCTCTTTCTCATCTCAGGCGAAGATCCGAAGTTCGGTTTTGACGCACTGCTGTCAGTGGTTTCGGAGGCGAAGAAGCTGGGGATGACGTGGGTCAGTCTGGCCTGCGGGGAGTATGACTCCTCACAATATCAGGAACTCCGGGCCGCCGGAGTGGATGAATATGTCATGAAATTCGAGATGTCGCAGCCGGAGGTCTTTAACCGCCTGAACCCCTCCACCAGTTTTCAGAAGCGCATGAGAGCCATCGAGGCGATCCAGGCCTCCAGCATGGCACTGGCTTCCGGCAACATTGTCGACTATCCGGGACAGACGCTGACGCAGATCGCAGAGGATATTCACCTAATGCAGGCGCTGAATATCTCCTGGGCTCCGGTGATTCCCTATATGCCTGCAAAAAATACGCCACTTGCAGAGGGCGCATATCCGGGGCGGCAGGAGCTGATTTTAAAGGAGATTTCCATTTTGCGGCTGTCCATGCCGGACGTGCGCATCACAGCGCAGCAGCCCGGATCAAAGCCGGAGGAAGGACTTGCAAGCCGTGAGGGCAATCTTGCGGCACTGGAGGCAGGAGCCGATCTGCTCTTTGCTGATCTTTTGCCCGCCGCGCAGGCACAGGATTTCCATGTGATTGACAACCGCATCCTGCTGGGACTGGACCATGTCCGTGCTATCGCAGAGACCAGCGGTATGACGCTCTGGCTGACCTGATGTATACCAGGAATGTCCTATTCCAAAACGACATTTAAGCCGTCACCCAAACCGCCATTCAAAGCGCCATCCCGGCGGTTTGGGATTCTATAATCAGAATTCTATCCCTCCACCGGCAGCAGCTGATAAGTCAGATGGCTCCCCCCGCCGTCTATATCTCTGTTTATCACGCAACGTAGACAACAAGCTGCGGATAATGGTCCTGGTGCTCGCGAATATAATTACGCTTAAAAGCCGCAAAGGCGGACTCCCGCCGCAGAAGCACTTTTGCCTTTCTCAGCGCAAAAGCCGATTCCGGATTTTGCGAAACCTCTTCCAAAGCGGTAAAAAATTTATTCATTTCCATTGTCAGAGCACGCAGGCGCTGTGCGCTGGCATACGTCCGCAGCCCCGTGTTTTTCTGGTTGAATACCTCAGTCACCAGCTGCGCCGTGAGAACAGCCTAAGCATTTGCCTCATCCTGAGCGGATATGTATGGTTCTTCATCATAAAAGCGGAACCGGATCAATTCCTCCGGGGCATCTTTGCAGCAATCGATAATGCCTGCATCATATTTTCGCTGATTTTTTACAAGGTTGCAATGCTCGCAGGATAAAAACAGGTTATTCCAGTCATACTTCCGTTCTGGATATCTGCCATTATGATGAGGCAATAAATGTTCCACCTGCGGATCCTGCAGATCCCCGATTTCACAGATATAGCACTTGTTATGGAAATCCTGACATAGCTGACGGATGACGTCTGGCTCTCTGTAGCTGCCGTTGGCCTTTTCTGCTTCTCTGGCAAGGGAGGCCGGTGCAGGAAAGGTGCGTTCTATTTTCACCATCAGACATTCCCCCTTGTGCGAAGCTCCTGTTTCAGTCTCTGGTATTCTGTGGTGATGTCCAGAGCCAGATAGTCAGGGATTTCGTCCAGATATAATTCCAGACCGGACAGTTCGTCCATGTCATCATCAGAGAGCGTCGGCTGAGAGGTCAGTTCCCTGTACCGTTCATACTTGGCCTTCAGGGTATCGGACATTTCATTTGCTTTAAAATATCCCTCTACGATGCCTCCATAGGGGACATTTGCCAATCCATTTTCCACCAGCGTATGATTCTCCAGATCATAAATGACGACATCCTCCAGACTGTTCAGAATAAACGGGGAATGCGTAGAGACGATGAACTGAACATTGGGGAAAAGCTCTGTCAGGAATGGCAGAATCTTTCGCTGCAAATCCAGATGAAGGTGGGTCTCGATCTCATCAATGAGGACGATACCGGGCATATGGAAGTCAAAGACCTTGTCGGAATGTTTCTCCATACGAAGGATCAGATCAGCCACCATGTCCAGAATCGCTGCATAGCCACCAGAAAGCGCATTGAATCCGAAAGGCTCACGCCCATCCATCACCAGAGAAAAGCGGAAGGTGTCCATATCGAATTCCAGCTGCACAGAATTGTCTTCAAATAATTCCTGCAAAAGTGCCTGAAACCGTTCAAACCACAGATGAATCTGATCTGCGCGTTCTTTCTTCCCGTTGGCGATCGCCAGAGCCTCCGTCATCTTCATGTCCAGCAGATACTTGACAAATTCTTTTCGCGGGGTTTCCTGAATAGAATAGGTCTCCTTGAGTTCCACTTTTTCCACTTGCTTTGGTTCTGGAGCCTGGAACGCACGTTCCGCCTTATAGTACGCGACAACAAATTGTCCATTTTGGAATAAATGGTAAACCTTGAATAAGTTCTGATTAAATTTCAGCACTACGCCACAGGATGTTTCCTCAAGTTCATTTTCCCAATCGGTAAGTTCAGAAGGTTTCTTATCTGGGGATGGACGCGAGAATGCTTTATGATATTCATTGAGCCTGTTTACTGTATGCAGTTCCTTTTTACTGGTTATAGAATAAAGAAAATCAGACATCGCATCCAACAGGCTGGTCTTTCCGCTTCCATTCTTTCCTGTGAGGATCAGATGCTTTTTCCCCGTTTCCGACAGTGGAATCTCAATTCCGCTCAGGTGCCGCACCTTATCTATTTTAATTTTAGAGATAAATATCTGTTCCATAATCTCCTCCGTTTTCGGATTTCCTGCCAAAGACTGTCTTGTTACATTGTTCTGCTTCATTACAATCAGTATATCATAATCATTCTTTCTTTTCCACCCGGGAAAGGTTCTCTGCCGCCTGTACATCCTCTTTTTCAACAGAAAAGCCCTTGACCAACTACTTCTTTGGAAGTATAATATGGGTAACTCTAAAGAAGTACAAGGAGATTTTTGATGGATAAGCTGATTTTGTATCACGGTTCATCTGTGATTATAGAAAAGCCGGAATTCGGAAAAGGAAAAGCTAATAACGACTATGGCAGAGGTTTTTATTGTACCGAATATATCGAACTCGCCAAAGAATGGTCCTGCAGTTTGAATACAAACGGATATGCAAATAAATATGAGATTGACACACAAAATCTGAGGATTCTGCATCTGTCTGACGGCGAATACACCATTTTAAACTGGCTTGCCATTCTTATTCAAAACAGACAGGCAAGAGTATCAACTCCGGTCGCCAAACGTGGGAAGAAGTGGCTCATTCAGTATTTCCTTCCGGAATATACAGATTATGATGTGATCATCGGTTATCGGGCGGACGATTCGTATTTTTCATTCGCAAGATCATTTTTGAGTAATGAAATATCGCTGTCACAGTTAGGCCGAGCCATGAAGCTCGGAAAACTCGGTGAACAATACGTACTCAAATCCAAAAAAGCATTTGATGCCATAACATATATAGACAGCAGTCCAGCCGATAACCGAATCTATTATGAAAAAAGAGTCACGAGGGACAAAGAAGCCCGTGCCGCATACTACAGAGAACTTGAAACCGATGATCTGAACGGTATATTTATGAGAGATATTATCAGAGAGGAGATGAAATCTGATGACCCACGCTTACGATGAGAAATACTTAAACGACGCCATGCAAAACCTGGGCGAAGCATTTGATTATGCAGCCGGCGCCTGTAAAATAGATATTGAAGAATTCATGCAGTACTTTATCACCGGCAAATATGCGGAACAATTTGGAAAAGGTAACCCCAAAATCATATCCGGCATGTCCGGCACGGAACTTGCGATGAACATTATATCGGAGTCCGGGAAAAAGATTCACTTTCCCGAAAGTCAGACGGTCTATGATTATTCTGCAGAATACTGGTGCGGATGGATTCTGGCTTATTATCAATGGTATACAGCTCGATCGTTCAAAAACATCTATGATTATATTTCCACGACGGAAATATATAAACTCTACCCGATCCTGCACGAAGCACCCGAAGAGAAGTTTGTGGACACCGCCAATGCGATGATCTCAGGGAAAATCGGGACGACAGCTCTTCAGGCACAACGGAAAAAGGCAGGCATGACGCAGGCACAGCTTGCGGGGAAAGCAAACGTAAATTTACGGACGCTGCAGCAATATGAACTTGGTGCAAAAAGTATCAATAAAGCATCATTTCAAACAGTCATGGCGCTCTGTCAGTCACTTGGCTGTCAGGCGGAAGATATTATGGAGTATTAAAAGCGCCCGATCTCAGACCGGGCGCTTTTATTATTCTCAGGCCTTTGCCCTCTGTTTGCTCAGTGTCTGCACGCCCTCGATCACCAGCACGATGGCCAGGACGATCAGCAGAGCCGCCAGGATGACCTGCGCATAGGGACCCCAGTCGGCGCCGCCGGCCTGGATGATCTGCAGCTGGTTCTTCACTGTCAGCGCCAGGGAGCAGATGGTCACGATGATCATGAAGCCCATGGGGAACAGGAACATCTTGTTGTTCCTCCCGATGTTGCCCAGCCAGGTGGCAACGGCCAGCAGGCCGATGCCCGCCAGCAGCTGGTTGGCTGCGCCGAACAGACCCCAGATCTTGCTGTAGCCGGTCATGCCCAGGGCAATGCCGAGCACCACGCTGATAGCGGTAGCCACGAGCGGATTGACCAGAACCTTGCGGGGACCGCTCTTCACGTCCTGTACGGTCTCACCGGGCTCCAGCCAGAATTCCTGGAACATGAAACGACTCAGGCGAGTTGCTGTATCCAGAGAGGTCAGGCAGAACGCAGAGTAGGTCAGCACCAGAAGGGTATACAGCGTGTTCTGCGTTCCCGCCAGTCCGGGGATCGAAGTGACCATCCCGGCGATGCCGCCGGCAAAGATGTCGGTGGCGCTGGCTGTGGTGCCGATCTGGCGCGCATAGGCGATGGCACACAGAGTCAGCATGGCCAGCACACACTCCAGCAGTATGCCGCCGTAAGCGATCGGTTTGGCGTCCTTTTCCTTATCCAGCTGCTTGGACGTCGTGCCGGAGGATACCAGAGAATGGAAACCGGAAATGGCGCCGCAGGCCACCGTGGTAAACAGAACGGGGAACAGATACTGGATACCGTTTCCGTTGTCCACAGTGAAGCCGCTGAAGGCCGGGAACAGAGTCGCATCAATGTTAGGATGCGCTCCTACCACGCCGACGACGGCGACGGCCAGCATGGCATACAGCAGGAAGGAGCTGAGGTAATCACGGGGCTGGAGCAGGATCCAGACCGGCGTGACCGATGCAATGGCGATATAAATCCCTACGATGATCATCCAGCTGCCGGAAGACAGATAGATCGGATGAAAATTCATTCCGATGATCATAACGACCGCGATCGCCAGCACACCCAGCACCGTGGCCAGACCCATCGGGACATTTCGACGGTAAACCAGAAAGCCAAAGACAATCGCGATGAAAATAAACAGGATAGAGACCATGGCCACGGATGCCTGGGACGTCGTGGTGTCCGCAACGGTCGCGCCGCCGAAGGTCGAGGCTACGATGGAGGCAAAGGCCGCCACCACCAGAATCAGGGTCAGATAAGCAAAGATGATAAACAGGCGCTTGGCGCGGCGGCCGATGTTCGCGGCGATGATCTCACCAATGGTCTGGCCCTTGTGGCGGATGGAAGCAAACAGCGCGCCGAAATCGTGGACGCCGCCGAAGAAGATGCCTCCCACCAATACCCACAGGGTAACCGGCAGCCATCCGAAGATGGCGGCGTTGATCGGGCCGGTGATCGGGCCCGCACCGGCGATGGAAGAGAAATGATGTCCCATCAGGACCGGCGCCTTGGCCGGTACATAGTCAACCCCGTCCTCCATGGTATGAGCCGGGGTCTCCTCCTTCGATTCGCCTACCCCCCCATTGTTTGCACAGCCAGCTGCCATAAAAGAGATAGCCGCAGACCAGCACCGCAACAGCGATGATCAGAAGTACCAGTGTGTTCATAAAGTTACAGTTCTCCTCTCTATTTGGGCGATACGCCCAGTATTTTTTTCATAATTTTCCCTGCGTGATGTCCGCCCCGATTGGAGGTAACTCGTCCTGCCTCCACCTCAATCAGCACGGTATGAACGTCAATCCATCCATGCAGCGAAAAATGAAAACTTTTGTAGATACGACAGCGCCGCAGAGCCTTTCGGGCCTCCGCGTCGCAGCTGTCGCAGACGAACACCGGTGTGATATAAGAATACATATGACCGGGTCCGATGTTGGCTCTCTCCATGCCGTCCTGGCGGACAACGTCGAGCCATTCTCTGTACAGCTCCGGTGTCAGATGCGGAAAATCCAGGATATACAGGAACTCCTCACAATCTGCCGACCACAGCTCCGCCTTCTGCGAAATGACATACTTCTGAGAATGTTCAAAGTAGTCGCACCGGGCCGCCAGGGGCACATTTTCATCGTGATTTCGCTCTATATTATAATATCTCTGAAAGCCCTTCAGCAGGCGTTCAATCACTTCCGCTCTCGATGTCATCATACTGCGAATCTTTCTTTGCCTCTGAAAAGCAACATTTCTCCTAACAGATCTGAGCTTTTTCCTGCTCCGCCCGCCGCTTCGCGGCGTCCGGCACGGTCCAGTCGTAGGGAGTCACCTGGTATACGTAGTAATTGAGCCAGTTCGTGTACAGCGTATTGGCATGAAGCCGCCAGGTCAGCTTCGGCTTCTGCGTCGGGTCGTCATCCGGATAATAATTCTCCGGCACCATCGGATCGAGTCCTGCCGCCATATCGCGGCGATATTCCTTGTCCAGGGTGTAGCGGTCGTACTCCGGGTGTCCGGTGACGAATATCTGACTGCCGCTGCGGTTCTGAATCAGGTAAGCCCCGGCCTCATAGGACTTCGCCAGAAGCACCAGATCCGGATGATTCTGAATCTCCTCCAGAGGAACCGTCGTATTCCGTGAATGGGGTACCTTGAAGAAATCGTCAAAGCCCCGCGTCAGCGGCATCTCCCGGGTCACCAGATGATGCTTGTATACACCGGAGATCTTCCGCGGCAGCAGTTCCTTGTTGATGCCGTAGTGGTAATAAAGTCCCGCCTGCGAGCCCCAGCAGATATGAACGGTGGAGGTCACATGGGACTTGCTCCATTCCATGATCTGCACGAGCTCCGGCCAGTAATCCATTTCCTCATAGGGCACCATTTCTACCGGCGCGCCGGTGATGATCATCCCGTCATAATGGTTCTCGCAGATTTCCCCAAATGTCACATAAAATTTGTTCAGATGCGCCGAGGACGTATTCTTCGAATTATGCGAGGACATGCGCATCAGCGTGATGTCCACCTGCAGCGGCGTATTGGACAAAGCCCGCAGCAGCTGCACCTCGGTATCCTCCTTAATCGGCATCAGGTTCAGGATCAGGATCTGAAGGGGGCGGATGTCCTGGGACTGGGCCCGGTTTTCATCCATGATAAAGATTCTCTCCTGCTCCAGAATAGATCTGGCCGGCAGGTCGTTCTGTATCTTAATCGGCATAAAAAATCTCCTTACCATGAAAGCCCAAGAATCCAAGCCGTAAGGCGCAGGATGAATGGTTGCTTTCATGTATACATGCGGCGCTTAGCGAGACGGAGCCAAAGGCGAACGTCGAGCTTAGCAAAGTCGTTTACCTGGGTATCTTCTCCACCACGTCCCCGGCCTTCTTATAGATCGAATTCGCCGGTACGCTGCCCCGCACCATGGACAACGGGTACACATTGGTATGAGGCCCGATGACCGTGCCGGGATTCAGCACGGAATTGCAGCCGATGTCCACCCAGTCGCCGAGCATGGCGCCCATCTTGCGGAGCCCCGTATTGAACTTCTGCTCAGGAAACTGAATCGTCACCGAGGTCTGATCGGCCTTGATGTTGGAGGTGATGGAACCGGCTCCCATGTGGGCGTGGTAACCCAGAATTGAATCACCCACATAATTGTAGTGGGGAACCTGCACCTTATCAAATAAAATCACGTTTTTCAGCTCTGTGGAATTCCCCACCACAGCGCCTTCTCCCACCAGGGCGCTGCCGCGGATAAACGCACAGTGGCGAATCTCCGCATCCCTGCCGATGATGGCCGGTGCGCCGATATAGGCGGTCGGCGCCACACGCGCGGATTTGGCGATCCAGACATTTTCCTCGACCTGATCGTACTCGTCCGCCGGGAGCGTCTTCCCCAGAGCGATGATAAATTCCTTGATCTGGCCCAGAACCTCCCAGGGATACTCCGCCCTCTCAAGGAGCGGCTTCGCCAGGGTATGTTCCAGGCTGAACATGCTGCATATTCTGAAATTCTCCATGATTGTCTCCTGTTCTGACCGGTCGATGTCCGCCGGACAGGCATGTATTTTCAATGAGGATTTCCGAAACGCATGCGCGTCATGCCCCGGAAATCTTTCCTATCATAGCATCCTTTTCCCGTTTTGTAAACGAAAGTTCTCAACACATGTGTTCGTCAATGATAGTAACCGGAGATCGCTTCGCAGGACTGCCGCAGCGCGCCGGAATTGTCGCGCGTCAGCACGGCCTCTGTGCGGCGGCGGATATAGCCCTGCAGCTTCTCCATATACTCTTCCTCGCGCAGGCTTCCCTCGGCGACCTGGGTCAGCCCCTTCTCCCAGCTGGCTGTCAGCTCCGGATTCAGCAGAGAACGAATCGAGCCGTTCACCGTATCGAAAACCAACTCGCCCAGGAGTGTCGGCGAGATCACCTGCGTTTTCTTATTCAGATTCAGGTACTGAATCGTCACCAGCTTTTTCAGGATTTCCGCCCGGGTGGCGGAGGTGCCGATACCGCTGCCGCGGATCTGAGCACGCAGCTCCTCATCCTCGATCAGCTGTCCGGCATTCTCCATCGCCAGGATCATCGAACCGGAGGTATAACGCTTCGGTGGCGATGTCTCGCCCTCTTTGATAAGAAATTCTCTGACAGTGAGTTTACTCCCTTTCCGCAGACGTCCCAGCGCTTCGCGGAAGGCCGGATCGCTCTTCCAGGCTTCCTCCTTTTCACCGCGACCACTCTTCCACTCCCCGGTCACCTTCATGAAGCCTCTGTCCGTGAGAATTTTAAACATCGCGAAGAAATGCTCGCCGTTTCGCAGAATCTCCAGTGTTGTCCGCTCATAGACCGCCGGCGGGTAGAAAATGCTTAAAAACCGCCGCACAATCTTCTCATAGACCCTGACATGGCGCTCAGACAGGCGGGAAAGCCCGCCGATTCCCTGTCCCGTCGGGATGATCGCATAGTGGTCCGTGATCTGTTTGTCATTCGTGTAACGGGTCTTCGCAATATTTTTATGCAGGCCGCCGTCCAGGATCTCCTGGGCGAAACCGCGTACCCCGGGGATGGCCGTCAGTCCCCTGATATTTTTTCCGATTTCCTTCGCGATGGCCGTGGAAAGAACCCGCGCGTCGGTACGGGGATACGTGACCAGCTTCTTCTCGTAAAGCTCCTGTACGGTTTTTAATGTCTCGTCCGGACTGAGTTTCATGGTTTTCGCGCAGACATTCTGCAGCTCGGCCAGGTTGAACAGCAGCGGCGGATTCTTCTTCTCCGTCTTTCGTTCCCGCCGCACGACCTGCGCCTCCCAGGGTCCCTGGGAAGCCGACGGCGGTGTGCCTTCCTCCTGAAGTGCAGCGATCAGCTTCTCCGCGTCCGCGCGCTCCCGGAAACCATTTTCACGGTAGAGAGCCGGATGCTGCCAGTAGCGGCTGCCCTCCACGGCCTTCCACTCCGCCTCAAAATCCTGTCCCTCCAGCTCCGTCCGGGCCAGCACCCGGTAAAACGGCGTCTTGACAAACTCCCGGATCTCGCGCTCGCGGCGGACCGTCATCCCCAGCACACAGGTCATGACACGTCCCACCGAAAGGACGACCCGGTCCCGGTGCAGGAGCCCTGCCAGGGTTCTCCCGTATTTTAACGTCAGCAGGCGGGAGAAATTGATCCCCATGAGGTAGTCCTCCTTCGCCCGCAGATAGGCCGAAGCCGCCAGATTGTCATAGGCGGAGAGGTCCTTTGCCTCACGGATTCCCTTGCGGATCTCCTCTTCGGTCTGCGAATCGATCCAGACCCGCAGCCGACGCTTGCCATGAACCTCTGCCATCTGTTCCACCAGGCGATAGATATACTCTCCCTCCCGCCCGGAATCGGTGCAGACGTAAATGGTCTCCACATCAGACCGGTTCAGAAGCTTCTTCACCACTCCGAACTGCTTCGCCAAAGAGGGAATCACTTCATATTTAAATGTATCCGGCAGAAATGGCAGCGTGTCCAGACTCCAGCGCTTCAGGCCCGGATCGTAGGCTTCGGGATAGCTCATGGTGACCAGATGTCCGACACACCAGGTCACGACCGCCTCTTCGCTCTCCAGATACCCGTTATAACGGCGGAAGGACGGACTCAGCGCCTTCGCGAATTCCTGTGCCACGCTGGGCTTCTCTGCGATATACAATGACTTTGCCATGACACCTCACATTTCCGGGACAGCCCCGCACGCGGACCGGCCCGCTTCGTCTCTTGATCCGCGGGAAATATCCGCAGAGACAAAAACCTGCCGCGGCGGAGAGAACTCCCCGCATCGCGGCAGGCTGCATGTTCCGGACAGATCGCTGCTTATTTCTTCGTGATCTTCTTCTGCGCCGTCAGCAGTTCCGCGATGAGAACCGCGCCGCCGGCCGCGCCCCGCAGAGTATTATGGGAGAGCCCCACAAATTTCCAGTCATAGACCGTATCTTCGCGCAGACGTCCCGCGTAAACCGCCATGCCGCCATCGACATCACGGTCAAGACGGGGCTGCGGACGATCCTCTTCCTCAAAATAGTGGATGAACTGCTTCGGCGCATGCGGCAGATTCAGCTCCTGCGGCAGCCCGCGGAAATTCGCCCAGCGATCGAGGATCTCCTCCTTCGTAGGCTTCTTCTTAAAGGAAACGAACACGGAGGCCGTATGTCCGTTCGACACTGGCACACGCAGGCACTGAGACGTGATGACCGGCGTCGTCGCCTTAACGATCTCTCCATTCTCAATGTGTCCCCAGATGCGAAGGGGCTCCTGCTCGCTCTTCTCCTCCTCGCCGCCGATGTAGGGAATCACGTTGTCAAGAATCTCCGGCCAGTCCTGGAAGGTCTTTCCGGCCCCGGAAATCGCCTGATATGTAGAAGCCACCACCGTCGTCGGCTCAAACTCACGCAGCGCGTGCAGCATCGGGGTATAGCTCTGAATCGAGCAGTTGGGCTTCACGACGATGAAGCCTCTCTTCGTACCCAGTCTCTTCTGCTGCGTCGGGATGATCTCCAGATGCTCCGGATTCAGCTCCGGCACCACCATGGGGACGTCGGGCGTCCAACGATGTGCGCTGTTGTTGGAGACCACCGGAGTCTCCGTCTTCGCATAGGCTTCCTCGATAGCACGAATCTCAGCCTTGGACATATCCACAGCGCTGAACACGAAATCCACCTCAGAGGCCACGTCCTCGACGTCAGCGACATTCTTTACCACGATCTTTTTCGCCCACTCGGGCATGGGAATCTCCAGTTTCCAGCGGCCGCCCACGGCCTCCTCGTAGGTCTGCCCCGTAGAACGCGCACTGGCAGCCAGAGTCACGACCTCATACCAGGGATGATTGTCCAGCAGCGTGATAAAGCGCTGTCCGACCATACCCGTAGCGCCCAGAATCCCTACCTTCAGTTTTTCACTCATATCCTTCACCTCACAAAGATCTTCGTCTTTTTGTGCACGCCCTATTGTAAACCAGCTTACAGGAAAATGCAAGCATTCAATATGGTTTTACCGGCGATGGTGTGATTTTTGTCAGAAAACGATGCCCGGCGATTTTCGTGATTTTGTCAAAAAACCAATTGACAATCCTTGATCTGTGTGCTAGTATAAAAAAGCTTTCGGGTTACCGAAGCAACTAAAAGCTTCCATGGCTCAGCTGGTAGAGCGACGCATTCGTAATGCGTAGGTCGCCGGTTCGAATCCGGCTGGGAGCTCACACCCTGAAATGTACGGGATTCCGTAGGTTTCAGGGTTTTTTATTGATTGCCGCCCGACGGGCACACGAAAAATTCGGCAGATTTATGTTTTTTCATAAAATCTGCCGAATATTCATAGAAGGTACATGGCCGCCGAGAGGATTACCAGATTCATCACAATCAGCAGAATCAGGAATCTCCAGATAAATCTCAGCCAGGTGGGCCATTCGACGCGGCAGATGGAGAGGCCGCCCATGACGACGGCGCTGGTGGGCGTGATCAGGTTCACAACGCCGCAGGCGGCGCAGAAAATCAGGATCATCACCTCGGGGCTCAGGCCCAATGCAGCTGTAAGACCGGCAAATGTAGGCATCGAGGCCGCCGCCAGTCCGGAGGTAGAGGGGATCAGGAAGGACAGCCCCAGATAGATGACATAGCTTCCTGCGACAAAGAGCGCCGGGGAGACCTGTCCCAGCGCGGTACTGGCGCGCTCCAGCACCCAGGCATCCAGGCCGCTCTCTGACATTACGACCGAGATGCCGCGGGAAATGGCGATGATAAAGACGACGCCGATCATATCCCCGGCACCATGCAGAAAAGGCTCAATGATTCCCTGCTCTCCCAGACAGGTGACCGCACCGACCGCAATCGCCGCCAGGAAAAACCAGGCCTCCAGCTCCTGGAAATACCAGGCTCCCAGCGGCTCTCCGGTCAGCCAGGCCGTCCCGGCAAGCCAGTTCACGCCGAAATCCTCCCAGGGAATCAATGCCACGACCATAACGAGAAAAGCAAGGCCAAAAAGAATCAGCGAGGCTTTCTGTCGTCCCGTGAGACGCAGGTCCGCCTCTTCTTCAGTCACCCGTTCCACCTGTCCATAGGTCTCACGGACCTGCCGCTGCTCCGCTGCCGTCAGGATGGAACGCCCGTTCTTGCGTACCCGGGCTGCATAGCGCATCACCAGCGCGATACCCGCTGCCAGAGAGGTCAGCCAGAGAGCCGCCCCCAGAAGAAGAATCCGCCCGTAGTCCACGACGGCATCCGGGTAAGTGCTCTGGTAAGCATCCACCGCCGCAGAGATGGCAAAGGGATTCACTGTTGAACCGAGCACACCCACACCGGCACCCACCAGAACCACGGCCGCGCCCACCATGGCGTCAAATCCGGCCGCCACCATGGTCGCGGTGATCAGCGCATAGAAAGCCATCGTCTCCTCCGCCATCCCGTAAGTCGTCCCGCCCAGAGAGAACAGCACCATCAGAATCGGAATCAGCACCATCTCATGGCCCCGCAGGCGGCGCACCAGCACCCCGATTCCCCGATCGAGTGCTCCCGTCGCAGTCACGACGCCGAGAAAACCTCCGAGAATCAGTATGAACAGGCACACATCGATCGCGTCAAGGAATCCCCGCGGCACGGCCATCACCACCTGCGCCAGAGTAGCCCTTTGCACGGAGCCGCCGACGAGCCAGGTCACCACGGCTACAGCCAGAATCAAAGCCAGAAGAATACTGTAGGCTGTCGGCATATGAAAACTGCGCTTTTTTTCTTTCATCGATACCACCTCCACGTCCGGGATAGTATCTGCAGATTTCCGGATTATATACGGCAGATCAGAATCTTCTATATGAAAGCCACTACAATTGCGGATTCATACAATCAACAGTTCCCTTATCCCGGCTTATTTCCCAGGAAATAACTGAAAATCAACATGAAATCGCCCGCACAGGATGAGATTATCCCCATCCTGTACGGGCGATATTATTGCTCTGCTTTCCTACGAATAAAGGAAGGCAGAATTATTTCTAAAAAGTACTTAGCACAGCGTCGCATAGATCACGGCCTTGATCGTATGCATGCGGTTCTCGGCCTCATCAAAGACCACCGACTGCTTTGACTCGAAGACCTCGTCGGTCACCTCCATCTCGGTAACGCCGAACTTTTCGGCGATATCGGCGCCGATGGTCGTCTTCGTATCATGGAACGAAGGCAGGCAATGCATGAAGATCGCTTCCGGTTTCGCATTGTTCATCACGGCACGGTTGACCTGATATTTCTTCAGAAGATTAATCCGGGTCTCCCAGACCTCGTCGGGCTCACCCATAGACACCCAGATATCCGTATAGATCACGTCGGCGTCCTTTGTCCCGGCCTCGACGTCCTCGGTCAGCGTCACGCTGCCGCCGCTCTCCGCCGCCAGCTCGCGGCAGGTCTCCACCAGTCCCTCCTCGGGGAACAGCTCCTTCGGCGCACAGGCCGTGAAATGAAGTCCCATCTTCGCGCAGGCGACCATCAGAGAATTGCCCATATTGTTGCGGGCGTCACCCATATAGGTGAAACGGACGCCCTTCAGATGTCCCAGCTTCTCCTCAATGGTCAGCAGATCGGCCAGCATCTGGGTCGGATGGAACTGATCGGTCAGGCCGTTCCACACCGGCACACCCGAGTAATCCGCCAGCTCCTGCACCAGCTCCTGGCTGAATCCGCGGTATTCAATGCCATCAAACATCCGCCCCAGCACCCGCGCCGTATCAGCGATACTCTCCTTCTTGCCCATCTGCGAGCTGCCCGGATCCAGATAGGTTACGCCCGGTCCCAGATCGCGCCCGGCCACCTCGAAGGAGCAGCGGGTGCGAGTGGACGTCTTCTCAAAGAGCAGCACGATGTTCTTCCCCTCCAGATAACGGTGGGGCGTGCCGCTGCGCTTCATATCTTTAAAATTCTTCGCCAGATCGAGGAGATAGCGCACCTCCTGCGGCGTAAAATCTAAAATCTTCAAAAAGCTTCTTCCACGTAAATTTACAGTCATGTTACAGTCTCCTTATTTTCATCAATTCTTCAGGTCCGTTCGAATGATCAACAGCCCCTGCAGTCTCCGGTCTCCCCTCTCACACCGATTCTCCGTCGGCGTCTCTCCGGATCAGTGGCATGCTCATACAACGGGGGCCGCCCCTCCCGCGGGACAGCTCCGCGCTGGGAATCTCCAGCACCTCCACGCCGGCCTCCCGCATCAGCCCGTTGGTCACCTCGTTGCGCTGGTAGACCACCACTGTGCCGGGAGCAATGCAGAGCGTGTTGGAGCCGTCGTTCCACTGCTCGCGCTCTGAGGCGATTCTATCATTCCCGCCACATTTTATCAAGGTTACATCATCAATTTCCAGATATTTTTCCAGAATATCCGAGAGCTTCCGCTCGATTTTACGCACTTTCAGCGTATCAGGTCCGTCTCCACGGCGCAGCTCGTACACCACCAGAGGGCCGAGAATCCCCGGATGCACGGAAAACAGATTTCGATCAATCTGTGTGAACACCGTGTCCAGGTGCATGAAAGCCCGGGAATCCGGGATATCGAAGGCTAATACCGTTTCGATCGTTGCCTCCGGATCGTTAAAGATCTCCTTCGCCAGCAGCTCGACGGCGTCCGACTGCGTCCTCTGGGAGATGCCTACGGCCAACACCCGGTCGCTGAGGTTCAGAATATCGCCGCCCTCGATATGAAAAGGATGATAGCGGTCATAGTACAGCTTCACCTTCCCCCGATAGTCCGGATGATAACGGAAAATGTACTCGCCATAGATCGTCTCACGCCCCCGAGTCTGGGAATACATGTGATTCAGACTGACGCCGTTCCCGATGCAGGCAAAGGGATCCCGCGTAAAATACAGGTTCGGCATGGGATAGATCAGCATCCGCGAGGAATCACTGCGCATATCCACCAGAGATTCTTCCCGGTCGAAGAAAACCTCTCCCAGCAGAAGCCCTTCCATGGTGCGCCGCACCAGCGCCCGGTTATCTGCGCCATAATGGTCCATCATATACTCATAGACGCGCCGCTGCCATTTCTCCGTATGAATACGCCCCTCCCGGATCCACTGCAGGAGAAACTGTTCGCGCACCTCCTCATCCGTATCCAGAGCCTCCGCGACCAGATCTTCCAGATAAACCACCTCCACGCCGTGCTCGCGGAGAAGTGCCGCGAAGGCATCATGCTCCCGTACCGCCTCCCGAAGATAGGGAATGTCGTCAAAGAGCAGAGGCGCCAGCGTCTCCGGCGTCAGCCGCTCCAGTTCGCGCCCCGGACGGTGAAGCATCACCCGCTTCAGAGGTTCGATTTCACTTTTCACTTGAATCGCTGCCAATCGTCTGTCCTCCTTCCTGCCAGCTGCATCGCCGCCCTGTGTTCTGCGGCATACATTGATGCCGGGGTCAAAAGTATTTGCCCCCGACTGATACACGGATTGCTCCGTGCTAACGCACTCTCGCAATCCTAAAACATTCGTAATCCGCGCATTTTTTTGCAAAAATTGCGCTACTTACTCATGTTTTGGCGGGTCGTAAAGTCATGAATCGGACCGCACACCCGCAGGGCGTACCTTGTGTAAGCGCTCCATTCATGACTTTCGACCCTGGTATCATACATTTTCAGGATATAACAAAAATATTGATCGTCTTCTGTAGGTTCCCCCAAAACGTGGAATTTATCCAATGGATTCTTGACAAGAAAAAAGCAAAATTGTATACTAAATCGACAACTTAGAGACATTCTTTCATTCTCATCAGGAGGAATAAGATGAAACATCTGATCGATCCTACAGATCTGACACTGGCGGATATTGATGGAATCCTGGAACTGGCAGAAAAAATCATGGCGGATCGACCTGCTTACGCACAGGTCGCCAAGGGAAAAAAGCTGGCTACACTGTTCTTCGAACCAAGCACACGCACACGGTTAAGTTTTGAGGCCGCGATGCTGGAGCTGGGAGGCAGTGTAATCGGCTTTTCTTCTGCTGACACAAGTTCCGCCGCCAAGGGCGAGAGCGTCGCAGATACGGCGCGTGTTATCGAAAAATACGCCGATATCATCGCCATGCGTCACCCCAAGGAGGGGGCGCCGCTGGTCGCTTCCATGAACGTAGACATCCCGGTCATCAACGCGGGGGACGGCGGACACCTCCATCCCACCCAGACGCTGACAGATCTGCTGACGATCAAAGAGACCAAAGGCCGCCTGAGCGACCTGACCATCGGCTTCTGCGGCGACCTGAAATTCGGCCGCACGGTCCACTCCCTGATCAAGCAGCTCTCCCGCTACGAAAACATCCGTTTCATTCTGATCTCCCCGCATGAGCTGCAGGTACCCGATTATATCAAGGAGGAAGTGCTCGTGAAGAGCGGTGCTTCGTTCCGCGAAGTAGAGAAGATGGAGTCGGTGATCGGTGAACTGGATATCCTGTATATGACCCGCGTACAGAAAGAGCGTTTCTTCAATGAAGCGGATTACATACGGCTGAAGGACAGCTACATTCTCGATCTGAACAAACTGAAAAAGGCAAAGGACGATCTGAAGATCCTGCATCCCCTGCCCCGCGTCAATGAGATTGCTGTCGAAGTGGACAAGGATCCCCGCGCGGTGTATTTCGAGCAGGCCGAGTACGGCAAATTTGTCCGCATGGCTCTGATCATGAAGCTGCTGGGACTGAGCATTGAGGAATAGACGGGGAAGGATACGAAAGGAGGACGCATATGTTAAAGGTAGACGCGATTGAGAAGGGCATTGTGCTGGATCATATCAAGGCCGGACACTCCATGCTGGTCTATAAATATCTGAACCTGGACGATCTGGACTGCCCCGTGGCCATCATCCGCCGCGTAAAGAGTAATAAGCTCGGATCCAAGGATATCATCAAGATCAGCGACAAAATTGATGTTGATCTGGATGTGCTGGGCTATCTGGATCCCGATATCACCGTAAATATTATCGAAGACAGCAAGACCGTGGAGAAAAAGAAGCTGGAGCTCCCCGAGAAGATCGTCAATGTGGCGCGCTGCAAAAATCCCCGCTGCATCACCTCCGTGGAGCAGGATCTGGACCATGTCTTCAAGCTGGTGGACCGGGAAAAACGCATTTACCGCTGCATTTACTGTGATCAGAAGGCGGAGGAATAATCTGATTCCAGTGAGACCCTCTCACCGGATATAATGCCTGAAGTAACAAAAAATCTTCCGAGGAAGCCTCACAATGGCATCTTCGGAAGATTCTTTTTTGTCTTGCTACAGGTTAAGCAATACTTTGCGCAGACTATTCTGTAATCTTTCTTATTTCTTCACCACAACCTTGCAGTATTTCTTCTTCCCGCGGCGCAGCACCACGCCGTCTCCGATCTCCTCCGCGGTCAGCTGCATCTTGAAATCTTCAACCTTCTTTCCGTCCAGGGACACGCCGCCCTGTACGACATTGCGCCGGGCCTCGGACCTGGAAGCGGCCAGCTCCGCCTTTACCAGAAGCGAAAGGATATCGATGGCATCCTCCGTGAAATCCGCTTCTGTCAGCTCGCAGGTGGGCATGCTGGCGGAATCACCGCCGCCTCCGAAGAGCGCGCGGGCCGCATTCTGAGCCTTTTTCGCTTCCTCCTCGCCATGCACCAGCGCGGTCAGCTCGTAGGCCAGGATCTCCTTGGCCTGATTCAGCTGGCTGCCTTCCCATTTCTCCATCTCTCCGATCTGCTCCAGAGGCAGGAAGGTCAGCATCCGCAGGCATTTCAGCACATCGGCGTCGTCGACATTTCTCCAGTACTGGTAGAAATCGTAAGGGGACGTCTTGTTCGGATCGAGCCATACGGCGCCCGATTGGGTCTTGCCCATCTTCTTCCCTTCGGAATTCAGCAGGAGAGTGATGGTCATCGCGTAAGCGTCCTTCCCCAGCTTACGGCGGATCAGTTCCGTACCGCCCAGCATGTTGCTCCACTGGTCGTCGCCGCCGAACTGCAGGTTGCAGCCATATTTCTGGAATAATGCGTAAAAATCATAGCTCTGCATGATCATGTAGTTAAATTCCAGGAAGCTTAGGCCCTTCTCCATCCGCTGCTTGTAGCACTCGGCGCGCAGCATATTATTGACACTGAAATGAGCACCCACCTCGCGAAGCACCTCGGCATAGTTGAGATCGAGCAGCCAGTCGGCGTTATTCACCATTAATGCCTTGCCGTCCGAAAAATCGATGAAACGGCTCATCTGCTTCTTGAAGCATTCCACATTGTGATTGATGGTCTCCTGTGTCATCATCTGCCGCATGTCGGTGCGTCCGGAGGGGTCTCCGACCATGGCCGTGCCGCCGCCCAGCAGGGCGATGGGCTTATTGCCTGCCATCTGCAGCCTCTTCATCAGGCAGAGGGCCATGAAATGTCCCACATGGAGGCTGTCCGCCGTGGGGTCAAAGCCGATATAGAACACCGCATTCCCCGAATTGATCAGCTCCCGGACCTCCGGCTCGTCTGTGACTTGGGCGATCAGACCTCTGGCAACCAGTTCTTCATAGATTTGCATTGTTTTATCTCCTTTGAAAAAAGAACTCCCGTCCCCTAAAGGACGAGAGTTCCCGTGATACCACCTTATTTTGCCGCCGCTCACGCGACCGGCCTCTGTCGGTACTGCTCCGTTTTCCCGGATTCATACCCCGGCGGAAGATAACGTCCGCCACCCCGCTGCAGCTTACTGACCGTTTCCGGTGTTCGGTGCAGAGCTCCGGAATGTATTCACACTGCCGATCCTCCCGCGCCTCTCACCGTCCGGCCGCTCTCTGTGGGTCTCTCAGGCAGGCTACTTCTTTCCTTCACAGCCTGTTTCTCTGTTGCTTCGTACGTGCCGTATTATACGATTTTCCGGGCTGTTTTGTCAAGCCCAAATCTCTGTGTCATTCAATGACCGGGAAGCGCCGCGATATAAAGCACCAGAACAGCCACAAATGAAATCACAAGGGCGATAGAGTTATCCAAATCCCAGCGCCAGTCCCGCACCGCGGACGAGGAAGGCCGCGATCCAGGCGATGACGCACTGACCCACGACCACCGCGACGGCCCATTTCCCGCCAAGTTCGCGGCGGATGGAGGCTATGGCCGCCACGCAGGGCGTGTAAAGCAGACAGAAGGTCAGGAGGCTGGCCGCCGCCAGAGGCGACATGGCCGCGAGCAGCTGCGCCGTAGAACCGAACAGCACCGACAGCGTGGAGACCACGCTTTCCTTCGCCATGAATCCGGTGATCAGCGCCGTAGAAATGCGCCAGTCCCCGAAGCCCAGAGGCGCGAAAATCGGGGCGATCAGGCCGGCCACAACCGCCAGGATACTGTTCTGCGAGTCACTGACCATCGTCAGACTCAGATCAAAGGTCTGCAGGAACCAGATGACGATGGTGGCGATGAAGATGACCGTGAAGGCCCTCTGCAGGAAATCCTTCGCCTTGTCCCAGAGTAGCTGCGCCACATTCTTCGCGGCAGGCATCCGGTAGTTGGGAAGCTCCATAACGAAGGGAACCGCCTCGCCCCGGAAGAGACTGCCCTGCATCAGCACCGCGACCAGGATACCCACGAGGATGCCGCCCAGATACAGAACGATCATTACCAGCCCTGCATTTTCCGGGAAGAAAGCATTGGCAAAGAAGGCATAGATAGGCAGCTTCGCTGAGCAGCTCATATACGGCGTCAGCATAATCGTCATCTTGCGGTCCCGCTCCGAGGGCAGCGTGCGGCTCGCCATCACGCCCGGCACCGTGCAGCCGAAGCCGATGAGCATGGGGACGATGCTGCGGCCGGACAGACCAATCTTGCGCAGCAGTTTATCCATGAAGAAGGCCACACGCGCCATGTAGCCGCTGTCCTCCAGCAGCGACAGGAAGAAAAACAGAGTCACAATGATCGGCAGGAAGCTGAGAACACTGCCGACGCCGTTGAAGATACCGTCGATGACCAGAGACTGCAGCGCGGCGTTCACATGCGCCGCCGTCATCGCCGCATCCGCCAGGTCCGTCAGCCAGATGATGCCCAGATCCAGCAGATCGGCCAGACCGCTGCCGATAACATTGAAGGTCAGATAGAAAACCGCCGCCATGATGCCGATGAAACAGGGAATCGCCGTGTATTTCCCCGTCAGGATACGATCGACCCGCTCACTGCGCAGATGTTCCTTGCTCTCCCGCGGCTTCACCACCGTCTTCCGGCAGATTTTCTGGATAAAAGAGAACCGCATATCGGCGATAGCGGCTGCCCGATCGAGACCGCTCTCCTCCTCCATCTGCAGGACGATATGCTCCAGCATCTCTTTCTCATTCTCGTCCAGCGCCAGCTTCTCTTCGATCAGCTGATCTCCCTCCGCCAGCTTTGTGGCCGCGAAACGAATCGGGAGTTCGGCTCGCTTTGCATGATCCTCGATCAGATGCATGATCGCATGAATGCACCGGTGCACTGCACCGCCGCGGTCATTGGCGTCACAGAAATCCTGACGCCCCGGGCGCTCCTGATATCTCGCCACATGTACCGCATGGGACACCAGCTCATCGATTCCCTCGTTCTTCACCGCCGCGATGGGAACCACCGGGATGCCCAGCATGGACTCCATCTCGTTAATGCGGATGGAACCGCCGTTGTCACGCACCTCATCCATCATATTCAGAGCCAGCACCATGGGAATATCCAGCTCCATCAGCTGCATGGTCAGATACAGGTTCCTCTCGATGTTCGTGGCGTCAACAATATTGATGATACCGTGCGGGTGGTCATCGAGCACAAAATTCCGCGTCACCAGTTCCTCGCTGGAATAAGGCGACATGGAATAGATGCCCGGCAGATCCGTCACCAGAGTGTCTGCATAACCGCGGATCGGGCCGTCCTTGCGGTCCACCGTCACACCGGGAAAATTTCCCACGTGCTGATTCGAACCCGTCAGCTGGTTAAAAAGCGTCGTCTTTCCGCAGTTCTGATTCCCGGCCAGGGCGAACGAAAGCACCGTCCCGTCCGGAACCGGATGCTCATCCGCCTTGCTGTGATATTTTCCTTCCTCACCGAGACCCGGATGGGGGATGTCCCGGCGGCTCTCCGCCCCGGCGGTCTCCTCCGCATCCCGCACATCCACGACCTCGATCTTCTCCGCATCCGCCAGCCGCAGCGTCAGTTCATAGCTATGTATCCGCACCTCCATGGGATCCCCCATCGGCGCCAGCTTCACCATCGTCACCGTCGCCCCCGGGATCAGTCCCATATCCAGAAAATGCTGCCGCAGCGCTCCCTCTCCTCCCACATGGAGGATTGTCGCCGCCTTGCCGCTCTTTAAATCCTTTAATGTCATGCTTTCCGCTCCCCTTTTTCACACGCCCCATTATCAATTAGACGCACTTATCGATATTTTTGTCACGTCCATTATAACAGATTTTCAGGCAGGAGCAACCCGGATTAGCTATATCAAGCAAATCTCCGCAGGGCTTTTCGTTTTTCATATGAACTTTGTTCCATATCTTGCATTTCTCCTATGAATTATGTTGGTTTACTTTCGTTTCTCATATGTTTTTCGTGATATTAAAATACGGTCATATAAAAGCATTTCTGCTCTCATATGACCGCGTTTTTTCCTCCGCTTATGGACTATCCTCACAACCAGTTTGTTTCAGGAAATTGTATCTGGCAGGCGCTAATAAGCCAGAATCTCGCACCCATCCTCGGTGACAGCCACCGTCACCTCCCACTGAGCGGAATCCATCCCGTCCCAGGTATAGATGGTCCAGCCATTCTCCTCGTCCTCGCAGAATTCATCCGTTCCTGCGTTGACCATGGGTTCAATGGTAAACACCATCCCCGGCACCATCAGCATCTCTGAGCCCCGGGCCGTCACATAGCTGACGAAGGGCTCCTCATGAAACTGCAGGCCGACGCCGTGCCCGCCGATATCCGCCACGACGCTGTAACCGTTCTCCAGAGCATGGTTGTGAACCGCCTCGCCCATATCGCCCAGATACCCCCAGGGCTTCACCTGCTCCAGACCCTTCTCGACGCACTCCTTCGTTACCCGCACCAGGCGCTGCCTCTCCTCCGAGACATTTCCAATGCAGAACATCCGCGAGGAGTCTGAGAAGTATCCTTTATATATAGTAGAAACATCTACGTTGATGATGTCTCCATCCTGCAGGATGATATCTTTGTCGGGGATACCATGGCAGACCTCGTCGTTGATGGAGGTACACACGCTCTTGGGAAATCCCTCGTAATGAAGCGGCGCCGGGATGGCTCCCATCTCCGTCGTTTTCTGATAGACAATATCATCGATTTCCTGCGTGCTCATCCCCACATGAATCGCCGCAGCAACCTCATCCAGTACGGCGATGTTGATCTTTCCGCTCTCCCGGATGCCTTCGATCTGTGCCGGTGTCTTGATCAGGTCGCGCGTCGGGACGATATGCCCTTCATCCTCACAGCGGCGAATCCTCTCGTCAAACGCCTCATGGCACTGTTTATATTTTCTTCCGCTGCCGCACCAGCAGGGATCATTTCTGCCGATTTTCTTCACCATTCTGTCCTCCTCACTGCCGCGAAAGCCCCGACAGGCCCGCAGCACATCACGGCAAAATAGTATAACTCAAAATTTCAGGAAAATCTATAGGGCGCCCGGTTCTTTTATTGATTGAATTTACCATGAAAAGAAAGTCCGTCTACTCCAGCGTCGCCGTTTCATAGATCAGCGTGGCTACATCATGGATGCGCACCTGCATCTTCACATACCCGGTTCCATAATATTCCAGATAAGTGCTGTAATCCGTATCCCCGAAGAATGCTTCCAGCGCCGCATCATCGGTCTCGATGCCCTCTGCCTCCGCGATGGCCTGAGCGATAATATACCATTTGGCCGTCGTCTCCGTCGTATCCCAGAGCTCCTCGCGCAGAGCCTCTTCGCTCTCTATGCCATAGTAGCTCAGGTATTCCTCCAGATCAAGAGAATAGTAGGATGCCTGCTGTGTATAATAATCCACACTGATCTGCAGCAGCTCCTCAACCAGGCTTTCCGGCACTTCACTGAAGGTCGTATTTTCAATCAGGTAATCCCATACCGCATCATACTGACTGTTGGTCTCCAGTTCTCCACGTACGGTCGCCTCGAACTCCTCGACCGTCGTGCTGTCATAGGAATCCGCCAGATTCTCCGCCACAAAATCATCGGTCAGTTCCGGCAGGGTCGTCTCAGTAATATAGTTGATCGTGACCTCAAAGACTGCATCCTTCCCGGAGAGGTCTGTATTATTCTCATATGGATCAGGGAATGTCACTTCCACATCGAAGGTCTCTCCGGGCGTATGGCCAATCAGCTGCTCCAGGAAGTCATCGATATAGGAAGTTACGCCGATGGTCACATCCGTCCCCGCGCCCTCGGTGCTGCCCCCGTCAAATTCATCGCCGTCAATGCTGCCGACATAGTCAATGTTCACCGTGTCCCCATCTTCCACCGCGCGGTCTGTCACCTCGCTGGTCTCGGCAAATTCCTCCAGGATAAGGTCGATCTCGGCCTGCACATCGTCATCCGTGACTTCCACATCGCTCTGCGAAAGCACCGCATTTTTATAATCCGGAAGGGTTACCAGGGAAGCGACATCGATCCCCTCCAGGTTGCCGTCATCGTCCAGTCCGGCACTGTAATCCGGTGTACCGGAACTCGAGGAAGCCGAACTGCTGTCAGAGCTCTCCTCTTCCGTCGAATCTGTCGCTGAGGTCTCCGAAGTATCGTCTGACGAGCATCCGCTCACAGCCAGAGACATCACCAAAAGCACTGCAAACAGCCACAAACATCTTCTTTTCTTCATTCTCTCTGTCCTTCCCAACCGGCGCATATTCAAACAGGCCGGGAAGATTCGCCTGGCGAAGCATTCCCGGCCATGTCATCGGGGCAGCATCCTTTTCACCCCAACGTTTTCAGCTAAATTTCAAAAAACTACAACAGGAAATCTCCCAGAGACACCCCGTCGGCCGTCAGTTCATCATAGGTAGGAATTCCTGTCACGACCAGCTGATCCTCACTGTTATTGTTCAGAGCATTGATGTACTCAATAATACCCTGCAGGTGACGTCCCACACGTGTCTCGATCGGCAGGCTGCCGGAGGAATAATCCACGTACAGCAGACCCAGATCATAGGCGATCTCATAGCAGGGATCCTCGCCCGTCAGAACCAGCTCTTCGTTGGTAGCGCCGCGCAGACGTCCCTGAGACGGGTTACCCGTCTCCATCAGCAGCGCGTAGGTGTTTGTGAAATCACCCAGCTCGCGGTGCGTCAGGCCGTGCAGAGAAACCGGCGAAGGTTCCAGGCTCATGGAGATTCCTTCAAGCTGCAGATTCAGCACGCCCTCAGAGGCGATGGACATGGCATTCTCATGCGCCACAGTCGCATTGTTGACTGAATACTCGGGACTGGACTCATGCAGATCGATGGTCATCGTGATATCAAGCTCCTGAATCATCGTAGTTACGGCATAAGCCACCTGCTCCGTAATGGTGCCATCCTCGATACCCGGATAGCAGCGATTCAGGTTCCGCGTCTCGGAGCCGGACAGGGTCTGACCGGAGCTGTGCGTATAGATATCCGGATCCGGCCACTGGTCGATCGGGTTGGTCGCCCGGGAACCATAGTGGAAGGTGCGGGTCTCACCGGTCGAGGTGGTAAAGTTGATGTACTGCGGCGAACCCTCCAGCGGATCATTGTGCGTGAAGGCGGAATTATTGACGTTGGTAATCACGTAGATCGTGCCTACCTCCACCGTGGCGTTCTCTTCCAGAAGGATGGCTGCCATATGGCCTGACGGCTCATTCGGATGCGTTCCGCCGAGGACCAGGAGACTGGCTCCCTCCTCTTCCCCCTGAAGCACATAGACGGTGGCATCGGCAACGGTTCCCTCAAGGTTCTCATTGTATTCGCTGAGCGTAAAGGTCGATGTCACACCCTCTCCTTCGTAGATGTCCTCTACGAAGTTACGCTTGGCGATGAAACTGGCTGCAGCAACACCTCCGACGACAGCGGCGATTGCCAGAATGATGACAGCCGGTATCCATTTCTTCTTGGTCATAGTCTCGGTTTCCTCCTTCATTATTACTTAATCATCAGGATTCGCAGAGCCAACGGAATCAGAATCATAGCGGCGTTCACACGGTCTGCCAGCTTGTCCTCCTGGAAAATCAGGTTATACAGCGTGCTGATAAAGACAATCAAGGCAATTCCAATATAAATATAGGTTATCATATCCGTCCCTCCTTAAAACAGATTGGCGATCAGGTTCGAGTTGGCCACGAAGAATGCCGCGTATGCCAGCAGAACGATGATGGGAATGATGCATTTCTTCAGCACCTTCGTATAAGGCTTGACGTTGGTAATCTGCGCCGCAAAGAGTCCGGCCAGCGCGGTGGGAGGCATCATATCGCCTACAGAGACGATCAGGCTGAGGCCTGCCAGAACCACGACATCGTCGCCGCCCAGCAGCGTCGCGAACATCAGGGCAAAGGGAACACCCAGCACCGAGGCAGCTCCGTACGAGGAGACAGCGCCGAACAACGGAATACTGATACAGGCCGCGAGCAGCCACAGCATCTGAGGCAGACGCAGGCAGGTGATAACCACCAGACCACGGGCGCCCGTGTAGGTCATGATCTCGATGAACATGCCGACACCCATGAGGATACCCATGACCGGAGCCGCGGTACGAATCGCGTCGGTCACAAGCTTGAATACATTAAACTTCTTACCGGTAAAGATCCCAACGAAGGCAGAGATCAGGAAGATCAGCGGCATGCCGATATCGTCAGCGATCTGCAGCACCTTAAAGGCGACCATCAGAATGACCAGGACAGCAAAAGGAATGTAAATACGAATTCCATACTGCTTACGGACTTCATTCTGTTTTTCCAGAGCCGGTTTCAGAGTCTCATAGTCGAGATTTTTGGCTTTTCTGTACCCCAGGAACAGCACGAAAATGATGGCCAGGGGAATGGTCAGCAGCAGAAGGGGACCGGTGAATCCCACATAGGGAACATCGATACCGGCGCAGATGACCAGAGCTACCGTATTAACAGGGGGAGCGATCATACCCAGAAGACCGCCCATGGCGATGATGGCTGCGGAGGTCACCGCATCAATACCCATCAGAGCCAGAACCGGCGCCATGATGGAACCGGCGGACAGAACCGCCGCCGTGGAGGAACCGGTGATCATGCCGGGGAACATGATGATCAGCATGATAAGAATGAGCAGGATCGCCGGGAAGCGATGAAACTTCTCCACGATCAGACTGGAGAGAGCGTCCAGCGCGCCGGAATCCTCGATCACCTTCATGAAGACCATGGCAGTTGCGATGGTCAGGATCGTGTCCACGTAACCAAACTCGCCCTCCACCATCAGTCGGATGGTATCGGTTCCTGCCCCGCCTACCAGAGCACCGCCCAGAGCGGCCAGCATCATGGAAACACCAACAGGGAGCTTAGCCACGAAGCAGCCTACCACGAATATACCGATCATCACCGCGAATGCGATAAAATAAGCTACCATGCATTTTCTCCTTTCAACTACTCCCGCAGACACCCGGCTAGCGGGTGTCCGCGGTCTTTTCGTTTATTTCTTTTATTTACCCTTACAGGCCAAAGATTGACTGAAGTATCTCAACCGCGTCGGCTGCCTGCTCGATATAGGTCGCCGGGATGCCGTCCGCCGCCAGAAGATCTGCCATCAGGTTATCGGTGTCTCCCTCGCTGACGATGATCGCACCGTCGGCATAAGGCAGAGCCGCGTTGATGAACTTATCAGACAGGGTGCCGCGCCGCGCCGAACCGCCGGTGTGCAGAGCCAGAATCTGGATGCCCAGCTCCTGCGCCGTGGTGAGCAGTTCTTCCGCACGCGCCAGTTCCTCATCCTCATCGATACCGGCCGCGCCCAGACCCTTGGAGGAGCCGCCGATGGCGATGATCAGAGTGGTGTAGGTGTCATTCAGCTCGCTGCCTTCGATGTCGGACTTGGTGTAGACACTGAGGCCGGCCTTGCTGCAAAGGGTATCCGCGATATCCACATCGGCGCTCTGTCCGATGCTGGTTACGACAACGCTGGTCCCGTCAAAGGAACCCGCAGACAGTTCCGTCAGGCCGGTCGAGCTCTCCGAGGAACCGGTCTCATCGGAAGTGCCGTCCGTGGTCTCATCCGCCGCTGCGGTTGTCGCAGCGGCTGTCGTCTCCGTATCGGAGCCGGAGTCTGAACTGCTGCAGGCAGTCAGCATCGTCAGCGCCAGAGCCAGGCACAGCAGCAAAGCTACAATTCTCTTACTTGTCTTCATAGTACAAACTTCCTTTCTATCGATTTCAGCCGGGCTGCGCAGCCCCGGCCAATGAGATAAAAGCAGGCTGGCCGTCGCGCCCCGCGGAACGAAGTGACCAGCCTGCAATACCCATGTTAACGGATTCCGCAGAGAAATGCTATTTTTTCTCTTTTTTTATGTTTTTACTGTTTCTGTGACAAATCCACGATTAGATGCCCAGAGCCTTATTGTCACGCCGGGGATCCGCACCGCCGTACAGAACACCGTCATCGCCGTACAGAACGCCCTGCACGGAACCCAGGTTGCGGTTCCAGTCGGAAGGAGAATCGGTCACAGTGTGTCCCAGAGCCACCAGCTCCTCGATGACGGACTCGTCGATCCGGCTCTCATAGTTGATGCTGTTGCCGGTGCCGTCCACGATACGAGGCGCATCAATGGCTTCCTGCATGGTCATGCCATGGTCGATGACGTTCATGATGACCTGCGCCACCGCGACGATGATCGTGCTGCCGCCGGGGGAACCCAGAGCCATGAAGGGCGTGTCATCCTCGTTGCAGATGACCGTCGGAGACATGGAGGACAGAGGGCACTTGCCGGGCGCGATGTTGTTGGGGCTGCCTTCCTCATAGGAGAAGTCGGCCATCTCATTGTTCAGCATGAAGCCGAAGCCGTCCGGCGCCACTTTGGAACCAAAGTAGCCGTTGATGGTCTGCGTGCAGCTGACGATGTTGCCGTCCTTGTCGGCCACGGTGAAGTGTGTGGTGTCCATGTGCTCGAACTGCCAGGGATCATGCGCTTCCGCATCATGGACTTCGTCCATGCTGATGGTCTCCGCCAGGCTGGCCGCATAGGACTTGCTCATCATGCAGGTCACCAGCTCATCCTCGGTGTCAGCACCCAGATAGGCCGCACGGTCCGCATAGACCAGCTTCATGGCCTCAGACAGCACATGCAGGGTCTCCGCCGTGTTGTGTCCCATGCTGGCAATGTCGAAGTTCTCGAGAATGTTCAGCAGCTGAATCACGCACAGACCGCCGGAAGACGGCAGAGGGCTGGAGTAGATCTTGTATCCGCGATAGGTTCCCTCTACGGGCGTATCCTCGGTAGCCTCATAGTTCTCGAAGTCCTCCGCCACGAAGGTACCGCCGTACTTGTTGGCTGCCGTGAAGATGGCATCACGCAGCTGACCTTCCTGATAGAAGGCGTCCTTGCCGGAAGCAGCAATCAGCGACAGAGCCGAACCCTGCTGCGTGTTCTTGAACAGGTCGCCGGTGGTGACGTTCATGTCGTCATCGTTCAGATAGATGGATCCGAACTCCGGATAGGATTTCAATGTTCCCACATTGTCATCCAGAGAGGAACCGGTCGTCGGTCCGATATAGAAGCCGTCGTTGCAGAGATCAATGGCGGGCTGAATTACGTCAGCCAGAGTCATGGTGCCGTATTTCTCCAGTGCCAGAGCCATACCGGCTACCTCGCCGGGGACGCCGATCGCACGGCCACCCACAGAGTTGGCGTTGCCGACCACGGAAGTATTACCTTCGGAATCCGTGTACAGAGGCCAGTAGTTGCGGTCCAGAGCCAGGACAGAAGCGGTCTCACGGAAGTTGATGAACTTTACATCACCCGCGGAGTCGCGGATGGTCATGAAGCCACCGCCGCCCAGACCGGAGGCCTGCGGCTCGGTAACAGACAGAGCAAAGGCTACGGCACAGGCTGCATCCACAGCGTTGCCGCCCTGTTCCAGAATGGTGATACCGGCCTGTGCTGCCCAGGGCGTACCGGCAGATACGACCGCGGTGGTTCCGGTCGCATCACGGCCCTCAAGATTCAGTTCTCCGGTCTCTTCATCCCACAGATACCAGTCATCGATGTGAGTGACACCCTTTTCTGCCGCAGTGCTCTCTACAGCCGCGCTGGTCTCTTCGACAGCCGCGCTGGTTTCAGCAGCCGCGCTGGTTTCAGCAGCAGTGGTAGAACCGGAGTCAGAGCTTCCGCAGGCGGTAAGCAGACCGGCAGCGGCGACAGACAGACCTGCAGCGGCAGAGCCTTTCAGGAAAGAACGGCGAGAGATTTCTTTTTTGCTCATGGATATTTTCCTCCTTTTTATAGGTTTTTCTGCTCTCGCAGATTGGTAAGGTATCCGGATGAGCACTCACCCGGATATTTTAAAAGCCATGGAAGGGAATTCATTCTCGCCGGAACTCCCTCGTCCCATGGCTGTTAAAATCTGTCTGTCCGTACGCCTGCTGATCAGGCCTCTTCCTGCTCCTCGGCCTTCTTCTTCCCGATCCAGCGGTACAGAATGCGGCAGAGCAGGATACTCAGCTCCCAGAGCAGGATCATGGGAAGTGCCACCATGACCTGACTGAAGATATCGGGCGGTGTGATGACTGCCGCCACCAGGAAAATGATCACGATCGCGATCTTGCGTCCTTTGACCATGATCGACGGTTTCAGAATCCCGAGACGGGTCAGCAGAAGACTCACCATCGGCATTTCAAAAACACAGCCGAAAATGATAAGAACTGTCAGAACAAAGCTTATGTATTTCTCTACACTGATCGTCGCCTCAATCACGCTGGTCATACCAAGATTGATCAGGAAATACAGCATAAAAGGCAATGTGATCTTATAGGCGAAGAGAACACCCACGATGAAACAGAGCAAACCGAATACCAGTCCGATCACGACCGTCAGGTTCTCTGTCCGGCTAAGACCCGGGCGGGCAAAGGCCCAGATCTGATACAGTGTGAGCGGCAGACATACACAGATTGCCGCCACCACTGCAACACGCAGATACTGGATCAGCAGCTCCTGCGGAGACAGATACACATACGCATATCCGTACTGCGTCCCCATATCCGTGAGCAGTGTCACCAGAGGTTCCGCGTAATTGAGGAAAACGATACTGCACACGAGCAACGCTGCGACACAGATCACAACCCGGTTGCGCAATTCACGCAGATGTCCGGACAGGGGCATGGAACTGCTGGTCTGCACATCCTTTTCCTCATCGCGGCGCTTCGCGTTCTTTTTCACGCTTCAGCGTCCTTGTTCGTGGTCTCCGATGCCCCGGCGGAATCCTCGTCTCCCTCGCTCATCCCTTTCTTAAAGCTCTTCATCGATTTCCCGAACATCCGGGACAGCTTCGGAATCTGAGAGGGTCCGAAGATAAGAATCACAATAATCAAAATAATTACAAGTTCCTGTGTTCCGATACGCATATTCATTTCCTCCCTTTACTTTTTTATACAATCCTATCGTCAGACAGTTTCCTGTCTCATCTCCTGTACTTCGCCTTCCGCCGGGTTCTCCGCATCCGCCGGGTTCTCCGACTCTGCAGATTCCTCCTCCGGTTCGCGCTGAGATTCCGCCTCCGCGCCGACTGCCTCCGCAGCTTCTTTCGGCTCGTCCTGAGTCTCCGGTCTCGCCGCAGCTTCGCCTTCCTCCGTCTCATTTTGAGTCTCCGGCTGCGTTGTTTCTGCGTTTTCTTCCGGTTTCTCTGCTGCGGACTCATCCGTTTTCTTCACAGTTTTCTTCGCCGGGCGCACATTGGTTACATCATTTAATGACTTCTCTACGCCCTTTACCTCACGCTCGATATCCGCCTGCATCTCTTCCAGCGGTTCCATCGCTTCACGCAGAGGCTGCTGTGCCTCGTTTAACGGCTCGATGACACTCTCACGGATCTCCTGTGTCACATCACTGGTCGCATTGCGGAATTCGCGGAGACCGGCTCCGAGCTTCCGGGCATACTCCGGCAGCTTATCCGGTCCGATCACCAGAAGTGCCACGATGAAAATCACAAGTATTTCGCCAAAGCCAAGTTTCATCTGTCCCTCCCCTTCCGGCTGCCGTCTCCCCTCGCAGATCATATATTGTCATTTACATTTTTTAATAATCTGGGACGAGTATAGCAATCCTTAAGACAATGTTAAAGAAAACGCACTTATTTCCTTTTTTTCTCTTTTTTCTCTCAATATTTTTCTTTGATCGCCCCCTTTCCCTTAAAAATATTAAGCCTTCACCGCTCAGCCGCCCAGTGCCGCGGGCTCGTCACGGTTATAGATGCAGCGCCCCTCCCGCACGATCAGCCGCAGGGACATGTCGTGGAAGTCAAACAGCACGAAGTCCGCCATACTGCCCGGACACACCCGCACCTGCTCCGCCGGGATTCCCAGCAGCCGGGCCGGATTCAGCGTCGCCGCCATTCCTGCAAGCGGCAGCGGAACTCCATACTGCACGGCCCGGCGCACACACTCGGCCATGGTGATCCCCGGCATCCCGCCGGTGGACAGACAGATGCGTCCAGCCCCGAACAGACGAAACGCCATACGGACTGTGGCGGGATGCAGCTCCGGCGAGCAGACTGTCAGTTCTGCCATACAGGGACTCTCGACGGCCGCAGCCAGCAGCCCCGGATCCTCCACAGAGAACGTGCGAAGCTGATCCTCCAGCTGACCGGTCAGCTGTGCTCCGTAGACGCAGGCCATCTTTCCCGCATCGAAACGGGTCTGTTCGGACATCGCATTGACCACGCATTCGTCCTTCACGGCCCGGATCACCGGACCGATTCCCGCAACCTCCGGCGAGACCTCCAGCATCCGGACGGCGCCCGTCCCGACCAGACGCTTCGCCAGCTCGCGGTCCGCCGGCAGGCATGCCACGCCCTCCGGCGCCGCCTCCGGCTTCAGGAACGGCCCCACCAGCCGGATTCCCTCCAGAGCAGCGCCCTCCGGTTCAGGACGTTCCCGGAAACGCCGGACGATCTCAGCCTCCCGTTCTGTCTCCGCTTCGTCGACATAGGGATTCTCCCACAGAAAACGGGTGGTTCCTTCGGCCAGCAGCGCGCGGGCATAAGCCCGCAGACGCTCCTCCTCCGGCTCACCCGCATAGGCCTGCAGATCTATAAGCCCCGGCAGCAGGTACCCGCCCTGCGCTTCGACAATCAGATCATCATACTCTGTGTTCTCACAGTATGCACTTTCAATTGCCTGTACCTGCGCTCCATCCACCAGCAGATCACGTCGGATGAAACGCAGATCCTGTTCCAGCAAACGCACATTCTGAATATGCATGTTCCCTCTCCTTTCTCATTTTTTCCGGCCGCTGCGGCGAATCAGACGATAGGTCTGACGGGGGCGACCGATCTTTCCATAAGAGCGCCGTACCTCCACCTGATTTTCCTTGACCATATAGTCCAGGTAGCGGTACACCGTCTGATAGGCCAGCCCGGTTCCCTGCGCGATCGCGTCCGCCGTCAGGAAATCTTCGTTCTCCCGGAAATAATCCTCGATCAGTTCCAGCGTCATCCGCACGATGCCTTGGTGATGAAGCTGCTCTGCTGCGGTGCCTGCGGGGGAGCCGTCTTCTGCGTGCGCTGTTCCAGCATGCGCAGATGCAGGCGGACCCGGCTGAGCAGGTCAGGCGCCTTGATCGGCTTCACCGCGAAATCACTGGCTCCGGCAGCGAGAAATTCGTCCGCCACCTCCTGGCTCTCATCGATGGTAAACACGATGATGGGAACATCCGCATTCAGCGCGCGGAGCATCTGCACGCCCTTGATTCCATTGATATCCGGCATATGATAGTCGATCAGTACAATGTCCGGCTGGCATTCATTGAACAGACGCAAACCTCCCAGCATATCCTCCGCCCCTACGGTCTTCCATCCCTGGGTGGCGAACAGCTCCGAAAGTGAATAGCGAATTTCCTCTTCATCGTCAATAGCCAAAATCACTGCATGCTCATGTTTCATCTTCCTCTACTCCTTCCGGCAGCAAAATGGTAAATACAGTTCCTTCCCCCACATGACTTGTTACAAGAATCTCTCCATCCGACGCCTCCACCACCTTTTTCACGTAAGGAAGTCCCAGGCCGCTGCTCCCCCTTCCGGAGTAGCCGCGTTCCCAGATCTCACCCAGCGCCTCCGGCGGAATCCCGCAGCCGTTATCCTTCACCGTAAAGGCCACCAGATCCACATCATCCTTCCGGGAGCGATAGACATGCAGCTGCAGGTCTCCCTTTCCGTCCGGCAGGGACGCGTAGGCATTGTCCAGCAGATTGATCACCGCCCGGGCGAATCGGATCCGGTTGACCTGCACCTTCGCCTCCGGCGCCTCATCCCGCACCAGCAGCAGACCGGCATAGGGGGTAATGCTGGCCTGTGACTGGATCGTCCGAAGCACCGAGGAGACCGGCAGGAGATTGACAGATTGCTCATACAGGATCTCCGAGATGGTACGACTCATATTGTCCACCAGCTTCTCGATGGTCGCGAGATACTCGCTTTCCTTCACACAGCTGTTTCCCTCCTCACACTGGATCTCCATCACGCCCACCAGATTCTGGATCGACGTCAGGGGCGATTTCAGGTCGTGGACCAGATGCTGCATTTCCTGATAGGTGCGGTTCTCCTGCTCCTGCCGCGCGGCCCGCTGCTCCGCCTCCGCCCGCTCATCCTTCAGGACCGCGATCTCATAGAGATAATTTTCCTGCCTCAGAAGCATGAAGACGATGATGCCCATGACCAGAAACAGAACAAAGAACAGAAGGCACATGTCGTCCAGGAAGCTGTCATAGCCCAGAATGGCCGCCGCCTGCTTGATGTTCTGGCTGGTCTCGCCCCGGCCAAAGGGGAGATTCCGCAGCGCCGGCATGATATCCAGGAACTGAAACGCCGTAATAAACAGAATCTGCATAATCATCTTCCGGACGGGGCTCACATAGGTATAGGCCAGCCCCCACAAAGCCACCTGGATCGTCACCAGGATCAGAGCCGGCGCCCCGAAATCATAGTGGATATGGTGTACCACATCGATGATCTGATAGACCGCGATGATGATCCCCGCCACCAGCAGTGCGCCCGGCCAGCGAATGGTCCGCCCGCGGATCCGGATCGTGATTGCTTCTCCGATCATGAAGGCGCCCAGATAGTGGGGATAACAACGCAGGGCATTTAACGCCGCCAGACGCAGCGCCGCCAGCAGCAGATACGAGGCGTCCTGCAGGCGCAGCGCCAGAGCCAGATTCTTTGTCACTCCGAAGCTGTCAATCGTAAAATAACAGGGCATCGCCACACCCAGCACGACCAGCATCAGTCCGAGATAAAACCAGTTCGACGCACTGAGTTCAATCTTCAGAGACCATTTCGACGGCCATTTCAGAATCTTCTTCACAAATCGCCCTCCTCTCTCTTCTCTTTTGACGCCGGTAGCCCACGAGGCAGAACAGCGCGGCGCCAATCCCCAGAAGGGCCGGTCCGGCCGGGTAGCTCATCTCATAGTACAGGGCACTTGCGCCGATCTCCGCCGGTTCTTCCGGATCATAGGGAAGACCGTAATCAGCGACCAGTTTTTTGATATTTAACAGCTGGATCACCGGGATTCCGCTGGCACTGTAGCGCTCCAGCAGGCCGCTTTTCTCCGTGATGGGACCGACCCGGTCCGGCGCGATGACACCCTGACCCAGATCCGTCTCTCCGTGCCCTGCTGTGACCAGTCCGCCGCCGACCCCCACAAAGCAGGACAGAGGACCATCGGCTTCATAGATCCCCTGACGGTACGACAGGTTCTCAGGATAATCCTCTATCTCAATGCGCAGAACCTCCCACCGGGAGAGCTGCTCCCAGACGGAGGCCAGATCGTCCTGATCCATATCCGTGCCCACATCCATCTCGCCCCCGGCGGAGACCGCTGCCGGATAGTCTGAGATCAGCCCGTCCTCCGCCAGACGGCAGGCCATCTCCGGAAATGTCAGCTCCGGCTGATTGGCGCCATAGCTGGATGCCCCGATCGAAGCCATGTAAATGCACCGCACGCCCATAGCATCGCAGGCACATAACAATGCCAGATTCAGCCCGGGAAAGGAACCGGAGAATCCGGCGCCGATGGTATCTCCGGCCTTCACCCCGGCTTCCGTGAGTAGCTCTACCGCCAGCGCCGCCATCACCGTGGCTGCGCTGGTGCGCTTCGCCTCGAGGATTCCCAGCGTCGTCGTAAGCCCTGTCAGGCGATCACCCAGAAGGCCGGTCTCAAAGAGGTCTTCTTCGGCCAGTTCCAGCCCTTCCTCCTCCTTATAACCGCGGATCGCCTCCATGCAGAGAGCCATCTTCTCCTCGGCCACACGCTTGACGTCCGCATCCGAGGCGTCCACCCGGCTTCCCAGCGCAAGCGTCGCCCCGATTCCAAGGACAACCGCCAGCACGGCGGCTGCCAGCCAGAGAAGAGAGCGCTCCCAACGCATTTTCTCTCTCATAGCGCCCCCTCTCAGACCGTCACAATGGGCCAGCCCATGGCCAGCAGCACCAGCACCAGAATCCCCGTCACGACAGCCAGGGACAGGAGCGTCTTTATCACGCCCTGCCTGTCAAAATCCCGGGCGATGATCCCGGGAATCAGACAGCCGATCAGGCTCGGCGTCCCGGTAAAGACCGCTCCTACCGCTTCAGACAGCAGGAAAGCCACCAGAATCGCCGCCGCGAACCGACGGCGTCCATAGAGGATCAGCACCCGCCCCAGAAGACGGCACAGGAGCATCGTGACAAACGCCACGAGAAGCGTGTAGCAGACCCTCTGCGGTGCATGAAGGCTAAGGGCGATATATCCCGGCACGATGATTCCCGCCGGGGACAGACCCGTACATTCCGTGAAGAGGATGCTCAGCACAACCCCCAGTATAATTGTCTGATTATACAAGCTGTTTTCCCTCCTCCGAAATCTTTTCAAGAAAAGCCCGGCCGCCCCCGGCGATGTTGCCGGCGCCGAGGCAGAGACTTCCCGCGGGCAGCTCCGCCGGTTCCGGAACACCGCGCCAGCAGCGAAGCTTCGCGTCCGGCAGCTCCCGGCGCAGGCGGCGGGACAGATATCCCTGAGATGCCCCCATGAGCCAGATCTCATTCGGCGCGAGAAGGACCGCCATCTCCCGCATGGCCTCGGTGCGGCGTCCCCGGTCGCCGCGGTTATTCAGCAGAAGGACCCGCCGGGGATACTCGTTCCCGAATCTCCCGATGGCCCGTTCCCAGATCATCGACGTAGACTGAGCATCATTGGCCGACAGCGCATTGACAAACAGTGCCTCTCCCACACGCCACACCGAGAGGCCATAGGGCTCCGGCCTGTAGCGGCGCATTCCCGCCAGCGCCGTCTCCCGCTTCACGCCCAGCAATTCGCAGACCGCCAGCGCCAGCGCGATATTTTCGGGAAATGAAACCTCCGCCGGTTCATCCCCCTTCGGCCTGACCTGAACGAAAGAGGTTCCCAGCGCCTCTGCCCGCCGCCGCAGCGGCCCGACTGTCTGCGTCTCAGCCGTGAACAGAGTGCCGCCCCGCGGCACCATGGAGGCCAGAGATTCCGCGATTTCCCCCAGCGTCTCCCCCATCACATCCATGTGATCCGGACGCACATTGGTAATCACCCCGATGTCCGCCTGCAGCATCCGATGCTGAGAGACCTCCTGCAGTTCCGGCTGCAGCGCCATGCACTCCGCCACCAGCACCTGCGCGCCCTGGGAGGCCGCCCGGTGCAGGATCTGCAGCTGCTCGCGGATATTGCTCGGTCCGAGGCGGTGCAGAGGCTTCTCCGTCCCGTCCACGCCGATCACCGCCGGATCCGTTCCGGTCGTCTTGCAGACCACCGGGATCCCTCCCGCCGCCAGCCCGGCCGCGATCAGGCGTGCCGTCGTCGATTTACCGCGGATTCCATTGACATGTACGACATGGGACAGCCGGCTGCGGTCTCTTCGGGCCCGGATCGCTTCTCCGGTCAGCCAGAGCAGCCAGCACACACTCAGAATTATAATCACACTCATCGCATCTCTTCCCGGACATACACAACAGGGCCGGGATTCCTCTTCATCGCAAATTTTTCCGTCTTTGTTCATACTTTCTCAATGTTCACCATGTTATCTTAAAGTCTGAAATTTGTAAAGCCTGAAACTGTCTTTTTTGCAACAATCTTTCTGAAACTTTCACAAAGAAACGCCTTTCATAGAGCAAAAGAAAGCCCGGAAGTCCTTAGTTATGAAAGACTCCCAGGCCATACGACTTCTTGGGTATACAGATGATTTAAGCGGCAAAAGGTTCTGACACTACGGATTGCTCCGTGCCAAAGCACTCGCGCATCTCTACTCCACTGCAATCAGTGCCACACCGAAGGCGTCCCTTGTGGAAACAGACATCCGCCGGATGTCCAGCGCCCTGAAACATTCGTAATCCGCGCAATTATTATGCTGCGGTTCCTTCCTCCTTCTACAGCTCACAGATCTTCAGCGTATCCACCACGCTGTAGGAGGTCGTGGAGGATCCCAGAACCAGAATCACGGTATCACCCGCCTGCACGAGCCCCGTCTCCTTCGCCTTCTCCTTGGCATATTCGAGCAGGGCCTCGACAGAATCCTGTTTATCCGCTTTCACCGGCAGCACACCATGCGCCAGACTCAACTGATGATAACCGATCTCCGAGAAGGTCATGGCAATGATCGGACATCCGGGGCGGTAATTCGCCAGATGAAATGCCGTGCGTCCGCTCAGAGAAACCGTAACGATCGCCCGCGCATTGAGGAAATCCGCTGCCTGCCGGGCTGCCAGGCAAACACAGTCCACCAGTCGGTTCACGCCGGAAGTACGGCTCTTGACGGTATGTTCCGTGCTGCGAATGGTGGCTTCCGTATACCGCGCGATATCCGCCATGGCCTTCACCGCCTCCACCGGATATGTACCTGCGGCCGTCTCGCCGGAGAGCATGACCGCCGCCGTCCCATCGTAGATGGCATTCGCTACATCCGAGACCTCCGCCCGGGTCGGTCTGGCCGCATGAATCATGGAATCGAGCATCTGCGTCGCCGTGATGGCAATCTTCCCCTCGACGGCGCAGCGGGCGATCATATTTTTCTGCAGGGAAGGGACCTTCTCGAAAGGCACCTCCACACCAAGGTCACCGCGGGCCACCATGATCCCGTCGCTGACCTGAAGGATCTCATCCAGGTTCTGGTAACCCTGCATATTTTCAATCTTGCTGATGAGCTTGATGTCCTCGCCGCCGTGATCCTGCAGCAGCCGCCGCACCGCCAGCACATCGCCCGCCGAGCGGACAAACGAGCAGGCGATGAAATCCACCTTCTCCTCAATGCCGAAGAGAATATCATCCCGGTCGGCCCGGCTGATATAGGGCATGGTAATATCCACACCGGGCACATTGATGCCCTTGTGATTGCTAACCGTGCCTCCGGTGACGACGCGGCAGGTGATCGTGCGGCCCTCCAGTTCCTTTACCTCCAGTTCAATCTTTCCATCATCAATGAGAAGGCGGTTGCCGACCGTCAGACTCTCCGCCAGAGACGTATAGGTAATTCCGATCCGGCGGGCATCCCCTTCCGTCTCCCTGTCATCCAGAACGAAGGTCTGCCCCTCCTTCAGCACCACCGAACCATTTTCAAAATCCTTCAGTCGGATCTCCGGTCCCTTGGTATCCAGCAGGATCGCCGTGGCTGTCCCCAGCGCCTCCCGCACCCTCCGCAGACGCTCCATGCGGGCGTGCTGCTCCTCGTGACTTCCATGAGAAAAATTAAACCGCGCGCAGTCCATTCCGTTCTCAATCAGTTCGCGCAGCGTCTCTTCATCATCCACCGCAGGACCCAACGTGCAGATAATCTTTGTCTTCTTCATTTCATACTCCTTTTTGCCCGAACCCCCGGGCCTGACACATTCCATTTTGTTCCATACGCTGCCATTATAGCCGTTTTCAGAAATTTTTGTGTCATATTTTTCTTATAAGGAAATGAAATATTCGTAAAGTACTGATAAAATATCCCTTAAAGACAGATTATTACTTCGTCAGCCTGCCCATCGCTTCCGCCGCATGACGCCGGTATATCTCACGGATACCGGTATATTCACCCAGCCCCTTCATGATACAGGTGACTTCAAACCCGGCCTCCTCGAACTGATGACGCCAGGAATCCGGTTCCTCGCCGGACATATCATTTTTGGCATGTTCTCCCGCCACGACCATGAAGGGCGCCAGGATCACGCGCCGGGGCCGGTATTCCTTCACCTGCCGCAGCAGACTCTCCATGGCAGGATAGGCTTCGACCGTTCCCAGAAAGACATTTTTATAGCTCAGGTCTTTGAACATATAGTCCATGGCTGCATACACCGTATTCGCATAATGCGTCGTTCCGTGGCCCATCCACACCAGCGCCTCGTCTTCCGCCACAGCTGTCTCGGCCATCACGGCATGGATCGCTTCCCGGCTGTCCTCTGTCGTCGTCAGCAGAGGGGCACCAAATGAGATGTTTCTTATATTCCCCCGGTTAGTCTGTACATCCTCTTTCATAAGGTCATTCTCCACGCCGTTGATGATATGGGTGGGCTGCACCACCAGCTCCTCCACGCCATCGCGGTTCATCTGTGCCATGGCTTCCGGCACATCGCAGATGTGTATACCATCCCGCTCCGCCAGCTTCCGAAGGATCATCCGACTGGTCCAGGCACGGTAGACCGTGAAATCAGGATACGCCTCCGCCAGGTCCCGCTCCAGAACATCCAGCGTCTTCTCCCGGGTATCCGCGTGCGACGTGCCGAAACTTACTACCAGAATTGCCTTCTTCATCTCTTGTCCTCCCGGGCCTGGGTTGTCACGGGATGCATAAAGTTCGGTTCTCCCGCCTGATGGCCCTCAATTCACCGCCAGTGTACCATTGATTCCGGCAAATTGCAATCTTCTCTCTATGGTTCGTGATTTATTTCACGCTCACGTTAAAAAAATATCGTTTTTGGTTGACAAACGCCAAGGAAGGGTCTATAGTACGAGGTGGAAAAAAAGAATCGCCAGCCGCCCACGCGACGTGCTGCAACATTTACTCAAAAAAAAGGAGACATTCACTATGGCAAGATTCACTTTACCCCGGGATCTGTATCACGGAAAAGACGCTCTGAACGCTCTGAAGACGCTGGGCGGCAAGAAAGCAATCGTCGTTGTCGGGGGCGGCTCCATGAAGCGCTTCGGCTTCCTGGATCGTATCGAGGCACTTCTGAAGGAGGGCGGCATGGAGGTGCAGCTCTTCGAGGGCGTAGAGCCCGATCCTTCTGTGGAGACTGTTATGAAGGGTGCGGAAGCAATGCGCGCCTTCGAACCCGACTGGATCGTCGCAGTTGGCGGCGGCTCCCCCATCGACGCAGCCAAGGCGATGTGGGCGTTCTACGAGTATCCGGAGACCTCCTTCGAGGATCTGATCACTCCGTTTAACTTCCCCGCTCTTCGTACGAAGGCAAAATTCTGCGCGATCCCTTCTACTTCCGGTACAGCCACTGAGGTAACCGCTTTCGCCGTCATTACCGATTACTCCAAGGGCATCAAGTACCCGCTGGCTGATTTTAATATCACCCCCGACGTGGCCATCGTTGATCCGGAGCTGGCCGAGACCATGCCGAAGAAGCTGACCGCGCACACCGGTATGGATGCCATGACCCACGCGATCGAGGCCTATGTGTCCACGCTGCACTGCGACTACACCGATCCGCTGGCTCTGCACGCCATCGAGATGATCCATAACGACCTGATCGACTCCTTCAACGGCGACATGGAAGCCCGCGACCGCATGCACAACGCCCAGTGTCTTGCCGGTATGGCCTTCTCCAACGCGCTGCTCGGCATCGTGCACTCCATGGCGCACAAGACCGGCGCTGCCTACAGCGGCGGACATATCGTACACGGCTGCGCGAACGCCATGTACCTGCCGAAGGTCATCAAATACAACAGCAAGAATGAGGAAGCTGCGGAGCGCTATGCGCAGATCGCCCGCTTCATCAAGCTACCCGGCGAGACCACGGAAGAATTGGTCGATGCTCTGATCAACGAGATCAAGACCATGAACAAGGCGCTGGAGATTCCCACCTGCATCAAGGACTACGAGGGAGGCATCATCGACGAAGCCGAGTTCAACGCCAAGCTGAAGGATGTGGCCACGCTCGCCATCGGCGACGCCTGCACCGGCTCCAATCCCCGTCAGCCCAGCCAGGAGGACATGGAAAAGCTCCTGACCGCCTGCTTCTACGACAAGGAAATCGATTTCTAAAAAATACAACAAATATTGATTGGGGCTGTGAAATAATTAGCCCTATCGAAAAGGCCATCTGGACTCGCATTAG
>JAJQCZ010000036.1 GCA_021202465.1 Lachnospiraceae bacterium | reverse complement strand
GCTAATGCGAGTCCAGATGGCCTTTTCGATAGGGCTAATTATTTCACAGCCCCTTAATGCCGGGTCCATCCTGTATACCTCCCTCATGGACTTATAGTTCGCCGGATCGACAGGAATAATGTTTACCTTGAATCCGTCGTATTTAATGCGGTCGATGATTGCTTCTGCAAGAGGGCTGTCGTCCCCGCCAAGCTGGTCATACCAGCCATTGGTATCATACTGTGAACAGAAGATCGTAGATGATTTCTCACGTCTCCTGTGAAGCAGTTCCAGAATATCGTGCTGCTCGGATTCATTCGGCTTAAGGAGGAGCCATTCATCGATGATGAGCATTAGCGGGTTTGCGTATTTGGCCTGTACTTTCTTGTAGATGCCGTCATTACGGGCCATCTCCAACTCAAGAAGAAGGTCAGGAAGGCGGACGTACCTGGTCTTGAAGCGCTGTTTGCAGGCTTCCATACCGAGCGCACAGGCCAGATAGGTCTTTCCGCTGCCGGTCGCGCCAGTGATGAAGACATTCCTGTGGTCTGCGATGCATTCACAGGTTGCGAGCCTTTCAATCAGGCTACGGTTGAGCCTGCGTCCGGAAACATAGTCGATATCAGAGACATGAGCCTCCGGCTGGTCAAATCCGGCGTTCCGGATCAGCCGCTTTAAACTGTTGCTCTTCCGATTGTTGTATTCAACATCAACGAGTATTGCGAAACGATCCTCGAAGGGAATGTTTGACTGGCTGAGATCTAATCCGGCAAGCCGGATGATCTCACGGTACTTGGTCATAATGGTGACCTCCTTCATCTGTATTTACGCTGTAAAGGGCATAGATACAGTATAAAGGATTAATTTTACCAGCGGTACCGATGGCCAGAATGCCGGTATCGTACCAACCGGAATCACAGTATCCATCAGCCCGGATTAGTGGTATCGTGTGTCCGGACTGGCGGTCCAGAAATGGCCAGAATACTCAGATTCAGTCTTTGGAAATAAACAAAATCCCTAGTGTGCCCGGACCGCAATGGCAGGAGACGACGCCGCCCGCGGTGGTTTCCAGGATCTCATGAAAAACATGCAGTTGTTCCAGGTAGGCGCGAACATTGCCGACAACTTCGTCGCTGCAGCCGGAATGGGTGATAAAGACTCTGTCCGTTTCTGCCATTTTCAGCTGTTCTTCGAGGTCGTGTGCATAGGCCGTCACCACACGCCGCATACTTCCGCGATATTTTTTGTCGGGGGACATTTTGCCGTCGGAGACAAGGATCTTTGGATGAATCTTTAAGGCGCTGCCGGCCAGAGCCGACAGCCCGCTGCATCGGCCTCCCCGGTACAGATACATCAGTGTATCTACGACAAAGCTGGCCCGCACCCGGGGTTTTATTTCTTCCATCTTCTCCACGATCTGAGCGGCGCTGTGGCCATTCTGCGCCATGAGCGCGGCCTCGATCACCAGTAATCCGATCCCGGTGGACAGATTTGCTGAATCCACAACGAAAATCTGTGCCTCTGCATTCAGTTCCCGGGCTGCCATGCGCATGATATTTCCACTGGAGGACATTCCGTCTGCAATGGAGAAGTTCACAATCTCCTGTCCTGCCTTCACATAAGGACGAAATAACTCTATGGCATCATCCAGTGCGGGCGCGGAGGTCTTGGGAGCTTTTTTGTTGCTTTCTGCCCACGCAAAGATCTCTCCGGGTGTGATTGTTACGCCATCAAAATATTCTTTCTCACCCAGCAGTACATGCAGCGGCAGGACTGAAATGTCATATTTTTTCAACAGCTCCGGCGATAAGTCACAGGTGCTGTCTGCGATGATCTTAACCATGGCGTTCCTTTGCCTCCTTACTATCCCTGATTTCCCGATGTTTTATAACTTGCTTCTCAGCAGCCCCAGCACATCAACGATTTTCTCCACCGGCTCAGGGTTCTCACTGTTCAGCCAGTCGTAGAGGACGGAAAAGGTCCCCTGAAAGACAAACTGCCGGATATACTTCACTTCCGTCTCTGAATAGTTATTCTCATTAAACATATTTTGAAAGATCACCTCAATGCTGGGAGTGGCGAACAGATGCCCGGAAAATTCCTGTGCGGGAACGGACCGGACAAGAAGACAGAACAATTCCCGCTCTTCATATAAATGCTGCAGGATCAGGAGCATGGCATTGGCCCCCTGGGTGATGACCTGCTTTAAGTCTTCATCCAGCTGGCGGAGGAAGTCGTTTTCGATTTCATTCAGAAGTTGTTCCTGACTTCCATAATATTTATAAAATGTTGTGCGGTTGATCTCCGATACCTGACAAAGCTCATAGACAGTGATCTGGCTCAGTGGTTTCTCCTTTAACAGTTTAAGCAAACCGGTTTTTAGCATGGTCTTACTGATTCGTATTCTCTGATTTTCCATCTTCTGGATCTACCTCGACAAATTTGTGGAAAGTGTTGATTTTAACGCAAACGAAAACATTAGTGTTGCCTGCAAAACATTTTAATCACAACAGTCTATTGACTTAAACCATTTTTGTTTATTATAATGAAATCGCAGAGATTTGTCAACGGATGGCTCTGCAGGAGGTTTTTCAAATGAAGTTCTGGCGACGAAACTGGTATTACATCGGCGGCATCCTTTTTGTGTTGCTGTCTTTTTTCATGGGGCTGTGGGGCTGCAATCACATGAGCAGGATCCGGGTCATTCTGATCTTCAGCTGGATGGGAATGCTGATGCATCAGTTCGAGGAATACGCTTTTCCTGGCGGGTTCCCCCTGATCTCCAACATGGCCGGGCTGGGAGAGACGGAGCACCCGGAGCGCTATCCGCTGAATGCAAGGCAGAGCTTTTTAAGCAACGTCATTTTCTGCTATCTGAGCTACCTTATCCCGATCTGTTTCCCGGGGCTCGTTTGGATGGGAGCCAGCCAGGTGCTGGCCGGCGTGTGGCAGCTGCCGGGGCACGGAATCGCCATGAATATACGGCTGAAAAGCAAGTACAACCCCGGTCTGGCATCTACAGCGATCTTGCAGACGCCGGTGGCGATTTACTATATCTGGTATGTCTGTACTTATCTGCCGGAGAAGGCGGGACAGCTCTGGTGGGGCATTCCCGGTTCGATTCTCATACTGCTTCTTACCTTTATTGTCCCCATTCTGGTAATGAAGGATAAGAATTCTCCCTATCCCTTTGAGGACCGGGAACTGTACGGTTACAACAAAGAACATGTCGAGGCGCTGTGGGAAGAGCGGAAAACGGAAAAGGCCGCAAAGACGGCAAAGGAGGACAACTGACAATGGTGAAAAAGCTGGATACATGGTGTGACATCAACTGGATCATATTTATCTGCGCGACGGGCGTCGTTACCGGTGTACTGTCCGCGATCTTCTGGGACAAAATGCCCCTGGGCGCACAGGGCGCGGTGTTTGTGGCGATGATCATGCCCTTCCATGTGCTGGAGGAGTGGAAATTCCCCGGTGGGCTTCATATTTTTTATAATGTTCTGCTGGGGCCGAAGGAGGCCGAAAAGCAGCAGATTGACCGGTTCCCCATGAGCCGTCTGACGGACATGATCACCAACGTGGGTTTGCAGTGGATCCCGCTGGTCTATCTGGTGCTCAGTTTCTTTACCGGCCTGTCGAACGCCACGGCTCTCTGCATGATGCTGCTGTGCTTCATCGAAGTGCTGGCTCATACCGGCGCCGGGACCCTCACGTATTTCTGGCTGAGAAAGGATGGCAAGAGAACCATCTATCATCCTGGTTTTGCCACCTCCTGGATGATGTTCCTGCCCGCAGGAGTCTATATCGTGGCGCACATGGAAAATGTTACCGGCAGTGACTGGCTCCGGGCGATCATTTTATTCATCATCATGATGCTGATCTGCATTGTTCTGACAGAGACTCCGCTGAAAAAGTGGGTGTACAAGCAGGAGAAGGGCGTGTTTGCCTTTGCAGACGCCAAGTATTACGAGAAATATCCTTCTTTCTGGAAGAAGTAACGAAGGAGGCGGACAGAATGAAATTCCACGGATGTGAGCCAGGCATCATAAAACGTTAAATCAGGAGGAGAGAACATGGCCGAAAAAACTGTCATCTATTATTATTCCGGCTCCGGAAACAGCCTCTCTGTGGCAAAGCATATTGGCGAGAAGCTGGGGCATACAACACTTTTATCTGTCTACACCCTGCGGAATGACCCGGAGGTTCCCTCAGACTATGCGCGAATCGGTATCGTGACCGCCACCTGGTTTGTCCGTCCGCCGAGAGTGGTGAAGGAGGTCTGCGAGAAGCTCCGCTGCTCCAGACGGCAGAAGGTCTTTATCATCGCTACCTGCGGCGGCTACGATGGTTATGTCTGTATTGATTTAAAGAAAATATTGCAGCCGAAGACGGATTTCCCGGTTCAGACTTTCATGCTGCCGATGCCGCCCAACCATATTGTGGGCTTTTCTCCCCTGCCGGACTGGGCGGACCGGATTTATCTGAATCATGAGGCGAAAGCCAGCGGCAGGATCGCGGGAAAGATCAAATCGGGTGCCCCCACCAGAAACCGGCGGGGGCTGAACCGGAAAGCTCTTGCCTGGGTCTCAAAGACCTTCAACGGCTGGCTGGGCGTTGACCGGGACAGCGTGGAGGGCGGTTTTTATACATCGGAGGCCTGCACAAAATGCGGTATCTGTGAGAAGATCTGCAAAAACGGCAATATCCATCTGACAGAGGACGGTGTGGTCTGGGGCCACGACTGCCAGCAATGTATGGCCTGTATTATGTGGTGCCCGAAGCGGGCGATCCGCCACCCCAATGTGCCGAAGAAACGCAGACGCTATCGCAATCCGAACGTGACTCTGAAGGAAATGGTGCGGTCGGAATTTCATGTAGGAGGGGATGGCGGTGAAGTATAGGATCAATCCCAGAAACGGAGACAGGCTCTCCGTCCTCGGGTTTGGCTGTATGCGCTTCGCCGGGGACAGTATCGTGACCTCTTTCTCCGGGCGTTTTGACACCAAAAAGGTGGAGCAGCTGATTGTCTCTGCGGTTGAACAGGGCATAAACTATTTTGATACAGCTTATATTTATACGGGCAGCGAGGAGATCCTGGGCAGCGTTCTGCAAAAACATGACCTGCGTGATCAGGTTTATCTTGCCACGAAGATGCCTCTCATCCTGTGCCGCAGGGCGGAGGACCTGGACAAATATTTTGATAAGCATCTGGAACATTTGCAGACAGACCGCATTGATTATTATCTGCTGCATATGCTGGGAGATATGAAAACCTGGAACACGCTGTGCGACTGGGGAATTAAAGAGTGGGCGGCGGAGAAGAAGAGGGCCGGACAGATCCGGAACTTTGGCTTTTCTTTTCACGGGGCGCAGGAGGAATTCCTGGCACTGCTGGATGCGTATGACTGGGATTTCTGCCAGATTCAGTATAATTATTCGGATGAAAATTATCAGGCGGGCGTCACAGGGCTGAAAGCGGCGGCGGTTAAGGGGATGCCGGTCATGATTATGGAGCCCCTTTTGGGCGGGAAATTAGCGAAAAATCTGCCGAAGGCCGCGGTGGAGCGCTTCAAAGAAGCCGATCCGACGTTGTCCCCGGCGGCGTGGGGATTCCGGTGGCTGTATGATCAGCCGGAGGTCACGGTGGTCCTGAGCGGGATGAATGAACCGGAGCAGCTGGAGGATAACGTCCGCATCGCCGATTCGGCTGCTGTCCGCATGCTGACTGAGACCGATCAGGCGGTGATCCGGGATGTGCGGGATATTTTTAAGGCGTCCTATAAGGTTCATTGTACGGGCTGCCATTACTGTATGCCCTGCCCGGCAGGGGTGGATATCCCGGCATGTTTTACCGCCTATAACACCCGGTATTCCATCAGCAAAAGTCAGGGGTTGATTCAATATTATGTGGGAACCCTGATGAGCGACAGGCCCGGCTATGCGGGCCTGTGCAGGGAATGTGGAAAATGTGAGCAGCACTGCCCGCAGGGCTTACCGATACGGGATAGCCTGAAAGCAGTTGCCAGGGAATTTGAGGGGCCGCTGTTTAAGGGGGCAAAGGCTGTGATGCCGCTGTTTGTGCGGAAGAAGAAAACGTGATGGTCAGTCAATGGCAGGAATGAGTCTTATGCTGTATGGAGGTATTCAGAATGCTGCTTCAGATTTTCAGAGCCTGGCTCAAATGGCGAAAGGATTGGGATTCTCTGTGTAATTGCTGCGGCAAATGCTGTTACTCCCGCACGATCATGCCGGATAGGGAAGTCATCATTCACTACAGCAGCCCCTGCGAGAATCTGGATACGAAGACCCATCTGTGCAGAGTTTACGAGGATCGCTTCCGCAAGTGCAATCACTGCGGGAAGGTCGGTCTGTTTACGGCACTGTTTAATGAGTCTCTGCCGAAGGACTGCACCTATGTGCAGACCTTCCGGCTGTGGGATAAAGACGTGAATCCATCATAAAGGAAGCCGCGATAAACCGGTTACAGGGTTTCCTCCGGCGGTTCCATGATACATTTTGCCGCTTCTTCCGGCTGGAAGTCTTTCAGCAGGGATTGCAGCTCGTCCAGCAGTGTCCCCAGCGTCACCTGCTCCATGCTGTCTTTCATGGCAGTCACAGCATCAAGCATATGCGGATACAGAAGCTGATAGATGTTTTTCCCAACGGGGCAGGTGCTGTCTGCCTCATGGAGCTTGAAAATCTCTTCCACGTCATGGGTCTCTACGGCCTGGTATATATCCCACAGAGTGATATCTCCGGGCTCTTTGGCAAGATGGACACCGCCGTTTTTTCCGGCGGATGTTGCCAGCAGGCCGTCCCTGGATAAATCAAGGAATATATTCCGGATTGTGACGGCGTTTGAACCGGTGCTTTCCGAGACGAGTGTACTGGTCACCCGGTGTTTGGGAGACAGAACCGCGACATAGAGCAGCGCGTGAACCGCTGTGGGGAATTTTTTGCTGACACGCATATGACCACCTTTTCCTCTCGACGTAAGTGTTACTCGAAGTATAACAGATTTACTCTGAAAAATCAAATGTAACACTTGACATTACGATTAAGACGCACTATACTGTAGCTATTAGAATTACATTAAGGAGGCCGCAGCGCCCACCGAAGAAGAGAAGCGTTCTCCGGCGGGCGCTGTTCATTACATCATGACGGAGGAAATGAAACATGAGGAATGAATACGCACAGTTAAAGGAATACATGGATCAGAGCCGGAAGACCGTCGCCGTAACCGGCGCGGGAATCTCTTACCTCTACGGGATGCGCAGGCTGAAGCAGAGTGTCGGTCGGATGAACGCCGGGCGTATCTTCTCCGCGTCTTATCTCCGCAAGAATCCGGAACGGTTTTATGCGATCATGAAGGATGCCTTCCTGGATGCCACATTCGTCAAGGGACCGAGCACGGTCCATAAACAGCTGGCAGAGCTGGAGCGCCAGGGAAAACTGTATGGGATTGTCACACAGAATCTGGATTGTCTGCATACAGTCGCCGGATCCAAAAATGTGATTGAATTTCAGGGCAGCTTCCGGGACAACATCTGTATTGACTGCGGTACGCGCTGTTTTGATTACCAGGTGTGGAACCAGGGACACATGCCCCGCTGTGAAAAATGCGGCGCGCCGCTGATACCGACCGCGTTCAATCGGGAATCCGGGGCAGGCAGCGAAGTCTCGCGGGAGAGTATGCGGAAAGCGGCCGACCTGATCTCCCAGGCGGATCTGGTGCTGGTCATCGGCACCACAGGTTTCCGCAGTGAGGAATATCTGAGCCGGATGAGGGATGAGACGAAGCTGGTGCAGATCAATCCGTCAGAGACACAGTTTGATCGGATCGCTGACCTGAATATCCGGGCCGATGCGGCTGAAGCACTGGACGCAGTGTTAAACAGGTGATGCCATGATGTTTTCCAGAGAAGATAAAGGGTTGGATAAAATCCAGCAGTTGGCCGAATATATTGATCGAAGCAGCAGCATCGTTGCCACCACCGGCGCGGGCATTTCCGTTGGCGGCGGCGGGGTCACTTATGGGCAGATGATCTTCTCCCGCCGCGGCAGAAGAAGGGGGTCCGACGAAGGTTCTTTTCTGCCGACTTACCTGGAGACGATGTTCTCTTACCAGCCCAGCTTTGCGCACTATGCCCTGGCAGACCTGGAAGCGGAAGGCAAGCTTACCGGGATTATCACAACAAATGTGGACTGTATGCACACGATTGCCGGATCAAAGAACGTTGCCGAAATCCAGGGCAGCCTCCAGGTCAACTGCTGCTCCGGGTGCGGCCGCCATTATGACGGATATGAGATCTGGAAGCAGGACGAGCTGCCCCGGTGCGAGACCTGCGGCGGGGAGATCCTTCCCTGGCCGCTTTACAGCCATATTGGTCTGTGGGAGGCTGATGTTCGGAAAGCCAGAAACTGGATCGCAAAGGCCGATTTGATCCTTGTCATCGGAACAAGAGGGAATTTCGGAGACGTTTACTGGGAGTATCGTCGGAGAGATGCGGCAATCGTCCAGATCAATCCGGGGCGGACTGGCTTTGACGGGGTGGCAGACCTGAACATTCGGGAAGGGTCTGATGATGTGTTTCGAAAGCTGCAGGAGAGGCGGGGTAGAAATGGCTGAACAGAATATGAATAAAGCAGTGCCTGAAGAAGAACGCCTGAAACAGCTGGCAGCGCAGATGCGGGAACGGGAATATCAGGGGCTGTCTGAAGTGGAAATTCAGGAGAGGGAACGGCAGAAGGAAATGCGCAGGAAAAAGAACGTGGCAATCCTGGAGGATACGCTGGGCATTCTGGAACAGGGCCATTACGTCAGGGATGGGCGGCAGGTGCCGCTTGCCTTCTCGCCGGAACAGATGCGGGAGGTCCGGGTGTTTCTGCCGGAGGAGTTTGCGGCGTTTGCTTCCCCGGAACAGGAAGAAATACGGGCGCAAAGCAGCTCCTGTATCTTTGGCTGTGAGAACGAGGATGCCCTTGTTCTTGCACAAAAGCAGTATCAGATCCTGAAAAATGCCGGAGACCCTGCGCCCGGAATCCTTGTGCTGAATCTGGCCAGCGCCACCCGGCCCGGAGGCCAGACCCGGAACGGAGCCAGCGCGCAGGAGGAAGACCTCTGCCGGAGGACATCCTTGCTGCTGTCTCTGGAGAGTGAGAATGCAAAAAGGTACTACGAGTACAATAATGCCAGAAAGACACGCATGGGGTCTGACGGTGTGATGATCTCTCCTTACGTGGAGGTCTTCAAAGACGCTGCCGGCGGGCTGCTTCCCGAGCTGTTCCCCATTTCTGTCATGAGCTGCGCCGCCCCGATGGTGCGGCTTGGGCTGGAAGGAATGTCCCGGCAGGAGTATGAAGTGATGCTTTATCAGCGCATTCAGGGGATGCTTCGGACGGCGGCAGCTCAGGGCTATCGCCATCTGATTCTGGGCGCTTTCGGCTGCGGCGTGTATGGGAATGACGCGGCTCTGGTCTCTGATCTGTTTGCCCATGCCATCCGGAACTTCACTTATGCCGGAAATGACAGCGGACAGCTCTTTGATACAATCCAATTTGCTGTCCTCTGCCGTCCGGGGAAGGAGTACAACTACAGGGAGTTCTGCCGGAATTTCTCCGGGGACTGAATGAGGAGGGGTGGATATTTCAAAACAGGTTTATGATATCCGAACCAGTGGCTCAAATGAGGCCAGATTTATGAGTCATTCCATCATTTACGAATGTTTTAAAGAAACTGTAACACAATTTCCCGAATACCCTTCTATTATAGAACAGGGGAAGTCTCTCACCTATGCCCAGCTTGACCGGCGCATTGACCTGATTGCAGGGAAATTTCCCTCGCGGGAAAAATCGTAAAGCAGACAGGGGCAGATATGACATTAAAGAATGCAGAACGGGATGGCGCGCAGTTTGCATGGGTGCCACAGGGCGATACATGCGCGTTCTGTCTGACTCTGGCTTCCAGAGGCTGGCAGTACATGTCAAAGAAGGCTCTCAGAAATGGCCACGCGGAGCATATTCACGCGAACTGTGATTGTCAGTATGCGATTCGGTTTGACAGCAGCAGCACGGTTGAAGGCGATGATTCGGATAAATACCGGGAGATGTATGATAGTGCTGAGGGAAATACGTCGCAGGAGAAGATAAAGTCCATGCGGAGAGCGATAACTGCACGGAAAAGAGTCCGAATGCGTACGGGTAACATGTCGACAGGCGAATATGCTCTTGCAAAATCTATGTGGAACCAGTATGATGAAGTTGATATTGATCGCGCAGAAAAAGAATATGTCTATGAAGAATAAGATAACAATCTTTCGGCGGAAGAAAAATCCTCTGCTTTAGTACACAGACTAATTGGAAATTATTACTATACAGCTATCAATAAAGGGCATGATCAGTATAAAATAATAGACAGGTATCTGATTGAAAAACCGGACAATATAGTGAATGAAGTCCTTACGGAAATGTTTGGGGAAGGATGGGAAAAACTATTATGAATGATGAAAAAAAAGAAGGAGCTTATTAAAAAAATTGCAGGTATTGCTCCGGATCCGGCATTTATCCAGTATATTTATTATATGTTATCAGAAGATGATCAAAAAGAACAGCTTCTTGAATTTATTGATCAGAGTGAGTGGTTGACAAAACAGCAGCTTAATATAAAAGCGCTGGATATCCATCTTGGAAGATAAAAAACACTGTTTATATAAGGCAAACAACAAAATAGCGTCAAAGAAAGGATTGTGAATCATCACAGTCCTTTTTTAATACACAAAAATGGTAACCCGTGCCGTAAACGGGGACAAAAATCAGGCAATTCATGCCGCAAAATGAAGAAAGGAAATAATTAAGATGGCAGATCAGAACACGGGTAACAACAATCAGACACAGGCTCCTGATCAGGGAGAACGGATTTTCAGCCAGCTTGAAAAAGCAAACGAGAAGGCAGCGAGTCTGCACAAGGAACTGGATCAGCTGAAGAATGCCAACGCGGTCAATCAGGTCCGGGCAAAGATTTCCAAAGAAACCGGAGTGCCGGCGGAGCTTTTGACCGGAGATGAGCTGTGACTTTAAGAAGGGAACGGAGTTTGTCTTGTCAGAGGAAGGCGGGATAGGTATAATACGAGAGACGGGAGTTGAAATCCGGAGGTAGACAGATGGTATATTTTACGAGCGATTTCCATTTTGGGCACAGAGGGATTATTGTTATGCAGAATCGCCCGTTTGCAGATGTGGAGACGATGAACCGGGATATGCTGCGGAATTATAATTCGTTCATTCACAAAAATGATACCGTATATATTTTAGGAGATACCTGATAATAAGATAAGGCAGGGTTTTCATGAGCTATATTACAACAGTTACCGGGAAACATTTTGATCCGATTGAGGTGAAATCGGAAAAGATCGACCTTCAGGATATTTTTCATGCGCTGTCGCTGATCTGCAGAGCCAATGGCCATGTAAGTCCGATACTGATGCATGGCGGGATAAAGTGACAGATACATCATACTGATAAGTCGGGAGTTATCGAGCATTCTATAGATTTATATAAAATGAATCTTGAGGTAATATGGTATGACTGTAAAAGAGGCGACGGAAATTATAGAAAGTACAAGATATTATTATACGCCCACAGAAGAGCAATTGTTTATGTATACAGAAGCTCTGGAATTCTTGATTTCTGAAACTCATGACACAAGAGCGATGATGGAGTTTGGAGGGTATTACTATGAGCAGCGGCTCTTTGATCTGGCATTAAAATACTATGAAATGGCATCGTCATATGGTGATGATAATGCAGATGAGTGTCTTGGATATGTTTTGTATTATGGTAGAACAGGAGAACAAGATTATAAGAAGGCTTTTGAATACTTTTCAAAGGCTATGGAACGCGGAAATCTTGTGGCAACCTATAAAATTGCCGATATGTATAAGAATGGATATTATGTAGAAAAAGACTATGAGAAATATAGGAACATTATAGAGGGACTTTATCCAAAGATAAAAAATGCCAGGAATGAATATGCACCACTTCCGGAGATTTATACAAGACTTGCTAAGATCCGGGTAGCGCAGGGAAAAATAGAGGAGGCCGTCGATTTATATGAAGATGCAAAGTATTTTCTTGCGAACAGAATTTCTGATAATGATTTCTTTGGTAATCTGAATATCATGAAATGGCTTGTTGAGGATTTATATAAACTCACGGATATTGACGAAGAAAATATTAACCTATTTGACTTATATTATTTGTTGAAGAAACCGATTAAGATTGCTTTTTTTCATGATTTATTGGAAGAATCCTATGAGGTGGAAGCCATTGAAGAGGAAGGAGAAGTTGTCATTCGCTTTGGCAACAGTTGGTATCGGGATCCCGATGATTTTTTCCAAAATGCAGCTATTAATGGAGATAAACTTACGGCGTTATATCCTGTACTTAGTGTATTTACGGTGGTGAAGTAATGAACGAAATCATCAAAGTTAAAAATAAAGATTACGGAGAATATGAAGAGCTGTTATTTCGGCGAGATAATCTGAAAAAAGAAGCTTATTTATTTCAGATGGAATATATCAGGATATTTGGAGATCTGATTACTGATGTATTTAAAATGAAAGTTTCATGTATACGAAAAAAGAAGACAATCAGCTTTTGTCAGACTGCTATAAATAAAGGTAATGCCATTGATCAGGACGCAATGAATTCCTGGATTGAATCTGAAATGAAAGATTATAATGAACGGCTTCAGAAGATGATTGAAGACAATGAGGCAGCTCATAACAGTGAAACGATATCAAAAGGAGAATTGGCAAAAATCAAACATTTATATCATAAGCTGGCAAAATTATTGCATCCCGATATAAATCCAAAGACAGATGAGGTACCTGAATTGAAACGGCTGTGGCATATGATCGTTGTTTCGTATCAGGCAAATTCTCTGAAAGATTTGGAAGATGCAGAGATTCTGGTAAAACGTGCGCTTGAAACAAATAATCTAATGGAAATGGAGATTGAAATACCGGGTCTTTCGGAGAAAATCAATGTCGTGAGAGAGGAAATATATAAAATTAAGGAAACAGCCCCTTACCAGTATAAATATCTGCTGGCCGATGATGAAGCGGTTAGAGAAAAGAAAGAATCCCTGCAGGCAGAGTTGAAGGAGTATATAGAATACGAGCGGAAACTGGATGAAGTTTTAAACGGGTTGCTGACAAGTGGAGTGAGTTTTATATGGCGAATGAATTAGAAATCAAAAAAGAAAGTGTTGTGTCGTTAGTAGAAAATCAGGATTTGGGTAATATTATCAAGCCGCTTGTGAACGAAATACATCTATTCGATTCATTTATTGCAGGGACAACGCATCTCGATGATCAGAGTGTGTTGGAGGTTGTTAGTGTTGATGATGATTTAATTCTTCGCAGAGAAGATAATAAATTTGACAGTAATTTTGTGCTTGTGCTGATGAATGATGGCAGAAAGCTCGGCTATGTACCGAAAAAAGGATAATGTCATCTTTGCTCGATTAATGGATGCTGGAAAACTTCTAAAGGCTAAGGTCACAAAAAAAGATAAAAAAGGCAGCTTTACACAAATAAGCATTGGGATATACCTGGTTGATTTTTGAAATGGGATATCAAATATGCAGATGCAATGACGGCGTTCGTCCCGTAATTTGGAGCGGGACCGTTATGTATGATGATGTGAGTGTGAAAAATTCAATGAAGGAAAGATGGAGGCTATTCGATGAAAACAACGATTGTATATGCTCACCCCTGGGAGGGAAGCTTTAACAATGCTCTCGATTCTCAGCGACCGGAACCGGATTATGCAGAAAAAACAGCTGGCGCACAGCTACAGAACCTGCCACTGGCAGCTTCTTCCGCATGCTATGGCAAATAAAAGGCTCACGGCGCAGCTCTACGGGGAGTTCAGGGAGATGTTCCCGGAGAATGCGGTCGAATATTTTGTGAGCTAGTAGGAGACACTTTTCCGGGATGCCAGATTTAGTGTTGTTTCATGTTGTTTTCCCCATATCTTGTGGATGAAAAGGCCCTGCATGGATGTATGAATACTGTATGAATGAGCCTGCTCAGGTGACCCTGATTCGTAACGGAGGAGGCTAGGCGTGAAAAGCTATGTAGCATGGCATGGAGGAACGCTCCGTCTTGCGGTTACGTTTGGGTTATGATAAGATGATTTTGAGAGTTTGTTGCTGTGAAAAAAATGAAGGGAGTGGACGATTATGCCTATACAAGAAATCGAAGAGCTAAAGAAACATTTTGTAGATCAACTGCTTCCAGTACAAATTTATTTGTTTGGTTCTTATGCAAGTAATACTTATACGGCGGAGAGCGATTTTGATTTTTATATTGTAGTAAAAGATGGTGTGGCAGATCTTGCTGCGGAAACGACAAAAGCATATAAAGCGGTTAGAAGAGTAAAAAAACGTCCGGTAGATATATTGGTTGGAACAAAAAGCAGATTTGAGGAACGGAAGGACATCCCTTCTATCGAAAATGAGGTATATAAAAAGGGGGTTTTGCTCTATGACGTCGACAATAAAAGAATGGTATGATTTAGCGGTTACAGATTTGGGAGTCGCTAAACATTTGTATGAAACTTATTACTAGAAACCATTAGAAATCATATGTTATCACTGCCAACAGTCGGCAGAAAAAGCAATATAAGCAGTAATTATGTACTGCGGTGCTCCCGGGGGGATGCCCAAACTTCATGATCTGTCATTCCTTTTGAATCAGCTTAAAAACATGGTTGAAATAGAAGACAAATTCTACGATTATGCTGACACTTTGGTTCCATACGGTGTTTCGGTTAGATATCCGAATGAAATGTTTCTGGAAGAACGACATGCCAGCGAAGCGATACAATATGCAAGAGAAATTTTACAATGGGCAGAGAGAATTATAAATACTTCTGATAGTCCGACAAGTAAATGTACCGAATCAGAATAAAGAAAAGTTTGATCCTAAGGGGCATGCTTTGATATCCTTGCAGAAACTATATGCGATCTGTAATGATATCCGTCTCACTAATTTGGCAGTTAAAAGCTGCGTTTGAGACACGAAAAGCCATATTAAGGGAAGAAAAGCTATGTTTGGAACATGAAAAGCTATATTAGGGGAAGAAAAGCTACGTTTGGAACATGAAAAACTATTTTAGGCTGTATTTTAGATGTGCATGGTAAAAGGTTAATGGCCAGAAAATCGCGAAATAAAACAAGCGGAACCTGTGGATAACGTGTTATCTGACACGAAAATGGATTCCGCTTTTTGATGGACAAAATGATATCATCGCCTTAGATGTACATAGCTCGTCTGTATCTGTATTTTTACAGTATGCAGGCGGGCTGTTTTTGTTTCCGGAGGATGAACGAGGCGTGCCGGAAACGAGACTTATAACGAATGGAGGTATCTTTTATGTCCCCAAATCTGAGAAGCACGGTGGTCATTGACGGCGTTCGCTATTATGCGGACCGCCCGCCTACCTGCAAAGGCTGCTATTTCTGGAAGAACAATAAGGTCTGTGGGTGGTAAGATGATTTTACAGCCACACGGTAAGGAGATTTTTACACTGCATGGTAAGCACTCTTTTACATAGCGCGGTAAGGAGATTTTTACACCGCATGGTAAACACTTTTTACATCGTTCGGTAAGCACTTTTTTCCTTTCCCTGTGGTGAGTACAATCACAGGGGG